>DATFHK010000070.1:0-60636 GCA_035248505.1 Gemmatimonadaceae bacterium | reverse complement strand
GTGAGGCAGGCTAAACTCCGCTTACCCGCCGCTTGTACTCGTTGAGCGCGTCATCGAGCCGCTCTCTGGCAGTCGTGTCTCCGGGAACGTTGTGCGACGGATGGATGAACAGCTTCACGCCGCGCTCGCTCAAAATTTCGGCGACGGTCGTGATCGTCATCCACACCACCGCCACGAACGCCATCGTCGAGACAGGACCAACCTTGTCGACGTGATTCCTGAGCGGAACCGACGAGTCGCCCGCCGGAACGCGCGTATCGATAACGACATCGGCAATCTCGAATAGCGTGCGCCCCGACGGATGACGCGAGGTCGAGACCTGTGCCGCCGACCCAGTCGCCACAATGCGCATCCCGGCCTCCTTCGCGCGCAAGGCAACGTCGATGTTGACGTTGTTGATGCCGGTGTGCGAGAAAATCCACATCGTGTCGCGCGGATCGAAGTTGTACGCCTTCATGATGGCGTTGCCGTAACCTTCGGCGCGCTCGAGAAAAAGGAATTGATGAATTCCCATCTCGCCGGTAATGCGCGTGAAGAACGTCAGCGGCAGCTCGATCATCGGATGAAAGCCGACGAACCCACCAATGCGCGGGTACATCTCCTCAACCGGGATCGTCGCGTGTCCGCACCCGAAGGTGTGTACCCATCGCTCCGCGGCGATCGAATCCGCCATCAACTCTGCGGCTCGCTCAATCGAAGGGAGTTGGGTTTTCTCGATGTCGTCAAGAACGCGACGCGTCGCGGATAGCCATTGTGTACTTAAGGTCATGATATTGATGAAGGTGATCGACGCCGGCGCGACAGTACGCCGAGCAGAAGCGCCTGGATGATCAGCGCAGTGGGCACGATAACGAACGCGTTCCGCAGTCCATAGCGGTTGCCGAGCGCGCCCGCTGTGTACGGGAGAAGCATGCCTCCGCACAGAGCCATCGCGATCGCGATGCTGAAAGCTGTTCCCGACAACGTGGGATATCGATCTCCAATGAAGCTGAGCACCGTCGGGAATATTGCCGCGAAGCCTGCCCCGAGCAGGAAGGTTCCAACAGCGGCAACGGCAAGGCTGTGAGTGGTCAGCATCAGCAGTGCGCCGCCAATCGCGATCGCAATGCCCGTGTATAGGACGGCAGTTGCCGAAGCGCGCTGCAGGATGTAGCCGAGCGCGAATCGCGCCACGGTCATTCCTGTCCAGTAGAGCGAGAGAATCAGCAACGCGGTGCGCGCCGGCGCGGCGAGGTCTTCCGTAATGAATGTCGATGTCCAGCCGCCGACGGTGATCTCGTTGCCGCTCTCGAAGAAAAGAATCAATCCCATCAGCAGCAGCAGCGGGTCGCCGATGAGTTTTCCTGCCTGGGCAATGGGAAAACCCTGGGGCTGCTTGGGCGCGGGGAATTCGGCCACGATCAGCATCATGATTGGAATGAGCAGCACTGCGCCAACAGCAGCGAGAATCGCCGGCTGAGTGTAACGATCGATCAGCATGCCTAGCACGAACGGCACGCCGACCGCGCCGACTCCGAAGAACGCACCGAGCAGGTTGAGCTTGGCACCGCGGTCTTCAGTGCTGATGTCGGCGACGAGCGCGTTAGTGCCACCGTTGATAATGCCGCCCCCAATGCCGGTCACCATTACCGCGACGCGCAAAGTCGCCAGCGATGAAGCAAACGCAATCCACTCCAGGCCGGCCATGACGATGACTGTCGCGACGAGGAGAATTCCCTTGTACCCGTAGCGATCGACGAGCGGGCCGAAGACGAGCGAGGATGCGAGAATGCCGAGCGACATTAACAGAAACAGCGAGCCCGCCTGGGTTTTGTCGATGCCAAATCGCTGCATGATCGACGGCAGCACCGAACCGAGAGTCGTGAAGACGATCCCGAAGGTTAGGAGCCCCATGCATGCGCACGCGAACAGGAAACGGCGGCTGCTCATGTCGCAGTAGCTCCGCTGGCGAACATCGCCAGCCGCCCCGCGCCGTACAATCCGGCATCGGCGCCCAGCGAGCTGGCGACGAGCTTCACCTGCTGAATCGAAATCGGCTGCGCCCAGCGGTTTGCTTCCGACTGAATGCGATCGAGAAACTTTGCCGCCGGCCCGAACACCCCGCCGCCGAAGACGATGATCTCCGGATTGAACAGGCTCACCAGATTCGCGACGGCCATGCCCCACAATTCAATGGCGTTGTCGATTACTTCGCATGCGATTCGATCGTTGCGATCGTATGCGACAAAGACATCGGCGGCCTCCATGTCGTCGGCATTGGCCTGGGCGAGAACACCGCCGTAGTTGACGTCAGCGTGCATCAAATCGCGCGCGATGCGAACGAGCCCTGGACCCGACGCTGCGTCCTCGAAGCATCCGTGCTGCCGATAGCGGGGCATGAACGGGCGATCGAGCGCCAACCAGCCAATCGCACCGGCGATGTCGCCGTGGCCGCGCAGCAAGTTGCCGCCGCAGATGATGCCCGCGCCAATGCCGGTGCCGACGGCGAGAAAAATTGCGTCACGCGCGCCGCGAGCAGCGCCCCGCCAGGTCTCGCCGAGTACGTAGGCAGCACGGTCGCTGTCGATGGTAACGCCGACTGAGCTGCCGCACGCATTGCGCAACTCCTCGAGCAATGGATAATCGTCCCAGCCTTCGATGTTCGGCGCCCAGACGGTACCGCGATCGGCGCGATAGATCCCCGGTATGCACACGCCTGCGGCTTCGCCCTGATGCTCCGAAAGAAATTTCTGAACACGCTCGGCGACGAGCTTGCCGACGGCAGCGCCACGCCGATTGCCGAGTGGAGTGACATCACGAGCGATGATCTCGCCTTCGCTGGTGAAGGCTGCAACCGCAAGCTTGGTCCCGCCAAGGTCCGCGCCGACGAAATTCATTGGACACAGAATATGTCACCGGATAATGTAGCCGGCATGAAGTCATCGCTGATTTTGGCGTTGTCCCTCGTTAGCGTGCTTGGCGCGTCGCCGACTGCGCAGTCGCAGACTCGCCCGCGTGCAAGGGAGATCGGGGTTGCGCCGGGGATTCTGCCGCCGGGACCGTTCAACGCGATCACCGATGTCGCGGGCGTGCTGGTCGGTCAGGTAACGGTGATCGAAGCGGATTCGGTGCGCACCGGAATCACCGCCATTCTCCCGCACGCCGGAAATCTTTTCCTCCAGCGCGTGCCGGCAGCCATCGTCGTCGGCAACGGATTCGGCAAACTCCTTGGCTACACCCAGGTAAACGAGCTCGGCGAGCTGGAGACACCGATCCTTCTCACGTGCACGTTGTGCGTCTGGAAAGCCGCCGATGCAATGGTGGAATGGATGCTGGCGCAGCCGGGGATGGATAACGTGCGATCGATCAATCCTGTCGTCGGCGAGACCAACGATGGTTACGAGCTCAATGTCGCAATTCGCTCGCGACCGATCACCGCCGCGCAGGTGCGACAGGCGCTGACGTCGGCGCACAGCGGTCCGGTTGAGGAAGGCAGCGTTGGCGCGGGCACTGGCACGCGGGCCTTCGATTGGAAGGGCGGGATCGGAACATCGTCGCGGCGAGTCGGCGCGAACGCCGGTGGATACACCGTCGGCGTCCTGGTGCAGACCAACTTCGGCGGCGTGCTGCAGATAATGGGCGCGCCCGTCGGGCAGGAGCTGCGTCGCAACGTCGCCGCCGCGCGCGCAGCCGACTCGCGTGCGCCGGGCGATGGATCGATCATGATGGTCGTGGCGACCGACGCGCCGTTGTCCGATCGCAATCTCCGTCGACTTGCATCGCGCGCTTTGTTCGGCCTCGCGCGCACCGGTTCCGTCGAGAGCAACGGGTCCGGCGATTACGTGATCGCATTCTCGACGGCGCCGGAAGTGCGTCGCGCGCGCGATGCGCAGCGAGTCACGACTACCGAGATGGGAAACACCGACCAGTTGTCCGCATTGTACGAAGCCGTGATCGAGGCGACCGAAGAAGCGATCTACAACTCGTTGTTCAAGGCGACGACCGTCAGCGGGAAAGGTGGCACTGTCGAAGCGATTCCGATCGATCGCGTGCGCGACATCCTCGCGCACTACAGAATTCCCCGCAAGTAATCTCGCGCCGCAAACACATGCTTCAGCATTGATGCTCGCGCGCGCGTAAAATTATTGATGGTCACGAAAGATGCGAAGCTGGAAGTTGCCGCATATCTCAGCTTCAAAGGAAATTGCGCTGAAGCGTTCAAGTTCTACGAAGAAGTGCTCGGCGCGAAACCCGGTTTGTTGTTCCGTTACGCGGATTCGCCAATGGCGGACGTCGTTCCCGCCGGCTGGGACAACAAGATCATGCACGGCAGCGTGCGCATCGGTAATCACCTGCTCGAGGGCGCCGACGTTCCACCCGAGCGCTACGAAGAGCCAAAGGGATTTTCGCTCTCGCTCAACGCGCGCTCCTCGCAGGAGGCCGACGAGCTCTACGAGAAACTCGCCAACGGCGGCAGAGTGGTTTACGCAATCACGAAGACGTTCTGGTCGGAACGCTTCGGCATGGTGGTCGATCGCTTCGGTATCCCGTGGATGATCAACTGCGAGGCGCGCTAATTACAGCGAGCTGACACCAGCGCTCGAAGTTTCTTGCGCAGGTCCCGGGATTACCCCTAATTAGAGCCCTGCTCCGCGCACCGTCCGCGCAGAGCCCCGAAAATCGAAGCACGAGGGCCAGGTATGACCGGTTTGCTCCTCGCACTCCTCCAGATCGGCGCGCTCACGGCACGGTCGATCCCGTCTCACGCGCATCATCCCACAGCACCTGCGTCCATCGCCAACGACAATCGCGTGTCGGGTGGTCGACTGGCGAAGGGCGTGTTCTCGCTCAATCTCGAGGCGCGTGAAGCAACGTGGTATCCCGAAGGACGGGGCGGTCCGCCCATCCTCGTCCACGCATTCGCCGAAGCTGGCGGCGTCGCGCGTGTGCCCGGGCCGATGATCCGTGTGCCAGCCGGCACCGAGATGCGCATCAGCGTTCACAACACCTTGTCGGTACCGATGCGGCTGTGGGGATTGCAGGACAGATCGGATGCAGCGGTCGACTCGATCGTCATCGCAGCGGGCGAGACGCGCAAGCTCGAGTTCCGCGCCGACATTCCCGGCACCTATCTCTACTTCGGCCGCACCGGGCCCCGTCCACCACTGCCGACGCCAGGCGCGATGAAGGATGCCGTGCTCAATGGCGCGTTCATCGTCGACCCTGCCGGCACCACTCCGCGCAAGGACGAGCGGGTGCTGGTTCTCACCTTATTTGCCGACACTATCACCGCACTCGGCGCCAAGGCCGACGCAGCGACTGAAGAAATGGCGCGCGAGCTGATTCCGCGAGATCGCTGGCTGGTGACTGCAGTCAACGGGATGTCGTGGCCCTATACGGAGCGTCTCACGTACAACATCGGCGACACGGTAAGGTGGCGCGTGATCAACGCCAGCCCGGCACCGCATCCGATGCACCTGCACGGATTCTACTTCAACGTCGAAAGCAAAGGAGACATCAACCGCGACACCATCTACAGCGCCGCGCGGCAGCGGAAAGCGGTGACGGAATGGATGCCGACGAAAACGACGATGTCGATGACCTGGGTCCCCACCCGCCCGGGTAACTGGGTTTTTCATTGTCATCTCGTCACGCACATCTCCGACGCGATTCGCCTGACGAACGATCCGAATGCACACATGGATCACGGCCTGAACGGAATGGCCGGATTGATCGTCGGCCTGCGGGTGCTGCCGAAGGGAAACTTCGCGCTCGCACAGCAGAATGAATCGCGGCGCAAACTCCGGGTCTACGTCACGCAGAAGGATCGCGTGTACGACGATCAGCCGGGCTACAGCTACATCCTGCAGGAAGGCTCCAATCCTCCTGCCGCCGATTCGATTCGCATACCGAGCTCGACGATCACACTGCGGCAGGGTGAGCCGACCGAGATCACGGTCGTCAACAGATCGAAGGCGACCGCGACCATTCACTGGCACGGTATCGAGCTCGAGAGTTATTACGACGGCGTTGGCAACTGGAGCGGCTGGAACAAGATGGTCGCGCCGCCAATTGCGCCGGGCGATTCGTTCGTCGTGAGACTGACCCCGCAGCGCGCCGGCACCTTCATCTACCACACCCACACCGACGAGAACTTGCAGCTCTCGTCGGGCCTCTATGGCGCATTGATCGTGCTGCCGCCAAACGGCGAAGCCGACACCACCGAGCGCATCTTCCTGATCGGTATCGGTGGGCCGGGCGAGCACGCGCACGCAGTGATCAACGGCAGCCCCAGTCCGGCGCCGATTGATTTGACGGCCGGCGTTGCACACCGACTGCGATTCATCAACATCTCACCGCTCGAATCGCATACCGTGCAGCTCGTGTCCAGCAGTAACACGATTCAAACCTGGCGCGCATTGGCTAAGGACGGTGCCGAACTGCCGGAGTCACAGGCGGTGCCAAGGCGGGCTACTTTATTAATCAACCCCGGCGAGACCTACGACTTCGAGGTTAAACGACCGCCGGGCGATTCGGTCAAGCTGAGATTTATCTCGCCCGAGACCATCGAGATTCGGCGTGCGGCATTCATCAAGGGAACGCCGCGCGAAGAGCTCCCGCGGCAGGTCATCGAGGTGCCGATCGTACTCCACTAGCGAAAGGCGCGAGCGACGCGAATCGTATACAATTGGTACATGATTTTTTGCTCGCTTTTGCCGCTGGTGCTCGCGCTGCACCAGGCAACGGACTCGATTCCGACATACGACTCGCTGACTGTTGACTCCCGTGCGCTGGGCGAGGTCCGGCGCATCAACGTGCACGTGCCTGCGGGTTACAATGGGGCGGCGCGATTCCCGGTGCTCTATATGCCAGACGGCGGGATCGACGAGGATTTTCCGCACGTCGTCAACACTGTCGACTCTCTGATTGCACTGGGCGAAATCCGGCCGGTGATCGTGGTTGGCATACCGAACACGGAGCGGCGGCGAGATCTGACGGGGCCAACGACGGTGCACTCCGACAGCGCAATCGCGCCACACGTCGGCGGCTCGGCGGCGTTTCGAAAATTCATCCGCGATGAGCTGATCCCGGAAATCGATCGACGTTACCGCACGACACCAGAGCGAGCGATCGTGGGTGAATCGCTGGCTGGACTCTTCGTCGTCGAGACATTTCTGCGCGAGCCGACGCTGTTCGATCACTACGTCGCGTTCGATCCCAGCCTGTGGTGGAACCACGGCATGCTTGTCGACTCGGCGCGGGTGCTCTTGCACGCGGCACCCGGCGCTACGGTGACGCATCGGACTGCGCGCCGGATGCCCGGTCGCACCATCTACATCGCAGCGTCGCGCGATGACATCGACAATCAGACCCAGCGTCTGGCTCGCATGCTGGTATCAGGCGCCGGATTCGCCTGGACGTTCGCGCCGCGCTCGGATCTCACTCACGCCACAATTTTCCGCGCCCTCGCGCCGGCAGGCCTCACCGCCGTCCTCCATTGACCATGCGCAGATATTTGGTGTCATTCGCGATTGCCATCGCCTCGATCACGAGCGTTGGCAGAGCTCAAACCGTAAATCTCTGGCCGGGAGTGGCGCCGGGCTCCGAGAGCTGGAAGCAGAAGGAAATCACGATCGAGAACACGCCGGTAGGCACGGTGATCATGGATGTCGTAACGCCAACGATCACCGCGTACCTGCCAGATCCCTCGAAGGCGACGGGCACCGGTGTCATCATTGCGCCGGGCGGAGCATTTCTGGCGCTGACGATGAGCCTCGAAGGCGCGGACGTGGCGAAGTGGCTGCAGCAGCGCGGCATCGCGGCGTTCTTGCTCAAATATCGGACTGTGGAGAAGAAGGTCGAAGGAATTCCTGCCGGCCTGAATCTCGATACCGCCGGGCGATACGGAATGGCGGACGGCATTCAGGCGCTCAAGGTCGTCCGAGAGCACGCGCGTGAGTGGCGCGTCGACCCGCATCGCATCGGCTTTCTGGGATTCTCCGCCGGCGCCATGGTCGCGAGCGCGGCACTGCTTCATGCTGACGCTGCGACGCGACCGAATTTTGTCGGGCTGTTATACGGTGGGCCGTTTGGAAAATTGCCCGCGGTTCCCAGCAATTTGCCGCCGGTGTTCATGGCGTGGGCGCAGGACGATCAGGTGGCAGGAGAGACGGCGCGCAGGTTTTACCAGGCGCTCATGACTGCCGGCAACAAGCCGGAGACGCACGTGTTCAGCAAAGGCGGTCACGGCTTCGGATTCAGGAAGCAGGGCACGAGCAGCGACCACTGGATCGACGAGTTCTACTTCTGGCTCGAGTCCCTCGGCGAGTCCAAGCCGAAGTGAGTGTCCATGCAGGTCGGACAGATGCTGTGGCTGAACAAAGTCGAGGTGTGCGCCGAGATGTAGTTCTCGACGGTGTCCCAGTAGTTCTCGTCGTCGCGCACCTTTCGGCAGAATGAGCAGATCGGCAGGATCTCCTGCAGCGTCTTCACCTCGGCGAGCGCCGTCTGTAGCTCGCGTACGAGTCGCTCTCTTTCCTGTTCAGCCCTCTTCTTCTCGGTGATGTCGCGCGCGACCGAGTAGATGACGCTCCACGATTTATCCGACGTCGCGTTCCACCGCAACCAGCGGTAGGAGCCGTCCCTGCAGCGGTAGCGATTCTCGAAGCCAAGTGCCTGGCCACCGCTCCTGACGGCAGCGTTTTGCGCGAGGGTGCGCTCGCGATCGTCGGGGTGGACGAACTCGATGAACGGTCGCGACATCAGCTCCCGGCGGCTGAAACCGAGGGTTTGTTCCCACGAAGGACTGAGCTTCTTGAAGTGGCCGTTGAAGTCGAGGCAGCACAGCAAATCGATCGACAAATCGAAGAAACGCTCTTCCAGCTCGGACGTCTGCGTTTCGATTGAACGTATGGATGTCATCGTCTAAAGACGAAGTTCTGGGGCAATCTGAAACAGGGTCGGCGGCGGGATAGCGGGGGTTATAACGTCCGCGACGCGACCCTGGCGCGGGGCCGGCGCAATGTGACGGCCCTCGCGCTGAGTACGCTCGCTCCTGGTACGATCTCGATGATCGGCTACTGGGTTGCGTACGCCGTCGCCGGAGATTCCTGTGCCGGAATCTTCACGTCGTCGGCCCTGGGGGCACGAGTCGTTTCTTCGGCTCGACCGGCGCGCGTTGCCTCTTCGATTTCGACGAGCCTGCCCGATTTCACATCGTAGATATACCCGTAGACAGGAATCGTTTTCGGTACCAGTGGATGACGCCGAATTCGTACGACGTCGTCGACTACTGCCTGCTTCGAATCCTTGAAAGCGAGCCAGTCGATGAACTGGGCTTCGTTTGAGCCGGGCCCTTTGCCGACGTCGTAAAATCCCTGATCGCCGAGCGCGGCGGTCTCGAGGCTATTGGCCAGCAGGCCACGGATCTGGTCGTCCGTGAAGAATTCCATCCCGCAATTCGTGTGATGAATGACGAAGAACTCGCGCGTGCCAAGGAGTTTGTAGGAGATGACGAGCGAGCGAATGGCGTCGTCGCTGGCGCGACCCCCGGCGTTGCGAATGACGTGTGCATCGCCCTCGCTGAGTCCGGCATATTTTGCCGGATCGAGTCTGGCATCCATGCAGGTGAGAATGGCGAAGCGGCGAGCGGGAGGCATCGCCAGCTCTTTCTTCGACCCGAAGGTGCTGGAGTACTCCGCGTTCGCAGAGAGGACTTCGTTGAGTACGTTCGACATA
The DNA here is from genome assembly GCA_035248505.1 of Gemmatimonadaceae bacterium. Classification (GTDB taxonomy): domain Bacteria; phylum Gemmatimonadota; class Gemmatimonadetes; order Gemmatimonadales; family Gemmatimonadaceae; genus UBA4720. The sequence goes on along the minus strand of DATFHK010000070.1, from coordinate 50,919 downwards.
CGGTTGTCCTTTGGATGGTATGTAAAAAAAAAGCCCCGGGCGTCGGTGCCCGGGGCGTGCGCGAGAGCAGATGTCAGTCGCTAAGTCGCGCTACAACACCGGGCACACAGCGGACACGCGCAGGTGCAGGGACACGGCGAGAAGGCCGCGATGCAGCGAGACATGAAGCGACGGAAAGTCATTGTGCTTTCACGATGGGAGCGGTCTCGGAGCCTGTCAATGGAAAACGGTTGTAGCGGTCTTGTAAACTCGTGCGGCTGGTCGATATGTCAGCAGCCATCCAACCACCAGGCCGAAAAGAAAGTTCGATGATGCCGTCTCGACCAAATGCGCCATCCGTACCGGCTCTGGCATGTAAGGATTGGGTAGCAGCAATTGAGCGTTCATCACCACGCCGAACGTAAAGGCGAGAGCGAGCAGGATCTCCAGCCGCCCTCCTTTCAGCATTTTGACAATTGGCACCGCGATCGCGACCCAGCAGAGCGCGCGGAAGATCTGAAACGGGACCAGCCACGGCGTGTCGCGCATCACGCTCTGCATCTGCGCGAAGAAATTGCCGGGATCGCTGCCACCGTAATACTCGCGCACGGCTGGCGTTCGCCAGGCGATGAAGTAGCCGAACGTGAAATAGAGGACGACGTAGGCGATGGCGATGACAGCGAGCTTCCATGTCCACTCGCCTGGTGGCATCTCCAATCGCATGGAGTGGGTTTCCAGCGCAGGCTTCCATCTGCCGAGTATCCAAACCGCGATGATGGAAAACGGCGCCGCGATCAGAAATCCCATCAGAAAAAGTCTCGGCACCATGCCGGAGGGGAGTTTCGTCAGAAATACCGCTGATTCGGTTTGCGGCATGAACGTCGTGACGCCGTAAAAGACGAAGAAGACCGTCACCACCAGTCGCCAACCGCTCCAGCGCGATCGCAGAATCAAGTAGGACATCACCAGGGTTTCGAGAACGCAGACGAGCAACAGCGTCAACGCGGCGTTCCCTGCACCGTTGCTCGCCGGTTGCACCACGCCGCGCATCGCGATGCCGCTGCCAAGCGCGAAGCACACGCATAGCGCGACTGCCAGCGCGACCACTCTCAGTGATGTCGCCAAGATTTCCTCCATTACACCCGGCGCGCGAATGAGCCAAAATATGTGGCGATGACCACAATTTCACGACGCGAAGCGCTCCGCGAACTGAGTGCCTTGCTCGCCCTTCCGCTCGCTCGCTGGCCCGACCGGCTCGCCGATCCACTCGCCGGTACCATCGTCGAATATCAGGCTGGTCGCGCCCGCGGCGACTGGACTGCAGTCGAGGTAACGAAAGCCGCGCTCGATCGCGCGATGGCGTGGAATGGAACGTTGCACGCCGTCGACGAGTTCTCGAAGACGGCGCTCGACGACGCGCGCGCATCCGACGCCCGCCTCCGCCGCCGTGCATTGCGCGGACCGCTCGACGGCGTCCCCGTATTCGCCAAAGCGATTTATGACATGAGCGGACTGCCGACGACGGGGTCGAATCTCGAGTGGTCGCGACTGTTTCCGGAGCCGCTGCATCGCGATTCGATCGAGGTCGCCCGCATGCGCGCCGCGGGCGCTGTGGTGCTGGGGAAGACTGTCGCCGACGACTTCGCCTATCACGGCAATGGCACTAGCTCATTGTCGGGTCAGGTGCGAAACCCATATGACGCCACCGGAACCAAGACCCCGGGCGGATCCAGCGCCGGCTCCGCGGTCTCGGTGGCGACAGGCATCGCTTTCGCCGCAGTCGGCACCGACGACGGCGGATCGAATCGCATTCCGGCCCAGTTCACCGGCATCGTCGGAATGAAGCCGACCTTCGGCCTCGTTCCGCGCACCGGCGTGATTCCGACCTGGCCCTACCTCGACACCCACGGTCCACTGGCGCGACATGTCGCCGACGCGGCGCTATTACTCGACGCCATCGCCGGGCCGGACCCGTCCGATGGTCTCGCCCTGCGCACGGCATGGAAGCGCGGCCAGCTCGCCGAGTTGAGCGATCGGGCGCTGCAAGGCGCGAGGCTTGGGCTCGTCGAAGTTCACTTCCCCCGCTCGCAGATGTCCGCCGAGTCGATTTCGGTTTTCGAGCGGGCAATGTCGGATCTAAAGTCGGCGGGCGCGGTCGTCGACACCTTCGCCGCGCCGGTGACGCGCGTCAATTACAGAGATCTCTTCGCCGCTGCGGCGAAAGCGCGCGGCGATCTGGCACCGAATGCCTACGCGCCGGCGCCGACCGCGAACGCGCTCTATCGATATTTCCTCACCCACGGCGGAGATGCGCGACGCGATGTCGAGCGCGGACTGGCGCCGTATCAGTCGTTCTACGATGTGCTGCCGAAGGATTGGGGCGAGATGCAGAAGCTGATCGTGCAGCCGTACGAAGATGATCCAGCCGGACTTTCCTTCGCCCGGTCGCGCGCGACCGTGATTGCACAGCTCGCCGACGGTTTCCGCGCGCAAAACATCGACGCGATGATTTATCCGACGATGCCCTACCCAGCCCCGCGCGCCACCGACAAATGGCCGGACGTTCGCACGCCACTCGGCTACGGAAACTGGCTCGGCCTGCCCGAAGTGTCGGTGCCTACCGGACTGGGCGCCGACGGAATGCCCGCCGGAAATATTTCTTTCGTCGGACTTCCCGGAAGCGACGCCAGAATTCTCGCGCTCGCGCATTCCTACGAGCGCGCGTCCAGACGGTTTGTTCCGCCGCCCGCTTCCGGCTTCCCCCTGCCCCCTTCCCGCTAAATCCCGAACTGCCTGAAGTGATGATCCATATGACGGTAAGCAAACACGCACCATGCGCGCCGCGTCATTTTGCCGAACACCGGATGGTGCGGCCATTCGACGCGCGCAGCGAGCGATTCGAAACTCTCGAGGCGCTGACGCACGGTCTCGAGCTCAAGCGACCAGTCGCGCGCATGTCGGCGCTTTAGCTCCGGCGCCGTCATCACGTTCTTCGGAAACGGCAGCCAGTAAATCGCGAGCTGCTTCAGCACCGGATAATGAAGCCCCGCCTTTCTGATCGGCGCCGTCTCCAGACTGCCGTCCGCCATCGCCATCCAATCGACGAGGTGCGCGAGCATCTGCGTCGCGTTCATTTTCCCCCAGCGGGCCCTGGCATCAGGCGACAAACGCTCGAGCCGGTCGAGCATTTCATTGCGGACGCTGGGGTTGGCTAATGATTTCGGCATCGTTCGAGGATACGTCGACAAATATCGCGCTGACGCGCGTCCGTTTGCAGATTGGTAATGTGCAGACCGCTACTGGGCCCCACTCTCAAACGATTAAGCCCGGCACGACCATCGGCCGCTACCGGCTCGTCGAACGAATTGGCGCCGGCGGCATGGGCGAGGTCTGGAAAGCGCACGACGATAATCTCGACCGTGATGTCGCGATCAAGTTTCTGCTGCGCGAAGTCGCCGATTACGACGGACGCACCGAGCGATTCCGCCGCGAAGCGCTGGCACTGTCGCGTCTCTCGCATCCCGGCGTGGCGACGGTATTCGACTTCAACGTCCACGACGACCAGGACTACCTGGTCATGGAGTACGTGCCCGGTGGCACTCTCGAATCCCGTCTGGCCCAAGGATCGCTGCCGATCGACACCGTTCTTTCAATCGGCGCTGCGCTGGCCGACGCGATCGATCACGCGCACAAGAACGGAATCCTGCATCGCGATCTGAAACCGGGGAACGTCGTCTTCACCGCCGACGGTCAACCGAAGATTCTCGACTTCGGTCTCGCTCTGCTTGTCTCCGATGCCAACGCCATCGCGCGCGTAACACAGCCCGGCATGATCATGGGATCTCTTGGCTACATGGCGCCGGAGCAGCTGCTCGGCGACGCCGACGCGCGCACCGACACCTATGCGCTGGGCGCGATTTTGTTCGAGATGACGACGGGTCAGCGACCGTTCGTTCGCGACCGCAGCGAGGCGCTGATGTTCGCGATCATGAACACTGCGCCGGCGCGCGTCGTTTGGCTGCGCAACGACGCGCCGGATGCGCTGGATCGATTGATTGGCGAGTGCCTGCGCAAGGAGCCGGCCGATCGACCGGCGTCGGCGGCAATCGTCGCGCAGGCGTTGCGCGGAATCAGACAGGGCGTACCCACGGCGGAGCTGCCGCTGCAAACGCGCAATGTCGTACGCTCGATCGCCGTGCTGCCGCTGCGGAATACGTCGCGCGATCCATCGCAGGAATACTTCGCCGACGGGATGACGGAATCGCTGATCTCCGATCTCGCGCGCATAAAAGCGTTGCGCGTCATCTCGCACACATCGGTCGCCAAATACAAGGGCACCGCCGCGTCACTGCCGGAGATCGCGCGCGAGCTGAACGTCGACGCGATCCTCGAAGGATCGGTGATCCTCGTTAACAATCGCATCAGGCTAAGCGTGCAGCTCGTATCGGCGCGTACCGACGAGACGCTGTGGGCCGAGCGCTACGATCGTGAGCTAAAGGATGTGCTGGACATGCAGAGCGAGCTCGCGGGCACCGTCGTGCGCGAGATCGCAATCCAACTGACACCGAGCGAGGAGAAAAAGCTCGCCGGCCACTCGACAGTTAATCCGGAAGCGTATCTGGAGTTCCTGAAGAGCCGGCATTCGTTCTCTGATGCAACGCCACAGGCGCTCGATGTCGGATTGCGTCACGCGAAGCGCGCCGTCGAGCTTGATCCGAAATCGGCGCTGGGGTGGACGGCAATTGCGGATCACCACATTTTCCGCGCGATTCGTGGGATGACGCCTCCGGCCGAAGCGGCCAGGGAAGCGCTCACCGCGGCAAAGACCGCACTCGAGCTCGATCCGGCGTTGCCGGACGCGCACGTCTCCATGGGAGCGACGTTGTCGCACTCGGGTGATGTTGCCGGCGGACTTCGCCACCTGCGTCGGGCAGTCGAGCTGAATCCAGGCCTCGCCCACGCGCAGAATCTGCTCGGCCGAGCGCTGTACTCGTATGAGCTGCATGCGGAAGCGCTGGCCGCGATGCACAAGTCGATGACGCTCGATCCACAGTCGATGATGATCTACGTCGGCGTCGGCGATGCTTATTACTTCGCGCGCGAGTACGAGAAATCCGTAGTGCACTATCGGCTGGCGATTGGGCTCGACTCGCGATTCGACGGTGCTCATACCGGATTGGCGCGTTCGCTGGAAGCGCTCGGTCGTTTCGACGAAGCGCGACGCGAGTGTGAAGAAGCAATCCGCGTAGCGGCCGGTGTCGCAGGACCTGAATTTGGACTCGCGCATCTCGAGTGCACGATGGGGAACGTCGGCGAAGCGCGGCGGATTCTCAAGGAGCTGATTGCCGCGCGTTCGACTCGCGTCGTATCGGCGTGGGGAATCGGCGTGCTCTTCGTATCTCTTGGCGACATCGACGAAGCTTTCCGTTGGCTGCAGATCGCGATCGACGAGCAGTCGCCGGGCATAATCATGCTGCGCGTGCATCCGCGACTGGATTCGATCAGGAACGATCGGCGTTATGGCGTGATGGTGAAGCGATTGGGACTTGATGCGCTACCGTGAGGCCTGCATGAAATTCTTGTCGACGTTGCTGCTGTTCGTTTTCGCGACCGCGGCTTTGCGCGCTCAGGATACGTCGAAAGTCGAGCCACTCGACGGCGCTAACCGTCCGTTGCAGGACAGCCTCCTCGAGCAATTGGTTGGGCACTGGCAAGTCAACCGTGTGATACGCGGTGCATCCGCGGGCAGCACAGTTGATGCGAGCTGGGTGCTCAATCACCAATTCGTGCAGTTTCACTACCTGCCCGATCGCGCATCGAAGCAGCCGTACGAAGCAATCGTGTATATCGGATACGACAACATGAGCGACCGCTATGTCGTGCATTGGCTGGACATCTTCGGCGGCCGAGTGTCGGAGACGATGGGTTTCGGTTCACGCACGCCCGACGGGATGCGATTCGTGTTCGAGTATCCCGACGGGCCTTTCACCAACACTTTCACATTCGATCCTGCGTCGCGTGGCTGGAACTTGTTGCTGAGGCAGAAGAATGCGCGCGGTCAGTGGACGACGTTCGCGACCGAGCAGTGGCGGCGCGCGCAACAGCGTGATATGACTTCACCGTGAGCAGACGACTTCGCTATCAGGTGGCGATGACTCTCGACGGATTCATCGCCGGCCCGAAAGGTGAGTACGATTGGATCGTTCCCGATCCGTCGATCGACTTCGGCGCGTTGTATAAGGAGTTCGACACTGCCGTCATGGGCCGCAAGACGTACGAGGTCGGACTGGCATCGGGCGCCGACATGTCGATGCCGGGAATCGAAGCGATCGTGTTTTCGCGCACTCTTCCGCCATCACAGTCTCGTGGCTTTCGCGTGGTCGCCGACGACCCGCGCGAGGTCGTGCGTGATCTGAAGGCGAAGCCTGGTCGCGATATCTGGTTGTTCGGTGGTGGCGAGCTGTTTCGTTATCTGCTCGATGGCGGACTCGTCGACACCGTTGAAGTTGCGGTGATGCCGGTGCTACTCGGCGCGGGCATTCCACTTCTGCCAGCGGGTCGAGAGACGAGTCTGGTGCTGTCCGATGTAAAGCGTCTGCCAAGTGGGATTGTTGCGCTGGCGTATTCGGTGAAGGGCGCCACGGGCGCCGGGCCACGAATCCGCTACATCAACCAAAAGCGCACGGAGCGAAAAAAGGCCGGCAAGTCTGCCGGCGCCAGGCGAAAGGCATCCTCGCGCAAAGGACGGCCTCGTTGAGATCGTTCGCACTTGTCGCACCCTATGCGTGATATCCGCGTAGCCTCAGTTCAATTTCAGCATCAGCCCGGCGACAAGTCCTACAACCTTGGCCGCGTGGCGCATTTCGTCGCTGAAGCCGCGAAGTCCGGCGTCGAGATCATCGTGTTTCCGGAGATGTGCCTGACTGGTTACTGGCACGTCCGCAAACTCACGCGGCAGGAGATCGAGGCACTCGCCGAGCCGGTGCCGAACGGACCGTGCACGCAGGAGCTGTTACGACTGTCGCGCGAGCATCGCATGACGATCTGCGCTGGCCTGATCGAGTGCGGTGACGACGGAAAGTTTTACAACGCGTCAGTTGTGACGATGCCCGACGGGACCTGGGCCCGCCATCGCAAGATGCACGAATTCGTCAGCGAGTTCATTTGCGACGGCGACCAGTTCACCGTCTTCGACACTCCACACGGGTGCCGCGTTGGCGTACTCATCTGCTACGACAACAACATCATCGAAAACGCGCGCGCAACGGCGTTAATGGGCGCGGAGATTCTGTTATCCCCGCATCAAACGGGTGGCTGCAATTCGGTGAGTCCTCATGCGATGAAACCCGTCGATCCGCAGATCTGGGCGCGCCGAGAGGAAGATCCGGCGGCCTGTGAAGCCGAGCTGTGCGGGCCCAAAGGACGCGAATGGATAATGAGATGGCTGCCGAGCAGGGCCCACGACAACGGGATGTTCCTCATCTTCAGCAATGGGATTGGCCCCGATGACGACGAGATACGAACTGGCAACGCGATGATTCTGGATCCGTACGGCCGCATTCTTGTCGAATCCCGTGCCGCGCGCGACGACATTGTCGTTGCTGACCTCGACGCGTCGTTGGTCGACACATCGTCCGGGAGGAGATGGCTGCGCGCACGGCGACCGGAGCTTTATGAGTCTTTGACGCGGCCAACGGGCAAAGAGAAGAGGACGCGGCAGGTCCGCTTCGGAGAATGAGGAATTGCTTCCTGACCTGGGCGGTGCTCACGGTCGTCACCGCCGGCGCCGCGTCTGCGCAGACTCACACGGCAATCGATATCGGCGGTCGCTCTCTCGACATCGTCCGGCTCGGTCGAGGCAACCCGCCAGTAATTTTCGAGGTTGGGCTGGCAGACTCGCTGGATACGTGGATCCCGGTTGCACAGGCGATTTCCAGATTCACGACGGCGATCGCTTACTCGAGGGCAGGCTTTGGGCGATCGGATCCGAGTCCCGACGGCTACTCGGTGCGACACGAAGCCGCTGATCTGCACGAGTTGCTGCATCGCCTCGGTCTTAGGCCGCCGTACGTTCTGGTCGCACGCTCGTATGGCGGAATTATCGCGCGCCTCTACACCTCGCTGTACCCATCTGACGTCGGTGGTCTGGTGCTCGTCGACGCGACCCACGAACAGCAGGTGGAGCGATTTGGACAACTGGACAGCACCTATCCGGGCGCGTTTCGCGCCTACTACGACTCGGTACTCCGGACGATGGGAGTTACGCCGGAGGCCGCCGAGATTCGCGAGACGATGCGAATCCAGGCAGCCGGCGCGGTCGACGGGTTGAAGCCCCTGCCAGATCTGCCAATTGCAGTGTTGACGAGCATGCGATCCGACCCAGACGCCAGCTACGTCAATGGGACTGCCCGCGGTCACGAAGTCTGGCGCGAGCTGCACGACGAATGGTTTCGCCGCTCGCGTGACGGCATCCACATCGAGACGACACGCAGCGGACACGACATCCAGAATACCGAGCCGCAACTCGTGATCAGCGCGATTCAGTTTGTCCTCGAGCGGGTCGGTTCCGGGCACACCGTCAGGTAAAGCCAAGCGCTGAAACTACCAGAGCGGTCCTGCGTAGGAATAACTGAATCTTTAGTTATTCACTCCCGGGAGCTTGAATGACGCACGTCAAAACGTACGCCCGGATCGCTGGAGTCCTTCTTCTCGTCTCATTCGTGGGCGGCGCGTTTGGCGAGCTGATCGTGCCGTCGGCACTCATCGTGTCGGGAAACGCTGTCGAGACGGCGAACAGAATACTTGCCCACGATTCGCTCTTTCGGTTGGGATTCGCAGGATATCTCCTGGAGGCGGTCTGCGATGTCGCGCTGGCTCTTCTTTTTTACATCCTGCTCAAGCCCGTGAACAGGAACCTGGCGCTGTTCGCTGCATTCCTCGGCCTTATTTCGACCGCGATGTTCGCGGTATGTGAGATGTTTTTCTTCGTGGGTCCCGAGTTGCTGCGCAATCCTGTATACCTGCAAGGCTTTTCGCGCGCCCAGCTCGATTCCACTCTCTACTTCTTCGTACATATCTATGCGGCCGGAGCGGGCCTGTTCATGGTGTTTTACGGCCTGGCGTCGCTCATTCGTGGCTATCTGATCTACCGGTCGACGTACATCCCGAGGTTCGTCGGCGTGCTACTCATGATTCTCGGTGTTGCATTCATCGTGAAAAATTTCACATTGGTGTTGATGCCGGCATACTCGTGGGATCTGCTGCTGATTCCGGCACCGGTGACGATACTGGTATTGACGGCGTGGTTCCTGTGGAAAGGAGTCGACGTTCAGAGATGGAATGCGCGCGTGCTGTCCATGCGGGCGATCACCGATCCCTCCCTGGTGTAGCAGGCATCCGATGAAACCACGCATCACACTCATCACCCTCGGCGTCGACGATCTCGAGAAAGCGATGCGCTTCTATCGCGACGGACTCGGACTCGACACGGATGGAATTGTCGGCGAAGAATTCGAGAATGGCGCGGTCGCGTTCTTCGATCTCGAGAAAGGATTGAAGCTCGCGTTGTGGCCGAGGAAGAGCCTCGCTGCCGATTCAGGATTGCCGGTGACTCCTCGCAGTCCGACCGATTTCGCGCTCGCGCACAACGTGTCTTCGAAATCCGAGGTCGATAGCGTGATGAAGCAGGCCAGCCAAGCGGGCGCAGTCATCGTGAAAAACGCCGCCGACACGTTCTACGGCGGGTACGCGGGCTACTTTCAGGATCCGGACGGACACATGTGGGAAGTCGCGTGGAATCCGAACCTGATGCCGTAACTCGACGAGCGCTGGCCCTACCCAAGGTTTTTGTGCACGTCGATGATTTACTCAGATGGCCCGAGCATGACTCAGATACGAGGATTCTTTTTATGACGCCTGCCAGTGGACAGAGCTTAATCGGCATCCGCCGCGGATTCATTCTCGCCGTCGCATTGATTATCGCAGGCCTTGGCTGTCACGATAGCGATGCTCGCCGCCCGGCACGGCGGGCACTTGTGGCGCTGTTGAGCGACAGCGTGGGCGCGGAGGCGCACCCCCAAACCAGTTTTATCGTCGACATCAACGCCGGTGGACACCCGAACTACAAGCATCTCCAGTTAGAGTTCGACACAGTCGCATTCTCCAACATGTCGGACTCTGCATTCGCCGCCCGATCTCGCCATGTCGCAGCGTTGGCGGCTAGCCATTATACCGGTGGACCGCTCGACAGTGTGACGGTGCTTGTACACGATTCGCTCGGACCTGGAGCGTGGAGAATAGTGCGGATGCAGAGCTACGCGGTGCGCGACCTCTCCGGCCAATCGCCAGCGCCCTAACGTTCTCGTGGCGTCACTCGGATTGATCGGCGGACTCGGCCCTGAATCAACGATCGACTACTACCGCCGCCTCCTCGAAGAATGCCGGCGGATCGATCCACGCTCGGCGCCGCAAATTTTGATGGACAGTCTCGATGTCGATTACGGCCTCAGCCTGGTCGAGCACGATCGTCCAAAGCTCGTCGAATATCTCCTCGAATCCACGCAACGACTCGCCAATGCCGGCTGTGATTTCGGCGCGATGGCTGCCAACACTCCGCACGTCGTATTCGATGATCTCGTCGCGCGCTCTCCGATTCCACTAATCAGCATCGTCGAAGCCGCAGCCGAGGAGGCGACGCGGCGCGGAATGAAGCGCGTGGGATTGCTCGGCACACGTTTCACAATGGAAGGATCGTTCTATCCAAACGTCCTTGCGCGACATGGAATCGAGTGCATCACACCCGACGCCCGGGAGATCGCCTGGATTCACGAGCGCTACATTGGCCAAATGCTGCGCGGAGATTTTCGTGAAGAGACGCGCGATGGCGTCATCGGCATCATCCTCCGGCTCGGCAATGAAGAAAAAATCGACGGCGTGATACTGGGCGGCACGGAGCTCACGATACTTCTCTCCGCATCGTCGATCGGCGGTGTTCCTGCACTTGATACAACCGCGCTGCACGTTAGCGCGATCGTGAAACGGCTGTGCGAATGAATGCGTACGCCTACTCAACCACTGGCGCGACGATGAAGCCGTCGCGGCGGTTTTCACTGTGAGGTCAACAATGCGCAGTTTCCTTCTGATCGCCTGCCTGGTCGTGGCGCCGAGTTTCGTCGCGGCGCAGCTGCCCCAGGAAATCCGACCCGGCGCGCGCGTTCGCGTCTGGCTGCCCGAAGCACGGCGTCAACAACAGGCGCCGGAGCGCCGTCAACTGCTGCGCGGCACCGTCGAGTCAACCGACGGCAGCGTCCTTCGTCTCAACGTGAACGGCGCCGCCGGCTCGCTCGCCATTCCCCGCGCCTCAATCATTCGTCTCGACGTCAGCAAGGGCGTCAATCCAATCGCCAGCGCATTCGAGAACGCCGCCGGCGGCGCCATCGGCGGCGCGATCACCTTTGCCCTGATGAACGACCCGCGCCGCAAAGGCGGCCCTCATTACAACAGAGACTGGCGCGCAGCAGGCGTAGGTGCCGCATGGGGCGCCAGCATCGGCGGCGTAATAGGCCTTCTCTTCCCGCACGAACAATGGCGCCGCGTCTACGGCCGCTGGTTCTAAGGTGTAACCAGTGCAGTGATGTGAATGGCAGGCGGGGGCGGTTTTGTGAACGGCTGGGAGGCGAGGGGCGTTCCCTGAAAAAATCCTGCAGACCCGCCGTCCCAGATCGCCACTCACACGGTTGCCCTGCATAGGGTCAAATTTTTTTCAGGGAACGCCCCTCGCCGACCCAAACGCGATGCTTACCAGGCCCCCGGCCCACGTCGAGACTCACCGGCTCTCTTACGCCTAAATACGGGCGGCCGCATAATCAGGCGACCTCAATCCAACGGACATGTCGCCAATACTCGCCGAGGTGTTTGGTACCGCGATCCTGATCGTGCTGGGCGATGGAGTAGTAGCGAACGTCGTACTGCAGCGAACGAAGGGACACAACTCGGGATGGATCGTAATTACGTCCGGCTGGGCGATGGCGGTGACGATCGCCGTCTACTGCGTCAATCACATCAGCGGCGCACATCTGAATCCCGCCGTGACCCTGGCCCTGGCCACGACTGGCGCATTCGATTGGGCCAAGGTGCCGATGTACATCGTCGCACAGATCGTCGGCGGATTCATCGGTGGCGTCGTCGTGTGGCTCTCCTACCGCCCGCACTTCAGCGCGACACCGGAACCCGCCGCCAAGCTGTCGGTGTTCTCGACGATCCCGGCGATCCGCAAACCCGTCGACAATTTCATCGCCGAGTTCATCGGCGGATTTGCGCTCGTACTTTCACTGCTGGCGGTTTTGTCGCCGGGCAATCTGGTGCCGGGATCTGAGCTCGCGCGCGGATTTGGCCCGTTGCTCGTCGGCGCCATCATCATGGCAATCGGTCTCTCACTCGGCGGCCCCACTGGCTACGCGATCAATCCAGCGCGTGATCTGGGTCCGCGCATCGCGCACGCAGTGCTTCCCATCCCCGGCAAGGGCAGCTCCGATTGGGGCTATTCGTGGATCCCCATCGTCGCACCGACGATCGGCGGCGTCGTCGCCGGTCTCTTCTACCACGCAGTGTGGCAATGACCACGGGAGGCGGAATGCGGCAAGCGGAAAGCGCCCAATACATTCTTGCGCTCGATCAGGGCACTACGAGCTCGCGAGCGATTCTCTTTGACCGCGCGGGTTCCATCGTCGCCGTCGCGCAAAAAGAGTTTCGGCAGATTTTCCCCAAGCCGGGTTGGGTCGAGCATGATCCGCGCGACATCTGGTCGACGCAGGCCGGAGTCGCGGCTGAAGTTCTGACGAAGGCGAACGCTCGCGCATCCGACGTCGCAGCAATCGGCATCACCAATCAGCGCGAGACGACGATCGTTTGGGATCGGAAAACCGGCGAGCCAATTCACAACGCCATTGTCTGGCAGGATCGGCGTACGGCTCCGATGTGCGACCGGCTGCGCGCGCGAAAGCTCGATCGCGTGATCAAGCGCAAGACCGGCCTCATCGTCGACGCGTATTTCTCGGCGACAAAGGCGCAGTGGATGCTCGAGAACGTCAAAGGCGCGAAAGCAAAAGCGAAAGCGGGCGAGCTGGCGTTCGGCACTGTCGATACGTGGCTGATCTGGAATCTCACCGGCGGAAAAGTCCACGTAACGGATGCCAGCAACGCATCGCGCACGATGTTGTACGACATCGGCAAAGGCGATTGGGACGACGAGCTTCTCAAGATCTTCGGCGTTCCACGCTCGATGCTGCCCGAAGTGAAATCTTCGAGCGAGGTCTACGGTGAATCCAAACTGCTCGGCACGCCGATTCACATCGCTGGTATCGCCGGCGATCAGCAGGCAGCGCTATTCGGCCAGGCTTGCACCAAAGCAGGGATGGCGAAGAACACCTACGGCACCGGCTGCTTCATGCTGATGAACACCGGCACCAAGCGCATCGCGTCGAGGAACAATCTGCTGACGACAGTGGCGTGGCGAATCGGCAACAAGACCGAGTACGCGCTCGAGGGCAGCATCTTCATCGCCGGCGCGGTCGTGCAATGGCTCCGCGACGGGCTCGAGTTCTTCCGCAGCGCGGCGGAAGTAGAAGCGCTGGCCGCGAGTGTCGCAGAGACAGGCGGGGTTTATCTCGTTCCAGCGTTTGCGGGACTCGGCGCACCACATTGGGATCAGTACGCGCGCGGCACCATCGTCGGCATCACCCGTGGCACCACCAAAGCGCATCTCGCGCGCGCGGCGCTCGAGGGAATCGCGCTGCAGGTGCGCGACGTGTTGACTGCAATGCAGGCAGATTCCGGCATCAAACTGAAAGAGCTGCGCGTCGATGGCGGCGCCAGCGCGAACGATTTGCTGATGCAACTACAGGCAGACCTGCTGAACGTGCCTGTCGTTCGCCCCAGAGTTACGGAGACGACCGCGCTCGGCGCAGCCTATCTCGCCGGACTGGCCGTCGGTTACTGGAAGAGTCAGGAAGACATCGCGCGGCAATGGCAGGTCGACAAGCGATTCACGCCAGCGATGAAAGCCGCCACACGCACGCAAATCACCAAAGGCTGGGAGAGAGCACTGCACCGCGCCAAGGCGTGGGAGGAAGCCTAGCTGGCGGTCAGTTTCGCGCTACACGCCTCCCCAGTTGCAGCAGCGAGTGACGGCGATTCGGTTCCTTCTGCAGAGTGAGCTCATACTCGGCGCGCGCCTCTTTCTTTCGACCGAGCTGAGTCAACATATCGGCGAGTAGTTCGTGCGCCGGCGCCAATGGTCCCGGCGTGACGGCGCTTTTGTCGGTGGCATCCTCTCGCGCAGCTGCTTCCCGCATGTGCGTCAAGGCTTCGTCGTTGCGACGCTGCGCGAGCTCGAGCCATGCCTGCGCGGCGAGATGCTGAATCGCAACTTGTTCTGCCCAATACGTCTCGTTCTTGATTGCCAGCGCCTGTTGAATGGATGCCAGCGAATCCACGGATGCGCCGGCTTTCGCCAGATCGCCCACATGCGACGCACCCAGAGCGCGCGCGAAGTGGGTCATCGCCTCAGTGTACGGATAGGGCGTGGTCCTTGGCTCGAGCTGCGCCGCTTCGGACCACGCACCACGTTCGAGTACCCAGCGCGCGGGAATCGCGGCTAACGCAAAGTATCCAGCCAATGGCGGCGCCGCGCCGGTAATGGCATTGGGATCAAAGCGCGCCACGAGCATCGGCAAGCGATCGAGAACTGCCTTGGCGTTTATCGTGTCACCGAGTTGCAGGTACGCATACATCTCGTAGTCCGCAGCGTGCAACGCTTCCGCCACCGATCCGCCCTGCAGCGCGACGTCGCCGGATCGCTCGTTCGCGTCGATCGACTGCTTCCACATTCCAATGCGGGTGAACGTGTGCGATGGCATGTGCAGCGCGTGCGCCGCAGACGGCGCGATCATCGAGTAGCGCGCCGCGGCGGCGCGAGCCTTGTTCGCCAACGGAGGGTAGTCGTAGGTGTGGATGATGTAGTGCGCGAGCCCCGGATGATCGGGCTGCTTTGCCCACAGCTTCTCGAGCATTGCACCCGCTTTCAGCTGATTGGCGTAGGTTTTGTCTGAAGGCGATGCAGCGGCGACCAGCGAGATCGCGTAAAAGATCTTCGCTTCGGTGTCTGCGGGCTGACGCAGCGTGAGAGATTCCATAGCGCGCGAGTAGTCGCTGACGCGCGTTGCTTGATCTCGATTTTCAAAGTCGTTGTAGAGCTGCCCGACGGCACCCAGGTACCCGCGCTCGCGGTCAGTTGCGCCGCGCGTAACAAGGCTCGCGCCTGTCGAAGCCCATTGGCCGCCTTGTTTGAGGAGTGCCGGTCCACGATTGCCCGGCGCCATCGGGTTTCCCCAGCGACTGAGCGCCAGACCCCAATATGCCATCGCACACGTGGAGTCGCCCGCAATTACATCATTGAAGCCCTTAATCGATGCGCCAAACTCGAATGAGTGCAGCAATGCAACGGCGCGATCGAACTGCGGCTGCATCGCTGGATTGCACGATGTCGCGAAGTGCACCGTGCCGAGTTTCTCCGGTTGTCCCGCGTGCGGATGATCCTGTGCGTCGGTCGTCCGTGCACCCACGGTGAGAAAAACGATAGCGGCGAAAGTTGCATGTCTCATAATTGCACTCAACTTTTGAATTCGGCGACAGTTACACAAGACCAACCTGTTCTTTTCACATGCTCGGAAGACCGTATCGCTTTGCAGCTGGCCTCCTGATTCTTGCCGCATGCGCGACCGGCGGCCTGACGCCAACCGTTGATCACCATCAGCATTTATTCAGTCCCGATCTCGCTGCCGTTCTCGCGCGCGACAATCCGGCGTTCAAACCCATCACCGCGCGGGATGTCATCGCCAACCTCGACTCCGCCGGAATTCAGAAAGCTGTTATTCTGGGCACGGCATACCTATATGGTAGTCCGTCGCGGAGCTTCCCGGATGAGTATGCGCGAGTGCGCGCCGAGAATGACTGGGATGCCGCACAGGCAGCGGAGTACCCAGAGCGCCTGATCGCGTTTTGCGGATTCAATCCGCTCAAGGATTACGCGCTGGAGGAATTGGAACGCTGTTCGAAAGATCCCCGACTCAACCGCGGCATCAAAATGCACTTTGGGAACTCGGCGGTGCAGCTGGAGAACCCACAGCACCTCGCGCAGCTGGCAAAGGTGTTTCGCGCGGCGAACGCTCATCACATGGCAATGGTGATTCATATGCGCGCCAGTATTTCGCGGAAGCTGCCGTATGGTGCGCAGCAGGCGCAGATATTACTCGATCAATTGCTGCCGCTGGCGCCTGATGTCGTCGTGCAAATCGCTCATCTCGCTGGTACAGGTCCCGGTTACGGCGATCCGCCTGCCGATAGCGCGATGGCGGTGCTTGCCGACGCGGTGCAGCGCGGCGATCCGCGCACCAGGAATTTGTGGTTTGACGTCACGACCGTCGTCGACTCGGCGATAACCCCCGCGCAAGCGGCGCTGGTCGTAAAAAGAATTCGCCAGGTCGGCGCCCGCCGCATACTATATGGTTCCGACGCTGCCGTAGTCGGGTTGCCGAAGCCACGTCAATGGTGGGCATGGTTTCGCCGGCTGCCACTCACAGACGCCGAGTTCGAGCAGATCGCGCACAACGTGGCACCGTACTTCAACGAGAATCGTCCATGACAGCATCGCAGGCGACTGAGACGAAAATCACAGTTGCATCAGCAGTGCCGACCTTTCTCGTCTCCGACATCGCGGCGACCGCGCGCTGGTACGAGCAGGAGCTTGGGTTCACACTCGCCGGTCACTTCCCAGCGCAGGAGCCTTACGCATACGCGAGTCTGATGCGCGATGACGCCGAATTGATGTTGTTGAACCTGGCGGGGTACGAGAAACCTGATTTGTCAGGGCGTCGGCCGACCGGAGTGTGGGATGCTTATTTCAGGACAAACGGGGTCGCGGCGTTGTACGAGTCCGTGAGAGACAAGTCGTTCGTGAAGATGCCGCTCAGGCGCCAGCCATACGGAGATCTCGAGTTCGAGGTGCGCGACCCCAACGGATATATCCTCGTTTTCGGTGGCAATTAAAAAGATTCTAACCTCCTTGGTGGCGCTCGCGCTGGCGCTTGGCTGCGCCGCGCGAACCGCTGGTGCACCCAGTCAGTGGCGGCAGATCTGGAGCGACGAATTCAATGGCCCGGCCAGCGGCTTATTCGACCGGACCAAATGGGTGAACGACGTCGGCGATGGGTGCGATCAGAACAATTGCGGCTGGGGCAACAACGAGAAGGAATACTATGCGAGTAACGCCACCAGCATTTCGACCAATGGCCACGGACAGCTGGTGATCGTTGGACGAGTGGCACCGGCAGGACTCAAATGCTACTACGGTCCCTGTCGATACACATCGGCGAAAGTCACGACGAAAGGCAAATTCATCGTCTCACCGGCGGGCAGGGTCGAGGCGCGGATTAAACTCGCGGCCGGTCAGGGATTGTGGCCAGCGTTCTGGATGCTCGGCAGCTCGTGTCCCGAAACTCCGTGGCCTGATTGCGGCGAGATCGACATCATGGAGAACAAGGGCAGTCAGCGCACGACGACGAGCTCGGCGTTGCACGGTCCCGGATATTCAGGCGACACGCCGTTCGCGCACGCCCAGACTTTCCCCAGCGGATCGATCACCGACTTCCATATCTACGCGGTCGAGTGGGACACGACTGCTGTCCACTGGTTCGTCGACGGCGTCGAACATTACCACGTCACGCGCGCGGACATCGAGAAACACGGGCCGTCGGTGCTCGGCAAATCGTTCAACCTGATTTTGAATCTCGCCATTGGCGGCCACTTTGACGGCGATCCGCAATCGGATTCGATCTTTCCAGCGACGATGCTCGTCGACTACGTGCGAGTATTCACGCGCGAATAGCAGCGCCATGCAGCAACACCGAGATGCACCTGACATCGTCGTCCTGCCGCCGGTACTCGTCGGGGGAACCATGCTCGTTGGCGTAGCTGTTCATTATCTGGTTTGGCCGATCAACATCCTGCCAATGCTGCTCTCTCGCGTTCTCGGCCTCGTGTTGTTTGTGAGCAGCGGAATTCTGGCGCACCGCGCGCATCGCGCGATGGAGCGCGTCGGCACCAATATCTATCCCACTCAACCGACCCTCGCACTCGCCACCGACGGTCCATTCCACTTTACCCGGAATCCGCTCTACATCGCGGCAATCGGCGTGTATATCGCCGTCACGCTCTGGGTCAACAGCCTGGTGATGCTGCTGCTCCTGGTTCCAATGACAGTCGTTCTTCACCAAGGAATCGTATTGCGCGAAGAGCGGTACCTCGAAACGAAGTTCCCGAGTGAGTACAACGAGTATCGATCGCGGGTGAAGCGCTGGCTCTAGGAATCACGCTCGCCGCACGCCTGAGCAAGAAACGTGGACGGGAAGTCATGGCCCGGCTCAGGGCATTCCCGTAATTCTGTCCCTTCGCCGGCGCGTCCAATTTCGCGGCGGCCAAAACCGCTCAACAAAGGGAAGGACAAATGAAAGAACGCACTGAAGCGCTAGCCAAACGGCTCGAGCAGGGCGCGCAGGCACTTGAAGATTTCGCGCGCGGATTGACCACCGAAGAATGGCAGATTCCCGTCCCCCACGACGGGCGAAAGATCGGCGTCACCGTGCATCACGTCGGTAACATGTATCCGATCGAGATCGAGATCGCGCTCATGGCCGCACGCGGCGAGCCAATCGTCGGTGTGACGTGGGATGTCGTGGCCGGCATCAACGCCAAACACGCAAAAGAGATGGAGAACGTGACCAAGGAGGAAGCGATCGCTTTCCTGCGTCGGAACAGCTCCGCCGCCGCAGAAGCGATTCGCGCGCTCGATGATGAGCAGCTGGACATCGCAGTGCCGGTCTCGCTGAACGGCGATGCGCCGCTGACGACCCAGTTTGTGCTCGAGGATCATGCGGTGCGACATAGTTTCCATCACCTGGCGCGCATGAAGGCGGCGCTGCAGCTTGAGTCGGCAACGTTTTAGAGGTTAGCTCTATGAACCGATCTGCCGAGCCTGCGCTCATCGTCATCGACGTTCAACAAGGGATGGACAACCCTCGTCTTGGTGCGCGCAACAATCCGGACGCTGAAAAGCGAATCGGCGATTTGCTCGGCGCCTGGCGCGCGGCGGGCAAGCCGGTGATTCACGTGCAACACGATTCGGTCGAGCCGCAGTCAGAGCTGCGACCGGATCGACCGGGCAACGCCGTCAAACCTGAAGCGAAGCCTGTCGACGGCGAGCCGGTGTTCCGCAAGAACGTGAACAGCGCATTCATCGGCACCAGGCTCGAGAGCTATTTGCGCGAGCGCGGCATCGACAATCTGGTGCTCGTCGGTCTCACCACCGAGCACTGCGTCTCCACCAGCGCGCGCATGGCTGCCAACCTCGGCTTCAACGTCACCATCGTCGCCGATGCGACGGCAGCGTTCGAGAAGAACGGTTACGACGGCAAGCACTACTCTGCCGACGAAGTCCACAATGTCGAGCTCGCCGGTCTCAATCGCGAATTCGCGACGATCCGCGAGTCGCCCGATGTGCTCGCCGAGCTCGAAGGCTCCTTGCCAGTGTCGGCTGCGTAACGCAAGTTGGCGCCATAACAGGGGCGAGTTATGGCGAGGAAGTCGGCACGAAAGAAATCGACGAAGAAGGGCGCAACAACTACCAAGCGAGTGAAGCCCAGGCGCGCGGCGGCGAAGCGGACGACGCGGTCGCTTTCCGGACAGCTAAGACATCGCCCGACGCCTGGACTCCAGGGTTGGATCACCCACACCGAGCTTCAGAGCGCGGATCCGCTGGCCACCAAGTCGTGGTGCGCAAAAGTGCTCGGCTGGACATTCACTCAGACGATGCCGATGCCGGAGGGCGGTGAATATCACTTGTTCGCGTACTCTGACCAGGGTGGCGGCGGAGTGCGCGGACTGATGCCGGATGAATCACCCGGGAGCAGCTTCACGGTGCACGTCGCCGACGCACACGAGGCGTATGCGCGTGCCTTGACCGAAGGCGCGGAGCCGGTGACGCCACCGTTCAGAGTGATGGAAGGCGTAACGATCGCCGTCGTGAGGGCACCCGGTGGCGTACGCGTTGGCTTCTCCGGACCGTAGCGATGACTGCGCCAACGATGCCGGTCGAAGTCATTCTGAAGCGCTTCGAGAATCCCGACGAAGTGCGTGAATTCCCGCGCGGCCGATTCGAATTGGTGAACATCGGCGGCATGACGATCGGCCGCGCGACATATCAGCCGGGATGGAAATGGTCGACGGATGTCGGACCCAACGTCGGCGCGAAGCGATGCAGCGTCGAACACCTTGGCATGGTCATCTCCGGTCGCGCGACAGTTTCCTTCGACGATGGGAAAGTCTGGGAGCTCACGCCCGGTTCGATCTTCTACGTTCCGCCCGAGCCGCACGACAGCTGGGTACTTGGTGACGAGCCGTACGTCTCACTCCACTTCCTCGGCGCAAATTACTATGCGAAGTAAGCGGAGTCGGAGAGCCGACACTCTCGAGCGCCACACATCTGACTGCGAATGATACCAGTCTCACGACCAGCAGCTCCGACGCCGCGGAATGTGCGCACGGTTCACGGAGCGATGGTCATCGGCGTCGTTCTGTTCGCTATCGTCGCCCACTTCGTGCTGGTGCCGAAGGCCGATCCCGCGGGTGGACTCGCGCTGCTGGTGCCGGCGCTTCTCGGTGTGGCGCTCGCCATGTGCGCGGTGGCGATTCTGTTGTCGACACGCGTGCCGCGACAGTCCGGTGGAGAGGCACTCGAAGCCTATTGGCGGAGAAACGCTCCGCGAGCGATGATCCCGTGGGCGCTGCTCGAAGGTGCCGCACTTTTTTCAGTCGTTGTGTATTCTCAGACCGCTTCCCGCGCAGCGATCGCGATCGCCCTCGTAGCCGTCATCATTTTCGGCCTGATGAATCCGGGGTACTTCGAGCGCCGCTGAACGGCGACGCCCTTGTTGCCCCGGGTTGGCGCAATCCGGTTTCATGAGCTCGTGAATCGCCGCTGCGCCTGATGACATGTCGCACGGCGTTTCTACTCGCAGCGTCACCAGCAAACTCACCGTCAGCAGAGTGCCGGCGAGACGAATAAGCTTGCTGGCGCGAAAAGTTGGTAACTGCTTCATCGCATCTCCTGGTTGATTGTTTTTCCAGGAGATGCACCCCAGCCCGTTACTCGCGCATGAATCGCGCGATCACGGTTCCGACCACCGGCGAGGGCTCGCGCGCAACGAAGATCGGGCGATACTCAGGATTGAAGGACGCCAACTCGATGCTGCCATCCTCGATCGACGCGATCCGCTTCACCACGTGACTCTGATCGGGCAAGCGCGCTACCACCAGATCGTCGACGCGCGGAGTCGAGTCGAGCTGAATCAGAATCACTTCTCGCGGACACAGCACCGGAGTCATGCTGTCACCCGCGACACGCAAAGCGACGTAACGACCGGGTGTGATGTCGTCAGGTAGCTCCAGCCAACGATCGCAGGGCTCGTCCCAGATTTCCCTGCCCTGTCCCGCTGCAACGGCGAGATCGAGCAGCGTTGCGCAACCGTTGGAACTCGCAATGTCCACTGATTGCGAGATTGTTGCTGCGACAGGTGCGCTGCGCTCCCGAAGCGGACGACGTGGGATGGACCTGTCGGCACGACGAACGGCCAGACGACTCAGCGCACGACGAGCAAAATCCGCGGCATCGAGCTGGTCCTGGGTACGCTCCTCCGCGTTCAGTCCATCACGCAGATCGCGAGCGAGCCACGACAGAAACTTCTCATCCTGATACACAAGCTCGTTGTCGCTTGCTTCGATCTCCCTGCCGACAACTGCCATGCTCTCGTAGATCGATCGATCGCCGTCGCTGATCATTGGTTTTGCTCCCGCAGCACTGGCTGCGCGCTTTGATGGATCGGCGCCGAGGACAGGTCGAGCTCGGCGCGGCGAAAAAATCTCGCTATTTCGTTTTTGTCTTCCGGCTTGAGCGTCGCGAAGTACTGAACCACAATCCGCCGAAATCGCTCACGCAGGCGATGCACGCGCACGCGCGCGGCGCCGTAGCTTATTCGCAGCTGGTCGGCGATCTCGCGCAGCGGCATGTGACGACCGATTCCGATCATCATCTTCATTTCATCCGCATCCAGTTCGGCGCACACGCACTGCGCGAGCGCCGCGATCACCGGACGAACCCTCGCTGACTCGTCGGCTGCGCTCGACAACAGAGTGTATTCCGATGTGCACTCGCTGACGATTTGTTTGCGAGCGCTTCCAATCTCCGAATACGCCGCGCCCTGCTTCGCGACTCTCAGCCCTTCGTCACGATGCCGGCGACGCGCACGATTGCGAAAGGCGGCGACGACGTAACGCGCGAGATCACGCGGCGCCAGACGATGCTCCATGAGATGCAATACCACATCGTCGAGCAAAGTCGTCACCATATCGTCGCGCTCGTCACCATCGACGCCCATGCGTCGCGCCTGGTCGCGCAGCAAAGGAGCATAAAGGAGGAAGAATTCGCGGATGGCGGGCTCTTCGCCGTCGTGGATGGCGGCCAGCAGCTTCGCCGAAGTCGGATAGCGGTCGGACACTCTGACTGCACCCCGACCCGTTACAGCTCATGCCGTCGAACCCAGTTTCGCAGGGCTGTCTCGATTTTGCGGATGCGCGGGAGAACGAGACCGGGATATCCGGCGACGCGCCCGCGGACTATCTCGCCGCGCCGCGCTGAAAATCCGCGCTGCTCCGCGAGATCGAGTAGCTCGAGCACATCGTCGCGTGCATTCGCTCGAGTCTGAAGCGACGGCGGAGATTCACGGCGTCTGCCAAAGGCGAGCGCCGATCGCACACGGAAAACTTTTTCCATCTCCTCGCGACTCGGCCGCTTCGCGCTTGCGACAAACCCGAGGTTTGCGAGCGCGCGACCGACCGCCGATGTCTCCGTATTCTCCAGGCACGCGACTGTATTGATGTCGCTGTCGCCTTCGCGCTCGCTCGCCCAACCAGTCGCAGCAGGCGTTGTATCGTTGGCATCGCGAAAGACAACGGCTTTGAAGGTGATCGCGCCGTCGGCGCGGGACACTAACTCAGTATTGATTCGGCCATGCGGATAGCGCGAATAGAACATCTCTATCCGCTCGGCGACGGTCGCGTATTGCTCGGGATTGAAGTAGGAATCCGTCTTCGACATCGGGCGCTCGACAGCTCTGATTGGATTCCCAAGCTAGGCCCGAATAAATGCCGAAACAAGGGCGAATTATGTCAACTTTGTGCGCTTTGGCAAGAGACGAGAAGCGAGAGGCGCGAGGCGAGAACAAAAACGCGAGGCAGCAACAGCGCTACCTCGCGAGACCGGAAATTAGCCGCGCTTCTGCGACGTGACTGGCGTCACGGCGGCGACGATCGCGCCGGCGATATCGTCCTCAACCGCAAAGATGTCTTTCACGTCGCGATCGTAGACATCGGCCCACTGCATCACGTCGTCGGCAGTGCTGCTCAAACGCGCCGTCACGCGCAGGCGGTTACCGATGCGCTCGACGGTTCCCTCGAGCACCAGATGCGCGTCGAGACTCGCCGTCACCGCGCTGTCGCTCCGACGCTTCACCGAGCGAGGCAGACCAGGCGCCAGAACCTTCAGACCCTGCGTCTTCATCAACTTGCCCGCAACCGCGTTCGTAACGCCGGTCGCCAGATACGCGTTCGATGAATCGCTGCCGAGGCTGACGAACGGCAGCACTGCGATGACGCCGAGCTGCGCAGGCGCGTTCAGCGCGCTCGCGTGCGGGGGCTCGGCGACGGCCGACGTGCCGCTCGGATGCAGACGCGTGTAGATGCCTGCGCTGACGACGATCGCGCCGACGAGCGCCAGTGCGCTGATCACCATCCGCTTCGCGCGACGACCGTGGTGCGCGATCTTCGCCGACGAGAACGATCCGCTGATCGTCTCCGGATCTTCGAGCATCTCGACGAGCGCAACGGCCGTCTGTGGCCGATCGGCAGGATCGATCGCCAGACATTTCGCGATCAGTCGCTCGAGACCGAGGGGCACATCCTTGCGATAGGTCGACAGCGGCGGCGGCGCCTGGGTCAATCTCGCGGTCAGCATCTCGCGCGGACCGAGATTGGCAAATGGCGCTGTTCCCGCCAGCATCTCGTACGCGGCGATGCCGAGCGCGTAGATGTCCGCGCGGCCGTCGATGTTGGGATCGCCCGCCGCCTGCTCGGGCGCCATGTAGAGAATGGTGCCGAGCGACATGCCGGTGTTGGTGAGACCGTTGGTCTTGTTGTTCTCACCAGACCGGCGCGCCGTCGACAGCGCCTTCGCGACACCGAAATCCGTAACTGTCGCGGATCCAGATGCGAGAAGGATGTTGCCCGGCTTGATGTCCCGGTGCACGACGCCGCGCTCGTGCGCGAACGCCAGCGCCCGCGCCACGTCTTTCATGATGCCAATCGTCTCGCGCACACTCAGCGGACCGGTGCGACGCAATCTGATGTCGAGCGATTCACCGTCGACATAAGGCATCACCAGATAAGGCAGTCCGTCGATCTCGCCCGCCTTGATCACCGGCACGATGTGCGGATGCTGCAGTCGCGCGACGGTCAGGATCTCACGGCGGAATCGCTCGGCGGAAACCGACGCCGCCAATTCCGGTGGCAGCACCTTGATGACGACCTTGCGTTCGAGATCGTGATCCTCACCCACGAAGACGAGCGCCATCCCGCCACCAGTGAGCTCACGCTCAATGGTGTACGAGCCGCCGAGTGCGGCGAGAAGGCGTTCAGAAATCGAGGACATCAATCAGGGTAACTGTGGAGTAAGGTCGGAACACTCTATTAGATAACGAAAACCCCTGTAGGGTTGGCAGTTCGGTGCGAGATGTGTCGGATTTGTGACAAAGTGCACGTTCTGAGGTGTGAAACGCGGTTAACGGCACATGAGTTTCGGGCGTCTAAGAAGGCGGGATGGGGGATGCGGGTCGCGGGATGCGATCCCAAAGCAGAGGCATACATGCGGCTCACAAAACTACGTCTCATAACAGTTTTGCTGTTGAATGCTGCGCCTATTGGGGTATACGCGCAGAAATCCGGTACCGCTGCTTCGCAGAAGTCGGTTATGGCGCGGTCGGACGTGCGCGAGCTGCCGGCGGATCAACAGATCATTCAGGCGCTCAATCGACTCACATTTGGTCCGCGGCCGGGCGATGTCGCCAAAGTGCGCGCGATGGGACTCGACAATTGGATCGATCTGCAGCTTCATCCTGACAAAATCAACGACGATGCGATGAACGCATTCGTCACCTCGAAATACGCCGCGCTCAATCAGGATCAGAACGATCTGCTGAAACAGTACGCGGTGCAGCAGCGCGAGCGTCGGGAAGTGAAACGCGATCGCGCTGATTCGACCAAAGGCATGACCGACGATGACAAGGCAGCGCTGATGCAGCTGCGACAATTGCAGAACGGCCGTCGCCAGGTCGTCACCCAATTGCAGTCCTCGCGCGTCGCGCGCGCCGTCGGTAGCGAGCGCCAGCTCCAGGAAGTGATGACCGACTTCTGGGAAAATCACTTCAACATCTACGCGGCCAAAGGCGCACCGGAGCCGTACTACCTCGTCGACTTCGATCAGAACGTCATTCGCCCCAATGCGCTGGGCAAATTTCGCGACTTGCTCGAAGCCGTCGCTAAGAGTCCGGCGATGCTCTTCTATCTCGACAACGCGCGCAGCATGGCGGATAGTACGCGGCCGACCTTGGCGGGAGTCGGGAGGCGGGAAGCGGGAAGCGCTTTTCGTCGAGGGCGCTTTGGCGGCGTGCTGATGCCGGCGCCGAGACCGAAGCCGCAGCAACAGCAGCGACAGCGGCAGGGATTGAATGAGAACTACGGCCGTGAGCTGCTCGAGCTGCACACGCTCGGCGTCGACGGCGGATATACGCAGCAGGATGTGATCAACGTCGCGCGCGCGCTCACTGGCTGGACGATTCGGCCGCCGGCGCAGGGCGGCGGATTCATTTTCCGTGCGCAGGCGCACGACGCTGGTGAGAAGGTCGTGCTCGGACACAAGCTCGCCGCCGGCCGCGGAATCGAAGATGGCGAAGACGTGCTCGACATCGTCTCGAGAAGTCCGGCGACTGCGCACTTCATTGCATTCAAGCTGGCGCGTCGATTCGTCTCGGATTCACCATCAAAAGCGTTGGTCGATCACGCAGCACAGGTCTTTCTCAAGACCGACGGCGACATCCGCGAAACGCTGCGTGCAATTATCACGTCGCCGGAATTTTTCTCGCAGCAGGCGTTTCACAGCAAGGTGAAGACGCCGTTCGAGGTCGTCGCCAGCGCAGCGCGCGCGATGAACGCCGCGCCGGACAGCACCCCACGCTCGGCGCAGCTGATCGCCTACCTCGGACAGCCGATCTTCGGACATCAAGCGCCGAACGGCTGGCCGGAGACTGGAGATGCCTGGATGAACACCGGCGCGATTCTCAATCGCATCAATTTCGGGATGGCGGCCGCGGCGGGTCGTTTGCCTGGCGTGAGCGTCGCGTCGCAGCCGGCGCTCGATTCTTTGGAGAACGCGCCGAGGGAGAAGCAGGTCGACGCTGTCGTGTCGATGGTGCTCAATGGAATGGCATCGCCAGATACGAGAGCGGTGTTGATGTCGGGAGAGCATCCGCTGTTGTCGTCTTCGTCTTCTTTGTCTGCTGCTGACTCGGTCAGTAATGATGCGGATGAAATGATGACGGACGCTGGGAATGGGCGAGCGAAGAAAGGCGGTGGTGGAAGGAAGGCGGCGTTGCAGGGTCGAGGACTGGGCAACGTGCCACAGCTTTCAGGATTGACGCAGATAGTTGGATTGGCGTTGGGGTCGCCGGAGTTTCAACGACACTAGGACTGAGATTGAGGTCTCAGGACCAACGGCATTGATAATTGCGGACTGATTGAGGACTCGGACAAAAGTCAAAGGCGAGCTGTCGGCTCTCAGTAGTCCGCAGTGGGTTCGCAGTTGTCTGCAACGAGGTCGTAAGCGTCCGCAATGAGGGTGCGGCTTCTTTAAGGATGGAAATATGGATCGTAGAGTATTTGTGAAATCGGGGGCGCTGGCGCTGGTGACAATGGGACTCAGTCCCAGTTTCCTGCGGCGCATGACATTCGGTATGGAATTGCCGAAGGCGCCGAAGGGGAAAATTTTGATTTGTCTGTTTCAGCGCGGAGCAGCAGATGCGTTGAACATCGTGGTACCACACGGTGAGCGCGCCTACTATGCAATGCGGCCCTCGATTGCGATTCCGCAGCCGTCGCGCGGCGTCGAGACTTCGGCGATCGATCTCGATGGATTCTTTGGATTGCATCCGGCACTGGCGCCACTCAAGCCGCTCTACGATCGCGGGCTGCTCGCGCCGATTCACGCAGTTGGATCTCCAAGTACTACGCGCTCGCATTTCGACGCGCAGGATTACATGGAGACGGGTACTCCCGACGTCAAAGGAACGACGGACGGCTGGCTCAATCGCTTCCTCGCGGTTCAGGGAACCTGCGATGAGTGCAATCTCGCCAAGACTCCTTTCCGCGCAGTTTCGTTGACGCCGCAGACGCCGCGCATTCTCGAAGGGCCGAGTCCGACGGTGGCGATGAACTCGCTCAGCGAGTTCTCGGTGCGCGCGACGGGCAGCTCCGCGGAGAGATTGGAAGCGCTGTATCGCACCGGGTCAGCGGATCTAGTGCACGCGACGGGCGCGGAGACGTTCGACGCGGTGAAGATGTTGCGCGCGGCGAACCCGCAGAAATATCTGCCCCAGAACGGCGCCGATTATCCACGCTCACAGTTTGGGCAGCGTCTGATGCAGATCGCGCAGTTGATCAAGGCAAACGTCGGCCTCGAGGTTGCCTTCGCCGATGTCGGCGGCTGGGATACCCACGTGAACCAGGGCTCCTCTACTGGTCAGCTCGCGCAGCGTCTCGACGATTTCTCCCACTCGATCGCCGCCCTCGTCGCCGACCTCGGCGACAGAATGGACGACGTCGTGATCATGACGATGTCCGAGTTCGGCCGCATGGCGCGCGAGAACGGAAACCGCGGAACTGATCACGGTCACGCTGGCGCGCTGTTCGTCATCGGTGGTCACGTCAAAGGCGGCAAGGTTCACGGCAAGTGGCCGGGTCTCGAGCAGGAGCAGCTTTACGAGGGTCGCGACCTCGCGCTCACCACCGACTTCCGCTCTGTGTTCGCTGAAGTCGTGTCGCATCACATGGGCGCGCGCGCACTCGACCGCATCTTCCCCGGCTTCTCTGCATCTCCCTCTAACTTCGTAGGAGTCGTCTAACTGGCTTCGAAGGCATCTCGGCCCGGGTCGAGGTGAGGGGTCCTCACGCGGCAACGCTCGCTCTGGCGGAGCCGCTAACTACGCTCGCTCGCTCTGCTCGCTCGCGCGTCTCCTTGGTCGCTCGCTGTAACTGCCGCTTAGAGGACCCCTCACCTCTCCTGCATGGCTCCGTAACTGCACGCGCGCGAAGCGCGCGGCGGGCGGAGCCCGCGAAGTGCGTGGATAAGCGACGCACGCCCGGTTCTGGCTCCCGTGCAGTCCGCACTCACAGATCTGTAAAGGAGGGGCGTGGTGTTCCCTTAAGGCGCCGTCACAGCGAGCGACCAAGGAGACGCGCGAGCGAGCAGAGCGAGCGAGTGTTGTTAGCGGCTCCGCCAGAGCGAGCGTGGCGCCGTAGGGAATACCACGCCCCGACCCCAAGCCGAGATCTGTACTTTGCGGTTCTGCGCGAGGCTAGAACCGGAAGATGCGGCCGAGCGCGCGACCGATGCGGCGGCCGAAGTCGTCGATCGAATCGCGCTGCTGATCCGGGTTCTGATTGTCCTCCTGCATGTCCGGACCATGCTCCGGACAGGGAATGGTGGGCAGCGGCAGCTCGGGCTTGTAGTACTCGTTGCGCGTCACCGGACACCACTCAGTGGCGAGATAGCCGGTGGTCGGATCGATCGTCACCTCCCTCATGCCCGGAGGCGGATTCCAGTCGGTCGGCCTGGCGGTCTCGCGCCAACCCTGCTGATAAAATTCCGCCCACGCCGGCGCAGCGAGACGCCCGCCCGATGCATCACTCGAAATCGGAGCTGGCACATCGTAACCAAACCAGAACGCGGCGATGATCGTCGGCGTGTAGCCGACGAACCAGACGTCGGTGCCGCTATTGGTCGTTCCGGTTTTGCCGGCCACGAGTCCTTTCACACCATATTCACGAATGACTCTGCCCGTACCATAGTCGACCACCGACTGCAACATCGAAGTCACCTGATAAGCATCGCGCGGATCCATCACCAGCTGTCGATTGCGCGGATCGGGATCCGGGTCGGTCCAGATCGGAATGTCGTTGGCCGCGGAGATGCTGCGAATCAGTCGCGGTCGCACCTTGTATCCGCCATTAGCGAACGGCGCGTACGCTGTCACCAATTCGATCGGCGTCACTTCAGCGGTACCGAGTGCGATGGAAGGAAGATCGGGAATCGGACTGACGATGCCGTTCTTCCTCGCCTGTGCGATCACGCGTGGAATGCCGACCGCCTGACTGACGCGAACGGTTGCAGCATTCGCTGAGCGAATGAGCGCTTTCCGGAAAGTGATGCGGCCGGCGTAGTCGTCGTTGTAATTCGCCGGCGACCAAACCGTTCGACCCTGGATCACGTCGATCGGATCGTCGTCGACTTCAGACGACGGTGTGTAGCCCGCCGCCATCGCCGCCGCGTAGACGAACGGTTTGAACGCGGACCCTGGTTGACGATGCGCGAGCAGCGCGCGGTTGAAGGTGCCGCGCTCGTAGGTGCGACCACCGGTGAGCGCGCGGATGTCACCGTTGATCGGATCGATGGCGACCATCGCGCCTTGTATGACCGCGCGTCTCGACGCCTCCGATTGAATCGCGGCCGCGCGACGTCGCACCGCGCGGTCGGCAGCGATCTGTGCGTTGCGATCGAGCGTCGTGCGCACGGTGAGATCGACGATGTCGGCGGTGCCGCCCTGAATGATCGAATCGACGAGCGTGCGCACCGCATCGAGCGCGTACGAATCGTTGGGATCCGATGGCCGCCACTCGTCCTTCGCGATGTTGAGCGGCGTCGCCTGTAGACCGGCCAGTCGATTCTGCGACACGTATCCCTGCTGCACCATCAGCGTCAGCACCAGATTGCGTCTCTCGAGCGCGCGCTGCGGATGACGGCGCGGCGTGTAGGTCGATGGCGCTTTGGGAAGTGCAGCGAGAGTCGCCGCCTGTGGCAGGGTGATCTTGTTGACGCTCTTCCCGAACAGATCTCTGCTCGCCGCTTCAACGCCGTACACGCCATTGCCCATGTAGATGACGTTGAAGTAGAGCTCGAGGATTTGTTGCTTGGTGAGCGAGTGCTCGATGAGGCGGGAAAGTCGGAGCTCGGTCAGCTTCTGTCGCAGCGATCGCGCGGGGTATTTGCGCACCGCGAAGGTATTGCGGGCGACCTGCATTGTAATCGTGCTGAAACCTTGGCGCGTGCCGCCTGCCTTAATGTTCGTTACGAGCGCTCTAAAGAACCCGCGCCAGTCGAGACCGCCATGTTGATAGAAGCGACGATCTTCGGTCGCGATGAACGCCTGCTGAACGAACGATGGGACCTGACTCAGCGGTACGTTCACTCGTCTTACCAGCTCGATACGTCCCATCAGCCGGTTGTAGCGATCCAGAATGCGGCCGCCCTGATCGGGCTGGAAAGTCTGGATTTCGCGCGGTGATGGACAGCCGTCGAAGCCACACGTCAGGAGCCATGCATCGGTGAAGTACACCGCTAGAACGACTATTGCGAATGAGCCCAGTAGAATCCCTCGGCGATGCGCGCTTACCCAGCCGAAGAGACCTCGGGATCCCGTTTTTATTCCAGATATCAGGCGAGAAGAATGAATCGTTCAGTCCTCTTTTCGATCGCTATCGCAGCAACCGCGCTTGCTTGCAGCGCTGGCGAGACGAAATCGGCGTCTGCCGCGAACAGTAATAGCTCCACGTTGCAAGCACAGGCAGTTGGTGCATCAGACACCACTGGTGGCGGTACAGGTCCAGCGGGAAGCGGGAAGCGGGAAGCGGGAAGCGGCGTTGCGGAACCGACGACTAACACCAACGGAACTTCGCCGAGCACTGGTGTAGGCGGCGGCAATCCTGCACCCAACGCAAAACCGAATCCAAACCGCGTTCCCAATGAGATGGGACGAATAATGGTGCTCGAGTATCACCTCATCACCGATCATAATGGCTTCTACGCTCGGGAGCGCGGACAGTTTCGCAAGGATCTCGAGCTGCTGTACGATCGGGGTTATCGCCCAGTGAACATGTCGGATGTGCTCGACAAGAATCTCAATTTGCCGAAGGGATTGTCACCGGTGGTCTTCACGTTCGACGATGCGTCGCCGGAGCAGTTCCGCTACATCAACGACAACGGCAAACTGGAGATCGATCCGACGAGCGGCATCGGTATCTGGCTCGACTTCAGGAAGACACATCCGGATTGGGCGAACAAGGCTGTCTTCTGCCTGCTGAATGGAGCGGCCGCGGGACACAATTTCTTTGGCGATCGCGGCATTCAGGGACAGTTGTCACAGTGGCGATTCCAGAAAGTGAAATGGCTCGCCGACAACGGATTCGAGCTGTGCGATCACACGTTGTGGCACGCGCAACTCAGCAAGTTCTCCGACGCGGTCGTGCAGGAGCAGATCGCGCGCAATCTCATGGGCATCGATTCCGCGGTGCCCGGATACAAAGTTCGGTCGATGGCACTACCGCAAGGACTCTGGCCGAAGAATCGCGCGCTCGCCACTCGCGGATCATGGACCGATCCGAAAACCGGCAAAACCGTTTCTTACTCGTGGCCGGTTGTCTTCGAAGTCGCGGGCGGGCCGATGAGGTCGCCATACGATCCGGCGTTCAATCCTGGATCGACGCCGAGGATTCAGGTGATTGGGAATGCGATCGAGCAGACCATCGCTAAGCTCGAGAAGTCCGGTAACGCGTACATCTCCGACGGGGATGCGTCGGTCGTTGCTCGACCGGCTGCGTCTTCGACCGTAGCTAATAAAAAGTAGATTGTGCGGGTCTCGACCAGACCCCTCGCCTCTCTCGACCAGCATCTATTTAGGTCGGCCGCTGCAGTCGTTCCAGCTCCGACCAGCGGTCGACGGCGCGTCGCAGATGCGGGATTACAATGCTGCCGCCCACAACCAGGCCCACGCTCAGGGCTTCGAACATCTCGGCGCGGTTGACTTTTTCCTCAGCGCATCGCGTGAGGTGATACGTAACGCAGTCGTCGCAGCGGAGGACGAGGCTCGCGACGAGGCCTAGGAGCTCCTTTGTCTTCACATCCAGCGCGCCTTGCTCGTAGGTGCGGGTGTCGAGGGCGAAGAAGCGGTTGATGACGGTGTTTCCTTCCGCCAGAATCTCCGCGTTCATGCGCTCGCGGAATTGGCGGAATTCTTCGAGGGCGCTGGCGCTGGCGTGGTCGTGCGGCGGCGACGGCGAGCTTGCTTTGCGCGGGGTCAAAAGCGCCAACCTTCCAGAGTGGTGATTGCCTTCTGCAACGCGTCACGTTGGTCGGGGCGATCGGCGGTGGCGAGAAGATCCTTGTAAGTGGTGATCGCCAGGTCGACCGCATCGTAATCGTGTTCGGCGCCGGCAAGACTCGCGGCGTTGTCGGCGAGGTTTGCCCTGGCCAACTGGTCTTCCGGGAACCGCTCGGTGACCTGCTTCCAGCGCGCGACGCGTTGACGCGGGTCGGATTCGGTGAGCGCCCACAGGTGCCAGGCGGCGCGGTTTTGCGGATCGACGGCAATCGCGCGCGAGGCAAGATCGGCGACGGGCTCCGGCCCCGTTCCGATCAACCAATAGTGATTCGCGAGTGCAACCAACGCCTTCGCATCATCCGGTCGCTCGGCGACGGCGCTCTCGAGCGCAGGTAGCGGGTCCTGCTCAGAATGCGTGTATGACAACTGCAAACTCCAATCTGTGTTCCTCTGCCAAACTACCGACTTTAGTTAAAGATGCCCGACACCGAGCAGACAATTTTCACCGGCAAACGACTCTGGACAACTCAAGTGCATAGCCCTAGCATTTACCTATTGCTGGACAAGCAGTCCTTCAGATAGTACCATTCTTGCACCAAGCGCAGCCTAGCAGCGCGCCATTCCATACAAATACGGCTTCGATCTTCGCGTGAATTCATACCGCGAAACGCGTGAGCCATTCGAGCAGCACTAGTCTCAGCCACACCACAATTTCATGAGTGAACGCCGACGTCCTTTTCGTCGCGGCCGGAGGTCTCGTCCGTCCGGTCATCAACCACACACTCCGTTCTCCGAATCCTCCGGCGAAACGGATCCGTACCTGGATACGATGGATTCATCGACACCAACACCGCTCCCGCCAGCTGACGCGGCAGATCTACCAGACGCCCGCGACAACATGACTTCTCCCGCAATTCCCACCGCGCCATCGACACCTGCGCCGCAATCGAACTTCGACAACAGTTCGGAATCAGGCGCGCCACCAGTCGCCAACGGCGAAAATGCCGGCACTCAATCACAACAGCAACCGCCCTATAACCCGCAATCCATGGGTGGGCAGCAGGGCGGTGGCGGTGGTGGAGGAGGCGGCGGGGGCGGACAGGGACAACGCGAAGGTCATCGCGATCATCGACACAATGGACGGCGCGGTCGCAATCAGCGCGGACGCAGGCAGCGCGGAGGAGGAGGCGGCGGAGGCGGCGGCGGACAAAATCAACAACAGCGCGGTGAGCCACGCGCGCCGCTCGCACCGGTCGTCGCCGACAGCGAAACCATCGGCTGGTTCGATCCGCAACGCGAAGGTGGATTCATTCGCCGAGCCGGTTTCAGTTATCTCGCCGAGCCAGGTGATGCCTACGTGCCGATGCAATTGATCCGGCAGTACATGCTGCGCCGCGGCGATCAGGTTCAAGCCACAACCGGGCACGACCATCGCAATCGCGTCGTCGTCGTCGACATCCAGAAAATCAACGATCAGGATCCGGCAGCGGCAGCACGCCGCCCCGACTTCGCATCGCTGATCGCGTCGTACCCAGAGAGAAAACTGAAGCTCGAAACTGGACGCCCAGCGAAGGGTGGCCCCGAGCTCACGCGTCGCGCCATCGATCTCATCGCACCAATCGGCTATGGCCAGCGTGCATTGATCGTCGCACCGGCACGCGCCGGTAAGACGATGCTGCTGCAGGCGATCGTCGAAGGCGTCGCGATAAATCACCCACAGGCAGTGCTCCTCATTCTGCTCGTCGACGAACGTCCCGAGGAAGTGAGCGAGATGATTACGTGGGGTTACGGCGAAGTCGTCGCATCGAGCTTCGACATGCCGGCGGTGCGTCACACGGACGTCACCGAGATGGTGCTCGAGCGCGCGCGGCGCCTCGTCGAGCTCGGTAAGGATGTGGTAATCGTTCTCGACTCGATCACGCGCATGGCACGTGCATATAACACCGTCGAGCGCGGTACCGGACGCACGTTGTCCGGTGGTCTCGATTCATCCGCGATGGCGCGTCCAAAGGCGTTCTTTGGATCCGCTCGTTCGGTCGCGCCGGAACACGGCGGCGGCTCGCTCACCATCATCGCGACGGCCCTCGTCGAGACTGGCTCGCGCATGGACGACGTGATCTTTGAGGAGTTCAAGGGCACTGGTAACTGCGAAATCAAGCTGGATCGCTCGTTGTCGGAGAAACGCATCTTCCCCGCTATCGATGTCGCGACCAGCGGCACGCGTCGTGAAGACAAGCTCTTCCGTCCGGATCAGCTAGAACATGTCTACACGCTTAGACGCGGCTTACAACAGATGCCCAGTAGTTCTGCTATGGAGTGGCTTATCAAGCGTATTGCAGCCACTCCTAGCAACGACGCGTTGCTCGAAGGCCTGTAAGGGGGAAGCGGGAAGGGGGAAGCGGGAAGCGAAGCTCGGAACCGGAATCTCGGCACTCGCGTCCGCAGTTCCCGCTAACCGCTTCCCGCTTCCCGCTTCCCTCCTACTCGGCGCCTTACTCTTTCCCGCGGCACTCAGCTCCCAGGCAGTAGACACTCCGCGCCCGCCCGTCGTCCCACCCAAAAAACTCACCGCGACCCAGAAAGAACATCCTGAAGTCGTAAATCTCACGCTCAAAGGCGTGAAGGTTGTGCGCCAGGATGACCTGCGCAACAACATCTACACGACCGCCAGCTACTGCAACAGCTTCATCCTCAAGCCGTTCTGCTGGATCAGCAAATCGAAGTACTTCTACACCCGCGAGTACCTAGATCACCAGGAGCTGCAGCGCGATGTGCTGCGTATCCGGGTCTACTACTGGAAGCGCGGATACCGCGACACGCAGGTCGATACCGCCGTCGTCGCGCGCGGGGATAACCAGGTCGGAGTCACCTTCACCATCGACGAAGGCCCGCCCACCGTCGTCTCCGACGTCGTCGTCACTCAGGACTCCACCGTCCTCAGCCAGCGCGAGATCAACGATCGCGTCGCACTCGGCAAGGGCGCGCCGCTCAACCTGATTCGGGTCGATTCGTCCCGCCTCAATCTGCTGGCGCGAATGTTCGACAAGGGATTCGCCGACGCCGAAGTCGATACGGCGACTGTCATCGACAGCACGTCACGCTCGGCGGTGGTGAAGTTCAATCTCGTTCCCAAGTACAGGACCACGGTGGAGGACATCGTCATCAAGGGCAACGACGACGTCGACGATCGCACGATTCTGAAATCTCTGACCTTCCACGAAGGTGACATCTTCCTGCGCTCGGACATGCTGCGCAGCCAGCGGCTGCTGTATGAGTCGAATCTGTTCCGCCGCGCGTCGATCGCGCCGCGTCCTCCGGTCGACATCTCTCTGCCTGACTCCGCCAAAGTGGTGGTGGTGGATGTCACCGAAGCGCCGTTCCACGAAGCGCGCATAAGCGCCGGCTTCAACACCATCGACTTCGCGCAGCTGGAGACGCGCTTCACCAGCTACAACTTTCGTGGAGGCGCGCGGCGTCTCGCCTTGCACGGAGTGCTGGGAAATCTCTTTGCGAAGTCGCTGAACAACCGCGGCATTTTCCGCAACGCGACGGTCGGGTCCGGCGGTGCATTGTCGCGCTATTACGTGCCGACCTACACGGCCAGCGTAGATCTCACCCAGCCGTGGTTCGGATCGCCGCGGAATACGCTCGCCGCGGGAGTCTTCACGCACCGCCACAGCGCGTACGGAGTCTACGTCGATCGCGGCTACGGCAGCTCGCTCACGTTCACCCGCGATATGGCCGAGCGCGCGCCACTGAGTCTGAACTACCGCTTCGAGATGAGTAAGGTCGACGCCGGCGACGTGTACTTCTGCATCAACTTCGGCGTCTGCGACGAGCCGACTCTCGAGGCGCTGCGCGGCAACCAGAAGCTGTCGCCACTTACCGTGACAGCGGCGCTCGATCGCAGCAACGATCCATTCTCACCGAACCGGGGCTTTCGCACGAACGGCAGCATCGAGCACGCGTCCACCTTCACCGCCTCCGACTTCCGGTACAATCGCGCGACCGCGGACGGCGCAGCGTACTATCAGATCCGCAAGCGTGGCTCGCTCGCCGCGCATCTTCGTCTGGGCTGGGTGCATTCACTCGGCAGCACCGCGCAGGCGACCGGAATTGCAGTCGGAGTCGGCAATGGCGTGCTGCATCCGCGCAAGAGATTCTACGCCGGCGGCGCGCAATCGGTGCGTGGGTTCGGCGAGAATCAGCTCGGCCCGCGTGTGCTCACCATCCCGATTGCGAATCTGCAAGGCCACGACTCGACCAATCTCGCGTGCACCAGCGGAACCGATGTGACGTTGTGCAATCCGGAAGCGGGTGGTCTCAAGGATCGCGATTTCGAGCCGCGTCCGCTCGGCGGAAATTTCCTCGTCGAGGGCAGCATCGAAGCGCGGTTCCCGGTCTGGCGCGACCTGTCGGGCGCGGCATTCGTGGACGCGGGGATGGTCACTCAGAGAACGACACCAGACCTTCCCCGCCGAAAGGCGGCCATAACTCCCGGTTTTGGCTTCCGCTACAAGTCTCCGGTAGGCCCAATCCGTGCCGATATAGGGCTCAATCCGGGACGCAGTGAATCGCTGCCGGTGATCACTGAAAACATTGTCAATGGTCAAAGGACGCTCGTCAGACTACAGCAGCGCCGTACTTACTCGCCTACCAGCGGCGGCATCCTCAACCGGATGGTGCTACACCTCTCCATCGGCGAAGCGTTCTAATGCGTAGGCGGGTCCTGATCGCAATCACGGCGCTGCTGGTGGTCGTGTTGTTGTTGATCGGTGGTGTCCTGCTGATCACCAACACCGATTGGGGTCGCGAGCGGGTTCGCCGCTACGTCGAGAACTGGCTGCGCAACAACAGTCACGGTCTGGTGCACATCGGCGGCGTAACGGGAAATCTGCTGCGTGGATTTACACTGCACGACGTCGTCATCACCGACAGCGCGCACCGTCCGTTCGTGAATGTCAGCGAGGCGTGGGCGCGCTACAGTCTCACCACGCTTCGCGGCAAGCGCATCGACTTCCGCGAAGTGAAACTGGTGCGGCCGATCATCGTGCTGGAGAAGCGGCCCACCGACAAGAAGTGGAATTTCGAGCGGATCTTCCCGCGCGATACGACGACGCCGACGGGGCCGAAGAAGACCGGCTGGGGAACGTGGATCAGATTTGCGGATGTCACCGTGACGCAGGGCGATTTGCGGGTGATCTCGCCGTGGGCGCCGGATCCCAACGTCACGCCCGCTGAAGCGAAGGATGCAGTGAGAAAAGCACTCGGTCCCGAGGGAAGACTGGCGATCTCGCAAGCGCCGGGCGGCTACGTGAAAGAAGTCGCATTCCACAAGATCAACGGAATTTTCCCGCTGGTGCGACTCGAGGATCCGGCGTACAGCTATCGCGAAGTCGATGTCGCGGCGCTGACGATGATCGCCGCGCCATTCCGTCCGCCGGTAGCGGACGTGCGCGGGCTCACCGGTAATTTCGCCTTCACCGGTGACTCACTGTGGTGGCACGCCGCGCGCGCCGCGTTCCCACAAACCAAGATCACCGGCGACGGCAAGTATCTGCTCACCAACGGCGATCTGCATCTCAAGCTGCACGGCGATCCGGTGAATCCCGCCGACATTCGCTGGGCAATGGTGACGCTGCCGGAGAGCGGCAACGGGAAGCTCGATTTCAATCTCGATTGGACCGGCAAGAAGAGTGTCTACACCATCGCCAACATGGACATGAACGTCGAGCGATCACACGTCGCCGGCCAGATCCAGGCGATCATCACCGACACCATCGCTTACAACAACGCCAATCTCCGCTTCGCGAATCTGGACACGCGACTGCTCCATCGCATGTTCCCCGCGCTTACCTTCCCGCGGCCGCTGATCCTCACCGGTCGCGCGGCGTTTGACGGCGGGCAGCACGCGCTCCGCATCAACGGCGACGTCGTCGTCGACGATGCGCAGTCGGGGCGCAGTCATCTCGTCGGCAACGGCGTAATGGGACTGGCAGGCACGGTGTTCACCGCCAGCAATCTCCACGTGACGATGAAGCCGCTCGAGATCAATCTCGCGCGCGCAGTCATCCCAACGCTGCCCAAGCCGCTGCAGGGAACGCTATCGGGAACGATGACGCTCAACGGCTCGAGCAGAGGCGTGATGACGGCCGTCGGCGATGTTACGCACGTCGATCGCGGCGCATTGACGCGCGCCACCGGACGCGCGTCATTCCGCAACGGCGCCGTCGGCTATTGGGATGTCGACGCGCGGATGCATCCGCTCGCGCTGGCAACGCTCGGCCGGTTCATGCCGACGGTGGGATTGCGCGGCGTTGCGAGCGGACCGCTGCGCGCGCGCGGAAACACCAACAATCTCGCCATCAACACCCAGCTCACATTCGCCGATGGTGGCTATCTCGATCTGCGCGGCACCATGGATCTGTACAGCAAGCAGACCGGTTACAACCTCACCTTCGATGCGCGCAGGTTCAACGCCAATTACGTGATCGCCAAACTGCCGCAGACCCGTTTGACGGCCGTGGGTTCGTACGCGGGTCGTGGCTTCGATCCGGCGACGATGCAGGCGCACATCGTGGCGACGGTGGCGCCATCGACAATCGACACCGTACACGTCGATCACGCGAACGTCAACGTCACGATGGCGAACGGTCTGGCGCGCGTCGACACCCTGGCGGTCGATTTGCCGGCGGGCATCGTCGAGGCGAAGGGCACCTTCGGTCTCGCCGCCGGGCGCACGGGCACCCTCAGCTATCACGTCGCAGTCGACTCGCTGCAGCATTTCGCCGGCCTGATCTCCAAGGACACCGGCGTGGTACGGCCGCGTCCCGGAATTCTCTCCACGCGCGTCGCGCAGGCACGCGCTGATTCATCGCGACGCACGAAAGAGACGGAAGTCGAGAGAGCGGTAACCGGCCTCGCCTACCCGCATGCAGTGGTCGACACGCCGCGCGCAATTCCGAAGGATGTCGTCGCCGGCTCGCTGCGCGCGGATGGAGTTGCGACCGGCAACATCAAGAACTTCAGCCTCAAGGGCACCGCTTCCGGCGAGAACATCATCGCGCGCGGCAACAGCATTGGAGCGTTCACCGCCGACTACGACTGGCTGAACGCGCGCACCCCACAGTCGCAGGTGTCGATCAATGCCAGCGCGCGCTCAGTGAGCGCCGCCGGATTCGATCTGGACAGCGTGCGTGGCAAGCTGACGTACGGCAAACCAAACGGCACGCTCAATCTCGTCGTCGATCAGAGCAACGGGCGCACCTACGCCGCCGATGCCGCGTTCACGCTCGACAAAGTCCGCAACACTCTCAGACTGAACGATCTCAAGCTGCAGTTCGACACCAGCACGTGGGCGAGCACCCACGCTTCAGAGCTGCACTGGGGACAGGCGGGCGTCGACGTCGACAGTCTCGAGCTGCGCAACGGCCGTAACGGGCGAATCTTCGTCAACGGATTCATTCCCAAAGAGGGCAGCGCCAACTTCGATCTCGCCGTCGACAACGTCGATGTCCAGGACATCATCACGCTGACGCAGAGCGACATCAACGCGCGCGGCCTGGTGTCGTTCAACGTGCACGGCACCGGCACACTGGCGAATCCGCAATTCAGCGGTGCGTTCGGCGCGACGGATCTCTTTTACAACGGCACCGAAGTCCCCGAAGTCCACGGCACGGTGCAGTACGCCAATCAAACCCTCAGCGGCCGAGCGGAAGCGCAGCGCGCGGGCGGCCAGCCTTTCCTGATTGCAGAGGGAACCGTTCCCATCAATCTCGCCATCACCGGTGTCACCGGCTCGCGCTTCCCTGCCGATCGGCAGATCGCGTTGAACGTGACTTCGGACAGTCTGCCCGCCGATCTCATTCCGTCCTTCTTCGGCAACTTCGTCACCGATTTGCAGGGCCGCATGAGCAGCAACTTTCGGCTCACCGGCACCCTCAACAAGCCGCAGCTGACCGGACAGTTCGGGTTGCACGAAGGACACGCGCACGTCGTGCAGGCGGGAATCAATCTCAATCAGATCGAGGCGTCGATTCGACTGCTGGGCGATACAGTCGTGATCGATTCGATTGCCGCCAACAGCAAAGGTCGCATTCTGCTCACCGGCGGCGTCGGGCTCAAGTCTCTGACGCAGCCGAGTTTCGATTTGAAGCTGGTGACATCGAGCGCGGAAGTGTTGCACAACGAGCGCGGCAACCTGTTCGCGAGCGCCAATCTCGCGATCGTGGGGCCGTTCAAGGATACCCACGTCACCGGCACGGTGCGCATCCGCGACGGCGTGCTCTACATTCCACCGTCCGACAACAAGACGCTCGTCGGCCCGGGTGATCCGTCGTTGTTCAACGTGCTCGACACCGCGGTGATGGCCGATCGCGAGATATTTCCGTCCCAGTCACCGCTGCTCGCCAATCTGCGCATGGATGTGGATCTAAGCGTCGATCGTGACGTCTTCGTCCGATCGCGCGAGTTCAACATCGAGACCTACACGGAAGATCCGCTCGGCATCCACGTCAATCGGGCGAAGGAAACGCTCGTGATCGACGGCGTGCTGCTCACGGAGCGCGGTGAGTACGCGTTCATGACTCGTCGATTCAACATCAAGCGCGGGTCGGCGACGTTCATCAATTCGACGGAGATCAATCCGACGCTGCAGGGAACCGCCGAGTACACCGTGCAGCAGCCGAACCGCGAAGCGATCAACATTCAGATTCTGGTCGGCGGCACCCTGCACGCGCCGAACATCTCACTCACCAGCGACGCGCAGCCGCCGATCACACAGACTGATTTGTTGAGTTATCTGGCATTCGGCCAGGAGTCGAGCTCGCTGTTACAGCTGGCGGGCTCGGGCCTGAGCAGCGGTGGCAGCGGCCAGAATCTGGTCGGCGCCGGCGCAGCGTTGGCCAGTCGTCAGCTCGCCGGTGTCGCACTCGGCATCGTCGCCGACCAGGTCGCCGGGAGTGCGGCGCGCTCACTCGGCGCCGACGTGTTCACCATCACGCCTGCCGATGTGCAGACCGACGTCGGCAACTTTTTGCGCGGGACGCAATTCGAGTTCGGCAAGTACATCAAGTCGCACACCTTCGTCGCCATCAAGTCACCGCTCGACCCCGCGGCGCTGGTGCGGCCGGGCGTCCAGGTCGTGCATCGATTTGGTGGATTGCAGGGCTACCGACTGGAGACCGGCGTCGACACGCGCTATATCCTGCGTGAGCCGACGTTGCAGCGGGACCAGAACATTCTCACGACGTCTGCATTTGGCGCCTTCCTGATCAAGGAATGGAGATTTTAGCGGGAAGCAAGGAAGCGGGAGGCGAGAGGCGAGAGGTAAGCGGCAAGAGGCGGCGGCACACCGGTGGATCGATCAAAATGACAATAATCACAACGAACCAATTGAGCGCACGAACAACGCTGGTGCTCAAATTCGCTTTCCTGCTAGCCTTGTACGCCGCTGCGATATGGATAATTGTCGGCTACGTGTCGAATGCATTGATTGGCTTCGTAGATCTGAATGAGCCAATAGCGCAGTTTACCGCAGAGGACTATGGCAGAGTTTTGCTGGCTCCAACCACGATTGCCGTGGGTGTCACTGCGTGGCTTCTGCGCGGCCGCTGGTTTGATTTGCGGACACCGCAACTTTTTGTCGCAGGCGTAGCCATGGCGATTGCATGCATGCCGATCTTCCTGCTGGTGCTGTTTTTGTTCCAGTCGCTTCTTCACTTCGAGCGTTTTTCCACCGATGCGTGGGCGGTCGCCTCGCGTTTACTCTCGATCATCACGGGGGTTTTGGTAGGCCAGATACTGCGCCTCAGGCGCAAGACTTCTACGTCGGCTTACGTATAGGTCGCAGCCGCCGATGAAAGCATCTCTCAGGGAGACACGCACTGGGAGATGCCGTGAAGAACGCGTTGGCCATTTTGTTACTGATATTCGCTTCGAGCGCGGTGGTCGCTCAGGAACCGACTCCAGTCGGCCTTGACCGGCTGCCCATAGAGCATCCTTATCGGGACCCGCACAAGGCGCGCGTTCTGGCTACGATTCTTCCCGGTGCCGGGTACGTGTACACAGGCGAGTACCTGCGAGGTTACGGAACGTGGGTCATCACCGCGTCGATGTTCATTTACGCTCCGTTTCTTTACGAGTACGGATCCTGTGGTTCCGCATCGATCGACAAGTGCATGCACGGAATTTTGCGGTGGGAGTCACGGGCAATGGGCGCACTTGCCGCGGGAACGGGGTTGTGGAACTGGATTTCGTCGGTGCGTGATGCTCCGCTGTCGGCAGAACGCGCCAATGAACGACGTCGGCGGCGGGAGCTCAGAGTAATGCCGACCGTCGACCTGAGTCCGCGAGATCCGAAGCAGCTTAGGGCAGGAGTCAACGTAGGCTGGTAATTTATTCTGTCGAAACAAGCGCTCCCGGTTCGTCGCCCTATTGAGTCACCATTTCAAGCGAACCGGGAGTTTATCATCAATGCCGACGTCGACAGCAGCCGCCGAAAAAAAGGCGCGCAACCAGATCCGCGCGTACACCGCCAAACTTCCGCCTTCCACCCGCCGGCGACTGAAGGAGCTGGCGGACGTCATCCGCAAAACCGCGCCGAGTGCCGTCGATTCGTTCAGCTACCAGATCCCTGCGTTCCGACTGAATGGAAAAATTCTGGTCTGGTATGCGGGCTGGACGAATCACCTCAGTCTATATCCACTCAACGCCAGCGATCGCGACTTCGCTGACCAAAAGGGGTTCAAGACTTCGAAGGGCACCGTACAGTTTCCGCTCGACAAGCCGCTGCCGGTCTCATTGATCAAGCGACTGGTCAAATCGCGCGTCGCTGCACTCGAGCCGGCGAAGGCGTGACAACTGCGCACTCAAACCGAATCGGGCCTGACGATCCGCGTTATCGTGCTGTCGTCGACAAACGATTCAACAAGCGATTCTCCGCCCGGCCCGATTACGTCCGCCTGGTGAGCTCCACCGACGACGTCGTCGCCGCTGTGCAAGATGCGGTCGACGAGAAAAAGCGCCTTGTCGTGACCAGCGGCGGACATTGCCTCGAAGGATTCGTCTCCGACCCCGACGTGCGCGTGATCGTCGACATCTCGCCGATGAAGCGCATCTATTACGATCGACAAATGCGCGCGATCGCGGTCGAAGCCGGCGCAACGGTCGGCGACACTCATCGCGTGCTCTATGACAGGTGGAAGACAGTCATTCCACTTGGCGAGTATCCGGGAATCGGTACCGGTGGTCACGTCGCCGGCGGCGCGTTTGGATTTCTCTGTCGCGTGCTGGGCCTCGCCGCCGACTATCTCTACGCTGTCGAAGTTGTAACTGTCGATGCCGACGGCGCCGCCAAAGCGGTGATCGCGACGTGCGAAGCCGACCATCCCAATCGCGATCTCTGGTGGGCCCTTACCGGCGCAGGCGCTGGCAACTTTGGTGTCATCACGCGTCAGTGGTTTCGCTCAGCAGATGCGAGCGGAGACGACCCTGCCCAGCTGCTTCCGCAAGCACCACAATCGGTCACGACATTCCACGCCGAGTGGACCTCGAGCGATCTCGATCGACAATCGTTCCGTCGACTGTTGAGAAATCACGGGACCTGGGCGGCGGCAAATAGCGATGCGCAATCAGAGAACATCTCGTTGTGGTCACTGCTGATCGTTCATCGACCACAGATCGGGAAAATCATCGTACGTGGACTCTGCGTTGGCGCTGCCCGAGCCCGTCAACAGATCGATGATCATCTCACCGCCTTGAGCGAAGGAACCAAACGACCGGTGTCGGTAAACGTGTCCGAGATGCCGTGGCTGGATTTCGCCCTCAATCCGTTTCCCGATCTGTTCGCTATGCCCGAGGGCGGAGTCAGCACCAAAGGCAAGGACGCGATGCTGAAGAAGCCGCTCCGCGATAATCAGCTCGACGTCGTCTACGAGTACATGACGCGCACGGACTTCAACGTCATGGGCGGCATTTTTGGATTCGCGACCTACGGGGGTCGCGTGAACTCGGTTGCTTACGACGCGACAGCATCTGCGCAGCGCAGCTCGATCTTCGACATGGCGTGTAGCGTCGGGTGGATGGATCCGCGCGATGAGGACGAGAACGTGCGTTGGGTGCGCGAGTTTTATCGTGATCTATTCGACGATAGCGGCGGCGTGCCCGTGCCGAGTGACCGCTACGATGGAACCTTCATCAATCATCCCGACGTCGATCTCACTGACGCCGAGTGGAACAAGTCCGGTGTGCCGTGGCACGCGTTGTACTTCAAGGAGAATTACCCGCGGCTTCAGCAGGTAAAGGCGCGCTGGGATCCGCGCGACATCT
The DNA here is from genome assembly GCA_035248505.1 of Gemmatimonadaceae bacterium. Taxonomy (GTDB): domain Bacteria; phylum Gemmatimonadota; class Gemmatimonadetes; order Gemmatimonadales; family Gemmatimonadaceae; genus UBA4720. Next base: position 5,968 of record DATFHK010000070.1, on the reverse strand, counting down.
TCCATCACGCTCTCTCGATACGGCTACCCTGAGGCCGCGAAACCCGCAGGCCCGGCTCGTAGATTTCAGCAATCATGACTCTCGAATTCTCGCGCTACGATACCCGCCGCTATCCGACGGTCTCCGTCACCGACGGCTACGGCGATTGGTCCGGTCACTACGAGCAAACCGTCCACGACGAGATGGACATCGCCCTGCTCGATCGTCTTACCACCGTGACGTGGAAAGACGTAAATGCTGCCGCCGATTTCGCCTGCGGGACCGGCCGCATCGGCAGCTGGCTCCGCGCGCACGGCGTGAGAGAGATTGACGGCGTCGATCTCACGCCGCAGATGCTCGATCGCGCCCGGGAGCGTGACGATTATCGTTCCCTGCGAATTGCCGACGTCGCCGATACAGGATTGTCGCCGGCGTCGTACGAGCTGGTGACGCAGTCGCTGGCCGACGAGCATCTCGCCGAGCTCGCGCCGCTGTACGACGAGACCGCGCGACTGCTGCGCGACGGCGGACACTTCGTAATCGTCGGTTATCACCCCTTCTTTTTGTTGACGGGAGTGCCGACGCACTTCCATCGCTCCTCCGACGACGAGCCAGTCACGATCCGCAGCTTCGTCCACTTCTTCAGCGATCACGTCTCGGCGGCGCTCGGCGCCGGATTTACGCTCGTCGAAATGCAGGAGCGAATCGTCGACGACGCGTGGATTGCAGTGAAGCCGAAGTGGGCGAAGTATCGCGACCGACCCGTGAGTTTTGCGATGGTGTGGAGACGCCAGCGTGACGACTAGCGCGCGCGTGCTCGCGGCACTCGCAATCGGACTCGTCGCCTGTCACGCCGAGCCGGTCCGCGCGTCGCCGTGCGACAGTGTGGCAAAACTGAATCTCGCCAACACCAGGATCGTCGCGACTCAGCTCGTTCCCGCCGGAACGTTTCGCCCGCCGACAGGACGGCAACGTCCGTCGGTCGAGATCTTCAATGGCTTCGATCGGTTGCGCGCATTCTGCCGATTGCAGGCGTTGATTACGCCGACGCGCGACTCGCACATCAGAGTCGAAGTGTGGTTGCCGGCGAGTGGCTGGAACGGCAAATACCTCGGCGTCGGCAACGGTGGCTACGCCGGCTCGATCGCCTACCCCAAGCTCGGCGAGGCCGTCAACAGCGGATACGCGAGCGCGTCGACTGACACCGGGCACGAGGGTGATTCACGCAGCAGTCGCTGGGCGACTGGCCATCCCGAGCTACAAACCGACTTCGACTATCGCGCGGTTCACGAGATGACGACGCTGGCGAAAGCAGCGATCGTTGCCTTCTACGGCAAGCCGCCGACGCGCTCGTATTTCAGCAGCTGCTCCAACGGCGGCCGTCAGGGATTGATGGAAGCGGAGCGATTCGCGGAGGATTACGACGGCATCATGGCCGGCGCGCCGGCGTATCATTACGGCTTCAACACTTTCGTCAGTGGTCGACTCGATGGGTTTCGCGATCGCGGTGGCAAGCTGGTGATTTATCATGGCAGCGCCGATGCACCCGCGGGCTCGATCGACTACTACGAGCAGCTGGTCAAGCGAATGGGCAAACAGCGGACGGATAATTTCCTGCGTCTGTACATCGTGCCCGGCATGGGTCATTGCGGCAGCGGTGAGGCGCCGAACGATTTCGGGCAGTGGGTGCGACCGAGTGCGACGCCGGAGAACAGTATGTTGCGCGCGCTCGAGCGCTGGGTTGAAAACGGCGTCGCGCCGGAGAGCATCGTCGCGACGCAGTGGCGTGTCGACGGCGATACCGCGACTGGAGTTTTGCGCACCCGTCCGCTGTGTCCGTATCCGCAGCGCGCTCGCTGGAACGACACCGGGAATCGCGATCTCGCCGCCAACTACAGCTGCAGGTGAAGCGCGCGCGATGAATTTGCCCGTCAATCCGCCGGTGCTGCCAATGCTCGCCAAGCGAGTAAGTGAATTGCCGCCTGGCGAAGGCTGGATCTTCGAGCCGAAGTGGGACGGGTTCCGCACCCTCGTCTTTCGCGATGGTGACGAAGTCTTCATTCAGAGTCGCGACGAGCGCCCGCTCAATCGCTATTTCCCGGAGCTGATTCCGCCGTTGCTTGCGCAGCTGCCCAAGCGGTGCGTGCTCGATGGCGAGATCGTGATGCCGATCGACGGCGTGCTCGAGTTCGAGATCCTGCAGCTGCGGCTCCATCCCGCCGAGTCGAGGGTAAAGAAGTTGGCGGTGGAGACGCCGGCGTCGATTGTGTTCTTCGATTTGTTGTGTGAGGGCGATCGCAGTCTGTGTGCGACGCCGTTCGCCGAGCGTCGGGCGCGACTGGAGAAGATTTGCTCGGGATTGTCGGCGCCGTTGCATTGCACGCCGGCAACGCGCGATCGCAAAGTTGCCGCGGATTGGTTCAAGCGATTCGAGGGTGCCGGTCTCGACGGCGTCGTCGCGAAGTCGATCGACGGAACTTACGAGCCCAACAAGCGTGTGATGCTCAAGGTAAAGCACGAGCGCGATTGCGATTGTGTCGTCGCCGGATTTCGTTGGCACAAGCGCGGCGAGAAGACGAAAGTCGGATCGTTGTTGCTCGGGCTTTACGATGAAGACGGCAACTTCGAGCACGTCGGAGTTTGCGCCAGCTTCACCGATGCGAAGCGAAAAGAGCTCGTTGACTTTCTGGCGCCCTATCGCGAGAACGCGTTCGTGAATCATCCGTGGAAGGATTGGGCCGGTGTACCCGAGGGTGAAGGCGTCCCGCATCGGATGCCAGGCGCTCAGAGTCGTTGGAGCGGAGGCAAGGACTTATCGTGGGAGCCGCTGCGTCCCGAGCTCGTGGTGCAGGTGGCCTACGATCACATGCAGGGTGATCGCTTTCGTCACACCGCGCAGTTCCGTCGCTGGCGTCCGGACAAGAAGCCGCGCGATTGCACCTTCGAGCAGCTCGAGGTCGTGCCGCCACAGGAGTTGAAGGAGATCTTCGCGACGGGTCGCTGACGCTGCGGCGAAAATGGTGCCGCCACTGCGGCACTGTGCATTAACAAATTCGGCATGACTTCAGCGCGGCGTTTCGCCGGCGAGCGGCTCATCCCCAGATCACCACTTCTCGGCCGCCTCGTCCAGCAGCTTCGACTGAGACATTACAGCGATCGCACTATCGAGACGTATCTGAGCTGGGTGCTTCGCTACATCCGCTTTCATGGCAAGCGTCATCCGCGCGAGCTAGGTCGAGACGAGGTCGAGGAATTTCTGACGTCGCTGGCGGTTCACACCAACGTGAGCGCGTCGACTCAGAACCAGGCGTTGGCAGCGATCGGCTTTCTTTATCGCGATGTGCTCGACCAGCAGCTCGAAGACAGCGAGCGACTCACGCGCGCGAAGCGGCCCGTGCGATTACCTGTTGTGCTGACGCGCGACGAAGTGAAGCGGCTGATTGGCGAGATGGACGGTGTGCCGCAGCTGGCGACAACACTGCTTTATGGTACGGGGATGCGGGTGATGGAATGTTTGCAGCTGCGCGTGAAGGATCTCGATTTCGGCAATCATCAGATTCTGGTGCGCGGCAAGGGAAGTAAGGACAGGATAACGATGTTGCCGGCAGCGTCCGAGAAGCTTCTACGTGAACATCTCGAGGACGTGCGCGTGACGCACGCGCGCGATCTACGTCGTGGCGGCGGTCGAGTTGACCTACCTGGGGCGTTGACGCGAAAGTATCCAAAGGCATCGACCGAGTTTCGCTGGCAGTACATCTTCCCTGCCACGCGAACCCATATCGACATCCTCACGCGCGAGCTGCGCCGGCATCATTTGCACCCGACGGTGATTCAGCGAGCAGTTGCCGACGCCGTCCGCAGGGCGGGGCTAATGAAGCGCGCGACCTGTCACACCTTCCGCCATTCCTTCGCGACGCATCTGATCGAGGATGGTTACGACATCCGCACGATTCAGGAGCTCCTTGGCCACACCGATGTGCGTACAACGATGATCTACACCCACGTGTTGAACAAAGGTGGCCGCGGTGTCCGCAGCCCGATCGATGCACTCTAACAGAAATCACAGCAAGCGCAGGAATCACCGCGGTCCTCGCAGCCTAACATCCATCAATTCCGTGAGGCCGATCCTCGCATCTATTAGGCATTCCGCCACTTGCTAGCCGGTCGCGACGGGAGCAGCATATACGCTATGCTGCGTTGCTTGCCGCACTTCAGTTTTTCAATGAGCCTAATAAGGCGTTAGGCCGACGAAAGCGGCTCCGATGCGCGTTGAGTGAAAAACAATGACTCAGCCAAAAGATTCCGAACCAGAGGGCTCCCCGTTGTACGCTCGCGCGGTCGGGATAGGATGCCTGCTTTGGCTAGCAGCCCTTGTTGTGACCACGGTGTTTAACAGTGCTAGGCTCGGTCGAATGTTATTCCCATTGATGGAACCTATCGGCGCGATGGCACCGCCAGGCGTAAACATTGGAAGCGCAGAAAATCCGATCCTCGAAGAAACGCCGGTGCAGATGGCAGCTTCGTTCGCCGGGATCGCACTGAGCGCAGTCTTCTACATCCTTATAGCCTATTTTTGGCTGCGCTGGTGGCACGGTCGCTCGCGCACAACTCCGAGTGACGTGTGAATGTCTGTCCATACGGCAAGCCGGTCACCGAAGCATTTGCGCAACCGCGGCCTAACGGTAGTTGCTGCAGACGAGCGCTTGTTAGTCGTTGGGTTTCTCGCCTTTCAGGCGTCGCGCCTGCGGCGCGGAAATACTAAACTGCTTGGATGGTAGAGTCGCTCGCAGCAGAACTGGGGCGTTAGACAGCGGACACGCTTCGATTCGATGGCCAACGAACATCTAGCCGAAATCACTTGGTCTGAAGCTCTGGTTCGGCGCGGACTGCCGAATTTCGACGGCACAATTGATCCAGCGTGGATCGAGGGCGCGCGTCCAGGAAAGGATGAGGGCTGGAGTCTTAACTGCACATTTGCAGCGCCGCCGTCCCAGCAAGGCAATCCGTCGAAAGCCCGTGTGCGCTTCCTAATGGACGAAGCACCTCACGACTATTTGCGGCCAGGAGCGCAATTGAAGCTATTTGAGCGATCGACTTCTGAATACGCGGCGGTACTGATACTTGACTGAGTCCGCATCGCACCGCTGTCTAACGGTAGTTGCTGCAGACGAGCGCGTGTTAATCGTTGGGTTGATCGCCCTGCGGACGATTGGTACATGCAAGTCCATCTCGCAACTTTAGTAGAGTCGCTCGCAGCAGAACTGGGGCGTTAGGCGGACCTTTTGCAGATGTGTCGTTGCTATTCGACCCGCCCTAAGAGGCACGCAATGAATAAAAAGACTATAAGCTTTTACACCATTTTTGCCGCATCGGCGCTGGCTTGTCGTCCAGTCGCTGTTCCGCGTGCCAGTGTGGAGCAGGAGCCGTGCGGTTTTGGTATGACTGCGAACTCCCTCTGCAGTGCGGAGGGGAACGTTGTGGTTCGCGCAATCGACGATCGCCGGATCCTCATTGCTATCGATCGCCAAGAAAACCAACAGCCCGATGGATTCGTCGACGACGTTTTCCTGTACACGGCGACCAACGCGGACCCGCTCGATGGAGCAGGCGGACAATTTAAAGGACATCTCGAGTACAGTCCCGGCGTCCTCCGTGTCGTGAACCAAGAAGGACCTAAAGTACTTCTATTCGTCGTGCCGAACGTGGCCGCCAGTCGCGACTTAAAAGCCGGCCCTGGCTCACGCGTCTTCGACCACGCGATCGGCCTTTCGCACTACGCCGGCTGGTCGGGCTTGCGTGTAGCACGTTTAAACAGCCTCCGATCTTCCGCGCAATGCGACGGACCGGCCGGTGCATGCGTTGAAGTTGATGGGATTCGAATCCAGTTCCCGGCATAGGTCGCCCACCGCCGCCTAACGGTAGTTGCTGCAGACGAGCGCGTGATAGTCGTTGGGTTTCTCGCCTTGCAAGTTCCTTCAGTAATGATTTC
>DATFHK010000069.1:0-15002 GCA_035248505.1 Gemmatimonadaceae bacterium | reverse complement strand
CGCCGTTGAGTCGCCGGCGAAGCTGTTCGCCGCGATCAGGTTGTCTTGCCCGTGCTCGATGGCGATGCCGGTGCGGTTAGCTCGGAAGTCGTTGCCAACGAACTTTGATTCGTAGCTGTAGCCGGCCCACACCCCGTACTCGTTCCCCTCGACGCGATTGGCGACGAAGGTGTTGGTGCTGAACGTGGCTTCGATCCCGTTTGCCGGCGCAAAGCTGAAATCGTTGCCGTAGAAAAGGTTGCCGTTCGCGCCGCCAACGCCGGTGTCCATTGTGCTTTGACCGGCCCACAGAAAGAGACCGTCGCCTCCATGAGTCATCGAGTTGTAGGCGACGGTGTTGCTGTCGCTCTGCTCGTACATCAGCAGGTTCGCACCGTCCTGGCCGCGCCGATAAAACCGATCACTGTACCCGCGCACGTTGTAGTCGACGCGGTTGTGCATGATCGTGTTGCCGCTCGATCGATACAGTCCGATGCCGACGCCCGAGTTGAACGAGAAGTCGTTGTTGTAGATGCGAAGGCCGCTGCTGCGCATGATCAGCAATCCATTCATTCCCTGGCGGGTGGTGTTGCCGCGAATCTCCCCGCCTGAGACATCACTCAAGTACGCGCCGGCGCCATAGCGCATCCACTCGTCCTTCTCGTTGTGATGGAAGGACAGCCAGTCGACGAGGCTCTCGTGCTCGATCACGCTGAACAGCCTCGGCTTCCGGTTGTAGCTCAGATCGTTGTCGATCAGCGAGAGATTGGTCGTACCGCGCGCGAGAATTCCGATCCGGTAGCCCCGGACCCGCGCGTTGCGGATGCTGACGTTGTGGCCATGGTCGATGACGATGGCGATGCCGCGCGCGAGATCCGGATTGGAGTCACGCGGCATGCCTTCGATCGTCGCGCCGGCAAAGTCGATGGTGATGTTGTCGCCGCGAATGGTGATGATCGGCGAGTCGGCTGGCGGAATCGACGGCAGCTCATAGGTCCGGCCGACAACGCGGGCCGATTGAGTGATGACCAACCCTGGTTTGAGCTCGATCGTCGGCAATTCCTGTTGCTGCGCCGAAGCAATCGTCGCCGCGCCCAGCAACCCGACCGACAGGAACCGCATCATCGCCGCCATTCTACGCCTTCACCCGCGTCGGCTGCTAGAGGTGGGGGAACCACCTGTTCCGACGACGCAGATGGCTCGTCTAAATGGTGAAGGGCAGGGATAGCGCGCGAGGACGGGATGAAGATCAGCAAAAAGAAGTACTGCAATTTCTGCGGCGAGCCAATGCAGCCGGATGCGAAGGAGTGCAAGCAGTGCGGCTGGGACATATCGCACGACGGTGCTCCAAGCAGCGATCCCGCTGACAACAAGGCGCGCGTCGGCGTCGCTTTCGGTCTGGTGGCCGCCTACGCCGCGATGTGGTTTTTGATTCAGGGCACGCCGACGCCGGCGCGCGCCGAACCGCGCGCGCCTCGCAATGTGCCCGACATCGAGGAGGTCGCACCGGTCATCGAGGCTCCGACTATGCGACTGGCACCGGCGATCGCTTCTACTCCGGCGACGACCGCACCCGAGAAGCTCATCGCAATCAAGGTTGCTGACGTTAAGGCTACCACCGTCGGCGCGCACGACGCGCTCGAGTACGCGTTCGAGCTGCCGCAGACGGATCAGAAGTGCCGGCTGATTGGGTCTACACGCGGCGTCAACGGTTTCGGCGGTAACATCGAAGTCTTCCTGCTCAGCGATGGCGAGTACGTGTTCTGGCACGCCAACCCCGCGGCGATTGCCCAGTCGTCGTGGGAGACTTTCCGCGGTTCCGAGAACACCCTCGACTACGACCTGCCCACCGCCGGCACCTACCATTTTGTGGTGTCGAACGAGATGGGACTGGCGCCGCAGACGATGGCGGTCAAGGCGCAGGTGAAATGCGTCTGGTGACGGAATCTTCCTTGCAGGACACCGCTGACGCAGAGCTGTCGAGGCAAGGGTGAACCGCATTTTGATCAAGTGCCCAAATACGGGCAAGATGATTTACACCGGCTACTCCATGGACCCGCAGACCTTCGAGCTCTCGCCGATCGAGGAGATGGATCCGATCGAGTGCCCCGCCTGTCACCAGGTTCATCGCTGGACGAAGAAGCAGGCGTTGTTCGAGCGCGACCCCAACGAGTAAACATCTACTCTAGCTGGTCTCGCGAAACGGCTTTTCCCGATCGCGGGCCGATTCTTGCGGCAGCACCGGAAATTGTTTTCTCTCGGTCAGGTCGTGGCTAGCCGATCAGACTCCGACGCCAAATACAAAGCAGAAATCATCGAGACGACTCGCAGACAGATTGCTCGTCGCATCGCGCGATTCTGCACGTCCTTGTCGGCCGAACAATTCGAGCTGCTGCTCGACAAAATGGTGCACATCCATTGGAAGTACGACGTCCTTCCCAACATCGACCCCAGCCTGGACGCCGATCACAAATCGACAACTCAGGGATTTCAAGCTAAAGAGCTGAGTTGACCGCCTGATTAATGGGTCGGTGCCGACCCAAATCAGTGCGCGTTTCGTTTCTCCTGATGCCTCGTTTTCATGGTACATAGCCGCGCCGCGCCAGCGGCGCATTCAACATCAGGAGCAGAAATTTTTATGAGATTCAAAAACCAAATGCGCGCTGCCGCGGCAGTGTTCATGACGGTTGGCGCAGTTGCCTGTAGCACCGATGTTCTCTCGCCGCCAACTTTGGACGACGCGCAGATCACCGCTGACGTCGCGGCGACTTCCGGTGATGCAATTGCCTCGCAGGTCGCCGGCTTTGGCGACAACGTCGCCGCCGCCGGTTCGTTCTCGATGGTCGCGCCCAGCTACAACGTCACCGTTGGCTCGGGTTCGCAGCCAAGCTTCACCGGCATCTCGCCGACCTGCACTTACGCGTCAGGTCGTTACTCATGCGCCGTCACCACGGAGCGTGGACTGAACGTCACCCGTTCGTTCGCCTTCTATGACGCGCAGGGTCAGACCGTTCAGACCTTCGATCCGGCAGTCGTTGAGTCGGCCAACTTCCAGGCGACGGTCGATGGAACCTTCACCAGCGGTCTCGTCTGGAACGCCAGCGTTCACAGAACGGCGGATCTCACCGTCAGCGGTTTGATCAGCCACGCGCCGCAGCGCATCTGGAACGGAACCGGTACCGGTGACGACCAGATCCAGCACATCGGTCTCGATGGTGTGAGAACTCTCGCCGGCACGTCAGCGGTGACCGTCACCGATGTCGTGATGCCCGGCAAGGATGCAACGAGCCAGGTTCCGCTAAGCGGCTCGATCGCGATCGATGTTCAGTACACCGCGTCGCTGGTTGGCGCTGGTGGAAGCGCGAGCAAGGAAGTCAGCAGCACGGTCTCGGTGACGTTCGATGGAACGAACGCTCCAGCCCTCCAGATCGGCTCGCTGCACTGCCTGCTGCACCTCGACACCCACGCCGTCGACAGCTGTCAATAAGCTTTCATTTTTCGAATAGTCAAAAACGCCGGGGAGATTTCTCCCCGGCGTTTTTGCTGCGGGCTGCGGGTCGAGGGGCTAACTGATCATTGCGAGTTGCTGGCTAGTTGAGTGATGCGGCCTAATTGCGCGCTGCGGGCTAGTTGAGGGATGCGTGCTCGCGTTTGCGTGCTCACAGTAGCCCGCATCTCGCAGTAGGTTCGTAATCCGCACTTAGCCAGCAACTCGCAATGATTTGTTAGTCCGTAGTTCTCAGTTAGCCCGTACCTCGCAGTTAGCCCGTACCTCGCAGTTAGCCCCGTACCTCGCAGTTAGCCCGCAGCCCTCAACTAGCCAGCAGCTCGCAACGATCAGTTAGCCCCTCGACCCGCAGCCCTCAGCGTCGCAGCATCCGCCGCTCTCAAGGAAACGCAATGCATAAATCCCTTCTTCTGCTCTCTCTCCTCTTCGCGTTGCCCGTTCGCGCGCAGACCTATACGGTTACTCACACCTACACCCTCGGTGGAGAAGGGGGATGGGATTACATCCTTCCTGATGCGCCGCGACATCGACTCTTTGTCGCTCGCGGAAACCGGTTCATGGTCGTGGACATGAACAACGGCCAGATGATCACCGAGATCAAAGGCTTCAACGGTGCGCACGGCACTGCCCTCGTGCCCGAGATTGGACGAGGCTTCGCGACATCGGGTGAAGACAGCTCGATCATCATGTTCGACATGGCGAGCTACAAGCCGCTGCTCAAAATCCGCGCTGGCGATGACGCCGACGACATCATCTACGATCCGTTCTCGAAACGCATCTACTCGTTCAATGGGGATGCGAATACGGCGACGGCAGTCGACCCGCGACGGGGTACCGTCGCCGGCACCATTGCACTCGGCGGCAAACCGGAAGCAGGACAGTCTGCGCGCAACGGCAAGCTGTACGTGAATCTCGTCGACAGCTCCCAGATCGTGGAGGTCGACACCAAGACGATGGCGGTCACGCGCCGCTGGTCGACAGCGCCGTGCAAGACTCCAGTCTCGATGGCGATCGATACGCGATCACAGCGACTGTTCGTTGGTTGTCGGAGCGGCGTCCTCGCCGTCGTCGATTACAACAAAGGCTCGGTGGTGACGACGCTGCCGATCGGGCAAGGCGTCGACGGCGCAGGTTGGGATCCACGGCTGCGCGACATTTATACATCGAACTCCGACGGCACCCTGACGGTGATCCATCAGGATTCGCCCAACGAGTATCGCGTGGTCGAGAGTGTGCAAACCGGCGAGCGGGGCCGTACCATGGGGCTCGACCCCGCCACGCACCGCATCTACGTGCCGGTCGCGAAGTTCGGCCCGGTCCCCGCCGAGTCGACGGCCACGAATCCGCGCCGCCGGGCGCCGATGCTGCCGGGCTCGTTCGCGATTGTGGTGGTTGAGCCGGTCGGATCGCACTAGCCAGAAAGACCTCATCCGGGAACTTCGGCTCGAAACATCGGTATGTGGTGGGTACTGATGATCGCTCAATGACGACGAGGCTCGAAGAGAATCTGCGCAGCGCTTTTGAGCGCGCGACCGATGGCAGCGGATCCCCTGAGGAGGTGCGAACCGTGGTGCGCAAGCTCGTGCGCGCGCTCGAACGCGACGGCATTCCGCCCGAGAAGGTCATCGTCACCGTCAAGCAGGCGTGCGGCCTTCCGCTCGTGACAATCGCCGGCGATACCGATGCCCTCGCCGACATCTCCCCATCAAAGCAGGTCTTCGATCTCGTCGTGCGTACGGTGATCGACGAGTACTACAGCCGCCCGAAGTTCAAATCGAAACCGGCGTAAGGATGTAGGCACGATCCGCGCGCCTCGCGCGGCCACTGGAATACCTCGTGCGCGCTGGGCAACTTTTACCGCCCGCCCCGAACCTTCCCTCGAAAGGATCATGACGACTTACACGCAGCGCTTTGCGCTCATTCTCCTGCCTGCCGCTGCCGTCGCCGGCGCGTGCGCGCCTGTCACCACGACTACGACGACGGTCGCTGCGCCGAGCCCGACGTCATCGTCGAATCCGTTTTTCGTCGCCAGCAATCTTCCGTATCACGCACCGCGATTCGACCTGATTCGCAACGAGGATTATCAGCCTGCGATCGAGGAAGGAATCCGGCAGTGGGTCGCCGAAATCGACTCGATCGCCAAGCAGACCGCGCCGCCGACATTCGACAACACCATCGCCGCCATGGAGCGCTCCGGTCAACTGCTCACGCGCGCCAACAACGCGTTCTCGGGAGTCACCGGCGCCAACACGAACGACACCCTGCAGAAGGTGCAGGAGATCGTGGCGCCCAAGCTCGCCGCTGCCAGTGACCAGGTTTATCTGAACGATCAACTGTATCAGCGCGTGAAGAGCATTTACGATCGGCGTAACGACGGCGGCTTCACGCCCGAGCAGATCGCTCTCATCGAGCGGTACAATCGCGACTTCGTGAGAGCAGGTGCCAAGCTCTCGGAGGCGGACAAGATTCGCGTCCGCGCGATCAATCAGGAGCTGTCCAGGCTCTCCACAGATTTCACCAACAAGCTGCTGGCCGGAACCAAAGCCGGCGCGCTCGTCGTCGACAACGCCACTCAGCTCGCGGGTCTCAGCAACGACGAGATTCAGACAGCTGCCGACGCCGCCAAACAACGCGGTCTTACCGGCAAATGGGTGCTGCCGCTTCGCAACACCACCCAGCAGCCGGCGCAAGCGGAGCTAACCAACCGTGCCGTGCGCCAGCGTTTGTTCGAGCTGTCGACGCTCCGCACCGAGCGCAGCGACAGCAACGACACGCGCAGCACCATTCGCCGCATGGCGGAGCTGCGCGCGGAGAAAGCGAAGCTGCTCGGTTACCCGACCTGGGCGGCGTACGTGCTCGAGACGCAGGGCGCGAAAACTCCGGAGAACGCAATCAAGCTGTTGACCGATGTCGCAACACCTGCGATTGCACGGGCGCGCGAAGAAATCGCCGACATGCAGAAGTTGATCGACGCTCAGAGTGGCGGATTCAAGCTGCAGCCGTGGGACTATCAGTATTACGCCGAGCAGGTGCGGAAAGCCAAATACGATCTCGACGAGAATCAGATCAAGCCGTACTTCGAGCTGAACAACGTGTTGCAGAACGGAGTGTTCTTCGCCGCCAACAAACTCTACGGGCTGACGTTCAAGGAGCGGCACGACATCCCTGTCTATCATCCGGACGTCCGCACCTTCGAGGTCTTCGACAGGGACGGATCACCACTGGCGCTCTTCTACGCTGATTACTTCAAGCGTGACAACAAGGGAGGCGGAGCGTGGATGAATACCTTCGTCGACCAGAGCAAGCTCCTCGGCTACAAGCCGGTGGTCTATAACGTGGCGAATTTCACCAAGCCCGCGCCTGGCCAACCCGCGTTGCTGACCTTCGACGACGTGACGACGATGTTCCACGAGTTCGGCCACGCGCTGCACGGAATGTTCTCCAACGTCACGTACCCGACTCTGTCGGGCGCCAACGTGCCGCGCGATTTCGTCGAATTCCCGTCGCAGTTCAATGAGCACTGGGCGCTCGACCCGACCGTTTTCGCGAATTACGCAAAACACTATCAGACCGGTGCGCCAATGCCGCAGGCCTTGGTCGACAAGATCAAAGCTGCGCGCACCTTCAATCAGGGATTCGCGACCACCGAGTTGATGGAAGCCTCGCTCCTCGATTTCGCGTGGCACACCTTGCCCGCCGGTACGCAGGTGTCTGATGTCGATTCGTTCGAGGCCCAGGCGCTACGCAAGTACAATGTTGCGGTGCCCGAGATTCCGCCTCGCTATCGCAGCACCTACTTCTCGCACATCTGGGACGGCGGCTACTCCGCCGGCTACTACGCCTACACCTGGAGCGAAGTGCTCGATGACGACGCGTACGCCTGGTTCCGCGAACACGGCGGCCTTACGCGGGAGAATGGCGAACGATTCCGCGACATGATCCTCTCTCGCGGCGCGACCGTCGACGCCGCGACGCTCTATCGGAATTTCAGAGGCAGAGATCCGAGTGTAGAAGCGTTGCTGGAGGAGAGAGGGCTTAAATAAGACCGAGGTCCGAGGACTAAGTGCATCTATGATCGCGGACTAATTGAGAAGTGCTGACTAAAGCGCGGCTTTGGTCAGCAATCAGCAATCAGTCCGCGATCATAGATGCACTTAGTCGTCGGCCCTCGGTCCTCCGGCTACACACCTTCCTGCCAATAGCCATGCCCCGCGAGCCGCTTGCCGGACGCTTCGTATCCGACCGCGGGCATATCACTGACTCCCGTGGCATCGATCCAGTTGTTATAGAACTGGAACAGCGCGCACACCGTGATCGCATCGTAGAGCGCTTCATCGGACCAACCGGCCGCCTTGGCCGCATCCACATCTTCCTGTCCAATCGAAGTCGAGTCAGCAACCATCTTCCTTATAAAGGAATAGAGCGCTCGATCTTTCGCCGAGATCGGCGCCGAGTCGAGATCGGTGAGGATCGATTGGATCAGCGCCTTATCGCCATTCAGCTCCGCCGCGACCGCGGCGTGTGAGCCAATTCAGAAGAGACACTGATTGAGCTTCGACGTGAAAGCTGCAATCAGCTCGCGCTGCCATGGTGGAAGTGGCGACGGCCCCCGCATCACTCCCTGAGTGAAGCGCGAGAGGTGGTCGGTGCGATCCGGCTTGAACGCGAAAAGATGCTGGATCTGCGGGATCGGCAATCCAGCGGCCCGCATCATCTTGAACCGCGTAGCATACGGTTCGCCCGCCGGATGAGATTCGACGTCGTGCAAAAACATGGGGTGCATACGCGGATTTTAATTCTTCGATCGCGGAGGAGTCCAGATGATTTGGACTGCGGACTGAAAAGCGAACTGCCTCGCTTTTAGCTTCCAGCAGCAAGCTGGGAGCTAGCTGCTGGAAGCCACCAGCAGAGTAGTGCGCCTTTGTCCGTAATCCTCACTTCGTCATCAATCGTACGGTGCTTCCCCCATCCCATCGCCGAAAATTGATTGACGCGTTTCTCTTCTTGACAATTCTTTGGCACAGGCTCATTTAAGGGGGCAAAATTCGATCTGCGGGGGACGAGGCCTCGCCGGTTCCGGTTCTTAGACCAATCGGCGGCGTTCGCACATCCGCAGATCGACACAGCGGTACAGTCCCACCTCATTACGCGTGGAGGACCCCGTATGGCAGTAGTTCGTCGCTTTGCTCTCGCGCTCGTCGCCGGTCTCTTATGGTCGGCGCAATCGGGCGCACAAAACCCGGTCCCGCCCAGCGGCACCATCACGGGTCGAGTGATTGACGCAGACACCCAGCAGCCTGTGTCCGATGTCACCGTCTTCGTCGAAGGAACCCGCCGCGGCGCCGTCACCGGTGCGGATGGAACCTTCACCATCGGCGGCGTGCCCGCCGGCTCCCAAACCGTACGCGCACGGCACATCGGATTCGGCGCGCCGGTCCAGACTGTAAACGTTCCCAATGGCGGCTCGGTGAGCGTCGTCTTCGCCATGAGCCGACAGGCGGCCGTGCTCGAAGAAGTCGTCACGACCGGCTATGGCACACAGCGCAGACTCGCGATCACTGGTTCCGTCGCGACTGTCGATGCTGACCAGGCAAAGGTCGCTGTTCCGACCAACGTCACCAACCTGATCGAAGGTCGCGCGACGGGCGTACAAGTCACCCAGAACAGCGGTGAACCGGGCGCCGGCGCTCACATCCTGATTCGCGGTGGTACGTCGATCTCCGGCGGCAACGAACCGCTCTATGTCATCGATGGTGTCGCTGTCTCCGGCAACCAGATCGAGCCAGGCGGCGTCGGTATCGGTGGAGATCCGCCACTGCCGCGCAACCCGCTCGACCTCATCAACCCCGCCGACATTCAGTCGGTGACGATCCTCAAGGATGCTGCCGCTGCCGCGATCTACGGCGCACGCGCAGCAAACGGCGTGATCCTCATCGAGACCAAGAAAGGCAACGCTGGCGGACCGAGCATGGAGTACGACTTCTCCGCCGGTACCGCCTGGAATCCGAAGCGCCTCGGTCTCCTCAGTGCTGATGAGTTCCGCAGCTTCATCGCCGCTAACGTGCCGAACGCTCTTCCTGGCGAAGGCACAGCCAACACCAACTGGGAAGACGCGTTGATGCGTCACGCTCCGACCGTCAACCACAACCTTTCCTTTGCCGGCGGTTCCGCGAACACGACGTATCGTGCATCGCTGAACTACTTCAATCAGGAAGGCGTCGTGATCGCCAATGGCATGAAGCGCTATCAGGCGCGCGTCAACGGTACGCACCAGGCGATCGACGGCAAGCTCCGCATGGCGCTCAACCTCACCGGCTCGCACGTCATCAACGACTATCTGCCGTTTAACGAAAACACCGGCTTTGAAGGCGGTGTTTTCATTAACATGGTGAACTACAACCCGACCCGTCCGATCACGGTCACCGATGCCGCGGGCGTCACCAACTACTTCGAGATCGGGCCGGGCGGCCAATCGATCCGCAATCCCGTCGCCCTCGCCAACCAGATTCTCGACAAGGGCGTCTCTGATCGTACCCTCGGCAATGTCTCCGCTGATTACGATCTGTTCCCGGCGCTCACTGCTCGCGTCAACATCGGTATCGACCGCACCGCAGGCGATCGCAACTTCTACGCGCCGATAATCAGTGCATTTGGCGCCGGCTTCAACGGCCTCGCCCAACGTGCAAATCGTGACGAGCTGAACAAGCAGCTGCAGACACTCCTGACCTTCCATCCGACCTTCGCCGGATCGAAGGAGCTCGACGTCGTCGGCGGCTACGAGTTCAACGGCAACACCGTCAACGAATTCGGCGTGCAGACGCGGAACTACCTCACCGACGCTTTCACCTTTAACAGCCTCGGTAGCGGTAACACCGTCGAGCCGCCTTACTCGTTCGAAACCGATACACGCCTCGTGTCCTTCTTCGGAAGAGCGAACGTCGGATTCGCCGACAAGTACTTCGCGACCTTCGTGCTCAGAAAGGACGGAGCGTCACAGTTCGGTGAGAACCACAAATGGGCAACGTTCCCGGCGATCTCCGGTTCGTGGCGTCTGAGCCAGGAGTCCTGGATTCCGACGGGACCGTTCAGCGAGCTCAGACTGCGCGCTGGATGGGGCAAGCAGGGTAACCCGGCGGTGCCAGCGTACTCGTCACTGATTCTGCTCGGCGCCAGCGGTGGTTCACGCTATCCGTTCGGCGATAACCCGGCGACGGGTATCACGCCCCTCAGAAACGCGAACCCCGATCTGAAGTGGGAAGAGACCGCGCAGACCAACGTCGCTCTCGATTACGGCTTCCTCAACAACCGCTTGAACGGCAGCCTCGAGTACTACGTCAAGAACACCCACGATCTGCTGCTGACGGTGCAGGTACCGCAGCCGGCAGTCGTCGGCGATCGTCTCGAGAACATCGGCAAGCTCCAGAACAAGGGCGTCGAGTTTTCGCTCGATGGTCTCGTGATGCAGCGTAACGACTTCACCTGGAACGCCGGCTTTGTCTTCTCGCACGACAAGAACAAAGTCGTCGACCTCGGCACTCGTACCTTCATTCCTGATGCTCTGGCCAGCGGTCAGGGTCAGTCCAACCAGTTCACTCAGCGTATCATGGTTGGCCAGCCGATCGGCACCTTCGTCGGTCCGGAGTTCGCCGGCTGGGACGCGAACGGCATCCAGCTCTTTAACCATTACACCGTCGACGCCAATGGCGTCAGAACTCTGCAGGGTCAGGTCACGTCTGCTGGAATCACCGGCGACGATTACGTGATCCTCGGCAATGCGAACCCGAAGTACACTTTGGGTCTGCACACCAACGGTCAGTGGAAGAAGTTCGATTTCAGCATGCTCATCCACAGAGAAGCCGGGCAGAAGATCTTCAACAACACTGCGCTGGTGTACTCGACGAAGGGCAATGCGCTTCAGGACAAGAACTTCCTCACGTCAGCGCTGTCCGACCCGACCGACATCCACGAGCCGGCGATCTATTCGTCGCGCTGGATCGAAAACGGATCGTTTACGCGTCTGGCCAACGTCACCATCGGTTACACCTTCGACATGCCCGCCTTCACGGGTCTTGGCAAAGGCGCCCGCGTTTATGTTTCGGGCGACAACCTCGGCTTGTGGACTCCATACAGCGGCTACGATCCTGAAGTCCACTCGCAGCTGCCCGGCATTGCTCCGCGCGGCATCGACTACCTGCACTATCCTCGTCCGCGCACGATTACGGGAGGCCTCCGTGTTTCATTCTAACCGACTTATGACTCACAAGATTCTCACCGCTGGTGTGTTCGCGCTCATCGCGCTCGCACCGGCCTGTACGGACCTCACCGAGGTTCCGAAGAGTGCGATTACCCCCGAGAACTTCTACCGCAATGCGGACGAGGCTCTCGGCGGGCTGGCGTCGGTGTATGCACAGCTTCGCACAACGTATGACAACAGCTACAACATCTCGGAGATCACCACCGACGAGATGATCGTCCCGACTCGTGGCCAGGACTGGTACGACAACGGCAAGTGGCTGGATCTCCACCGCCAGACTTTCACTCCGAACAGTCCGGCAGGTTTGGATCTGATCAACAACTCGTGGGTTGACCTGTTCATCGGCGTTGCACGCGCAAACGTCGTGTTGCAGGGAATCAGTGGCAACAATTTCGAGGGCAAGCCGACGATGGTGGCGGAACTGCGCGTGCTGCGCGCGTTCTACTACTACATGCTGCAGGATCTATTCGGTGGCGTGCCGATCGTTTGCGGAGATGAAGGCAACCCGGTTTGCACCGGTATCGACATCGCTGAGCGGCCGAGAAACACTCGGGCTGAAGTGTTTTCCTTCATCGAAAGTGAGCTCAAGGCAGCGAAAGCTGATCTACCGGCAAGCTGGCCCGCGGATATGAACGGCCGCGTAACGAAGGGCACCGTCGATGCGATTTTGGCGGACCTTTACCTGAACGCGCAGGTCTACACCGGAACCGTGACCACCGCCGGACTGCAGCCGGGCCCCGCTCGCTGGCAGGACGCCCTCGACGAAGCGAACGCGGTGATCGGCTCCGGCATTTACACGCTCACCACTGACGCCAATCAAAGCTGCACTCCCGCAGGCTGCGGTTGGCGGAAGAACTTCACGGCTGACAACGACAAGTCGCCTGAAATCATCTTCGCAATCAAGTTCGTCGCGGTGACGGATCTCGGAAATAACTTCCTGATGCGCGCGCTGCACTACCATCAGTACAGCGGTGCCAACGAGCCGTGGAACGGCTTCGCAACCCTCGCCGATACCTACGCCTCGTTCGATCCGAACGACGAGCGCAAGCAGATTTTCCTGGCAGGTCAGCAGGTCAACCTCGTTACTGGCCAACCGGCAACCGATCGCCAGGGCAACCCGCTCGTCTTCGATCCGAATATTCCAGACGTGACGGCGGCGACCGAAGGTCAGGGTGTGCGCATTGCCAAGTGGCCAGTCGATCCGGCGCACGTCAATCAGGATGCCGGCAACGACTACGCCTGGTTCCGTCTTGGCGAGATGTATTTGGTTCGCGCCGAAGCCGAGAATGAGCTGGGACAGACTGCGGCGGCAATTGCCGATATCAACACCATCCGCGCTCGCGTTGCAGCGCCTGCGCTCTCGGCGGGGTTGACTCAGCAACAGGTTCGCGATGCGATCCTCAAGGAGCGTCTGTTCGAGCTCACCGCCGAAGGCAAGCGGCGCACGGATCTGATTCGTTTCGGCCAGTTCACTTCGGGGACGTGGTACGCGAAGACGACCAACGCGCCGTACAAAGTTCTGTTCCCGATTCCACAGACGCAGATCGAGACCAACCCGCAGCTCGAGCAGAACCCGGGTTACTAGTCTCGCGTAGCAACACTTACTTCCACATCATGGCCTGCTCTCCTCGGAGGGCAGGCCATGATGCGCTAAGGTGATCTTTGAGGTTTGGTTTTGTAGTTCCCGCCGCCGCCGCCGCCGCCGCGCTCTGCGCGCTCACTGCCTGCAGGGGTGCCGAGAAAAATCAGGAGACGACAACAACCCGCGACGCAAAAGCGCCGGGCGTAGACGGTCATCTTTTCACTTTGATGCCGTCGAGCTATACGGGCGTGCGATTCACGAATCGCCTCGAGGATTCGCCGGATTTCAACGTCTTCACCTACCGGAATTTTTATAACGGTGGCGGCGTCGCCATCGGCGATTTGAACGGAGACGGATTGCCGGAAGTGATGCTGACGTCGAATCAGCACGGCGGCCATCTCTATCTCAACAAGGGCGATTTCCGTTTTGACGAAATCACCAGCGAGGCGGGCGTCGCGGGCAAGCAGTCATGGGTGACCGGCGTCACCTTTGCCGACGTCAACGGCGATGGAAGGCTGGACATCTATGTCTGTTACGCGGGTCCGACCGCCGGCGCCGCGCGCGCCAATGAGCTCTACATCAATCAGGGCAACGACAAGAACGGTGTGCCGACGTTCAAGGAAATGGCGCGGCAATACGGACTCGCCGAGGAAGGATATTCGACGCAAGCGGCGTTTCTGGACTACGACCGCGACGGCAAGCTGGACATGTTCCTCGTCAACAACTCGTATCGACCGGCGAACAGCTTCGGCATGCGGAACACGCGGAACACGCGCGATCCCCTCGGCGGGGAGAAGTTGTTTCACAACGATGGCAACGGACACTTCACGGATGTCAGCGCCAACGCCGGCATCTACGGACCAGAGATCGCGTTCGGCCTCGGCGTTGCGGTGTCAGATGTCAATCGCGATGGCTGGCCGGACATTTACGCCTCCAACGATTTCTTCGAGCGCGATTACCTCTACATCAACAATCACGACGGAACATTCGACGAGCGTCTCGATAGGGAGATGCCATATATCTCCTATTTCTCGATGGGTCTCGACATCGCCGACATCAACAACGATGGCTGGCCCGACGTTTACACGACCGACATGCTGCCCGAAGACGAGTATCGCTTGCGCACAACGTCGAGCTTCGGCGATTGGGAAGCGAATCAGGTGATGGTGCGAAACGGCTTCCATCACCAGGTGATGCGCAACATGCTGCAGCTGAATAACGGCAACGGCACGTTCAGCGACGTCGGGCAAATGGCGGGCGTTGCGCGCACCGACTGGAGCTGGAGCGCGCTGGCAGCAGATTTCGATCTCGATGGCTACAAGGACATCTACGTCACCAACGGCATCGCCAAGGATGTCACATCACAGGACTACGTCCGCTATCTCGCGGATCCACGCACGATGGCGATCGCGACGTCCAACAAGGGAAAGAAGGTCGACTTCAAACAGCTGATCGATGCGATGACGTCGACGAAGCTGGTACACTATGCCTTTCACAACAACGGCAACCTGACCTTCACCAATGAGGCGCAGCCCTGGGGATTGGCGACGCCGAGTTTCGGCAGCGGCGCGGCGTACGGAGATCTCGATGGCGACGGAGCGCTCGATCTCGTCGTAAACAATGTTAACGATGAAGCGTTCGTGTACCGCAACAATGCGCGGGCGCTGGTGCGTGATAAT
>DATFHK010000068.1:0-14965 GCA_035248505.1 Gemmatimonadaceae bacterium | reverse complement strand
GTGCGCTACCGCTTACCGAGTCGCGCGCAGCGGTGATACTCGCTATTCCGGGCGCAATGCCGGTGACGACGCCGGAATCTGTGACGGTTGCGACTCGTGTGTCGCTCGAGCTCCAGGTTACTGCACGATGAAGTGGTCGGCCGCGCCGGTCCTGCTCAGTGACTGTCGCCTGAGTTGTCTGACCTACCTTTATAGTATCGGATGCAAGATGGACCTGGATCGCCGCGAGTATCCGGCTTTCGTCCGTGGTAAGGCCATCCGCGTTCAGTGCGTTGGGCGAAGTCGAATCCGAGCACGCCAGAGCTGTGAATATGGAGATCGCGGCGATCGCGCCGCTGAGCCTGCGGTTCATGATCACACCCATGAATCGCGCGAACTGCTTCAGTGGGATCGTGCACACTTAGGCGCGGAGTCATGATCGCGCCAACGCCGAAAAAGTGAAGGTGCTACGATCAGCAACGCCGTAAGGACGGCGCGCATCTATATGCGTCAGGCGAGACAGTCGTATCGCCATTTGATTTAGCGTTGAAATCCAATGAAGCAGCCGCGCAGTGTTACGCGCGCACGAGCACGTTTCGCCAGTATCGTGCCCCGCCTGCATCTTTCAGGCGAAATCAGTCTTGTCTGATGAGCTTCCCGAAGAAAGTGCGCGCCGCTTTAGCGGAAGCATTCTGCGGGATATAACCGTCGTACGCGATGTGATTGGAGGATGCCGTTGCAGAGACCGCCGGGACGAATACAGCGACTCGTTGCAGCACTCCCGCAGCGCTACACTTTCAGATCGTTGATCGGGAAGGGCAGCGCCGCGTATGTGATTCTTGCCGACGATGCGCAGCTGAACACTCCTGTCGCGGTCAAGATTCTGCGCCCCGAAGTCGCAACGGTGGTAGGGGAGAAACGATTCCGGCGCGAAGTAGAAATTCTTAGCGGACTGGAGCACCCCAACATCCTGCGTCTGCTCGATCACGGGACGCTCGAACAGTACGGGCTGTATCTCGTCACTCCGTTCGTGAATGGTGAGACGCTGCGGGCGCGCGTGCGTTCGGAAAGACAACTTTCCGTGGAAGACGCCTTCGCGATTGTTCAACAGATCGCGAGTGCGCTCGACTACGCGCATGGACGCGGAGTGATCCACCGCGACATCAAGCCCGCCAACATCCTGCTGCCGGAAGGCTCGGTGATTCTCGCCGACTTCGGAATATCGCGCGCAATTGCGACGGAGCATTCGCCGCAGATTACGGTCACTGGCGTATCGGTCGGCACTCCCGAGTACATGAGCCCCGAACAGATCGGCGCCACCGGCGATCTCGATGCGCGCAGCGACATCTACTCACTCGGCTGCGTAGCCTACGAAATGTTGACGGGCCGTCCGCCATTCACTGGTCGCAGTTACGTCGAAATCTTCGCCAAGCACCGCAACGAGCAGCCACGACCGGTGTCAGACGTGCGACCCGATGTCAGCGCTGCAACCAATGCGGCAATCCTGAAATCACTTGCAAAGGAGAGAGCCGCGCGCTTTCCCAGCGCGGGCGAGTTTGCCACTGCGCTCCAGTCGTCACTCTAGCGTGTTGCATCTCGGCAGCCGCCATCAGGCATCCCGCTAAAACCCGCTCCCACCTCCACCGCCGCTTCCACCGCCGCTCGAGCCACCACCACCGGATCCCGAAGACGACGGACTCGACGACATCGCGCTCTCGGCGGCCGACGACATCGAGCTGATGCTGTGGCCGAAACTCACCGAGTCGAAATGGCCAGTACCCGTGTACCACGTCGGCGGCTCGCGATAGATGTCCCTGAACGCATTCGCCCATTTCTCCTCGACGCCGAACGCCATCGCGAACGGCAAGTACTTCTCGAACAACTCGGGCGACGTGATCATCCGCTTGAAACGATCTTCCTCGACCCGCGACAGAAATTCCTTGAACCCAAGCGATGCTTCGCGAGCGCGTGCGCCCTCAGCTGTGCGCGCAGGCATGATCTGCGCGAAGACGGCCAGTATTACAAGACTCACCACCGTCGCGAATACCAACGCTGCCGGCTCGAACAGCGAGAAGCCGCGACTCAGCGATAGAACCGTGATGCTGCCGAGGATGAACGCTGTCACCACCGCGATGCCCCACGCTTTCGCCTTCGCGCGATCGGGACGCTCGTGGTAGTAATCCGCCTCGACCAGCTCGTCGTAAATCGCGTTCTTAATCTCGGGCAGGAACCTGTAGAACTTGTTCCT
Source organism: Gemmatimonadaceae bacterium (assembly GCA_035248505.1). GTDB lineage: Bacteria > Gemmatimonadota > Gemmatimonadetes > Gemmatimonadales > Gemmatimonadaceae > UBA4720. Next base: position 12,738 of record DATFHK010000068.1, on the reverse strand, counting down.
CAAGTCGGACATCTGAACGCTGTAAGCATCCGTGTCTGCCGACTGCGCCAGCGCGTCGATGTAACTCACCTCGTGCGATTTGAGACCCTTCCACTCGCTGCGCTTCTTCACGATGTCGAAGCGGTAGTCGATGTTTTTGACGAGCCCGAACAGATGCTCTTCTTTCAGCTCCGTGATGTGGATGTAGCCGCGCACCGCCAGGTCGACGAGCGTCGCCGTGACATCAGACATGTCAGCCGTATTGTCGACGAGCGTACCGAGCTCGGCGGGCGTCGCGCCGGCGACTGGTTCGTATCGCACGACGTAGGATCCTTCGACAGGATCGCGGCCGTACTTGTCCCAACGACGATACGCGAACCAAAACACCAGCAACGGAATGAGCAGCGGCGTCCACGCAACGAGCTGCATCAGCTGCACCTGCGCCGCGCTGGGCCGGCCCGCGATGTGCCCTCCCGGCCATCCCACTGCGATCGTCATTCCCGCATAAGGAGGAAGCGGATGACTCGCCGTAAATCCGATCTCGTTCTGATCTCGCTCTATGACGGCGTCGTGCTCGGTCGCCCCTTTGTATCCGGTGTACACGGCGGTCTGCGTCGGTCGTAGATCCTCGGGCAGAACGACGCGCGCGTGAACGCTGTCGAGGTACATCGTCCACTCGTTGCCGGTGACGTTCCAGTACAACTCGTCCAGCTCGCCGACGGGGCTCGACTTCAGGAAGTAGCGAATCGCGTTCTTGAGTCGGTAGTGAATGATGACGGTGCGATCGGCGTCGCTGGCGCCCGGAATGTAGATGTGGAAGCGACGCGTCCAACCACTGTTCTGAGTCTGAAACTCGACTTGCAGTGGATTCCCGCTCGCATCGGTGATCGGCCCGTCCTCGACGTCGAGCTTCACGGCACGCCCCTGGGCGGTGTTATGGCGCAGCAGGAGATCGCGGTTGATCCCGTTCCACTGACCCGTGAAATGGATCGTGATCTGCTCGACGACGCTGACAGAGCCGTCGGTGTTGACGGTGAGCAACGCTGCGAAATCGCGAACGCGGATGTCGCGACCCTGCGCGGCCGCGGAGCTCGCCGCTGCGCACGACAGTAGAGCCGAAACAAGCACTCGGCGTTGACATTGTAAAACCTGTGCGATCATTCGCGCGGCGCGTCGTCTCAAGAAACTCCCCTTCGTAGGAGGGCGTAGAGCCCGATAGACCAGAAGATGTCCATCGACCCGATGACGTGCAAAAAAAACTTCCGCAACCTTCCAACCTGTCGTGGACTCGCTGTGTCGAAAGGAAAGAACGCGTTTCACCACCGGAGGCAACATGTTATTCTCAGCACGAACCGGCCTCCAATTCGCCGCACCCGTCGCAGCTGTACTACTGTCGTCCTGCGCGCTGCCGCCATCCTCGGCGCCTCGCCTCGCTCCGCCGAGATCATTCACCCAGTATTCTGAGCTGCAAATCGCCGCCGTACATCCCGTCACGGCGTACGATGCAGTGGAGAGACTGCGGCCGACTGCGCTCAATCCGGCAGGCGGGTCTTCATTCATGCCTACTGTCTATCTCGACGGATTGCGACTCGGTGGACCTGAGGCACTATCGCACATTTCCGCGATCGACATCGTGGAAATACGCTTTCTGACGCCGATCGAAGCATCCGCGCAATTCGGTCCGACTCAACGCGCAGGCGGAGCGATTTTGTTGAAGAGCAGACTCGGAGTCAGGCAACACATCGAGTACTGAAGCGCAAAGCGCCAGTCCTGCTTCCGCGGGGCTGGCGCTTTCGCTGACACTCTGATCGACAGCTAAACCGCGTCTGATAGACTGGTGAAGTTGAAATCCTTTGCCTTGATCGCGGGCATCACGATCGCGCCGCCGGCTTCGGTACCGCCGAGTCGGACGGCTTGACCGATATCCTCGAGATTCGCAAGCAGAAACAGCGGCGATTCGTTGAATCTGAAGTTCTTGATTGCCTTCGAGATCTTCCCGTTCTCGATCAGGAACGTGCCGTCGCGCGTAAGACCGGTGTAGAGAATCGTGCGCGGATCGACCTGCCGCAGATACCAGAGACGGGTCACGAGAATTCCGCGCGGCGTTTCCTTCACCAGATCGTCGATCGACTTCGTGCCGCCAACCATCTTGATTGACGACGGGAATCCAGTCGCTTGCTTGCCTTGCTTCTGCGCCCAGAACCGAGTGTAGAAGAGCTGCTTCAATACGCCATTGTCGATCCAGACCTGCCGCGATAATGGCAGACCCTGATTGTCGAACGGATTCGTCAGCAGCTGCGGATCCTGCGGGTCGGAGTAGATCGTGACGCGGCTGTCGACGATCTTGTCGCCGATCTTGTTGCCACCGCCGGCCTTTGAGAAGGCACTCCGTCCTTCATCAGCATTGCGCGCATTGAGCGCGAACGCCATCAACTGCACGAGATCACCGACGGCCTGTGGCTCGAGAATGACCGTGTAGCGTCCAGGCTCGATCGCTACGGGATTGCGCGACAGTCGCGCCTTGTCGATTGCGTGCGACGCGAGTCCCGCAAAATCCAGTTGCCGCCAATCGGGATGCTCGGCGCCGGCCCAGCCCGAGCCGGTGCCATCGTTCGTGCGCACTGTCAGCGTGTAGTTCGCTGTCGTCGAGCGATTGTACGCGAACAGGCCTTTCCCATTGCCGAGCGCATTCGAGCCGGCGTTGACGAGAAGGAAACCGGCCGCTTTCAAATCACCGGCCTGGCGTGCCGGCTGGAGTGCCGTCAACGCTGCGCGGGCGCGATCCTCGGGCGTAAGATTCGCCGTCGAATCGAAGTAGCTGTTCACCGGCAGATACGTCTGCGGCCCCAGCGCCGGCATTACTTCCGGATCATCCGGCGACAGCCTTGCCAACGACTCCGACTGCGCTACCGCGCGTTGCAGCGCGTCGTCGCTGACGTCGTTAGTGACAGTCGTCGCGTGCTTCTTCCCAAACGTACTGGTGACGGCGACGGTGCCATTCACCACTGCGCCGGACGTCGAGACCTGATTGGCGGCGAATCGCAGATCGGTCTGATAGCCGCTGTTGATGTTGACGGCGATGTCGTCCGCCTTCGACATCTTCACGACTTTCTCGATCAACGCCTGCGCGACGTCGCGCGCCATCACTGCGCCGTCGGGCATCGAGCTCACTCGCTCGATCAGGCGCTTCGGCTCGTTGGCAACAGGGAAGCGGCTCATGCTTTCCTCCCTGTGTTGATGACGTTGATGTTGCGGAACCGACTCGGTACACAGCCGTGACTGACCGCGTTCGATTGCGGTGGTTGTCCCTTACCATCGTTGAACGCACCACCCATGAAGTAGCTGCTCTTGCCGCCAATCATGTCCATCGAATTCCAGAAATCTGGCGTGCGCATTTGATATGCAACGTCTTTCAACATGCCGACGATCTTTCCTCCGCGAATCTCGTAGAAAACCTGACCACCGAATTGCGCGTTATAGCGCTGTTGATCGATCGAGAACGAGCCATCGCCCATGATGGCGATGCCGCGATCGGTGGCGGCGATGATGTCGTCCCAGCCAATGTCTTTCTCACCGGGAAGCAGCGATACGTTGGGCATCCGCTGGAACTGCACCGAGTTCCATGAATCGGCGTTGGAGCAACCGTGCGAGCGTGCCGGCTTGCCTTGCCGGTCGTACCACCATTTGAGCCACGCCGCCTGCTCGCGTGTCGTTTGATAGTCGTTGACGACGCCGTTCTTGATGATGAGGAAGGTGTCGGGCTTCACGCCTTCGTCGTCGTAGCCGATCGTCGCGCAGCCGCCTTCCTGCGAGCGATCGCCCTGAATGTTCATGAACTCCGGGCCGTAACGCAGCTTGCCGAGCACTGCCTCGGGCGGGGCGACGAAACTGGTGCCGGCGTAGTTTGCTTCGTAGCCGAGCGCGCGATCCAGCTCGGTCGGATGCGCGATCGACTCGTGGATCGTGAGCCACAGATGCGTCGGGTGCAGTACGAGATCGTAGCGTCCGACCTCGACTGACTTGGCGGCGAGTTTCTGGACAGCCTGGTCGGCCCACTTGGGTGCATTGCCGACCAGATCCTGCTCGAGGATGTACTCCCAACCGCGACCAGCGGGCGCGACGACGTTGCCGCGCGTCTGGAAGTCAGAGTTGTCGGCCGCTACCGCAGTAACTGTGAACGGCGCGGCGACGCGCACGATCGTCTGCGAGATCACCGAGCCTTCGGTCGAAGCGAAGTTGCGATCTTCACGGACGAAGAAGAGGCCGGAGTTGACGAAGCGCACGCCTTTGACCTTGAGGGCTTCCTCATTGGCGCGCAGCAAAAGATCGGCGCGCTGCTCGATCGGAATCGTGAACGGATCGATCTTGAACGCGCTCTTCCACGTCGCATTCGGATACGATTGCACCGGTGTCAGCTGCACGGGTTGATCGCGGGCAATCCGATTCGCCCTGGCGATTGCAATCGCCTCACGCGTAGCAGCAGCAACACCATCGGGCGTCATCAGCTTGGTGGCGCCGAATCCCCAGGTGCCGTCGACGAGCGTGCGCACGCCGGCGCCGATGTTGTCGACGTCGGCGGTGTTGACGATCTGCCGCTCGCGGGTGAAGACGATGCTGTTGTGATAGCGCCCGATTCTGACGTCGGCGTAACTCGCACCGGCGGATTTCGCGGTGTTGAGCGCGGTCATCATCAGGTTTCTGATGACGTCGTCCTGCGGCATCTCCACCGGTTTCGGATTCAGCAGTCCCGCGAAGCCCTTGCTCGGCGTGAGCACGTTGGCGGCAGCGACGCCGGCTGCGGCGATACCTGTTTGTTTGAGGAAATCTCGACGTGTCTTCATTAAATGGGATGAGGGATGGGGGATACGGGACGCGGTTTATTGAGCCGTCAAACTGCGTCCGACAAACTTGTGAAAGTGAAGTCTTTGGTTTTGATCGGCGGCATCACGACGGCACCGCCGGCCTCAGTTCCGCCAATGCGCACGGCGGGGCCAATCGCCTCCAGATTGTTGAGCATGAAGAGCGGGGAATCGTTGAATCTGAAGTTTTTGATTGCCTTCGAGAGTTTTCCATTCTCGATCAGGAAGGTCCCGTCGCGCGTCAGACCCGTGTAAAGAATGGTTCGTGGATCGACTTCGCGCAGGTACCAAAGGCGCGTGACGAGGATTCCGCGCGGCGTCGACTTGATCATGTCATCCAGCGACGTCGGACCGCCCTGCATCTTGATCGATGTTGGAAACCCAGTCGCCGGTTGATTCTGCTTCTGTCCCCAGAACCGGGTATAGTAGAGGCGCTTGAGCACTCCGTTCTCGATCCACACCTGTCGATTGAGCGGCAGGCCTTCTCCGTCATAGGGCGCGGACAGCAGCTGCGGATCCTGCGGATCGGAAAAAAGCGTCACGCGACTGTCGACGATTTTCTCGCCGAGCTTGTTGCCGCCGCCCTGCTTCGAGAACGGGCTGCGTCCTTCGTCGGATTCGCGCGCGCCGAGGTAAAACTCGACCAGCTGCACGAGATCACCGACTGCCTGGGGCTCGAAGATCACGGTGTATCTGCCAGGCTCGATTGCAACCGGATTGCGTGAGAGTCGCGCTTTCTCCAGCGCGTGCGAGGAGATCGCGCCGAAATCGAGCTGTTTCCAATCGGGATTTTCGGCGCCGGCCCAGCCTGAGCCGGTGCCGTCGGTCGTGCGAACGGTGAGCGTGTAGTTGGTGGTCGTCGCGCGATTGTAGGCGAACATGCCATTACGATTTCCGATTGCGTTGGCACCAGCGGTGACGACGATGAATCCGGCTGCCTTCAGATCGCCGGCTTTGCGCGCCGGCTCGAGTGCAGTCAGCGCGGCTCGCGCGCGTTCTTCAGGCGTAATGTCAGCGGTCGAATCGAAGAAGCCGTTGACCGCGGCGTAAGATTGCGGTCCGAGTGGCGGCATCGTCTCTGGATCTTCCGGCGAGAGTTTCGCCAGTAACTCGGACTGCGCCACGGTGCGCCGCAGCGAATCGTCGGATGGATCATTGGTGCTCACCGCTGCGTGACGCTTGCCAAATGCGCTGTCGATAAAGATCTGGGAGCGGTTGACGCCACCTGCCGTCGACACCTGGTTGTCTGCAAAACGCAGATCTGCCTGATATCCGCTGTCGATCGTCACGGTGATACCGTCGGCCTTCGACATCTTCACGATTTTGTCGATCAGCTCCTGCGCGCGATCGCGCGCCATGATCGCGCGCGTGGAAGGAAGCGAGCTCATGACTTCCTCCCCGTGTTGATGACGTTGATGTTCCTGAAGCGACTCGGTACGCAGCCATGGCTGACGGCGTTGATCTGCGGCGGCTGTCCTTTGCCGTCGAAGAAGCTGCCGCCCATCATGTAACTCTTTGGACCGCCGATCATGTCCATCGAATTCCAGAAATCCGGCGTGCGCATCTGATAAGCGACGTCTTTCAGAACGCCGACGATCTTCCCGTTTCTGATCTCGTGGAAGACCTGCCCGCCGAACTGCGCGTTGTAGCGCTGCTGATCGATCGAGAAGGAGCCGTCACCTTCGATCGCGATACCGCGATCCGTCGCTGCAATGATCTCGTCCCAGCCGATGTCCTTGCTGCCGGGAAGCAGTGAGACGTTGGGCATTCGCTGGAACTGTACCGAGCTCCACGAGTCGCCATTCGAGCAACCGTGCGAGCGGGCCGGCCGTCCCTGCGCATCGTACCACCACTTCAGCCAGTTTGCCTGCTCGCGCGTCGTCTGGTAATCGTTGACGACGCCGTTTTTGATGATCAGGAAATTCTCGGGCTTCACGCCCTCGTCATCGTATCCTATAGTAGCGCAGCCACCTTCCTGCGACCGGTCACCCTGAATGTTCATGAACTCGGGACCGTAGCGCAGCTTGCCGAGCATTTTCTCGGGGGGCGCGACGAAACTGGTGCCCGCGTAGTTCGCTTCGTAACCAAGCGCGCGATCGAGCTCGGTTGGATGACCGATCGATTCGTGGATGGTGAGCCAGAGATGCGTCGGGTGCAGTACGAGATCGTAGCGGCCGACTTCGACTGGCTTCGCTGTGAGCTTCTGCACTGCCTGCTCAGCCCACTTGCCGGCATTGCCGACGAGATCTTGCTCGAGCACGTATTCGTAGCCTCGTCCAGCCGGCTGCACGACGTTGCTGCGCGTCTGGAAATCCGAGTTATCCGGCGCGACAGCCGTAATCGTGAAGGGCACCCACGTGCGCACGATCGTCTGCGACGTCACCGTCCCTTCGGTCGAGGCGAAATTGCGATCCTCCTTCACGAAGAACATTCCGGAGTTGACGAATTTCGCGTTCTTGACCTTGAGCGCTTCCGCGTTCGCCCTGAGCAGCAGGTCAGCGCGTTGCTCGATTGGAACGGTGAACGGATCCGTGGTGAATGAGCTCTTCCACGTCGCGTTCGGATACACTTCGACGGGCGTAAGCTGCACCATCTGATCGCGGGCAATTCTATTAGCCTTTGCGATCGCGACCGCTTCGCGAGCGGCAGCGGCGACACCGTCGTTCGTCAACGTCTCTGTCGCGCCAAAGCCCCACGTTCCATCGACCAGCACCCGCACTCCAGCGCCAATGCTGTCGGTATCGACGGTGTTAACGATCTGCTGCTCGCGTGTGAACACGAAGCTTTGTCGATACCGCCCGATGCGCGCGTCGGCATAGCTCGCACCCGCCATTTTCGCGGCATTGATTGCGGCCATCATCAGGGCCCGGACATCGGCGTCGTCCGGCATTTCGACCGGCGCCGTGTTGGCCAGGGCGGCCAGTGAACGCGGAAGGACACCGGAAACGGCAGCAGCTGCCGCCGCCATCCCCGTTTTCTTAACGAACTCACGCCGTGACTGTTTCATGGGGTCTCACTCGGCTGGGATTCCAATTATGAGGAGCGGCCGCGCCCCTCGCAATCCGTTAGCTTTAGGCTTTTACAATCCCTCTGTCGGCGGCTCATGGCGATCCAGTCCATTCCCGCAAAACAACAGTCATCCTCGCGTGAAGATCTGCTCGCTTCCGCAACCCGATTGCGCGCCGAGGTCGGTAAGCGAATCGTCGGTCAGGAAGCAGTCATCGAAGAGATCCTGATCGCGCTGCTGGCAGGCGGTCACGTGCTGCTTGTAGGCGTGCCGGGACTCGCAAAGACGCTGATGATTCGCAGCGTCGCCGAGGCAATGGATCTCGAGTTCAAACGAATTCAGTTCACGCCCGATCTCGTTCCCAGCGACATCACCGGCACTGAAATCATGGAAGAGGACTCTGCGACAGGTGCGAGATCGTTCCGCTTCGCCCGTGGTCCGGTCTTCGCCAACATTCTGCTTGCGGACGAAATAAATCGAGCTCCGCCAAGGACCCAGGCGGCGTTATTGGAGGCAATGCAGGAACATCGTGTCACCGCTGCCGGTGAAACGATGCCGCTGCCCGAGCCTTTCTTTGTATTGGCGACGCAAAATCCGATCGAGCAGGAGGGCACGTATCCGCTGCCGGAAGCCCAGCTCGATCGATTCATGTTCGACATTCGCATCGGGTATCCGGACGAGAGCGCGGAGATCGGAATTTTGCGCGCGACGACTGGCGCTGAGGCGGAGCCGTTGTCGCCCGTCATAAGCGGCGAATCCGCTCGCGCGCTGCAGCGGATGGTGCGCGACATTCCAGCCGCGGAGCCGGCGCTGCGTTACGCCGCGCAATTGGTGAGAGCGACTCGACCCGCGGAATCAGATGTCAGTGATCTGGTCAAGAAATACGTGCGCTGGGGCGCGGGTCCACGCGCTGGACAGTCGCTGATACTCGGCGCCAAGGCGAATGCGATGCTGGCGGGCAGGTTCGCGGTTTCGCCGTCTGACATCCTTCGCGTCGCGCGTCCGGTGCTGCGTCATCGCATCCTGCCCAATTTTGCCGCCGAGGCGAAAGGAATCGGCGCCGAGCAGATCATCGACGAGCTATTGGAGCGCGTGAAGCCGCCCAAGTCGGAGATCAGGATTTGAGTGCCTGAGCTGCGCGACGATTTCGCGGCGCTGTTCGATGCGGTGCGCGGGATCAGATGGCCGGCGCGTGGAACGGTGCGCGGTGGAATTCCCGGAGCGCACACGTCGCGATTGCGTGGCATCTCGGCGGAGTTCAGCGAGTATCGCCCCTATCGCCAGGGCGACGATCCGCGGCGTGTCGACTGGAAGCTCTTCGCGCGGACCGATCGCGCGTACATCAGACTCTCCAACGACCGAGCGATTCTGCCGACGATGATCGTGCTCGACGCGAGCGCGTCGATGGCATTTCCTGTGGACACGCTTGGCAAGTGGCGATTCGCGGCGCAGGTTGCCGTCGGCCTTTGCGCGGTTGCGCGCAATGCCGGTGATCCGGTGGGGATCGCAATCGCGGGTGTAGACGATCCCGCGCTCGTGCCTCCCCGCACGCGACGTGGCGCAGTTCAGGAGATCGTCCGCACCATTGCGGAAACCGCACCTTCGGGTCGAGGCGCGACTGCCTCGGTACTTTCGGTCGCCGCGCAGTCGGCAGGACGCCTCGCAATCGTCAGCGATTTCCTCGGCGATTTCGACGAAATTGTCGTCACTGCCGGCAGACTGGTTGCAGCGGGGCGTGAGCTTCACGCGATACACGTCGTTGCCGCGGACGAGTTGGATCCACCACAGCGTTCGTCCACGGTCACCGATCCCGAGCACACGTCGATCCGCCGAGCGTTAACCGGCGCTACGCGTGATGCATATCTCGCGGCGTTCAGAGACTGGCGCGAGCGGGTGGCGCACGACCTGGCGGACGTCGGAGTGTCTTACTCGGTTGCAGTAGTGGGTGAGGAAAGCACCGAGCATTTGATCCGACGGATCACGGCGCCGCGTGGAGTGTCGGCAATCGCATGACATTCTTGGCGCCTGGTTTTCTCTACGTATCACTGGCAGCAGCAGCCGCTGTGGTCGCGCTTCACTTCATCGTGATGCGTCAGCCGCGGTCGAGCATTTTGCCGACTGCGCGCTTTGTGCCCGAGACGCGCGCGACCACCATCGCAGCAGCACGAAGACCGTCCGATGTGGCGTTGCTGGTGTTGCGTGTAATTACGGTCGTCGCTGCCGGTGCGGCGCTCGCCAAGCCGATCCTCCAGCAATCGCGGCGTGCGCAAGCCAAAGTCATCGTTGTCGATATCTCACGATCGGTAGGAGACTCGATTGCGCTGCGAGACAGCGCGCGAGTGGCATACTCTGACGGTGATGCGATTGTTCTGTTCGATTCGTCGGCGCGCATTGTCAGGACGAACGCGCTCGACAGCCTGAGATCGCTGCGCCCGACAAGCCACCGCGGCAATCTCAGCGCAGCACTCGTTGCAGCGCTGCGCGCCGCCAGCACTCTCCGCGAGCGCGCCGACAGCATTCAGCTTGTGATCGTGTCTCCATTTGCAGCTGAGGAGTTTGACGCAGCCACCGATTCGGTTCGTGCGCTTTGGCCAGGTGGAGCGCGGCTGCTGCAAATGCCGTCAGATGTGCAACCCGCGTCGTCGGCATCGGCGGCTCGAACGAATGCGTCGCCGACCGACCCCCTGGCGACTACCATCGCCTTGCTCGGCGCTCGTGCAGCCGACAGCGTCTTCCTCGACCGCAGCGAGTCGCGCCAGGCAATCGCCAGCGGCATCCTCATCGATTGGCCTGAGTCCCTGCAACCGCGAGGCGCAGTCGCGCGTGCTCCGATCGATACAATCGGAGGCGTGATAGTCGGCCAGACGACGGTGATTGCGCCGTTCGAGCGGCGGTGGTCGTTCTCGCCGCAGTCGCTCAGTGGTAGCGAGGTCATTGCGCGATGGGTCGACGGTGAGCCGGCCGCAATCGAGCAGGACGCTCGCAACAGCTGCGTGAGATCAGTTGCAATCCCGGTTACACCGATTGGCGATCTCGCCATCCGTAAGGATTTCGTTGAGCTCGTTCGAGTGCTGTCGGGACCGTGCGCACAACGAGCCGCGCTGTCGCCCGCCGATCCTGCCCAAGTATCCCGATTGGCTGGTGGACGTGGCCTTGCCCCGCGCAGCGCGTTCACCAGCCCGGCAGATATCGAATCGCCATTCACGCGGTGGCTGCTCGCCCTGGCGCTTCTCGCTGCCATCGCCGAGTTGTTGGTGCGGCGTCGCTCGCGTCACCACGTCGACGTTTCGACATTGTCGCTCGATCCTGCACGCGCGGCATGACAGCTCTTCAAACCGTTCGTCGCGCGCGGTCGATCATCATCGGGGCCGCTGTGCTCCGCGCACTGATACTCGGCATCGCGGTGACTTACGCCGTCGGGGCCATACTTGGCTTTGTGTGGTTCGCGACATCCACGCTCGTGGAAGGACCGACCCTGGCGCTCATCTCTCTGGCCTTCGGAATTTCGAGCGTTGTGGTTCTGCTCTGGCGTGAGCGTCGTGCCTTGCGCGTGCAGCAGGTTGCGTTGTGGCTGGAGCAACGCATTCCGCGGCTCGAGTACGCTCTGGTCACCCGAGTGGAACAGCCGCGATCCGATTTCGCGCCGGCGATGGACGCGATCGTCGCCCGGGCAAATGTTCAGCGCGCCACCCTGGAAGGAATTCGCAAGCCGCTCTTGATCGCAGTAATCGCGCTCTTATTGGCCTCTGCATTCCAGTACGTATCGCCATCAGGGCCATTGATGCACATGTATCCGAGCGGACATCCGTCTGTGGCTATTTATGGACACGAAAGTGGAGGCATTCGCAGCAGACTCGACGCAATCGAAGCGCGGGTGACGCCGCCCGCCTACACATCGCTGCCGGCCGTCACCCTTCGCGATCCATCATCCATCAACGCATTTGTCGGCAGTGCAATCGTCGTTCGGGGAAATGGATCTCCTGCCGGCATTCGAGCCGCCGCCGCAAACTCGCTTAGCGTTGCGCGCACCGGAGACGGATGGTCGGTGTCGCTCGCCATGCCAGCGCAACCAGCCGCGCTCAGATTCACTGATGGCGGCTTCGAGCGTGTGATCGTCCTTGCGCCGCAATCGGACGAACTCCCGAGAGTGGTTCTCTCCTCGCCCGTGCACGACACCGCGCTGCGAACGCCACGCCTCACGTTGCAGCTGGTCGCAAATGCGAGCGACGACGTCGGGCTGCAACAAGGCCATTTCGAGTACCTCGTAACCAGTGGCGCGGGTGAAATCTTCAAATCGCGGACAATCAATACGCCGGCGATTCAGTTCAACAGAGATCGCAGCGCCACAATGAGAGCGACGCTCGACCTCTCCTCGCTCAACCTCGCCGAAGGCGACGTGGTCTCGATGCGCGCAATCGTGCAGGATGGGAATACGCTCAGCGGACCTGGCGCCGGCACATCCGACACGCGCACGATCAGAATCATTCGCGCCAGTGAGTACGATTCACTCGCCATTGAAGCCGCGGCGCCGCCTCCGCTCGACAGCTCGGCGGTCAGCCAGCGGATGCTGGTGATGATGGCGGAGAAGCTGGTCAAAGATCAGCCGAAGATTGCTCGCACTGAGCTCGTTAACCGCTCCAACGAGATTGGCGATCTCGAGGACAGGGTTCGTCGGCGCGTTGGAGAAATTCTTTCCAACGAGGAGACCGGTGGCGAGCCAATGCAACCGGGTGACACCGCGCCACAGCTCGAGGAAAGCGAGCCCGCCGACGCGGGCGGCGCCGTCGTCAACAAGGATCTGCACGCCGCCTACAACTCTTTGTGGCAAGCTGTGCGCGCGCTCAAGATCGCTGATCCCGGCACCGCGTTACCGCCGATGCGCAGTGCACTGGC
>DATFHK010000067.1:0-4798 GCA_035248505.1 Gemmatimonadaceae bacterium | reverse complement strand
CTAAAGATTCTAACGCGCTCGGTTAGATCCATCTTTCGCCGGGATCCGATCGAGATCCTCGCCTACCACGGCTACGGCAATTCAACACGCGCGCACGTGAACGGCCGGGTGCTCGAGGTGCGCAACGTGAGCACCAGCACCGACAGCGATTCGATGTTCAGAAATCTGCTCAACACCTTTCGGCGTGCGGAGGCTGACCCGATTCCCTTCGCCAGCGTGAAAGTCGATTACGCTGGGACTACAACAGTAATGAGAGCCGACGACGAAGGATTCTTCAGCGGCTGGCTCGCCTCGAGCCAGCCTGTCTCAGGCGACGATGAGTGGAACAAGTACAAGATTTCTCTCGTCGCGCTCCTTCCAGATGTGAAGCCTGTCGACGCCGATGGTGAAGTGTTCGTGCCGGCGAAAAGCGCACGCTTCGGCGTGATCAGTGACATCGACGATACGGTCATCCAATCGCGCGTCTCCAACTTTCTGCAGGCTGCGCGAACCGTGATGCTGGGCAATGCTCGCACACGACTCCCATTTCCGGGCGTCGCCGCTTTTTATCGTGCTCTCCGGGACGGCGCGAGCGGCAAAGACAGGAATCCGATCTACTACGTGTCAAGCAGCCCGTGGAACATCTTCGACGTCATCGCTGAATTCATGGAGATCCAGAAGATTCCGCGCGGTCCGCTGCTGCTGCGCGACTGGGACATTGGCCTTGGATTGCTGTCGCCCTCTCGGCATCTGGAGCACAAGGCCGGCACGATTCGCGACATAATGACTCTAAATCCAGAGCTGGAATTCATTCTCATTGGCGACAGCAGTCAGCAGGATCCGGAGATCTACCGGCACATCGTCAGCGAATTTCCGAATCGAGTGAAAGCGATTTACATCCGCGATGTCACCGACAATCCGGAGCGATCGACCAGTGTGAAGAAGCTGGCGGAGGAAGTACTGGCTGCCGGATCGATGCTGGTGCTCGTAGAGCATACTCTCGACGCCGCTCGGCACGCGGCCGAGCACGGCTGGATCAAAGCCGAATCGCTGCCGGAAATTGGCGAAGAGAAGAGGGCTGACGAGGGACGTGACGATACGAAAGCGCCAGCGCCCTCGGGCGGCGAGCCTGGTCCCGGTAAGCCAGCGGTGGTTGTCGAGTCGCCGCGATCATAGCGTCGCCGGCTCGATCCGCATCGCCAGCGGACGGCGATACGTGAGCCGTCGCCAAATCCATTCGACGGGGCCATAGCGGAATCGCGAGAGCCACAGCGCGCTGAGCGGGATTTGAACAGCGATGATCGCAACCGCGATTGCCATCGCTTTGGCAGGGCCGGTGTGCCACCACATGCCGAAACCGAATCCATAGGACAGCGTGACGCAAATCAGCGAGTGCATCAAGTAGTTCGTGAGCGCCATGCGGCCCATGGGGGAGAAGGCGGTGATCAGTCCGCGTCCGCGGATGACGAGCAGAGCAACCGTCGAAGCGTAGCCGAGCGCCAGCATCGGAACTCCAACTCCCTGGAGTGCAGTGCCGATCAAGCCGCCGGCATTTGGCGGAAGATACTGGGATTGTTCGAAAACCAGCGCGGCGGCGATGTTCGCTGGCAAGCCGATCGCCCAGCCGCTTGCCGCCCACTTGACCAGCGTCGCGCGGTGATTTGCAGGGGCCGTGGCGACTCCCCGGCGTACGGTCCAGAGTCCGATGAGGAACATGCCGAGGACTTTGGGAAAACGAACCGTGAAGAAAAGATCAGCCCAGCGGCCCGCCAGAAATACGAGATTGCCGATGAGTGCGTCCTTGAATCCACCGCGGCCGATATTCTCGAAGAACTGGAAGATTTGCGCAGGCACGCCGGAGTTTGCTGTGCCAGCGTGTTGATTCGTCGCAAACCAAAGCGTCAGAGTGACCGCATACAGAGCGGTCGGAGTCGCAAGAAGAATCACTGACCACTTGATCAGGTCGCGGTCGGATTTTCGTGCAAACCACGGGAGAGTGAAGCCGAGCAGCGCATAGAGCATGAGAATGTCGCCTGCCCAGATGAAGAAGGCGTGAATGGCGCCAATCGCCAGCAGAATGCGCAGTCGCCGCTTGAATCTCGGAAGGGCGGCGTCGCCACCGCGTGTGAGCTGGATTCCGAATCCGATCCCAAAGAGCAGCGAGAAAATCGAGTAAAACTTCTGGTCGATGAACACGTGCTCGAACCACTGCGCCGCGTGATCCGCGGTGGTCGTCGCCAGCGCAGCTACTTGCTCTTTCGAGAGAAATGTCAGGCCAAAGAAGACGATGACGTTGGCGAGCAGAATCCCACCGACGGCGATGCCGCGCAGGACGTCCAGCGTGAGGACGCGCTCGATGACCGGCAGCGAGCCGCGATCGATTACGGCATCCGGCGTGTAAGCGGCGGGTCGATAGCTCGTCGACGTCATGCGAACTCCTATGCCATCACTCGGCGTCTGGCCGGCGCGACGCCCTTGATGATGAACCAGACCGCGACCGTTATCTCGAAGACGGCGATCGGAATCCACATCAATTGTGCAGGTGAACCGGTGACAACGCTAATCCGCTCCAGCGGTACGCCGACTGCGACGATCGCCGAACCAACCATGCCGACCCAGGCGAGCCAGGCGGGAATCATTCGGCCGCGAAGGAGCAGATAGCAAAACGCCGTGCTGCCAACCGCGAACAGGGTGGCGGCCGAAGCAGTCTGCCAGCCACCGATCTTCAGCAACAGCGTACCGATGGTGTTGGCGGTTGGTATGTCCGGTGCGGCCGGCCCGTTGATCGTTGCTAACCAGAGCAATCCGTTGGTGCCGATCAGGATCGCGGCGAGAATTCCTTCGCCGGCGCGACAAACGAGACCGAACATCGCGAGCTCGTTGTCTTCCTCGCGCGTGATTCCGTAGAGCGTAACCGCCAAGGTCAGGGCGCAGAAAACCCCGACGAGGTCGAGTACCAGCATCAGGCGCAGGTCGTTGGCGTGCCTGGCAACGCTGGCGAGCTTCGCGCTTACATCGGCGCCAGCCGTCACCTTGCTGAACATCACCATCGATGGAAACGCGACGCCGATGTAAAGCAGGTAGGCGACGCCGGCGATGCGTGCGTTGGTGTTGCGCGTCATGCCGCCGCCAGCCCGGCCGATGTCGACGCCGCAAGTTGTCTCCATTTCTCGACGTTGACTCCCTTGAGCAGGAGCCAGAGCGTCGTCGATCCTTCACCGAGGAAGGCGACCGGAATGACGATGGGTGACAGCACGCTGCCCAGCGCCGGCGAAATCAGATAGGTCAGCGAGCTGATGACGTAGAATGAGCCACCAACGCCGAGCAGTATGCCGACGACGCGCGGAATGAAGCCGGAGCGCGCGATCAGGTACCCGACCGTCGCGCACTGCAGCCCGAAGTAGACCATCGAGACTTTGAAGCCGAGTCCAAACGCCATGATCGCGGCACGCGCGACCGTCTGAAGCTGGGAGGCGTCGGAGGGGGCGGCCTCCGCGGCTCTGAGAATCGAGACAATGCCGAGATCGCGGACGGTGAGTCCGGCTCCGACGGTGATGCCGATGACTCCGCACGCCGCAGAGAACAATGCGAGGTTTCGGCTGACCGGCTTCAGCAGCTGATAAAGCAGCACGGTGACGCCGACGTAGCAGGCGCCTCCGACGAACTCTTCGACGACGCCGAGTCGGAAGGCGAGCTCGGCGCCGAGGATGTTTTTTGCGGTGGCAGCGGCGTCACCGGCCACGATGATGGCTGGGCCGAACACGGCGAGGGTGCTGATGACGATGACGGCGAGCCAGAGTGCGCCCGCCATTCTGGCAGTGACGAGCGGTGACGGTTGATCGATCGTGAGCATATGGGCTCCAGGACAGGTGGGCGATAGTAAGAACTAAGTTTTCAGTTATCTACGGCGTAGGGCTGAGCCCGGTTTCCATGGCGCGCTGAGGTGCCGGCTCAACCTCTGACCACGTCCACGCCTGCCAGACGATGTAGACGGTGCACACCGTTTCGATCGTTGCGAAGAACAAGTACTCTGCAAAAGCAGGCGGCCGGCCCCAGCCCAGGAGAGGAGGGACGAAGGTCAGGAAACCGTTTACGAGAGTTACGATCGCAGCCGCGACGATATTCGCCAGCCGGTTCGCTCTAAACGGAAGCAGTCGGGACGCCAGAATCATGGCGATGGGGATTTCCATCAGGATCGCCGAGCCCATGAGCGCCGCTGGTGGCAGAGGGTCGAACGAATTTCCCGATCCGGCGATGGCGAACAACGCCACCACGTCCGCATACAGGTAGTTCAACAGCGCGAAGATCCACAATAGAGACAACCGCTCCTTCACGGATACCGCCATGATCAACTCCGGGTGGCCGAAGGTAGAAAGAATAACTAAGTTATCAGTTATCTACGCAGGTCGGGAGGCGCCGGTTTCAGCCGGTCGGCCCCGCCGACGGCAGTGCAGGCCAACTATAGAAACCGCCCGAGCTGGGAAACCGTAAGAAAGCCATGCTTTGCATTCTGTACGTGAACGCGGTCGGTGCCCTCCTTACCCTGATCGGCGTTTCGATCGAGCGGTTGCTGCCCGCGACAGCCCCGCGCCGCTGGCTGTGGTGCCTGATCATCCCGCTGTCGATGTTCCTGCCCGGATTCTACCGCTGGCACCACAACTGGATCGTGACCGACACGGTGCACCTGGCTCGATCGGCGACGCCCGCTGCTGGCGCTCTGACCCTGTTCGATCGCGACTGGTGGGCGCGTACGCAGGAGTACGATCCGATCATCAACAGGATATGGTGGACGGTTTCGCTGATACTTCTGGTGTGGGGC
>DATFHK010000066.1:0-2190 GCA_035248505.1 Gemmatimonadaceae bacterium | reverse complement strand
CAAGCGGCAGGAGTTCGTGGTCGGCGGCTTCACCGACCCATCTGGGTCACGCGTGGGCGTCGGCTCGATTCTGGTCGGCTACTACGAGCGCGACTGTCTGCGCTTCGCGGGCAAGGTTGGAACCGGCACGGGTTGGAGCGCGTCGTTTGGCCGACAGCTGCGACGGGACCTCGAGAAGATCTCGATCGACAAGTCGCCGTTCGATCCACTGCCGCCAGGTTGGCTGGGAAGAAACGCGCACTACGTCAAGCCGCAGCTTGTCGCGGAAGTGGAGTTCACCGAGTGGACGGGCGACGGTCGCATCAGACATCCGTCACTGCAGGGATTCCGGAAGGACAAGAAACCGCGCGAAGTGGCACGCGAGCGTGAAGTCGCGCCGCCGCCGGCGAAGGCCGCGGCACCGAAGCTCCTGCTTCCGAAAGTTGGGTTGAGCACCGCGGATCTCGCCGGGCTCTACGCAGAGATCGCCGACTGGGTTCTCCCGCACGTGAAGAATCGCCCGCTCACGCTCGTACGAGCGACGGCGACAATCACCCGCGAGGACGCGCTGCGCAGCCAGGCGAAATTCGTGCACCATACGGAGCGCGATCAGCGCTTCGTTGCCCCCGCGGTGCCGCGCATGGAAATCGAGGAGAAGAAGAAGACCGGCGAGTATTGCTACATCGATTCCCGTGACGCGCTGGTCGCGCTGGTCGAATCGGGTGTCGTCGAATGGCACACCTGGAACGCGCTGGTATCGGCAGTGGAGCGGCCGGATCGCGTCATTTTTGACATCGACCCAGGCCCCGGCGTGAGCTGGGCCGAGGTCGTCGCCGCCGCGCGTCGCTTGCGCTCGTTGCTGGAGAAGCGCGAACTCGAAAGCTGGGTCAAGACCACTGGCGGCAAGGGTCTGCACGTCGTCGTTCCGTTCCGCGCCGAGCACGACTGGGACACGGTGTTCGCTTTTTCGCGGACGGTGGCGACCGAGATGAGCGACCAATCCGCCCGATACATAACCGAGTTCGATAAATCGGCGCGCCGCGGCAAGATCCTGATCGATTACAAGCGCAACTACCGCACGTCGATCGCGGTCGCGGCGTTCTCTACACGAGCCACGCCGCGTGCGACAATGTCGGTGCCGATGAAGTGGGAGGAGCTGGCGAGGCTCGGCGGCAGCGCGAGCTGGGGTGCGACGAACATCCGCGATCGGCTACGCCGCCTCAAAACCGATCCGTGGAAGACCTACTGGTCAAACAAACAGCGGCTACTAACGTAGACCGAATCAGCCACCCGAAAGGAGCTCGAAGATGCCGGAACCAGTTTGCGCCGCGTGCAAGACTCCCATGCAGTCCCTCGGCCAGGTCCCAATTCGTGTCGGCGGCACCAGTGGCGGCTGGCACCTGCTGCTCGGCGAATGGGCGGACGTCACCGAGGGAGTTCTACCTCTGGACGTTTTTCGCTGCGAGCGCTGCCGTCGCGTCGAGATGTACGATCTGGATCTGAGCCTGCCAGAGGCCTAGCGATGGCGGCATGACACTAAGAGTTTTGCTGAACGCATGGAAAATCACACCCCAAACTGTCGCAGATGGTGATCGGTGTGACGATAGCCGAGCACGCCCCACGCGCGGGTGGTGAGGTTGCCGAATGCCGGGTGCTCCGGCCACGCAAGCGTCGGATCACGCGTTGCGTACGAATCGATGTAACGGCACATCTCTGCGCACTCGCCGGTCCAGTCAGTGACCGCTCGCTTGGTCAGCTCCGGCGCGGTGGGCACGCCTTTGGGTATCGGGATCCAGTAGATCAGCATCTGCTTGAGCGGAGCCCGCCGCAGATGTCGCCGGTGCCACGCAGCGACTTCCAGCTCGCCGTTCGCCATGCGCATCCAGTCGATGAGATGCGCGAGCATTTGTGGCGCACTCATCCTCCCCCACCTGGGCTGCGTGTCCGCCTTTAGCCGGCCCAGCCGCTCGACGAGCTCACGCCGCGAGTCTGCATTCCACAATGATTTGCGCATCGCTCCCCCAATACTAGCTTTGTCCCGGACAGCGCTGCCACCCGCCACCGGCTGTCGCTATCGGCATCTGCGCGTCAATCCGCGGAAGGTATGTCGTCATCCAGCCTGCATGAGACTTTCAGCCGAACCGCCCCACTAGAGCCCGGCACTCTGCTGGGTCGCTATTGGTTGCTCGAGCGCATCGGCGCGGGTGGAAT
>DATFHK010000065.1:0-7581 GCA_035248505.1 Gemmatimonadaceae bacterium | reverse complement strand
AGGATGATTTCCGCGAGCGGAAATTCCCAATCCAGCTCGACACGCTGGGTGTCGAGGTAAGTCATGTTCTTGTAGACACCGCGCCGCTCGGTGCCGAGCGTCATGATTGGGCCAATGTATTCCGCCGGCACCATGATGCGTGCTTTGACGTACGGCTCCTCCACGTAATCGACAATCTGCGCATTTGGCATCAGCGACGGATTCTCGATCAGCTTCATCGTGCCGTCGGTCATATAGACCTTGTATTCGACCGACGGTACGGTGGTGACGAGATCGAGATCGAACTCGCGACTCAATCGTTCCTGCACGATCTCCATGTGCAGCAGGCCCAAAAAGCCGGCGCGGAAACCGAAGCCCAGTGCGGTCGATGTCTCCGGCTCGTAGTTCAGCGAAGCGTCGTTGAGCTTCAGCTTCTCGAGTGCGTCGCGCAGAGTCTCGTACTGTGTTGTGTCGGTCGGATAGAGTCCGGCGAAGACGAAGCTCCTTACCGCCTGGTAGCCGGGAAGTGGATCCGTTGCATGATTGTCGGCGTCGAAGATCGTATCGCCGGCTCGCGTCTCACTGACTGAACGCACGCTCGCCACCACGTAACCGACTTCGCCAGGTCCGAGTTGGTCCGTTGGTACCTGGCGCAGTTGGTTGTACCCGACTTCGTCGACTTCGTAGACTGATTCGCTGGCGCCGAAGGTGATGTGCGTACCCTTTCTGATCACGCCATCGACGACGCGGACACTCGGAATCGCACCGCGATACTTGTCGTAGTAGGAGTCATAGATCAGCGCGCGCAGCGGAGCCGTCTCGTCGCCGGTTGGTGGAGGCACTTTGCGCACGACTTCCTCCAATAGCGCATCGATGCCAATTCCTTCCTTAGCGCTAACGAGCAGAATCGAGCTTTCCTCGATCCCCAGCAGGTCCGCGACTTCTTTGCGGCGCTTCTCCGGCTCGGCGCCGGGTAAGTCGATTTTGTTCAGGATCGGGATGATCTCGAGCCCGGCGTCCATTGCCAGAAAAAGATTGGACAGCGTCTGCGCCTCGATACCCTGCGATGCGTCGACGACGAGAATCGCGCCTTCGCACGCTGCGAGCGAGCGTGAGACCTCGTAGGTGAAGTCCACGTGTCCCGGCGTGTCGATCAGATTGAGCTCGTACTCCTGACCGTTGCCCGCCACGTACGTCATGCGCACAGCGTTCAGCTTGATGGTGATGCCTCGCTCACGCTCGAGGTCGAGCGTATCGAGCACCTGCGCCTTCATTTCGCGCTTCTGGAGCATGCCTGTCGCTTCGATCAGCCGATCGGCGAGTGTCGACTTGCCGTGGTCGATATGCGCGACGATGCAGAAGTTGCGAATGTGATCGAGCTTCAAACAGAACTCTGACTTTTTGCGGGAGAACGAGGGAGGAACGTAGAAATATAATCCTTGCCTTCTCGGCTCCCGGAAACGAAAGAGGGCTGCGGTTAGCAGCCCTCTTTTTTCAAACGGTCAGTTTCCTCGCGATGGCGGCGGAGTTCGCGGCGGCTCGCTTCGCGTAGTCGGTTCCGCGCGCGGCGGTGGAGCGGGCGCTGGTGAGGATGGCCTCTCGTGAATCACGGGCGGCGGTGAGTACGGCCGCTCGCGGATTACCGGCGGCGGCGAGTATTCCCGCGGACGATCCGGCGCTCTCATCGGTGCAGACTCGACTCGCGGTTCCTGACGATATTGCGGAACCGGTCGCGCGCTGGCGCCGTTAGCCTCGCCGCGCGGAACTGTTGCGCGCTCTACCGGCTGACGACTCTGCGGCAATGTCACTGCTCCGGGCAGCGGCTCCAGCTGTGGATATGGCTCATAACGTCGACTTCTTGGCGCAATCGCCTTGGTCCGTACTTCGGGCGCTTCGATGGTTTGCGGCACGCCGCCACCGCGCTGAATCGGCATCGCATCGTCAGTGTTGCTGAAGACCGTCGATCCGCGCGGTATTGGCGAATGTGGGAGTCGCGACTTTGGAAAGACAGTCGTGTCACCGCGCCCGCGCGGCGGCGGGAAGTGGCCAACCGGCGTGCCTTGTCCGCCGTTCGCGTAGCCGGATACGAAAATCGGAGTGCCGCAGATATCGTAGCCGGCGAGCCGCACGCCGCGTCCTGCAGCTTGCAGCTGGCTATACAACGACAACGCCTGCACCTGGAGAAACGCGAAGCGGTACCCGTAAAATGCGCAAGGAGAGTAGTAGCTGTTATAAGCGTTGGCGTAGTATGGATACCCGTAACGGCTGCCGCCTTCGAAGCGCAGGTAGTCACGACCGATCGGCTCGCCCGGCTGCCCGATGTATGCGGCAAGCGATGCTGCAGCCGAAAGTGGTGGCCGATTTTCCATCAGCCGGCGGATTGCAACTACGTCCCAGTCACCCGCGCTTTCGAGCTTCTCGAGGTTAAACGGCACGCGAGAAGCGAGGGCGATGACGGTCCCACGCGAATCCTCAACACCATAGTAGCCGCGATCATAGCTCGCGTAACCACCACCATAGCGGGAGCTATTAAAGCCAGCAAAGAAATTCGGCAGTTGCAGCGATCTGTTCGCTGCTATTCTGACGGAAAGGCCGGGGTAGTCTGGATGAAGAACCTGGATCTCTCCGTCCATGTCCATCTCGACGGCGAACACGTAGGCGTTCTCGGCGACTTCGATCCGCGGCGTGATGTAGCTGCTCGTGCCGACATAGTCGACGCCGTTATCCGAATAGATCTGGATGATTGGCGGGCCGCGGCGCGCAGTCTGCGCTTCGGATGGGGCTGTAACCATGCCGAGCAATAGCGCTCCCGCTCCGAATAGAATTCCAGGTTTCATTGCTCGAATCTCCCCTCCGGTGTTTGTATACAATTTGCAGCTTTGTAGTCGCTGCGGTCAAGCCCGGAGTTGCTACTTACAGTACGCTTTCGCGCGGCTACCTGCTGCCGAAAGCCGGGTTTAGCTTGCGCCATGCCGCTGCCACAACTGCTCTCGCTCGTTGACCGACTCCCGGAATTCCGCGAGCTGCAGGAGAACGTGCCCGGTCCGAGCCGTCGCTGCATTGTCGGAGGTCTTCACGGGTCCAGCGATGCCGTTCTGATCGCTGCACTGACAGCCGCGCTACACCAACGCTTTTTTGTCGTCGTCAGCGACGATGTGTCCGATTCCGAACGCTGGCTCGCCGACCTGAGCACGCTCGTCGAGCCTGAAGTTGTCGCGTTTTACCCGCCGCGCGAAAGCTTCGGCGAGGCGGAGGCCCACGCCGAGATCGCTGGAGAACGGGTGGAAACCCTGGAGCGGATTGGCCGGGGTGACCTACGTATAGTAGTAACCACCAGTCGCGCGCTCCTCGAACGCACTCAATTGCCACGCGCGCTGGCGTCCGCGCGACTGGAAATCCGGAAGGGCGATACCCGGCGGCCGGAAGCACTCGCCGAACACCTTGAAACGATCGGCTTCGAGCGGGTCCTCATGGTGGAAGATGTCGCGCAGTTCAGCGTCCGTGGCGGAATCTTCGACATCTACAGCTTCGGCATGGCCGAGCCCGTTCGTCTCGAGTTCTGGGGCGATGAGATCACAGAGCTCCGGCATTTCGATCTCCTCACCCAACGCTCCACGCGCGACGCTGAGCTCGCGCTCGTGCTGCCTGTTGACGGACAAATCAAAACCGGAGACCTCGAGCCCGAACGTTCCTCTATCCGCGCGCTTTTCCCGCCCGATACGGTCCTTGTCATTCCGCAGGGCACCCATCTCAAGCCGGAGATGGAGCGCACGTGGGCCGAGGCACAACACCACATTGATCTCGCACGCCGCCGCGGCGAGGACACGCCCAGTCGTGACGAGCTGTTCGAGGCGCCCGATGTCACGCTGCGCGCCGTTGCCGCGTTCGGAGCGATCGAGATCTCGGGCGACCAGGCATCGATCGAGTTTCCGTTTCGACCTCCGGAGGAGATTGGTCGCGACATCAAGCGGCTGAAGCAAGTTGTCGCCGACGGAATTCCAACCGTCATTCTTTGCGACAACGCCGGCCAGGCGGAGCGACTCGACGAGCTGCTGAATGACGACCGCGTGTCGCCCGCGAGTCTCGCGATCGGCGTCATCGATGGCGGCTTCGTCATTCCGCCGCGCGGCGAAGGGTTCTCCGGTTATCGCGTTCTCACCGACCACGAGATCTTCCGTCGCGAGCGTCGCTTCAGACGCGCTAGACGTTATGCGACTGGCAGCGCACTCGAGAGCCTCACCGCACTCAAGCCCGGCGACTACGTCGTTCACCTCGAGCACGGCGTGGGGATTTACCGGGGCATCGAGAAGATGTTCGTGCGCGAGACTACGGTCGAAGTGGCGGTCATCGAGTACGAAGGCGGCGACAGGCTGAACGTCCCCTTATACCGCGTCGATCAAATCGAGCGTTACCGCTCGGCAGACGATATCACGTCGGACGGGCCTCCACCTCGCCTGCACGCATTGGGCGGAAAGCGTTGGGCATCACAACGCGACAAAACTCGCGCTGCGATTCAGGAGATGACGGTCGAGCTCCTCGATCTTTACGCTCGCAGAAAGGTTGCTACGCGACCGCCTCACGTACCCGATACCGTCTGGCAGCGACAGCTCGAATCTTCATTTCTGTTCGAGGACACTCCCGACCAACGCACGGCGACTACCGACGTCAAAGGCGACATGGAGAAGCCGCGACCGATGGATCGCCTGCTCGTCGGCGACGTCGGATATGGCAAAACAGAGATCGCGGTGCGAGCGGCTTTCAAAGCCGTGCAATCTGAGCGGCAGGTTGTGGTGCTGGTGCCCACTACCATTCTTGCCGATCAGCACTCGCGAACGTTCGGCGATCGGCTCGCGGACTTTCCGATAAACGTTCAGACCCTCAGTCGCTTTCAGTCGCCGAAAGAACAGGCCTCGATCCTCGCTGACCTCAAGGCGGGCAAGGTCGACATCGTCATCGGCACGCATCGTTTACTGAGCGCTGACGTTCATTTTGCGAATCTTGGTCTAATCGTGATTGACGAGGAGCATCGTTTTGGTGTCAAACACAAGGAACGACTGAAGCGACTTCGTCTCGAAACCGATGTGTTGACCCTGACGGCCACGCCAATTCCAAGAACGCTGCATCTGTCGCTCGCCGGTTTGCGCGACATGACGTTAATGCAGACCCCGCCGCGCGACCGATCGCCGGTGCTCACCTACGTGGAACCGTGGGACGATGGCCTGATCGACGAAGGTATTTCGCGTGAGCTGGACCGCGGCGGTCAGGTGTTCTTCGTCCACAACCGCATTGAGACCATCGACGGCGTCGCCGAGCACATTCGTCGTGTCGTACCGCGCGCGCGCGTTGGTGTCGGGCACGGGCAAATGCGCGAGCGGGAGCTGGAGACAGTCATGCGCAGCTTCGTCAACGGCGAGATCGACGTTCTCGTATCGACAATGATCGTCGAATCCGGTCTCGATGTTCCGAATGCAAATACGATGTTCGTCAACCGCGCCGACACTTTTGGCCTGGCGCAGCTCTATCAACTCCGTGGACGCGTTGGCAGGTCTCACCGCCGCGCGAGCTGCTATCTGCTGGTGCCCGACTCGATCGACGAAGATGCGAATCGTCGGCTGACAATTCTGGAACATCATACCCAGCTCGGCGCCGGCTACCAGATCGCGCTCAAGGACCTCGAGCTGCGTGGCGCGGGAAATCTGCTCGGCCCGGAGCAATCAGGATTCGTGCACGCCGTCGGCTTCGACATGTATCTCCGGATGCTCGACGAAACCGTGAAGCGCGTGCTACGCGGCGACGACGCTCCACGCCTGCAGCCGTCGGAAGTATCCGTCGATCTGCCTTCGTACCTTCCAGACGAATACATCAACTCGCAGGACGCGAAGCTCGACATCTACCGGCGGCTGACACACATGACCGACATCGCGGAGATAAAGGCACTGGAGGCGGAGGTGCGCGACCGCTTCGGCGTACTTCCGGAACCGGCGCGGGGGTTTTTTGCAGTCGCCTTGCTACGCATCCTGGGGGGCGCCTCCGACATCGAGTCGTTGCTGGTGCGCGGAAATGAGGCGCGTATTACCTTTCGCGAGCACGCAGTGCCCCGGATGAAGGGGATTTCGGCGGCGTTCCACGAGGTACAGTTCCAGGCGGAGGTGCGACGTGCGCATCCGCTGTCACTCAAGCTCACCCGACTTGGAGGAGCTGAGATGCTCGATGGACTTGTCCGTGCGCTCACTACACTGCGGCCCACCTGACCAAAACTCGTACGACGGAAACATGAAACGGAAATTCGCTGTGGCCGCTCTGGCGGCTATTACTCTTTCGGCGTGCTCGGGCCTGAAAGACGCACTCAACGCGCACACGGATTGGGTCGCCCGCGCGGGGAGCCCTGAGCTCACGGTCACGAAGCTCGCCACGCTGCTCGGCAAATCACGCGCGCCAATCCGCAAAGACATCGCAAAATCGATGGCCAACGTATGGATCGATTACCAGCTCCTCGGCGCCGCCGCCGCCCACAACGATTCGCTGAACGATCCGAAAGTAATCGACGAGGTGATGTGGCCAGCGATCGCCAACATGAAAGCGCGCCGCTGGTATCAGGTGGTGTCGAAGGATTGGGGCGTTGAAGACAGCACTGCTGCGAAGCGTCAGTGGGACTCAGGACAGATTCTGGCCGCCGAGCATATTCTGCTACTCACGCAAGGGATGAATCCGACCCAGAAAGCTGACGTCAGGAAAAAGATCGACGCGCTCCGGGGAAGGGTGAACGCCGGCAACTTCGCGCAGCTCGCCAGAGAGAATAGCCAGGACCCGGGGAGTGCTCGTCAGGGCGGCTCGCTTGGCATTTTCCCCGCGGGGCAAATGGTGCCGGAGTTCGAGCGCGCGCTCGTCGCGTTGAAGCCCGGCGAGATCTCGCCAGTGATCGAAACCCAGTACGGTTACCACATCATTCGCCGACCGACGTACGAGCAAATCAAAGGTCAGCTCGTGCAGGCGTCGAAAGGCCGCAGCGTCGCCGTCGCCGAAAGCACCTACCTCGCGAAGCTTGAGCAGTCCGGCAAGATCGAAGTGAAGAAGGGCGCAGTGGCGACGATTCGCGCACTTGGCAACGATCCGGATGCGTATCGCCGTGACAACACGGTCCTCGCTACTTCAACGGCCGGGAAGTTCACAACCGCGCGCCTCGTTGGTTGGCTGGAGACTCTGCCGCCGCAGGCACGAGTTCTCGACCAGATTCGGAACTCACCTGATTCGTTGCTCGTGCAGCTCGTACGCAACTTCGTGAAGAACGAGCTGGTATTGAAGCAGGCCGATAGCGCCAAGGTCACCATTGACCCGGCCGAGATGAGTCAGCTGCATAGCCAATTCGTGAGCGCGGTGCAGCAGGCCTGGGCGCAGCTCGGCGTTGCCCCGCAGTCGCTGCAGGACAGCGCAAAAACTGCCGACGCGCGTGAGAAACTCGCCGCGAAGCGAATCGACGAATATTTCGCGCGCATGATTCAGGAGCAGGCGCCGTTCGTGCCCGTGCCAACTCCGGTGTCGAACATCCTGCGACAGAAGTACAAATACTCCATGAACGACGCCGGCTTCGATCGTGCCGTGCAG
>DATFHK010000064.1:0-4397 GCA_035248505.1 Gemmatimonadaceae bacterium | reverse complement strand
AGCGATGGCGCGGATGGCTTCGTGTCGATCGAGATCTCTCCGGAGGTCGCCCGACACACCGAGGCGTCGATCGTCGAGGCACGCCGACTATGGCGGGGCGTGAATCGGCCGAACGTGATGATCAAGATACCAGGTACCCGTGAGGGGTGGCCCGCGATCGAGCGGTGTCTCCGCGACGGAATCAACATCAATGTCACGCTTCTTTTTTCTCTCGATCACTACAAAGCCGTCGCTGAAGCATACCTGCGCGCGCTCGAGGCCAGGGTTGCCGCCGGCCAGCCGGTGGATCGCGTCGCTTCGGCGGCGTCGCTCTTCGTCAGCCGTGTCGACACCGAGGTGGACAGGCGCATCACGCTCAAGGGTGGGTCAGCGTCGATGCTTCGCGGGCGCGTGGCTCTCGCGAATGCACGGCTCGTCTATGACGCATTCACAGGGATATTGAGCGATCCGCGATGGAAAGCACTCGAGGCGCTCGGCGCGCGGCCACAGCGTCCGCTCTGGGCGAGCACTGGGACGAAGAACCCGGAATACTCCGACGTGAAATACGTCGAGTCGCTGATCGGGCCCGATACAATCACGACCGTTCCGCCCGAAACACTCAGGCTCTTCGAGCATCACGGCCAAATCGAACAAACTCTCCCCGGCGACGTGGAAGACGCGCGGCAGACGCTGACCGCGCTGGAGGCGGCAGGAATAAGCTTTTCCGATGTCAACAACACCCTGGAAGAGGAGGGCATTGCACGGTTCACCCGATCCCTCAAGAAGGTCCTGGCAGTGATCTCGAATAAGCGACTGACGCTCGGCGCCCACGCCTTGCACTTGTTCTGATGCAACGGAGTGTGGGCTTCGACCGGCGGTTGTATATGCTGCCCTTCGACCAGCGCGAGTCGTTTCAGACGAAACTGTTTGGCTGGAAGGGTGCGCTTGACGCCGCACAGACGAGGGAGATCGCGGCCGCCAAACAGGTCATTTACGACGGATTCCTCGCCGCGATGGACGATGGCGCTCCAAAAGACGCGGCTGCCATTCTCGTGGACGAACAGTTCGGTGCCGACATCCTGCGAGACGCTCGCAGGCGGGGTTACATCACTGCGTGCCCCGCCGAGCGAAGCGGCCAGAAGGAATTCGAGCTGGAGTACGGAAAGGACTTCGCGCGGCACATTGAGGAATTCGATCCCACCTTCTGCAAGGTACTGGTGCGCTACAATCCCGACGGCGACGCGATCATGAACCGCCGGCAGGCGTCCAAGCTGTGTCTGCTCTCCGAGTATCTCCGGGAGACGGGACGAAAATTCCTGTTCGAGCTGTTGGTCCCCCCCGAGCGCGCCGAGCTCGACGAGCTCGGCGGAGACGCTTCACTGTGGAATCGGATCCGTAGACCACTGCACATGATGCACGCGATCGTGGAGCTCCAGGCGGCCGGTGTCGAGCCCGATGTATGGAAGCTCGAAGGAGTCGAGCGCCGCCAGGACTTCGTGAACGTGGTGACGGCCGCGCGTCGGGATGGACGCGACAAGGTTGGCTGTATCGTGCTCGGGCACGGCGCCGATATGGAACAGGTACGACGCTGGCTTACGACGGCGGCCGACGTTCCGGGCTTCATCGGGTTCGCGGTCGGTCGCACCACATTCTGGGACGCCGTCGCAAACTGGAAGGGTGGCCGCATGTCACGCGCCGCCGCGATTGCCCAGATCGGACGTCGCTATCTGGATTGGGTGCGCATTTTTGACGGCGGCGCCGAGTCGACGACTAGTCGGCGCTCGCGGTCGGTGGGTGGAGCGGAAGCCACAGCGTAAACGTCGATCCGCGTCCCGGCGCGCTGTCCACCGAGATCTGGCCGCCGAGCGCCTGGGCGAGCAACCTGCTGATCGCCAATCCAAGACCCGCGCCCGGCTTGTTGCTATCGCCGATCCGACTGAACTCCTGGAAAATGAACTCCTGCTTGTCGGCCGGAATACCCGGGCCGGTGTCGATCACTTCGACAACGACGCATTCGCCGTTTTCGAGCGGTGGACAATCCGCGCGCCGCCCGGCGCGGAGCGTCACGGATCCATCGCCGGTGTATTTGATCGCGTTGGACAGCAGGTTGGACGTGATCTGCCGCACCCGTCCGACGCTCGTCTCGATGATCGGCAGATCTGCCTCCGACGCAACGGAGAGCGACAAACCCCTCGCGTGCGCTGCCGCCTGAAATTCGTCGGCGAGCCCGCGAACGACATCTCCGATGTCAACGGGCGCCATCGAGAGCGCCAGATGCCCCGTCTCGGCGCGAGCCAGCTCGTGAAGCTCGTCGATGAGCGACAGCGCAGTCTTGATACTGCCGCGGATTCTGTTGATGCTGCTCTCCTGAGCCGGCGAGAGCGGCCCGTAAATTCCCTCGCGCAGGAGCTCGGCGTAGCCGTCGGCGGCCCCGATTGGATTCTTTACGTCGTGGCTGAAACCGCGGATGAGCCGGGAACGACTTTGGATCACCAGCTCCAGCTTTCGTCTTCCTTCGAGGGCTTCCTCCAGCAGCCTGACCTTTTCGTACGCCAGTGCCGCCAGGTGTCCGAATACGGACGCTCGATCGAGATCGTCGGATCGGAATCGACCCTCTGCTGGACTCAGAATGAACAGCGCCCCAACGGGTGTGCCGAGACTTCCGAGTGGCACCACGATTACCGTCCGCTCCGCGCTCTGGAGGTTCGCGTCGGTCAGCGAGCGATTCGCGGGCTCCTCGATCAGCATTGGCGAGCCACTCCTTGTGACGATCTCCGTCTGCGAGCCGGCAAATGGCTGGGTGGTCTCGATAGCCGGAGCACCCGTACCCGCGACCGCTCGCACGACGAGGTTCTGCGAGTCGGGAGCCCCGGCATCGATCTGCTCGACGAACGCGCCGCGTCCCTCCAACGCCTTGAGCGCAGCGTCGGCGATCACCTGCGTCACGTCACCCACCGTGAACGCTCCGGCAAGAGCTTCGGCGGCCTCTCGCAGCGCGGCTTCCTGCCGTGCGCGTCTCCTGGCTTCCTCGAGTGCGCGTTGCTCTCGCACTGTGAGAGCCATTACGCCGACCAGCGCTGCCAGCGCGGCGAGAACGAGAACGGCATTGGCGATCAGCCCCCAATGCTCGAGGCCGCGCACACGATCGTCTCGCTCCGCGATCCCCGCCACGAGGTCGGTGGACAGGTCCGTGAGAGCACTCATCGCAGCCTCATAGGCCGCGCGACCGTTCTGGGCGACGGACCGCGCGTCGCCTGGAGCGGCTCGAGTTGCGGCGAGTACCGCGCTCACTCGGCGCCATTCGTCGATCCGCGTCCGGACGCTGCGAACGTGCGCCCCGATCTGATCGTCGAGCTGGGCCGCCAGCCGATCGAGACTATCCAGTCTTGCCTCGTCCTGCGAAACCGCGGAGCGATAACGCGCGAGCAGGAGCGGGTCACCCGACAGCGCATAGCCCTGCAGCGAGCCCATCTCTTCCGCCAGGCCCGATTGGAGCTGTGCCTCGACGACACGCGATGGAGCGAGTACCTCGGTGGTTCGGCGCAGGAGGTCCGTGATGCGCCAGGTCTGCCGCGCCGGTATCGCCACGGATCCGATCAGCGCGAGCACCACCAGCGCGAGCGCTCCCTGGCCCAGCGGCCTGGAACTCAGCCGATGCGCCGCGCCCGATGCGGATCTCCGAAGCGAAGTCACGGCGCCTCTGGCGCGATCCCGTTCACGCTTCCTCGCGCACGTGCATGTCGGCTGCCTCCAGACTTTCAATGATCGACGCGAGGTGATCGCGTCCGCGGGTCTCCAGTTGCAGCACGATCTCGACGTCACGCACCGAGATGTCCGCGTAGGCGCGCTGGTGCCTGACCTCGAGGACGTTTGCGCCGGCAGACGCAACGATCGCGGTGAGTCTGGCAAGATTACCGGGTCGGTCGGGAACCGTGATGGCGAGCTGCACTAGTCGCCCCTCGGTGACGAGCCCCCGGTTGACGATTCGCTCGAGGAGGTTCACATCGATGTTGCCGCCCGAGAGCACCATCGCCGTCACATCTGATGGTTGCAGAGGAAGCCGGCCGGCGAGTATCGCGGCGAGCGCCACGGCGCCGGCGCCTTCTGCGACGAGTTTTTCGTTCTCGAGGAGCGCATGGACCGCGCCGGCAATTTCCCCCTCGCTCACGCTCACGATTTCATCCACATAGCGTTCGATGATCGGAAAGGTCAGCTCGCCAATCTGCTTCACGGCAATCCCGTCAGCGATGGTTTCCTGTGATTCGATCCTGACGACCCTTCCGGCGCGGCGCGATGCGAGGGCGGAAGCGGCGACGTCGGCCTCGACTCCGAAGATCTTGAAGTCCGGCTTTTGTTCCTTGAGCGCGATCGCGATGCCGGAGATCAGTCCCCCGCCGCCGATAGGAACGACCACCGCA
>DATFHK010000063.1:0-52204 GCA_035248505.1 Gemmatimonadaceae bacterium | reverse complement strand
GTCACTGGATGATTGAAGGCGAGCCAGGCCGCGTGGAGGAAGTGCCGCTTGGGAGGAAGCCCGGCCACACGACGTCCTCCGCCCCCGCCATACGTGTCATCGCCCATGACAGGATGGCCGATAGACGCGAGATGAACGCGGATTTGGTGAGTCCGTCCGGAATGGAGATGGGCACGAAGAAGATCCCCCGCATCGAACCGAGCAAGGCGTATGACGTCGGTCTTGGCCGGCCGACCTTTATTGACGATTGCCATGCGCTTCCGGTCTCGCGGATCGCGAGCTATCGGCTTGTCGATAGTCAGCTTATCCGAGGTCAGGTGACCCCACGTCATAACCGCGTATCGCCTCGTCACCCGGCGGGCGGCGATTGCGGAGCTGAGGAGTCGGTGGGCGCGATCCGTTTTGGCGACGATCAGCAGGCCCGAAGTCTCCTTATCGAGGCGATGGACTACTCCGGCCCTCTCCGGGTCGCCGCCCGTCGATAGCCCGTCGCCCCTACCCATCAAAGCGTTGACGAGGGTGCCCGTCCAGTTCCCGGGGGCCGGATGAACGACCATCCCTGCCGGCTTGTCAACGACGAGCAGCGATTCGTCCTCGTAGACGATCCTGATCGGGATCTGCTCACCGAGGATTGCCCGCTTTTCCACGTGGGGGAATTCCACGCGAACTGTCTCTCCGACGACGGGTTTGTAGCTCGCCCGCTCGCGCCTCCCGTCGACCAGCACATTTCCGTTTGCGATCAGGGTGGCAGCCTGAGTCCGCGACAAGTCCGCGCTTCTGGCCACAAATAAATCGAGGCGGACATCACTGTCCGCCTCGACGGGAAACTCCCGAATGTCACTCAGAGGCTAGCTCTCCGCGGGCGTGTCCGATACCGGAGTCGCGTTCACGACCGGCGCTGGCGATCGCTCCTCTCCCCACAACACCCAGGCGAGGAGGAATGCGCCGACACTCACTGCCATGTCGGCAACGTTGAACGTCGGCCAACGCAAGTCGCCGACACCGACATCGATGAAATCGACGACGCCGGTCGCGGATCGGATGCGATCGATCAGGTTTCCGACTGCGCCGCCACAAACCAGACCGAGCGCAATAGTGCGCAGGAAATCACCCGGCCGGGTCGCCTTATACAACCTGCCAAGGATGACCAGCGCACCGGCGGTGAGCGCCATGAAAATCCAGCGCGAGTAGACGCCGAGGTTGAGACCGAACGCCGCACCCGGATTGTACACGAGCGTCAGACGCAGGTGATTGCCGATGATCTCGTGCGGCACATGCTGCGGCGACAACATCGCCACCGCCATCAGCTTCGTAACCAGGTCGAGTACGACGATCGTTACCAGCGTCCCCCAAAACAGGGGCGTGTTAGACTGCCTGTCGCTTTCCATCTTCTTCGCGCTGCTTGCACTCGATGCAGTATCTGGCGTGTGGCAGTGCGTCGAGGCGCTCGAAGCTGATCTCCTTGCCGCAGTTGTGGCACTTGCCGAATTGCTCTGGATTCCGATACAGCCGCCGCAGCGCCTCGTCGATGTGCCAGAGGAATCTTCCCTCCTGGCTCGCGAACAGAAACGCCTTCTCGCGCTCCATCGCATCGGTGCCCTGATCGGCCATGTGGAATGAGTATGCGCTGAGATCGCCGTCTGCGCCCTGCGGCGTCGACCCGAAAGTCTCGTCGTAATGCCCCAGCTCCTTGAGCACGCGCCGCCTCTCTTCGAGCAGGCGCTTCTCAAAATGCTGAAGGTTTTTCTTCGGCATTGCTTTGGCCTTCTTGCTGGCTGCTGTTGCCATCTCTAACCAACCCTCGCGAGGGCGACTTGAACGCTCTGTCCATCGAGGTCGAACGTGTGCGTCGCGTGTGTTTCGTTCTTTTCGCCCACCGATACTGCGACGGCGAGCACTTCGCTGGCGATCCATTGCTGAAAAGCCTTTGTCGCTTCCTGAATTTCTGCATCGCCGGCAACGGCAAGCGTAACGCGATCGCTGACGGCGAAACCCAATTCTTTCCTCAGTCGCTGGATCCGACTCACCAACTCGCGGGCCAGACCTTCCTGCCTCAGCTCCCGCGTTACCACCGGATCCAGGGCGGCGAAATATCCAGCTTCCTCTTTCACCGCGAGCTCGCCGGCTGCGCTGCGAGTGATCGTGAGATCGTCCGCACTCAGCTGCCGAGACTCGTTTTCAACCGATACAAACAGCGGCTTGCCTGTCTCGAATTCCCGCAGCGCATCGCTGCTCAGCGCCTGCACTGCTTCGGCCGCCAGAGGCGTTGCTTTGCCAAACTTTTTACCCAACGACCGAAAATTCGGTCGAGCCTTTAAAGTTACTAGGTCGTCCGCGCTTGTGATAAACTCGATGTTTTTAATGTTGAGCTCGGCCGCCAGAAGCGGGCTTAACTTCTCGAGCACGGCAGCGGCAGCCCCCTCGGCCCTCACTGGGACGACGCCGTGGAGGGGCACGACACAAATCAGGCGCGACAGCGGTTGGCGCACCTTTACTCCCGCGTCCTCCCGCGCCGCGCGACCGAGCGTGGCAAGGGTGCGGATATGGGTCATTGCACGCTCGAGATCGACGTCGGTGTCCATCTCCGCGGTGACCGAGCGCGCGTACGGCGCGAGATGCACGGACGAGCCCGTCAGCTCGCGGTGCACCCAGTCCGTGATGAACGGCGCAAACGGCGCGAGCAGACGACACGTCACGACCAGGATTTCGCGCAGAGTCGCGAAAGCGGCGCGATTGTCATCCCCGTCAACGTCGTAAAAGCGGTGCCTGCTCTGACGCACGTACCACTTGGATACGTCCTCGTCAAAGAAGGTCATCACCGCCTTGGCAGCGTTCGTGGCCTCGTAGCGACCGAGCATCTCGTTCGCCTCGCGCTCGACTGACGCGAGTCGCGAAAGGATCCAACGGTCCAGCAACGGCCGATCCTTTGGTGATGGGTCCTTGTCCGATGGACTCCAACCGAAGTTGGCGTACTCGGCGAAGATTCCGGTGTAGACGTTCTTGAACGTCAACAGGAACCGACCGGCGGTGTCCCGAATTCCCGCTTCATCAAACCGGCGCGGCGTCCAGATCTGACTCGATGTCACGAGAAAGAGCCGAACCGCATCGGCGCCGTAGCGAGGGATCACGCTGTTGGGGTCGATGATGTTGCCGAGCCGCTTCGACATCTTCTGGCCGTCGGCGTCGAGCACCAAATCGTTGACGACCACCGCACGATACGGTGCCGTATCCACGGCGTACGTGCGCGCTTCACCAGCCGGCTCCGCACGCGCATCGGCGCCCGCGTTCAGCTCGTGCGAGAGTTGATTGTTCGGTAGCGCGTCGCCGAGCCCCGTCGCGATTGCGAGCAGCGAGTAGAACCAGCCACGCGTCTGATCGATGCCCTCGGCGATGAAATCCGCCGGGTAATAACGCTCGAACTTGTCGCGATTCTCGAATGGGAAATGCCACTGCGCGAACGGCATCGCTCCCGAATCGAACCAGGCATCGATGACTTCCGGCGTGCGCGACATTGTGCCGCCACAGCTGCACTTCCAGGTGTAGCCATCGATGAACGGCTTGTGGGGATCGAACTTTTCGCCGAGGGATTTCCCGGCGCGCTCAGAGAGCTCGGCGTAGCTGCCGATCGCTTCGGCGTGTGAGCTGTCGCGATCGCAGACCCAGATCGGCAACGGCGTGCCCCAGTATCGATCACGCGACACTGCCCAATCGATGTTGTTCGTGAGCCACTCGCCAAATCGTCCGGAGCCAGTCTCCGGGGGATGCCAATCGACGCGTGAGTTGCGCACCAGCATCGAGTCCTTGAACTCGGTGGTGCGAATGAACCACGACGTCCGCGCGTAATACAGCAACGGAGTTTCGCACCGCCAGCAATGCGGATACGCGTGCTCGAACGCTGCTGCCTTGAACAACACACCGCGCCGCTTCAATTCCTCGATGATGATTGGGTCGGCGTCCTTGACGAACTTACCGCCGACGAGCGGCATGTCGGCGGGAAACTCGCCGCGCAAATCGACTGGCTGCAGGAAGGAGAGACCGTGCCGCTGCCCGGCAGCGTAGTCGTCGGCGCCGAACGCGGGCGCCATGTGCACCACGCCGGTGCCTTCTTCCGACGACACGAAGTCCTCGCCGACGATGATCTCGTGATTCCCATCCTTGTATTGCACCCAGTCCAGCGGCCGCTTGTACTTTTTGCCAACGAGACTCTTGCCGCGGAAGGAATGCAGGGTTTCCCAACGATCGGCGAAATCATCGCCGAGGACGGCCGGCGCGCGACTGAGTGCGAGGATCAGCGTCTCGTTGGTGTCGGACTTCCGCTTGCGCAGCTCGACGTACTCGAGCGACGGATTGACTGCGAGCGCGACGTTGGACACGAGCGTCCAAGGCGTGGTGGTCCAGACAAGTATGCGTCGCCGACCAACGGCTTTCTCATCGACCAGATCGAGAGCGACGAACGCACTGGGATCCTTTACGTCCTTATATCCCTGCGCGACCTCGTGGCTCGAGAGGGTCGTGCCGCAGCGTGCGCAGTACGGTAGTACTTTGTGTCCGCGGTAGAGGCGGCCGCGCCGGAACATTGTCGCCAGCGCCCACCACACGCTCTCGATATAATCGTTCGAGTACGTGATGTACGGATCGCTGTAATCGAGCCAGTACCCGATCCGCTCGCTCAAGGATTCCCAGTCGTTCTTGTAGCGCCAAACGCTCTCGCGGCACATCTCGTTGAAGCGCTCGACGCCGATCTTCTCGATTTGCTGCTTGGCGGTGCGGATTCCAAAGTCAGTCTCGATGCGTTTCTCGACTTCGATCTCTACCGGCAGCCCGTGCGTATCCCAGCCGGCTTTGCGCGCGACGTGGTTCCCGCGCATCGCGCGGTACCGGCAAAAGAGATCCTTTACGGTACGCGCGAAAACATGGTGGATGCCGGGCTGACCGTTGGCCGTCGGCGGTCCCTCGAAAAAAACGAACTCCGGCTTGCCCTCCGCCTGGGCGAGGGTCCGCTCGAAAAGTTTCTCGTCACGCCAGCGCGCGAGAACTTCCTGCTCGAGATCATCGGGCGAACGATCGGTAGGAAGCGGCCGGAAACGCTTCGTCGCGTCACCGCTTCCCGCTTCCCCCTTCCCGCTTCCCGCAGGAAGAACTGCCGTCATTCTTGTTTCGATCCCGATGAGTTGGAGCCGGCGCCCCGCAAGGTGTTGGCTATGACCTGCGAATCGGATGCCTCGACTTCCGAGAGCTGGCGCGCGATCAGCGTTCGCATCTGCGCCAGGTAAGTGCGGCGCGAACGATCCAGATTGTCGAGCTCTTCCTCCATCCGGCGTACCTCCGCGCGCGCTGCTTCGATAATGCGCTCGGCTTCACCCTGCGCTTCACGAATTATCAATTGCGCCTCGCGCTCCGCCTGGCCACGCACGTCGTCGCGCAGCTGTTGCGCGGCGATGAGGGCGTCGTTGAGCGCCTTGTCGCGCTCGCGAAATGCGCGAAGCTGCTCATGGAAGCTGCGCGCTCGGCCGTCGAGGTCCTGATTGATTTTCGTGAGACGTTCGAGCTCGTCGGCTACCTGATCGCGAAACTGGTCGACCCGCGCCGGATTGTATCCGCGTAGAGCACGACCGAAGTCGTAACGCCGCACATCGAGAGGCGTAAGATGAAACGCTTCATCCATCATTTGGCCCTCGCTCCGAAGAGGGTTGTTCCAAGCCGCACCATCGTTGCCCCTTCTTCAACTGCAATCTCGTAATCGTTCGACATACCCATCGACAGCTCCTCGGCCGGATGGCCGGCGTCGGCCAGAACCGCTCGTGCGCCCCGCGCCTCCGCGAACGTCCGATGCAGCTCGGACTCGCCGGCGCTAAAGCTAGCCATTGTCATGACTCCGCGGACGCGCAACCCGGACAGCGTT
Organism: Gemmatimonadaceae bacterium; assembly: GCA_035248505.1. GTDB lineage: Bacteria > Gemmatimonadota > Gemmatimonadetes > Gemmatimonadales > Gemmatimonadaceae > UBA4720. The sequence goes on along the minus strand of DATFHK010000063.1, from coordinate 46,302 downwards.
GCCAATCTCTCCGCTTCCGGCAGCAGCTCCGACAGCGAATAGCCACCCTTCGACCGTTCGCCCGACAGATTCATCTCGATCAGAACATCGACCGCGCGCCCGCGCGCGATGCCGAAGGCGCAGACCGCATCCGCCAATCGCGCGCTGTCGAGCGAGTGGAGCAAGACGAACTGGTCGAGCGATTTGATCTTGTTGCGCTGAAGGTGACCAATGAGGTGCCAGCGAACGGGCACCTCCACCTCCGGCATTTTTTTCAGCGCTTCCTGAACTTTGTTTTCGCCGACGTCGTGAAGACCGGCTTTGTACGCGGCTTCAACTGCGTCCGGACCGTGAGTCTTCGTCACCGCAACAACGGTGACTTGCTGTCCGTGCCCGCCTCGTGCCACTGCCGCAGCAATTCTGGACCGCACATCGGCTACGCGGTCAGCCAGGCCCGGAAAAGCCATAGCATGCAAATCTAGCCGGACGATCCAGCTGCTACAATTGAAATGACTGAGCTCGTGTCCGGCTAAATACCCCGATACCGGCCGCTCGTCAGCCGAGTAAAAAAGTCTTCGTCGGGACCTTTCACGCTCACGGTGACGGCGCCGGCGTAGGCGCTGCCGGTCACGCGTACGATTTTCTCGCGGTTCGCCATCGATGGACTGGCGCGTCCTTCGTACTTGAGCGTGAACGTGCCCATGAACGAATCACCATCGCATTCGACTGCGACATCAGGCGGCACCTTGATCTCGACATTACCGAGCACCGCGACTGCTTCAATGACCGACAGGCCATAGCCAATCTCGGCTTCGCGCAAATCGAGCTCGACGTTGCCGAGCACAGCCAGGGCGCGAAAGCGTCGAGGCAGCTGCCAGCGACCTTCGCGCTCGTTGCTGCTGAGGAACGATACGACGCCCGCTCGCTGGGCGCGCTCGTGTTCGATCAGCTGGTGGTCGTCGGCCATGAATCAGGCAGAGCGTCCGAACAGCTTGCCGAGAAAGCGCACGATGTTGGGCATGCTGCGGCTGATGTCGTTGAACATTACCGTCACGAAAAGCAGTCCGATTATTAGCAGTCCACCCTTGAGGATGCGTTCGCGCGTTTGCGTGCTGAATGCGCTGCCCTTAATCGTTTCAGCCACGTTCAACAGAATTTGCCCACCGTCCAGAATAGGGATCGGCAGCAGATTGAAGACGGCGACGTTAATGCTGATCAGCGCTACCAGCAGTAGCAAAGTTTCCATGCCGCCACGCGCGGCCTGTACGGACACCGTCGCGATCGCGATTGGACCGCCGAGGTCAGAGACGCCGACGCCATGAATCAACATTCCGAGCGCCGAGAAGATCTTGCTGCCATTGTCGACAGTGAGATTCCAGGCTTCGCCGAACGCGCGGCCCATTGAGATGGGCGTGAAACCCTCGCTGGCGACCATTCCGATTCGCCCAAGACTTCGCTTCACGCCGGTTTGTGGATCGGGGACCGTTTCGGCGACGGGCGTGACCTGCACCTGGACTGCCCGGCCTTTACGGACGAGGCCGATGTCGAGCGTGCGGCCCGCCGATGCGCCAATCGTGTCCAGCAACGTTTCCCAACGCTCGAGCGGCCGCCCGTTCAGCGTGGCAATGCTGTCACCGACCTGGATCCCGGCCTGCGCCGCGGGTTTGTCGGGCGTTACCGCAGCGGCAATCGGAATCGGGGTCGGCAGACCCGAGTGGAGCAGCAGCCCCGCGTAAATGAAGTAGGCAAGCAACGCGTTCATCGTCACACCGGCGAGCATGATGAACAATCGAGCGATGAGTGGCTTCGACTCGAACCACCGCGCTTCGGGAATCGGCTTCGGACCGAACGGGATCATCGCATTCGGATCCCAGTCGTCCTTCGCCCCGACGTGCGTGGCGGAATTCTCGGCGCCGCCCTCGAGAAACGCCGTTGCTTCGTCTTCGCGCGACGCCATGCGCACGTAACCACCAAGGGGCAGTGCAGCGAGAACGTACTCGGTCTCCCCGACTCGCTTCTTCAGCAGCGCCGGACCGAAGCCGATCGAAAAGCGAGGCGCGTAGACACCCGTCAACTTCGCGGCGATGAAGTGACCGAGCTCGTGCACAAAGACGACGAGCCCAAACACGATGATGGGAGCGATCCACGTCAGCACTTGAACATCTCTTTGACATGTTTGCGCGCGGCAGCATCCGCAGCAAGCAGAGTTTCCTTCGTTCCGGCGGGCAGGTCGCTCAGGTCGTCGAGCGCTGACGCAATTGCACGCGGAATGTCCGAGAATCGAATCTTGCCGGCGAGAAAGGCCGCGACGGCGCATTCGTTGGCGGCGTTGTACACCGCAGGCGCAGAGCCTCCTTTTCGACCAGCCTCGACACCGAGGCGCAGCGCCGGGAACCGCTGATGATCGACTGGTTCGTATGTCATCGGTGAAAGACGCACAGGATCGAACGCTGGTACACCGTCGTCGGGTACACGTTCAGGGTGAGTGAGCGCGTACAGCACCGGCAGTTCCATCGTCGGCACACTCATCTGGGCGACGACGCTCCCATCGATGAACTCGACGAAGGAGTGAACGACGCTCTGAGGATGGACGACGACTTCGATTCGATCGTACGGAAGATCAAAAAGGAAATGCGCTTCAATTACCTCGAGCGCCTTGTTCGCGAGCGTAGCGCTGTCGATGGTGATCTTGCGGCCCATGCGCCAGGTCGGATGACGCAGAGCGTCCTCGATGGTAGCGTTGGCCAGCTGCTGCTCGGTCCAGCCGCGAAATGGACCACCAGACGCGGTCAGCACCACGCGCTTTACCTGCGAAGTTGAATGGCCGGTGATGCACTGGAGAATGGCGCTGTGCTCACTGTCGACCGGCACGACTTCGCCGCATCCATCGGCGCACGTTTGCCTCACGACATCGCCGGCAATGACGAGGGTCTCCTTGTTCGCAAGCGCGACGCGTTTACCCTTCCTCAGTGCGGCAAGCGTCGCATCGAGACCCGCGGCACCGACGATTGCATTGAGCACGATGTCGACGTCGTCGCGCGTGGCGGCAGAGACCAACGCCTCAGTGCCGCTCTTCCAGGATTCGTCGGCATCTCCCTGCTGCTCCACCATTCCGACGAACGCAGGCGCGAACTTCTTCACCTGTTCGCTCAACAGCATGCGGTTGCTGTTGGCCGTTAGCGCCACGACGCGAAAGCGGCTGCGCTGGCGGTCGAGGACCCGCAGCGCCGTCGTCCCAATCGAGCCCGTCGAGCCGAGGACCGCGACGCCCTTGGTCCCGGCCGGTGACATCACGGTATCGGTAGCAGCAGCGGTCGCAGCAGCAGAAATGCTATCGGTAGTACGAACAGCAGACTGTCGAATCGGTCTAGTACTCCACCGTGACCCGGAATGATGTTGGAACTGTCCTTGATCCCTGCCTCGCGCTTGAGCAGCGACTCGGCAAGATCGCCCGTCTGGGCGGCGACACTGATGACGATACCAAATAAGATGGCACCCTGCATCGTCATGCCCAGCTGAGCGTACGGCATCAGCAGGAAACGCACGTAAACGAGGCAAATGACGACTGCCAATCCGAGCCCGCCGACCGCACCTTCCACCGTCTTGCCAGGGCTGATCGATGGGATGAGTTTCCGCCGCCCGAAAGTGCGCCCGAAAATATAGGCGCCAATATCGGTCGCCCACGTCAGCAGCACCGGCAGCAGCACCAGAATCGTTCCCGCGCCGGCACCCACCGCGTAATCGTGATAGCGCAGCGCGTAGATGTAAGAGAATAGACTCGCGTACAGCACACCGAACGCAGTGATCGCCACCGACGACAGTGGTTTACCGCGAGGACCGCGGAGCCAGATCGCAGCGGCAAAAACGAGCAACGCCAAAGCGATGATCAGGGTCAGCGACAGCGTGTAGACGCCGCGCCGCTGGCCATGAATCGCAATCGGCACCAGCGCGGCCAACGCGATGCCGGCGAGATCGAATGGCAGTGCACCGGTGGCCTGCGCGATTTTGAACAATTCCCAGGCGGCCAAGGCGGCCAGTACCGACAATAGAATCGCCAGCGCCCAGTCGCCCACATACACGATGGCAATGCTCGCGGGTGCGGCGATCACCGCGAACAAAATTCGCCGTGTCAACTCGGACACGGTCAGACTTCCATTATTTCGGCTTCTTTAGCCTTCAAAAGCTCGTCGATTCGGTGGATGTAGTCGTCGTGCATTTTCTGAAGTTCTTTCTCGGCGCGCTTCTGTTCGTCCTCCGACGTTTTCTCGAGATGTTTGAGATGATCGCGCGCGGTGGTGCGTGCGTGACGGATTGCAATGCGGGCCTCTTCCGCCAGCTTGTGCACGACCTTCACCAGCTCCTTGCGCCGCTGCTCGTTGAGCGCCGGCAGTGGAACGCGAATCACGCCCGACTGGGTCTGGGGATTCAGTCCGAGATCCGACTCACGCAGCGCTTTCTCGATCGCGTGGGTCAGACCTTTGTCCCACGGCGTGACAGTGATCAGTCGCGGCTCCGGCACGGCAACGCTGCCAACCTGGTTGATCGGCATCTGCTGGCCGTACGCCTCGACGCGAATCGTATCGAGCAAATTGGTGGTTGCCTTGCCGGTGCGGATCGATGCGAGCTCGCGCTTCGACGCATCCAGTGACTTTTCCATCTGCGTGCGGCAGTCCTTGGTGATCTGAGGAATTGTCGTCGTCATTGTACGATCGTTCCGACGCGCTCACCCAGCAGCGCCTTCGCAACCTCTCCGTGACGGTGAATGTTGAGCACAATGATGGGCATGTTGTTTTCTTTGCACAGCGTGATCGCCGTCTGGTCCATGACGCCGAGCTCGTTGACCATCACGTCGCGATAGCTGATGGACGTGTAGCGTTTGGCTTCCGGATCACGCTTTGGATCGGCTGTGTAGACTCCGTCGACGCTCGTGGCTTTGATGATCACGTCGGCGTGAATCTGAATTGCGCGCAGCGCAGCCGCGGTATCGGTGGAGAAGTATGGGTTCCCCGTGCCCGCGCCGAAAATCACAACGCGGCCTTTCTCGAAGTGTCGCATCGCGCGTCGCCGGATGAAGGGCTCGGCGATTGTCTCCATCGCGATCGCGGTCATGACACGCGTCTCGAGATTCTCCTTCTCGAGAACGTCCTGGAGAGCGAGGGCATTGATTACGGTTCCGAGCATCCCCATGTAATCGGCGCCGGCGCGTTCCATTCCCATCTTTGAGAGCTGAGCGCCGCGTACGATGTTGCCGCCGCCGATGACCAGTCCGACGCTGGCGCCCATGTTGACGATGTCGGCGACTTCAGTCGCCAACCGCTTCAGAATATCGAAGTCAAAACCAGTGCCCTTCTGTCCGGCGAGAGCCTCGCCGGACAGTTTGAGCAGAGCGCGTTTGTACTTAAGCTCGGGCAACAGTTAGATGAGTTGGAGGAGTTGAACTACTCTTCGCCCATCTGGAACCGAACGAACCGCCTCACCTGAATGTTCTCGCCGACCTTCGCCGAGGCTTCCTTGATGAGATCGCCGACGGTCTTCTTCGGCTCACGGATCCAGGCCTGGTGAACGAGCGCGACGTCCTTGTAGTACGCTTCGACTTTTCCTTCCACAATCTTGTCGATGAGATGGGCAGGCTTACCGCTTTCCTTCACCTGCTCGACGAAGATGCGACGCTCTTTCTCGACCTTCTCGGCCGGCACCTGATCCTTGTCCACCGCCAACGGCGCGGCCGCGGCGATGTGCTCGGCGATGTACTTGACCAGCTGCTTGAAGTCGTCCGTCCGCGCGACGAAGTCGGTCTCGCAGTTCACTTCCACCAGCACGCCAAGCTTGCCGTTGTGGTGGATGTAGCTGCCAACCATTCCTTCGCTCGTTTGCTTACCGACTCTCTTCTCCGCCTTGGCGATGCCCTTGGTACGGAGATACTCGATCGCCTTCTCCATATCGCCGGTCTCTTCCAGGGCCTTCTTCGATTCCATCATCCCGGCGCCGGTGCGCTGGCGCAAGGTCTGTACGTCTTTCGCTGTGAACTTCTCTTTCGTTGTCATAGTCCTGTCTCGTTAAAACGCCGCCGGAAAAATCTCCGGCGGCGTGAAAGTTAACCTTCCTGCTCGGTCTCGGCGTGTTCCTCTGAACCGCCGCTATCTTCGCCGCCTGTCTTGAGCCGCGCGGCAATCGCTTCGGGCTTGGCCCGTCGGCGCCGCGGACGTCTCTTCTTTCTCTTGTCGCCCTCTTCGGGCTCAGCGCCACGATCGGAGCTGTAGGTGTACGACTCGGTCTCCTCGACCTCCTCGCGCACCGGCGCCTCGCGCCGCGCCTCGACGATCGCGTCAGCAATCGCCTTGGTCATCAGCTCCACCGAGCGAATTGCATCATCGTTGCCAGCGATCGGAACGGTGATCAGATCGGGATCAGCGTTGGTGTCGACCAGCGCGATGATCGGGATGTTGAGCTTGTTCGCCTCATTGACCGCGATCCGCTCCTTCTTGGAGTCGATCACGAACATGAGTCCGGGCAGTCTCGTAAGGTTCTTGATACCAGCAAGGTTCTTGGAAAGCTTGTCGCGCTGACGTGACATCATCAGCTGCTCTTTCTTGGTGTAGTTCTCGAAATCGCCACCAGCTTCACTGCCGGCTTCCAGCTCCTTCAAGCGGCGAACCTGCTTCTTCACCGTCTGGAAGTTGGTGAGCAAGCCACCCAGCCATCTCTCGGTCACGTACATCGCTCCACACCGCTCCGCCTCGCTCTTCACGATGTTGACGAGCTGACGCTTGGTGCAGACGAAGAGGACGTTGTCGCCGCGAAGAATGACTTCGCGTGCGAGCTTCTGAGCCAGCTCCAGCTGGCGCAGCGTCTTCTGCAGATCGATGATGTGAATGCCGTTGCGCTCGGCGAAGATGAAACGACGCATCTTCGGATTCCAACGGCGGGTTTGGTGTCCAAAATGGACACCCGCTTCGAGTAGCTGCTCCAGGTTTGGCTGAGCCATTAAGTAGTGATTCCTTGGTTTAACGCTTCGAGAACTGGAATTTCTTTCTTGCCTTTGGACGACCGGGCTTCTTGCGCTCAACTGCTCTCGCGTCGCGGGTGAGCAACGCCAGATCGCGCAGCTTGCGGCGGTGCGACTCGTCGAGCTTGACGAGGGCGCGGGCAACCGCGAGACGCAGCGCACCAGCCTGACCCGTGAGTCCGCCGCCTTCGACCTTCGCCTTCACATCATAGCGACCGAGCGTGTCGGTGATCGTGAACGGCTGCTGGATAGCAGAGACGTGCGCGGGGCGCGGAAAGTAATCGCCGAGGGTCCGTCCGTTCACTGACCACTTACCTGAACCCGGCTTGATGTACAGACGGCAGACGGCCTCTTTGCGCCGTCCGATCGTGTGCGTGTTATCTGCCATTACTTCTCACTCTTCTTGTTGAGGTCGAGCACTTTCGGCTGCTGCGCGGCGTGAGTGTGATTCGCGCCTGCGAAAACACGCAGCTTGCCGCGCAGCTTCTGACGGCCGAGCGCAGTCTTGGGCAGCATGCCGTAGACGGCTTTCTCGATCACCCGCTCAGGATGCTTCGCCAGCATCGCCTCGAACGGCATGAAGCGCTCGTGGCCCATGTAGCCGGTGTGTCTGAAGTACCGCTTCTGTTCCGCTTTCCTACCCGTGACACGGACTTTCGCAGCGTTGATGACGATGACGTTGTCGCCAGTATCCATGTGGGGGGTGAACATCGGCTTGTGCTTGCCGCGGATGATGCGGGCAACTTCGGTCGCGAGGCGGCCGAGCACGACTCCGTCGGCGTCGACGATGTACCATTGATGCTGAATATCCCGCGCGGCCGCGGAGTATGTCTTCATGTGTAGCGGAACGTATGTAAGTGTCGGCCCCCTTTTATTTCGAGTGGGTTCCGATCGGTTGATGCGACTAAGTGGTTTTGCGACAGCCTCTTAAGCTATTCGACCGGGCAAGTCGTGTCAACGCTTCCAGTCGATTTTCCAGACGGAAGATCTACTCGAGCGCAACCAACAGCGCCCCCTTCTCCACCGCCGTCCCCGGCTCTACTTCAACACTCCGAACTTTGCCCGCCGCCGTCGCGCGAAGCTCGTTCTCCATCTTCATCGCCTCCATCACGACGACCCCCTGCCCTGCCTCAACTGTATCGCCCACCACCACGTTGACGCGGACGATCAAGCCGGGCATTGGCGCGACGATTGGAGCTGGTCCGGTCGGTCCAGCGCTCGCGGCCGAGAGATCGCGTAACGCACGACGACGCTCGTCGAGCGCCTCGACATCGAACCGGTAGCCATCGACCCACAGGAAGTATCGGCCGCGCCCCTCCCGCTTCTCGACTACCACTCGAAATACCTCGGCGCCGAGTCGGATTATTTTCACCGGGCTGCCCTCGATGTCGGAGAGCTGCGCAGGGACCGGCATTTGGCTCTCGAACGCAACTGCGTCGGAGCGCAACGTTACTTCATGGCGCTCGCCATTGAGATCGACGATGTACTTCACGCGGTCGCCCTTGCCGCGGGTCGCAGCACGCACACCGTCTCCACGTGCGCGGTCTGAGGGAACATGTCGAACCCCTCCACCCTCTCGATCGTATAGCTCGGTAGCCGGGACAGATCGCGCGCAAGCGTGGCCGGATTGCAGCTTACGTAAACGACGCCGCGTACGTGCTCGGCTTCGCGCTCGAGGGTCGCTGTGACTCGCGCATCGACCCCCGCCCGCGGCGGATTGAGCAGCACGACATCGGCGGGCAGCACGCCCGGCAGCGCATCCTCGACCTTCGCGCTGATCGCGCGCGACGGCGCCGGCAACCGTTCTGCCGACCAACGCGATGCATCCCGATCGAGCTCGATTGCGGTCACCGCGACGCCCCGCTTCGCGAGCTCGATCGCGATGTGACCTGCTCCGGCATAGGCATCGATGACGGTCTTCGGCTCGAACTCGACAACGCGCTGCAAAACGTACTCGCGCAGAATCTCCGCCATCTCGGCATTGACCTGCGCGAAGGACGCGCTCGGCGAACGGTCACTCCGGTTATCGAACAGAAGTCGTCGTGGTTCTTCGACTGGTTCCCACCACATCGCCACGAGCGACGGCGCCGCTGCTGCAAACCGCTCCCAGGAGCTCCATCGTCGGCCGCCACGCAATACGAACGTGGGTCCACCGCTGGTGATGCGTACGCTACCGCGCAACTCGAGCGCCTCCGGCAAATGCGCATCGGCGTTCATGATCTCGCGCCAAGCCGCCACCACGCGACTATCTGTAATTGGACAATCCGCGAGGGCGAACACTCGTGCCGGGTCGTCGTACGGATGCAAACCGGCGATCCATCGGTCGCCACGCCTGCGCATCGCCAGCGTGAGTTTGGTGCGATATCGCCACTCTTTTGGACTCCGCACCACTGCTGGAACATCGACTTCACGTTTGCCGATTCGCTGCAACGAATCGCTGATGATCGATCGCTTCGCCGAGCGTTGTCCGTCATCATATTCGATGTGCTGCAGCTGGCAGCCGCCGCATCGGTCTCGAGTGTAGTGCGGACACGGCGGCTCGGTGCGCAGAGGTGAGCGCGTCACCACGTCGCGCAAAACTCCCCGCGCAAAACGGCCCTTGGTTGTGATTTGCGCGGTAACGACATCGCCGGGCGCACAACGTGGAATGAAAACTACGAGACCTTCGCTCCGGCCGACGCCATCACCACCTGCCGCAATCGAATCGATGTGCACCGTCACCAGTGGCATCAGCCGCTCAGACCTTCGAGCAGCGCTGCACGCTTCCATGGGTCGTCGACCGGCACGTTGCCGCTTCCGGATGGAGTACCCGCGCCGCTGCGGCTCGCGGTTGGGGCAAGGCGTTCGCGCTCGGCGATCATGGCGCCTGCAATCGCGGCAACGCGCGCTTTCTCTCCACCGGGAGATCGACTGAGGATTTCGGGGAGCTGGCGCTCCAGCCACTGAATGTCGATGTCACCACGTTGAAAATCGGCATCATCCATCATGCGAATGTGGAAATCGCGCGACGTCTCAACGCCCTGGACGATGAGATCGACGAGCGCGCGTCGCATTCTCGTGACCGCCTGCCGGCGATCAGGCGCCCACACAATGAGCTTCGCGAGCATCGGATCGTAATGCAGACCGACCTCGCTGCCGGTTTCAATGCCACCGTCCCACCGCACGCCCGGCCCGCTCGGCAAATGCAGATACCGGACGCGGCCCGTCGACGGAAGAAAATTGTTCGCCGCGTCTTCGCTGGTGATGCGGCATTCGATCGCCCAGCCACGCGGTACGATCTCGCTCTGCGAGAATGGCAACCGTTCGCCGCTCGCGATGCGGAGCTGCCAGTGCACCAGGTCGATTCCAGTCACGAGCTCGGTGACGGGATGCTCCACCTGAATGCGGGTGTTCATTTCCAGGAAGTAGTACGAACCATCCTGCGCCAGCAGAAACTCACACGTCCCAGCGTTCACATAGCCGGCAGCTTTCGCCATACGCACCGCACCTTCACCCATTCGCCGACGGAGATCCGCATCGACGGCCACGCTCGGCGATTCCTCGATCATCTTCTGGTGGCGACGCTGCACCGAGCACTCCCGCTCGCCGAGCGAAAGGGCGGTTCCGTGCGCGTCAGCGAGCACCTGGATTTCCACGTGACGTGGCCGCTCGACAAACTTCTCGATGTAAACGGCATCGTCACCGAACGCGCCTTTGGCTTCGCGTCGGGCTGAGTCGAGTGCGCTGCCCAGATCCTTGGGCGATTTGACGACGCGCATTCCCTTGCCCCCACCACCGGCGGCCGCTTTCAGGAGAATCGGGTAGCCAAACTCCGAGGCGAGCTTTTCCGCGCTTTGAAGATCGCTTAGCGCTTCTGTAGTGCCGGGCACAACTGGCACACCGTGCTCAATCGCCAGCGAACGCGCTGCGGTCTTGCTGCCCATGGCAGCGATTGCTTCTGCCGGCGGACCAATCCATACCAATCCCGCATCTCGCACCGCGCGCGCAAACCATTCGCGCTCGGCGAGAAATCCATATCCCGGGTGAATCGCTTCAGCGCCGGTTTGACGGGCGGCGTCAATGATCTTATCACCGCGCAAATAGCTCTCGCTCGAGGGAGGAGGCCCGATCAAAACTGCTTCGTCGGCGTCGCGCACGTGCGGCGCGCCCGCATCTGCCTCGCTGTAGACGGCGACCGTTTTTACGCCGAGCTCCTGGCACGCACGGATGACGCGCAGGGCGATCTCGCCCCGATTGGCGATCAAAACTTTTCGGAACACTGCTAGAGCGGAATGTTGCCGTGCTTCTTGGGCGGATTCTTGTCGCGCTTGGTGCGGAGAGTTTCCAGAGCATCGATCAAAACCGGCCTTGTGTCGCGTGGATCGATGATGTCGTCGAGATAACCGCGCGCGGCAGCCACGTAGGGGTGAGCGAACTTCTCCCTGTACTCCTCGATTTTCGCATCGGTTGCTGCCGCCGGGTTATCGCTCTCGGTGATCTCTTTGCGGAAGAGAATCTCCACGGCGCCCTTCGGACCCATCACAGCGATCTCCGCGGTCGGCCACGCGACGTTGAAATCGCCGCGAATGTGCTTGGAGCTCATGACGTCGTATGCGCCACCGTATGCCTTTCTGGTAATGACCGTCAGCTTGGGCACGGTTGCCTCGCAATACGCGAAAAGCAGCTTCGCGCCGTGCTTGATGATCCCACCATGTTCCTGCGCAACACCGGGCAGAAATCCGGGCACGTCCTCGAAGGTCACCAGCGGGATATTGAACGCATCGCAGAACCGAATAAACCGCGCCGCTTTGAGAGAAGCGTTGATGTCCAGCACGCCCGCGAGAATCGCCGGCTGATTGGCGACGACACCGACGCTGAATCCACCCAGGTGGGCGAATCCACAGATGATGTTGTCGGCGTATTCCTGCTGCACTTCATAGAACTCGCCGTCGTCCACGACCCGTCTGATGACGTCATGCATGTCGTACGGTTTGTTCGCGTTGTCGGGGACTACGTCGAGTAACGAAGCGTCACGTCGGTCGCGCGGGTCAGTTCCCGCGCCCCGCGGCGGCTCCGACAGATTGTTCGACGGAATGAACCGCATCAGATCACGAATTCTCTGCAGGCATTCGGGCTCGGAATCGCTGACGAAATGCGCTACGCCTGACTTGCTGGCGTGTGTGTCGGCGCCGCCCAGATCCTCCATGCTGACATCTTCGTGAGTCACCGTCTTCACGACGTTGGGCCCGGTGACGAACATGTACGAGGTCCGCCGCACCATGTAGGTGAAATCGGTGATCGCGGGCGAATAGACCGCTCCTCCCGCGCAGGGCCCAAGGATCGCCGATATCTGCGGAATCACACCGGACGCCAGGGTATTTCGCAAAAAGATTTCCGCGTACCCGCCGAGCGAAACGACGCCTTCCTGGATGCGCGCGCCGCCGGAGTCATTTAATCCGATGACGGGTGCGCCATTGCGCATCGCCAGATCCATGATCTTCACGATCTTTTCGGCGAACGTTTCCGAGAGCGATCCGCCGAATACGGTGAAGTCCTGAGAGAAAACGTAGACGAGCCGGCCGTCGATCTTGCCGTAGCCGGTGATGACACCGTCGCCGTAGAACTTCTGTTGGTCTAGGCCGAAGTCAGTGGATCGATGGACAACGAATCGATCGAGCTCGACGAAGCTGCCTTCGTCGAGGAGGAGGTCGAGTCGTTCACGCGCGGACAGCTTCCCCTTCTCGTGCTGCGCCCGGAGTCTGGCCTCACCGCCGCCCAGCTCGGATTCCGCGCGCCGGCGCTCGAGCAGCTCGAGTTTCTCTTTCATTGTCATCGCTGCGAAAAAGCTAACTTGGCGCTGAACGCGCTTCTAGCTCGCGAGTATTTCACCTCTGGCGGGCGGCGCGCGCATTGCGTTCTTTATCACGCAAAACGAAAGTCAAACCACCCGTCCGAATTGGCTCGACAACGTAAGAAAAGCAGCCGGCCGCGCAAGCGTGGCCGGCGGCGTCCGGGACAACAGCGCACGTCGCTTCCGACGAGTCGGAATGCGTACGCTCAAACCAGGCAGTGGCTACTCGATCAGCACGGGCCGGTGTGCGCGTACTGCGAGCGCGTCGTCTCGGTCGACACCATCACCATGGATCATGTGACGCCGCGAAAAGGCAAAACGGCCTACGATCGGCGTGACAACCTCGTGCTTGCATGCGCGTCGTGCAATGCACTCAAGGCAGATCAGCCTTTTCTGGCTTTTTTGCTGGGACGCCGCTCGCGCGCGGGAAGCTTGCTGCGCTACGGCGCGCACCTCAGTCCGATGTTGCTGGATCTCGCCCGGGAGATTGCCGGTCCCGAAGCAGCTGCAAGGGCGGAGCGCCTTGCCGATCCGGACTATCCGTACCTTGACTGAGCGCGCGGCCTTTCGCTTTTAGCCGCGCTTTTATGAAAGCGAGCACGTCCATTTCGTGCTGACGCAGAACCGGACCGCGCACTTTGCGCTTGTTCCATTTCCTCTCCGGCAGCGGTGGCAGCACCGAGCCCTCGAGATAGGCCTCGATCAACGCCGGATGGATGTAGTACTTGCGGCACACACTGCGGGTGTTGCCGAGTCGTTTGGCAGTGAGATCGACAGCAGCGACGACATTCTTCTCCGCTTCACGCTTCGTCTGCGCAGGGCCGACTGTGCGTAGCGTCTCGGCGACGAGCATCGTTCCCGCCCAGGTGCGGAAATCCTTGGCCGTGATATCGCGTCCGGTGATCTCCTGGAGGTATGCGTTCACATCTTCGGCGTCGACCGTCTGCCTCTTGCCTTCGTCGTCGATGTACTTGAACAGCTCTTCGCCGCGCAGCTCCTGACACCGTTGAATGATGCGGGCGATGCGCTTGTCGGCGACGGACACGGCGTGCTGAACGCCGCTCTTACCGCGAAACTCGAAACGCATCTCCGACCCGACGACTGCGACATGGCGGCGACGAAGCGTCGTCAGACCGAACGACTTGTTCGCTTTGCGATATTCGTCAGAGCCGACACGAATGAGTGTAGTCTCGAGCAGCCACACCACCGTCGCCATGACCTTGTCGCGCGCGAGGCCGGGCAGCTCGATATCCGATTCGACGCGCTCACGGATTTTCCACAGCACGTCGCTCATCTCGAACATTCGCTCGAACTTCGTTCCGTCACGGTGCTGGCGGAATCGCGGGTGATAGCGATACTGCTTGCGCCCTCGTGCATCGCGCGCTGTTACTTGCAGATGGCCATCCTCGTGCGGACAGATCCAGACGTCGGTCCACGCTGGTGGAATGACCAGTGATTTGAAGCGCTTCAGCGCATCGCGCTCCCGAATGACAGCGCCGTCGGGTCCGACATAGGTGAAACCGCGACCCTGTCGGTGCCGGCGGATTCCCGGCATCGAGTCGCTCACATATCGGAGTCCCGCCGCTTCGGCGGATCCCATGTATTCATGGGCAACGGACTGTCCCAGCTTTCCTCCCTCGCGAGGGGATGATCGTCGCGTCCCGGTCGCACGCGCGCGGATGAGGGACGTCGCGATATGGACGAGAACGGCGCATCGCGGCAACCGAAACGCCTCTCGAGGGGCTCCTAGCGTGGCTTAAAGCGGGAGCGCTATCACGAACGTGATTTTTTTTCGGTTGCCGCGGCCCCGTTGCCTACGGATGAACGGCTCTGGAAAAAGCGCACTACTCTGCTTTTATCTGCCAGCAGCTGGCTACCAGCTTCCCGCTGCAGGCATTCGGGACGGATCCCGACGGACTGAGAGAAGGCGCGTTCTTTTCGGCCGTATGCAATAAGATCCGTCTGGTAGTAGGCAGCGGGAAGCTGGAAGCCTGCGGCTGGCAGCTAACAGCGAGGTAGTTCGCTTTTGTTCTCAGTCCGCAGTATCAGCGATGGGAAGCGTGAAGTAGAACGTCGACCCCAACCCGACGTGACTCTCCACCCAGATATTCCCGTTGTGCGCTTCGACAATGCCTTTCGCGATCGCGAGACCGAGCCCGATGCCGCGCCGATCCGATGGCTTCGCCTGCCAGAAGCGACCGAAAATGTGCGGTAGTTGCTCGGCGGGAATGCCGGGACCCGTGTCAATCACACCGAATCGTACTTCGCCATCGTTCTTCTCGGCGGTGATGCTGATGCGACCGTTTCGGGGCGTGAACTTCACCGCATTGCCGACGAGATTCGACAGCACCTGCTGAATGCGCGCCGAGTCCGCGAGGACGGCGGGTAGATCCTCTTCGATGTTAGCCTCGAGCCGAATCGTGCTGCCGGCGGCGAGCGGACGAAGCATGTCGATGGTGTCGTTGATCAGAGCAACCGGCGGCTCGGGCCTGGCGTCGATGGCGAGTCTGCCGGACTCCATTCGCTTCACATCGAGCAGATCCTGAATCATCCGATTCATGCGATCGGCGGCGCGCCGCACGATCTCGACCTGGCGGCGCTCCTGCACCCGATCCGGCGGCGTCGACTCCAGCATCAGGCTTACCGCCATCGACACAGTGTTGAGCGGGTTTCGCAGATCGTGCGCGACCACCGCCAACACATCGTCTCGCGCCCGCGTTGCCTGCTGCGCCTCGTGAAACAGTCGCGCGTGTTCGACGACGATTGCAGCCCGGCGTGCGAGGTCGGCTGCCAGCGACAAATCCGCAATCGAAAAACGGCGTGCCGACGTATCGGAAGTCACCAGCGTAAGCGCGCCAAGAGGTTTGCCGGATGACGCGAGGGGTACGCAGATCAGCGAGCGCGGACCCAGTGCCTCGACGACCTTCCGTTGCCCATCTTCTGCAAACGACAAGCGGATGAAAGCAGGAGTGACTTCCCTTTCCAGCACCGGCTCGCCGGTCGTCATCACGCGCATCAACGGGTGGTGCGCAGTCAGCGAGCTGCGCGGAAAAGTTGCCACCTCGCGCAACAGCTGTGACTTGGTCGGATCGACGTGCGCCTCGCCGATCCGCTCGAAACGGTCCTCTGCTTCGACGATGTCGAGCGCGCAGTAGTCCGCCAGCGCGGGGACCGCCAGACGCACGAGCGCGGCAAGCGTTGTCTGATAATCGAACGAAGCGCTGAGAACTCTGCTCGCCTCTGCCAGCAGCGTCGCCCGCCGCTGTGAATTCTCCGCCTCCGCGCGCGCCGCCTGCTCTCGAGCAAGCTCGTGAGCCTGCCGCTCTGCCTGCCGGCGCGCAGTGACGTCGCGGAAACTCCAGACTCGCCCAACAGGAACGTCGTTGATGCGCTGCGGTTGTGAGTACCGCTCGAAGGTGCGTCCGTCCTTGAGCTCCAGTACATCATAGCTGGCCTCTTCCGGATGCTTATAGAGCTCGATGACCTTGGCCACGAACTCATCGGGATAGGTCAGCTTCGACAGCGCGGCGTTGATTGCCACCTGATCGTCCCCGCCCCCGAATATTTCGGCGGGGATTCCCCACATGTCTGCGAGCTTCTGGTTGAAGCTGAGAATCTTGCCGTTGAGATCCACCACGAGGATGCCGTCTGCAGTCGACTCGAGCGTCGCGCGCAGCAACGACAGCGTGCGACCAACTTCGACCTGGGCCTCCCGACGCTCGGTGATGTCCTCGATGAATGCCACGAGATAGAGCGGTTCGCGCGACGCGGAGCGCACGATCGATACTGTAAGATTGACCCAGATCGCCTGACCATCCTTTCGGATGTACCGCTTCTCGATTCTGTACTCCGGGAGTTCACCCGATCGAATCCGTCGAATGAAATCGAGGCTGCGCTCGACATCATCCGGATGAGTGAGCTCTTCGACGTTCAGTCTGAGGATTTCTTCGCGCGAGTAGCCGGTGATCTCGCAGAACCGCTGGTTTACCGAGATCCAGTCTTCATCGAGCGTGAGATGCGCGATACCGACCGCGGCCTGCTCGAACGTCGCCAGCAATAGATGGCCGGGACCGCCGAGCGGCACCGCGTATTCCGCAGTCCAACCAGGGACTGCAGAGGAAGGCGCTCGGTCCTTGGGGTCAATAAGCGACGTTGCAGGTAACATGAGACCCGGGGTTAGGATTGCTCACGCGACACGCTCGGGGGAGCGGCGTCTAATGTTGCATCGTGTACGCTGGCGCGACAGCAGGAGTTTCGTAAAGCTGGAGATGCTCAGGCTAACTCGTCCAGCTTGCGCAGACGAGGAATACGCCAGGCGGTGACTCCGACAACGCCGAGCGTGACCATGCCGCCAAAAATCACCGACCGAACGGTTCCCAGAAGCTTGGCGGCGACTCCCGATTCAAATGATCCGATCTCGTTTGATGAGCCAATGAAGATTTGGTTCACGGCCGACACCCGCCCGAGCAGATGCGGCGGCGTGCGCAGAGTGAGAAGCGTCGAGCGAATCACCACGCTCACGTTGTCGACCATGCCGCTGATGAGCAGCAATGCCAGCGACAGCCAGAACCAGCGCGAGATCGCGAACAGGATCCAGCACAGTCCGAACAGCCCGACGCAGGCGAAGAGGGTTGGTCCGGTGTTACGCAAGCGACGATGAACCAAGAGCAGCGAGATCAACACCGCTCCCGCAGCGGGCGCCGCTCTCAAAATTCCCAGGCCCTCCGGGCCGACGTGCAAAATGTCGGATGCGAAAATGGGCAATAGCGCAGGCGCTCCGCCGAACAACACAGAAAGCAGATCCAGCAATTGCGCGCCGAGCAGCTCAGGCTGGTTCATCAGGAAACGAAAACCGACAGTGAGATTCTCGCGAATGGTCGACACATCACGCTCGACAGCCAGTCGTTGATACGCGATGCGTCCGTACAGAAACACCGCGATCGCACACAGCACGGTTTCGACGGTGTAGGCGAGCCGCGGTCCAGAGAAACCATAGAGTACGCCACCAGCGGCAGGGCCGACGACAGCGGCGAATTCCCAGAGCGACGCTCGCCAGGTAATGGCATTGGTGTAAGTCTCGCGCGGCACGATTTCGGCGCCGAGCGCGGTACGTGCCGGTTGAAGAAAACTGCGCGCGAGTCCGCTCACGGAAACCACCCCGTAGATCGGCAGCACGGTTCCGCTCAGCAACCGATGCGAATAAATCGTGAGCAGCAGCAGCATCGCGCCACACATCAGCTGAATGGTGAGCGCAATCATCGCCAGCACCTTGCGATCATGTCTGTCCGCGACATGGCCTGCGTATAGGGCAGCGCTGATGAATGGCAACGCTTCCGCGAGACCGACCAAACCGAGCGAGAGCGGATCTTTTGTCAGCGCGTATACTTGCCAGGCGACGACTGTTGCCTGAATCATGGTACCGAGCGTCAACGCCACGATGCTCGCGACGTACCAGCGAAAATTCGGATTTCTGAGTGAGATGTACGGATCGTGTCGCTCTGCCATTCCTCACGACTGTTCGAGGAAGCCGCATGATATTCGGCCGGGTCTGACGAGGCAAATGCGGCAATGGCGCAAACAGCGCACACCAGTTCTATTTCGAGGACCAATCGGTCTTGGGGGGAGATATGACGAGCGCAACAGAAACGACTCCTGGCGCCATTCGACCGGCAGACGACGAATATCTGGCATACTATAGCAGATACATTCAGCGCGTCCCCGATGGCGATGTTCTCTCGACGCTCAGTCAACAGATCGGTGAAACGCTGGTGCTTTTGCGCGGCCTGCCCGAGTCAGTGGCTGGTTATCGCTATGCCCCTGACAAGTGGAGCGTCAACGAGATGGTCGGTCATATGATCGACACCGAGCGGATTTTTGCTTACCGAGCACTGCGCTTCGCGCGTGCGGACAAGACTCCGCTGGCCGGCTATGAGCAGGACGACTACGCTCGCCACTCCAGCTTCAACGCCTATCCGCTATCCGAGCTCGCCGACGAGCTGGAGTACGTGCGACGGGCGACCGTCTATTTCTTCCGTCACCTCGACGACGAAGCCTGGAGTCGCCGCGGCGTCGCCAACAACGCCGAGGTCTCGGTCCGCGCGCTCGCCTACATCATCGCCGGGCACGAGCTTCACCACAGAGAGATTTTGCGGACCAGATACCTCTAAGTTTCCATTCCATACTCGCGCCGCTAACAAGCACGCGATTCTGTGGATGCCAGCTAGCTACGCGACGCTTCACGGCGGCAGTCACCCAGCCATATCACACGACCGTGGATCGCCAGATTCAAACCCCCTCTTGAACGCCGTCGAGCGCTGCGCAGCGGAGCCATGGGTGAAGGAGTCGACGTTGATGCGACCGGTCTCTGCCTGCTGAATACGGTCGTCGCCCACGGAAGCCGCAGCGTTGAGCGCCTCGTCGACATCGCCCTGCTCGAGGAGCCGCCGTTGATCGGTCGAGTGGGCCCACACTCCGGCATAGCAGTCTGCCTGCAGCTCCAGCCGGACAGAAAGCTGATTCGCGGCATCGGGCCGTGACTCCTGCAGTTGTCTGATGCGGGCGTCGGTGCCCAGCAAATGCTGGACATGGTGGCCCAGCTCGTGGGCTATGACATATGCCCGCGCAAAATCTCCGGACGCGCCGAACTTTTGCTGCAACTCGTCGAAAAAGCCGAGATCCAGGTACACACGCTCGTCAACCGGACAATAAAAAGGACCCATCACTGACTGAGCGGGCCCGCATCCAGAATCAGTAGAGTTCCGAAACAGGACGAGCTTCGCTGGATGAAAGCTCGCACCGTAGTTCGGCAGAACTTTCGCCCACGTGTTCTGCACGTCGTCGAGAACGAAAGATACGAACTGGACCTGGGGCTCCTCGGCGGCTGAGTCCGCCGCGCTCATCGGTGCAGCCGTCGCGCCCACCGCGGGTTGCACTCCCAGGTCATTGAAGAAGTTGTGGCCAAAAAACAGGCTGAGGGCGAGCACGACGACTGTACCGCCAATCCCAAGGCCTCGGCCCATGCCGCCGCCGAGCGAGCGCCTGTCTTCGAGGTTCGGGCTACGTCCGCCAGGTGTCCAACGCATCGCTGCCTCCGCAGTGGTGTGTCTACGGAGGCAATCAAGGCAAGAAACTCGCCCGTTCGGCTTGTCTTAGGCTACGAGGACGGAGTTGGACCGCCAGTCGATCTCGGTCAGCGCCTTTACGATCGTGGGGTCGAAGTGTGTGCCCGACCGCCGGCGGATCTCGGCCAGGGTCTCGTCGATTCCCCAGGCTGGCCGATACGGCCGCTCGTGGGTGAGCGCGTCGAGGAAGTCGGCGACGGCGACGATACGCGCTTCGAGCGGAATGCTTTGACCGGATACACGATCGGGGTAGCCGGAGCCGTCCCACCATTCATGGTGACTGCGCGCGATTCGCTGCGAGAATCGAACTAGCTCGGAACGTCCCTTGGACAGCATTCGCGAGCCGATTACGGTGTGCATCTTCATCAGCTCGAACTCTTCAGCGGTGAGCGGACCCGCTTTGAGCAGAATGCTGTCGGGGATTCCAACCTTGCCGATGTCGTGCAACGGCGCTGCGCGACGAATCAGCTCGATCGTCGTGCCTTCGATGCCGATCGCCTTTGCCAGCATCGTCGAGACTTCGGCGACGCGTTTGGTATGATTTCCGGTATCGTCGTCGCGGAATTCGACCGCCGCAGCCAGCCGCTCGAGTACCTCGAGCTGTGATTGCTCGAGTTCGCGGGTGCGCTCGACGACCTTGCGCTCGAGATCGGCGTTCTGTTCTCGTAAACGCTGATGCAGAAGCTCGGTCTCGAGAAGATTGCTGATCCGCAGCAGGACTTCTGCGGAGTCGAAAGGTTTATTGATGAAATCTTTTGCGCCGAGGGCGAGCGCGCGGTGCTTGACGTCGAGGCTGTCGTCGGCGGTGATCATCACTACCGGAGTGCGCGGGCTGTCGTTCAAGGAGACGATCTCCTCCAAAACCTGGAGGCCGTCCTTCTCGCGCATGTGGAAGTCGAGCAGCACGAGATTGGGCCTGAACTCCTTGTAAATGCCGAGTGCCTCGACAGAATTCGATGTCCAGCGAATCTGCTCGTAGCCGTCCTTCTCCAGGATTCTGGTCAGCAGCCGGATGTTCTGCTCCTGGTCATCAATCACCAGGATTCTCGCCGGACGATCCCAGCGCATCGCTCTTGACTTCTTCACGACGCGATCTTGGTGGATGGTTTGTCGAGCACACTCTTCACCGCGGCGCACAGCGACTCGGCGGTGAATGGCTTCTGCAGAAATTCAATCTCGGACGTTCTGATACCGCGGCGCAGGATCTCATTGTCGGTGTAACCCGACATGAAGAGCACGCGCATTCCCGGGCTCAGCTCGTGCAGCTCAGCGACCATGCCGCGCCCGCCGAGCGTAGGCATCTCGACGTCGGTCACGACGAGGTCGATCTCGCCGACTTCCTCGGCGGCGACGCGTAACGCCATTGCACCATCCGATGCTTCGAGCACGCGATAGCCACTGGCCGTCAAAACTCTCTTGGCGAGTTTGCGCAGCGCCTTTTCGTCGTCGACGAGCAAAATCGTCTCGCGGCCTGTGTGTTCGCCGTGCTTCAGGCGACGTACGCTGCGAGCTTCGCTCTCGGCTGCCTCGCGCTGGCGCTGCTCCTCCGGCGATTCCTTGAGCGGCGAGCCGGGCAACGGAACGATGACTCCTGTGCGATCGAGACCGGTCGGCTGCGGCAACACTCGGCGCGATGTCAGCAACAACTTCTTGGTGATTGCCTCCGCGCGCTCTGCAGCCTGACGAATGTCGACCGCTTCCTGCGTGGACAGCTTCGCTTCGCCCATGATCATCTCCAGTAAATCCGCGTTCATGCGGATCACGGTGAGAAGATTGTTGAGCTCGTGAGCACCGCGACCGGCGACGTCAGCGAAGGTGTTGAGCTCCTGGGTTTTCACGGCCAGCGTTTCTTCGACGGGCCGTCCGGCGGTGAGGTCTTCGATTGCCAGCAGAATCGTTGCCTCGGCGGGATTTGCCGAAGGTACGAGCCGGGCGCTGAGCCACAGCACGCCATGTCCGCCTTCCTTATCGTCGTGGACGAGCTCGAAGTGGTCGGACTGTGGCTCGCCGCTGCGCACGGCTTCCAGCATGCTCCGCAGCTTTTCATCCCACGCGCGTCCGCCTAGCTCATAGACTTTCTGGCCGACGCACTCTTCCGGGGCGAGACGAAACATTCCATAGAACGCGCGGTTTGCCGCTCGCACAATGAGCTGCGTGTCCAGGACGAGAAGCGCTTCACCGTTAGTGTTCGACGTCGACATAGGCCGATTATCACAGATTTGGAACCTTTCTCTACGGTTGAATGACGATTCTGCGTGCCTGTTGGCACGGCTGTCCTTAAGTGATAGAAAATCGACATCGCGTGACACGATTTTGCATGTCGTTCATCGCCGCGGCCGACGAATTCGAGCGAGACCCGGGGGTTTACGCGCAAAAAAAGCCCGCCTCGTTTGAGGCGGGCTTTCACATTCAGGAGCTACGCCGGCTCTTCGATGTATGAGTCGGGCGGCGTCGGAATCGGATCCGACATGTTGTAATCGTCGGACTCCATTGGGATGACCTTAGACGGCGTCTCCGGACGCGGGGGCTGATCCTCTGGAATGGCCGTCACCGCCAGCACGATCCGGCGGTGAATCGGATCGACTTCGAGCACTCTCAAATCCAGATTCATCGTCTCGTAGACGATGTCCGCCGGACTGTTCACTGGCTGACCGAAGTTCAGCTGGCTCACCGGGACGAAGCCCTCGATGTCGTTGCCGATATCGACGACCACGCCCTTGTCCATCAGACGCACGACTTTGCCGCGCAGCTCGGTGCCGACCGGATAGGTCTCACCAATACGCAGCCATGGGTCCTCAGTCGCCTGTTTGAGTCCGAGCGAGATGCGCTTGTTCTCTGCATCGACATTGAGAATCACGACATCAACGGAGTCACCTTTTTTCACAACTTCCGACGGATGCTGAACGCGCTTGGTCCATGACATGTCGGAGATGTGAATCAGGCCATCGATGCCCGGCTCGATCTCGACGAACGCGCCGAAGCTCGTAAGGTTCCGCACCTTGCCGTTGAGACGAGTGCCAACCGGATACTTCTCCGGCAGCATCATCCACGGATCCTGCTCCGTCTGCTTCATGCCGAGCGAGATCTTCTCTTCGTTCGGATCCACCTTGAGCACTACTGCTTCGATCGTCTCGCCGATCGAAACCAGCTTCGACGGATGACGAACGTTGCGCGTCCAGCTCATCTCGCTGATGTGAACCAGGCCTTCGATGCCCGGCTCCAGCTCGATGAACGCGCCGTAGTTGGTGATGCTCACCACCTTGCCCGACACTCTCGTGCCGACCGGATACTTCTCGGCGACATCCTTCCACGGGTAGCTCTGTAGCTGCTTGAGGCCGAGCGAGATTCTCTCGCGGT
Organism: Gemmatimonadaceae bacterium; assembly: GCA_035248505.1. GTDB lineage: Bacteria > Gemmatimonadota > Gemmatimonadetes > Gemmatimonadales > Gemmatimonadaceae > UBA4720. The sequence goes on along the minus strand of DATFHK010000063.1, from coordinate 23,009 downwards.
CCCAATCGATGTCGAGGACTTTGACTTCCAGCTCCTGACCGATGTGCACCATCTCGGACGGATGCTGAATGCGTCCGTACGACATGTCGGTGATGTGGAGCAGTCCGTCGACGCCGCCGAGATCGATGAATGCGCCGAAGTCGGTGATGTTCTTGACGACTCCCTTGCGCACCTGATCCTTCTGCAGCTCCTTCATCAGCTTCTCGCGCTTGCCCGCTCGCTCCTGCTCGAGGATGACGCGGCGCGAGACGACGATGTTGCGACGACGCTTATTGAGCTTGATGATCTTGAAGTCGAAAGTCTGACCGAGCAGCTCGTCGACGTTGGGAACGCGACGCAGGGCGATCTGCGAGCCTGGCAAGAACGCATCAACGCCCATCAGGTCTACCACGACACCGCCCTTGATCTTCTTGACGAGGGTGCCGCGCACCGGCTCGTCGTTCTCGTAAGCGACGCGGATGCGCTCCCACACGCGCATGAAGTCCGCTTTCTTCTTCGAGAGAACGACCGATCCTTCCTGGTCCTCGAGGTGCTCGAGGAGAACTTCGACTTCGTCGCCCGGCTTGAGATCAGGAAGATCCTTGAACTCTTCGAGCGGAATCGTGCCCTCTGACTTAAAGCCGATGTCGAGGACGACCATGTTGTCACGGATATCGAGCACACGGGATTTGACGATCTCGCCCTCTTCGATCGAGGCCATCGTCCCGTTGTACATCTCCATCATGCTTTCGAGCTCGTCCTGCGAGTAATCCTCCTCGTCGTAGAGCTCGGGTCTTAGGTTGGCAAGCGGCCGCAGCTGCGCCTTCTGCAGGTCGCGCTTCTCGCGCGCAGTCAGGGTCGTGCCGGTTTGAGTTGTGGTTTTGTTGGACGAGTCTATCATGTTGCTGGTTAAAGGGTTGAATACGTTCGAATCAAGCCTTTAAATGTAGACTACTCGCCCTACGCGGTCAACCAAATCACGCGCGTGCAGTTACTTAAGACCCTTCGACAAAAGAAGGATCAGCTCTTCGTCAGTGAGGCCCTCGAGGGCTCCGACTGGTAGATCCATCGCGACCTCACTCCCGTCGTCACAGCGGAACGCGACAGTGACAGACGCAGGCTTCACCCTGCGATCGGGCAGACCGTTGGGTCTAACGGTTTCGAAGGCGCTCCAGTCCAGCCCGGCGCGATCTGTGAAACGGCGCATCGATTGACCTCCGCGTTCGGCGGGCGCCCTCGCCGTCGAGGGTCACTCCCGCCGCCTATCCGCTAGAGTCACAATCCGTTCCACTTGCTCCTGCTGAGTCAGCCGGGTCGTATCGATCACGACGGCATCGACAGCGGGAACGGTCTGGCGAGCATCACGGGCATCCCGTTCGTCGATCAGCCTCGTCTCGTCGACGATCATCTGTTCGGAGGTGGGGGTACCGCGCTGGCGCAGGCGGCGTGCGGCCCGCTCGCGAGAGTCCGCCGTCAGAAAGATTTTGACGTCGGCGTCCGGAAAAACCACGGTCCCCATGTCGCGACCATCGACCACGACGTTCCGATCTGCCGCGGCTGTCCGCACTTTCGCGTTCACCCATTCCCGGACGCGCGGCATCTGCGCTACTCGCGACACGTGCTTCGTGACATCCGTGCCCCGGATTTCATCCTCGATGCTATGTCCGTCAAGCGCTGGATAAAACGAAGTTCGGGCGGCCAACAACTCAACGGAACGAACCGCACGCAACACGTCGTCTTCTGTCCAGCTCAGCGCGTCCTGTCGAGTACGTAACGCTGCCGCAGTCGCCGCTCTGTACAAAGATCCGGAATCGATGTGAAGGTACCCTAGTTTTTCCGCCACCATTTGGGCGGTGGATGATTTGCCCGACGCGGCGGGACCATCGATCGCAATCACCGACGTTCGTCGAGTCATGACGTGACGGCGCTCAAGTCTTCCCAGAAACCAGGATAGGAAACGGCGACGCACTCTGGATTCCGCACGGTGATTCGGTTGCCCGAGACGGCGGAGAGAATTCCAAAAGCCATCGCGATGCGATGGTCGGCCCGCGGATCGATGGTTCCCTCCAGTTGCCGGCGAGATGGTCGAACGTGCAAGCCATCCGGGAGCTCATCGACCTCAGCGCCAACTGCGCGAAGATTGGTGACGACGGCGTTGATCCTGTCGCTCTCCTTTACACGCAATTCTTCCGCGCCGGTGATCTCCAGCTCGATGCCGGCACCGGCTGCAACGCACGCCAATAGCGGCAGCTCGTCGATGATCGATCCGATGTCGCTGCCCCCGACGCGTTCACTTTTCAGCGAGGCCGGTCTGATCCTCAGGTTCGCGATGATTTCCCCGCCGCTCTCGGATTCTTCGATCACGTCGATGCGTGCGCCCATTCTGCGTAACACGTTCAGAAAGCCGGTGCGTGTTGGATTGAGGCAGACGTCGGTGAGCACCAGTTCACCTTCCGTCGCCAAGGTGGCGAGGGCGATGAAGAATGCGGCCGACGACGGATCGGCGGGCACATCTATCTGGATCGGAGCGAGACGCGACGCCGGACGCAGGCAGACCTGATTTCGATCGTTCTCGATGTCGACGCCGGTCGCGCGCAACATGCGCTCGGTGTGGTCGCGCGACGGACTCTTCTCGGTGACGCGGACTTCGACGCCGGCGACGAGGCCCGCCAACAAAATCGCGCTCTTCACCTGCGCGCTCGACGCTTTTGTATCCCAGTCGACGCTGCGCAAATCCATCCCGTGGACCGTCATCGGCAAACCGTCTCCGCGCGCGAAATCGAACTTCGCGCCCATGTAACTGAGCGGCTCGGCGATTCGCTTCATCGGGCGGCGGCTCAAGCTCTCGTCGCCCTCGAACCGAGCCGACATCGGATGCGCGGCGACGACGCCGGCCATCAATCGCGTCGTCGTACCGCTGTTGCCGCATTGCAGCGCGCCGCGAGGCTGCACCAGCCCGCGGCGTCCCCTGCCTTTGACTCGAATGGACGACGAGAGCGGCGGCACCGAGACCCCGAGACTACGAAGTACACCGGCCGTCGAGTGAACGTCTTCCGATTCGAGAATCCCGCGAATCGCCGACTCGCCGTCAGCGAGCGAAGCGAGAATGAGCGCCCGATGTGAGATCGACTTGTCGCCCGGGACGCGGATATTGCCGGAGACCTTCAACGCAGCCAGGACTCCAGCGCGGTCGCGGCGTCGGTCTTCTCGTCGCGGTATTTCACGATCACCGGCGTTTGCAGCGCGAGTCCTTCTCTCCGCCCCCACTCGTCCTTCACCGCACGTGCCCCCGGCACCACCACCGCATTTTCGGGAATGATCAGTGGCTTTGCGCCGTCGGCGCGATGGATTGTCTGTCGCTCGAGATCGTAGACCGGGGTGCCGCGAGTAAGGACGACACCGGCCCCAATCACCGCCCGACGGCGCACCACCGTTCCTTCGTACACTCCGCAGTTTCCCCCGATCACAACATCATCCTCGACGACAACGGGTGCGGCGTTGATCGGCTCCAGCACGCCGCCCAGTTGTGCGGCGGCGCTTAGGTGAACCCGCTCGCCAACCTGCGCACACGAACCAACCAATGCGTGTGAATCGATCATCGACCCGCTGCCAATGTACGCACCGACGTTGATGTACATCGGCGGCATGCACACGACTCCAGGCGCGACGTATGCTCCTCGCCGAATACTCGATCCGCCGGGGACAACGCGCACTCCGTCGCCTCGCGTCAAGCGCCGCGGCGGATAAGTATCCTTGTCGAAGAAAGCCAGTACCGTTCGGTCACTCGCTTCGCCCACCGACATGTCGACGATCGCGCCGGCTCGAAAGCCCAGCAGGATGCCGCGCTTAACCCAGGGAACTGCTCGCCATTCGCCAGCTGCCCGATCCCTGGTGGCTGCCCTTACGCTTCCTTTTTCCAACGCATCGAGCAACGCCGAAATCACTTCGCGCGCATCCGACGGAAGATCCTGCTCGGCGGGCGTCGCAGAGAGAGCCTCGATGCGCTTTTCCAGGTCCGCCGCGCTGGCGGCCATCAATCGGCTAGTGCTCCCACCGACACGAGCGCCGCGCGCACGGTCGTCTCGAACCTGGAAGCGAGCGGCACCAGCGGCAGGCGCAGCACGTTCGACATCCGTCCCATCATCGCGAGTGCTGCTTTCACCGGGATTGGATTGGACTCGATGAATGCGGCGGCCGTCCACTCTGCCAGTTGATGATGGACCGCACGCGCAGCGGCGAAATCGCCGCCGGCACACAATTCGGTGAGCTGGGCGACCAACGCCGGCGCAGCGTTCGATGTCACTGAGACGACGCCATCTCCACCGTCTGCCATTATTTGCAAGGTGAGCGGATCCTCACCCGAGAGCACCGAGAAATCAGAGGGCCGATGGCGAATTATCTCGCTCACCTGCGCCACGTTGCCCGATGCCTCCTTCACTGCGACAATGTTCTCGTGCTCGGCCAGCTCCAGCGTCGTCGGTGCTTCGATGTTGCTCGCCGTCCGCCCCGGCACGTTGTAGACGACGATCGGAGTGTCGACTGCGTCGGCGATGGCGCGGAAGTGCGCGACGATGCCCCGTTGCGGCGGCTTGTTGTACATTGGCGATGCGTGCAGCAGATGCGTCGCTCCTGCCGCCCGCATTTCGCGCGACAGTGCGATTGCTTTCTTCGTATCGTTGGATGCGGCTCCCGCGATCACCGGCACGCGTCCCGCCGCCTGCTCGACCGTGATCTCTACCACCCGGCGCTGCTCAGCGACCGTCATCGTCGCTGCTTCGCCAGTCGAACCGCAGGGGACGAGGAAGTGGACGCCACTGGTGATCTGCCACTCGACAAACGATCGCAGAGATCGCTCGTCGAGCTCGCCCGACTCCATGAATGGAGTTGCCAGCGCCGTTCCGCAGCCAGCGAGCTTTTGCGACACCATTTGTTAAATGTATGCGGCCGCCGCCGCGAAGAGCGAGCGTTTGCCGGCCTCGCGGCCAGGAGGCTCGGCGGGAGCTAGGAGTGTTGCTTTACGAAGACCAGGTTCGGCGCGCCGACGCCCTTGAGGAACAGGGATCCCGTCCAACCGATATCAGCGATCAACGAATCGCCTTTGACGACCAGCTTGTGCACGTCTTTCTCGGGTCCGGTAGCCTGGTGCACGACGCGTAAAAGAACCTGATCGCCGTTCAGCGCATAGGCGCCACTGGTTGTCTCCGTGTCATCACGCTTGCCATCGATGGTTTTGTCCAGCGTCATCGTGAAGTGGCGGTCGGACGTTAGATCGATCCGAGCTGAGACCGCCCACGGTTTCCGGAATACGGAGCCCTTGCCGGCGTACACGTAAGTACCGGGCATCGTCGACGGAATCGGATCCGAGTCGCCGTTGCCGCGACACGCTCCCAACAGCGCAGCCAACCCAACAATGAGGAGAAGCTTCGGAGGATTCATAGCATGTACTACGATAGCCCCCGGCGGCGGTTTCAGGGTCACTTCCGTGGTGCCAGTTGGAGGACGTCGCGCATCGTAAATACACCTCGCTTTCCGACCAGCCAATCGGCCGCACGCAATGCACCATCCGCGAAAACACGTCGGTCCCGAGCTTCGTGCTTGATCGACAGCTGTTCGAAGGCCGCGTCTAATATCAATTCGTGCGTTCCAGGAACGGCGCCCGTCCGGACACTGGTCGTCGGGATCGGGCGTTCCAGCGCATCGCTTGCCGCTTTTGCAATCGCGATCGCAGTTCCCGACGGCGCGTCCACTTTCTTCTTGTGATGGGTCTCGACGATGTGGGCGTCGAACTCGTCGAGATTGTGCATGAGCGACGCCGCATAGCGCGCGACTTCGATCATCACGTTTACGCCAAGCGAGAAGTTCGGCGACCACAGCAGCGGCGTCCCCGTTTCGTGGGCGATGCGTGTCACGTCGCCCAGCGATTCGTACCAGCCCGTCGTGCCAACCACCACCGGGACCGATGCACGCAGACACGCCGTTGCGTTCGCAACCGCCGCACCCGGCTGAGTGAACTCGACCGCGACGTCGGGCTCGCCAAGCGATGTGCGACTGATACCAACACCCTCGGCGCTTTCGCGCTCGCCGACGATGGCGCTCACGCGCCAGCCGCGATCCACGGCCAGCTGCCGGATCGCCTGCCCCATTTTGCCGTCACCGATGATCGCCAGCGTTCGCGTCATTTGCGTCCGTCGCCGAAGAAAGCGGTATGCAGCCGCTCCATCGCCGGGTTCAATTGATCGGCATCAACGATGATGGTGAGATTAATGCCCGTAGCGCTGAGCGACATCATGTGAACCTTGATTCCATCGAGAGCGGCAATCGCGCGCCCCATTGCAGCTCCGTCTTCACTGATCGCTCCGCCGACGACGGCGACGATGGCGCGATCCCGTTCCACGGAAACGTCGCCCAGGCTGGCGAGATCGACGACCAGCGAATCGAGACCAGATGGATCGTCAACCGTAACCGACACCGAGACTTCGGAGGTCGCCACGACATCGACCGACACTCCGTTGCGCTCGAAAATCTCGAACACTTTGCGCAGAAATCCCTTCGCGAAAAGCATCTTCGCCGCGCCGACTTTGACGAGAGTGATGCCGCCTTTTCCCGCGATTGCGCTCACTGCTCGGCGGGGCGCATCGAAGGTGATGCGCGTTCCCTTCCCGGTGGGATTGCGTGAGTTGTAAATGAACACAGGAATGCCGAGCCGAACCGCCGGCGCGATCGTATTTGGATGCAGAACCTTGGCGCCAAACGACGCCAGCTCCGACGCTTCGTCAAAACGAATTTGCTCGATCAGTCTGGATCCTTTGACCACGCGGGGATCGGCGGTCAGCATGCCGTCCACGTCGGTCCAGATCTCGATCGCGTCGGCATGTAGTGCCGCGCCGAGTAACGACGCGCTGTAGTCGGAGCCGCCGCGACCGAGCGTGGTCGTGATTCCCTCACGCGTGCGACCGATGAAGCCACCCATCACCGGCACCTTGCCTTCCTTGATCAGCGGCAGCACCAGCTCGCGCGCGGCTTCCCCGATGGAATCGGTCTGCGGTTCCGCGCCCATGAAATTGTCATCGGTGACAAACACGTCGCGCGCGTCTACGTGCTCGGCAGCGATCCCGCGCAGCTTGAAGAACGCAGCTACGAGATGCGAGGAGAGCTGTTCGCCGAAAGCGGCGATCGCATCGAAGCTGCGCGGAGTTGCGTGGCCGAGTACGGAAAGAGCTTCGGCCAGACTGGCCAGCTCGTCGAAGGTCGCGCTCATCTCCCCGGCGACTTCTGCCGCTTCAGGCGTGGTACCCAACAACTTCTCGCACTGCTGAAAATGCCGGTCGCGCAGCGATTCGACGCCGCGCAGCGCGCCAATCAAGTGTCCCTTCGCTGATTGCTCGCCAATCGCGAGCAGCGAATTCGTCGCGCCGCCAAGCGCGGACACCACGACAGCCGGCTGACGATCGAGGCGACCCTTGACGATCGCAGCGGTACGTTCAATCGCCTCCGCGTCACCAACCGAGGTGCCACCGAACTTGACGACGATCACACAGAGTCGAATGCGCCGGTGGTGGCGAGCAGCTCGGCGTTGAGAACCGATCCGCCGGCAGCGCCGCGAACGGTGTTGTGCCCGAGCGCAACCATTCGCAAGTCGAGTATCGCGTCACGACGCACTCTGCCAACGGTTACGGTCATCCCGTCGCCGGCGTTGACGTCACGTTTGGGTTGCGGACGATCGAGCGAATCCGTTACGACCAGCGGATTCTTGGGCCGCGTCGGAAGCCCGTTGGTCGACGCCAGTCCCTGCCATGATTTCATGGTCTCGATCGCCTGCTCCACCGTCGGTTTCTCCTCGAAGCCGATCGTCATGCAGATCGTGTGGCCGTGTTCAACCGGCACACGATTGGTGTGTGCACTCACCTTGAAATTGGCGCTCGTGACTTCGCCGTCGGCGTACGTGCCGAGCAGCTTGAGCATTTCGCGCTCGAGCTTTGGCTCTTCGTCGGCGATGTACGGAATCACGTTGCCGAGGATGTCGAGCGAGGCAACACCGGGATAACCGGCGCCCGATACCGCCTGCATCGTCGATAGAAACAATTGCCGAATCCCGAACGCTTGATGCAGGGGAGCGAGTGCGACGGCGGCGACCGTTGCCGAGCAGTTGGCGTTGGTTACGATCGCACCATCCCAGCCGCGTCGCTGTCGCTGACAGTCGATGAGCGCCAGATGATCGCCGTTGACCTCGGGGATGACGAGCGGGACGTCGGGCTCCATGCGGTAATTCTTGGCGTTGCTGAGCACAAACTTTCCTGCTCTCGCAAAAGCGATTTCAACTTCGCCGGCCGCCACCGCATCGAGTGCAGAGAAAACGATCGGCGCGCTCACAACTCCCGGATCGCACGCAATCACGCGCCGGTTCTGAACCGATTGCGGAGGCAATGCACCTTCCAGCCACTTGGTTGCTTCGACGTACTTCTTCCCTGCCGACCGCTCCGAGGCGGCGAGCTCGGTGATCTCGAACCACGGATGATCCGCCAGCATCCGCACGAACATTTGCCCGACAGCGCCGGTCGCCCCCAGCACCGCGACGGGCCATTTGGTTTTGCGTTTTCCTGGAATCGACGTAGGTGTCATCGCGAAAGAAGGGTGCGAGCGAGTCGCTCGTAAGTGTCGACGCTTGAGCGCAGCTCGTCGACGTCGATGAACTCGTCGGGAGTGTGCGCGACGTGAATGGAGCCGGGCCCGAACAAGAGCGGCTCGCCCCAATTTGAAAGCAATGGAATATCCGAGGTGTATGCGACCGGTCCGGTCTCGAAGCCCGGCACGGTCGCAAAACGCTGCGCCGGGATGTGCGACCCGAATTCAACATCGGCACGGCCCTTTACCCAATCGAGCACCATCTTCTTGATGGGCTCAACGTCGCCGACGAGCCTGAACATGATCTCGGCTTCCGCGTGCGCGGGAATCACATTCGCTTCGGTGCCCCCGTGAATGGTGCCAATGTTCACCGTCGTTTGACCGAGCACCGGATCCGATGGCAACGGCAGATTGCGCAGTGTCGGCAAAAGCTCGAGCATCGGCTCGATGGCGGACTGTCCGAGATGCGGGTAGGCTGAATGTGCCTCACGACCGCGCGTGCGAATCGTCGCGCGCAAAGAACCTTTGGCACCGCTGGCGAGCTTGCTCTCGGTCGGTTCACCGTTGATCAGAAATCGACTGCGCGCATGGAGCGTGTTGGCCGCGCGCGCGCCGTCCGATCCTTTCTCTTCGCCCACGACAAATAAAACTTCGACGCGCTTCTCGCCGTCACTCACGAGGCGATCGGCCGCCACCATCATCGCCGCTGCGATTCCCTTGGCGTCGGACGATCCTCGTCCATAAAGACGCGTGCCTTCCAACCGCGGCGGCACAAACGGCGGAACGGTGTCGACATGCGTTGAGAACGTGACGCCCTTCTCACCACCCGATCGCGATGCCCAGACGTTCGCGCGACCGCGCGTCACTTCCTGGAGCGTCACATTCCAGCCGCGCGCAACGAGCCAGCGCGACACGTAGTCGATGACTGCCGTTTCACTGCCAGTCGTCGATTGAATCGCGAGCAGTTCGGCAGCGAGTGATACGACGTCGGTCATCCCCGGAAGTTAGCGTTGCGCATGTTTAGTGTCAGGACGACAACGGTGGCGAATGCCGCTCAGTAGCCATCGACCGCGAGACCCTCTGCGATTTTTTGCTTCATCCGGGCTATATATCGCGCGGCCTCCGGCTCGGAGAATCCGCCGGCTCTGAACGCATCACTCCACTGCCTCGGCGTGAGCCGCGAGAGCAGCTGTGCGGTCCATCTGACATCGGCAGGTGTAGCGGTGCGTTGGATCTGCGGATCCATGAAACTTCCTCGATACGCGAAGTGAACTCGATTCTCTTCGACCGTCTCGATGAAAGGCTCTGCATCAAAGTCGTCGGGGTTGTCCTTTGAGCCGCCAACCGGCCATGCAGTGCCACCCAGGGAAGCTCCGAGATCTTTTACCACGTAGCGAACCCGCGGACCCGGCGCGTTCTCGTCCTTCATCCTATAGATCGCGTTCTGCTGCGATTTGAGATCGGCGTTGTTGACCATCGCCATTAAGACCCACAAACCGGTGAGCTCGCGCGTATGCAGAAACGGGTTGTGCCGCCACGACCACTCACCAAGCTTCTTGGTGTCGTCGAGACGGAAACGGGCGCCGGTTTGTGGAATCCGTTCCCCGTCCCTTAGGAGCGTCCATCGCGGCAGGTAATAAACCGTCGGCTGGTGATAGCCGATTGCCCAAACCAGCCGCGAGATTGTCACCTCCACGCGCGACTCCGTTCCCAGCTTCGCACTCCATTCCTGGCCGCGTGAATCCTTGACATCGTATCCGGGCTGAGTGCCGACCTCTTTTGCCTCGACAAATGTGTAAACGTCGTCGGGATCGGGGGCGTTCTTGTCTCCGCCAGGTCCGAGAAAGAGATCTCGCTGTTCGAGATCAGCCGGATAGACCCAGAGCTGCGCCATTGTGGCGGCGTCGATCGTCGGTCTCGTATTGACGGAGCACGCGGTTGGGAATACGACGGCTGCGGCAAAACCGAAGACAACACGGCGATTCTTCATGGCGTCAGTCGACCAAAGCTGAAGAAAATGTGAGCGCCCTCGCCGCTTCCAAAGGCAACATCGACGCGCGCCTTCGTGCGCCAACTCTCCATCACACTGACACTGAATCCAAAGTCGTGTCTGAGATCGGTGAGATCGAGATCAGAGCTCCTGGGAGCAACCTTACCCGCATCTCCGAAAACCGTCGCTTCCAGTAAGTCCCAAACCGGCAGCCTGTACTCTGCCTGCAGCAGCAGGTGATTCCGATCTCTGAACCGGAGACTACGGAATCCGCGCAGAGTCGCCTCCGTTCCGTCGGACCCGAGTCGATACTCCTGAAGCCCCCTCACCTCCGAGCTTCCGCCGAGAGTTCTCTGGAAGTAGAAGGGAACATCCTGGCCTGCCCCTGTTATCGATCTCGAGAGCCAACCGCTCAAGGTTAGCCGATGGTACGTTCCCAACCCGGCGAAGATTTGCTGCGCCTCGAGATCGAGCCGACTGAAGTTGAATAGGTCGAGCGTACGATCATCATAGACCGCGTAGGTGGTGCGGGCGCGCGTCCCCTGATAAAAAGCGTCGCCTGCTCCGGGCGGTACACGGACGTCGACGGACGCTTGATAACGGCCGAATTGCGAGCGCGTGAACAGGCCGGCGGCATCGTTCGTGGAAAAACGTTGCTCGATGCTGGGAGATCGCTCGCCGCTCGTTGCGTAGGGCCAAATGTGTTCGGCACGCCCGCCCACCGTGAGCCACGGCGTCGCGCGAAACCGAGCGTCCGCTCCGATGACTGGATCTCTGTATGAGTAGGAGGTGCGATTGGACAGGCTGCTGTTCGGTCCCGAGCCGAAATAATCCAGCCTGCCCATCTCGCGAACACGGCCGAAGGCCTGAATGCCTCCACGCCGGTCTTCAAATCCCAACGTTGCCTGCGCGAGCCAATAGTTATAGGCAGTGTAGACTGTGCGCGCACTGGACTTCAATCCCTCGCGCGCCGGACTTTCGTAAGCGACACCGGCACCGATTCCACCGTTTGGCGCAATGCTCGTAACCACCGGATGCAATGGCGCCTCGAAAATACGCTTCAAGGCGATGATCGTGTGCTCGAATGTCTCCCGCAGATTCGACGCGGGGCCCTTTGGGGATGGGACCGAGGCTTCCTGCGCCATCGCCGATGCAGCAGCAAAAAAGACGGATCCTATGGCGAGGGCGCGCGTCGCAAGGATTGTGAAGCGCAGAATCAGGGCAGTCTCACCCAACTTACGCTCAACCCGAACTGCAACCCGGTCGCGCCGCGGAAAATTCTCTGCGCACCAATGTTGACATCTAATCCGCGGATTCCCAGCTGCTGGATCCCAATGCCAAAACCCAGCAGCGCGCTCCGCGCATTCCCGGAATTTTCCGCGGAACAGTCGACGTTCCAGACCAAACCTGGAGTCGCAAACGCCACGACGCGGAGGCGCTGCATCATCGCAACCGAAAAAGGAATTCCCGCGTCGAGGTTGCAGGCATTAACGCCGGGCGAAACCCCAGGAGCGTAACCGAAACCGATTTCGGTACCGATGGTAGTGGTGGCGGACTCATCACCTGTAATCGAAGCGATTGTCGGGCCGCCGGTAAAAACGTTGAACCGACCGCGCACGCCAAACAGCGGGTGCCCGCAATCAGTCGCCTGACAATTCTGCCGTCGCTGGTACCCGCCAGTGAGACCGAAAATGGATCCGCCGCGCAGCTGGAAATCGACGCCCCCGGCAATTGCAGACAGGTCTTCCGGTCCGCCACGTTCATTGCGCTGTCCGTATTGAAGCCGAAGACCCCAATAGCTCTGGTCTCTGCTGGCTGGCATCGGCAATGGCATCGGTGGCAGCGCGCCAATCGGGGTTGCCTCCTCCGTCTCGATCGGAAACGGATCCGCCGTCTGGCCTGCCGCAACACTCGGCGCGGCGATTACGAGTGCGAGTATGAGACCGCGTCCGATCATCGGAGCTCCAGCCAACGTGTGTAAGCGAGCGCGCCGTGCTTGCCCGGCGGGTAGCGATACACGCGGAGCAGAACGCCTTTTCCTCTCATGATGTCGACCCTCATGAATCCCGCGCGATGTTGAGTGACGTAGTAGCTCTCACGCATTTTCACGGCGCACTCCGTCTTGCTCGCTGAACCCGCGCCGCTAACAAGGATGTAATTGACGTTCCGTCCGCCCCTGAGCACCTGCAGGTTGTGGTCATGACCAGCGACGTACGCCAGCGGAGGGTGGCCGGTAAAGGCGCTGCGGATGGAATCACGCATCGTTCGGTTCGCGCCGGAAAGAATGTCCTGACTGGAACCGCCAAAACGGCGATACGGACCCGTGATGCCGCAATAACCACCGTGCGCTCCGCCGGTCATCAACGGATGATGAGCCACTACGAACACGACCCGGCCGTCTCCGGGCGGACGCACGTCGTTTCTCAGTGCGGCCGTCACGTCGGCCATCGTGGATGCCGGGCAGTTTGAGCTGCTGTCGCGGACGATAAATGAGTGGAGCCACCACTGAGAGTCGAGCGCGATCAGCCGCAGACGGCCGACGTCAACCGGTACCGGACCCGGGCAACCATTGCCCGGAAGCAGGCGCACGTTCCTGCCCTGCGCGAACGACGCGATCATTCGCTCCTGCAAGCGAATAGAGTAGAGTCCAAACGCGGTTTCGTCCGCCCAGTCGTGATTGCCAGGGACGAAAATTCCGCGCGCTCCGAGCGGAATCGCATTCACCTCGGCCTCGAGTCGCCGGCGTGCATCTGCCCACTCAGCCGCGCCCTCGGCGGGGATTCCGCCCGGATAAACGTTGTCGCCGAGGAAAACGACGATCGTCCGCTGTGGCGCCAAGCTCGCCATCGCTTTCAGCGAGTCGAGTGGCGCGCCAACCTGGCGGGGATCGGCCTCGCCGGCGTCGCCAACCAAAAGGAGGGTTGTCTCGATCTGGTCGGCCGGAATCTCAACCGGGATACGGGGGTGACATGCCGAGACGCCGAAAATAGCGAACGCACTAATCCCCACGCGTGCAACCAGGCGCGCGCGGGGACCTGCCTTGGTTTTTTTAGCGCGAGGTTCGGTCACGCGTTCTCTCAGGTTCCTCGACGAAAGTTGTCGTATCGATCCGAGACTCGACGCTCGCGCGCGTTCTGCCATCGACTCCCGTGACGTGCTCCACGAACATCTGCTGCACGAGCCGGTTCGCTTCCTTCACGTACGCGTCATGATGCCGCTCGCCAACTTCCCCGATCTCCTGCAGGGTGCGATTGCCCAGCACCTTCCCCGCTTCGCGGAACGTCTTGAACGAATCCTCTGATTGGCGCGCCATGACGATGTCGCCGATCAAGCGGGTGTAGTCCTCCGCCACTGCCGCATCGGCGAGATCGCGCACGGCACCGATCGCCGAGCCAATAATCCGGCCGCCGATGGTCTCACCGTCGCCGAGCTGCGATTGATACTCCTCCAGCATCCGCTGATGCAGCCGCATGTGCGGAATGTGTCGTGAGCAAAGATCGCGGAAGCGCGGATCTTCCGCCTGGCTTTCATGATCCTCGAGCGATTTGAGAAACGTGCCGTGCTGCACGAGGACGTTGCGGACCTGCGTCCTCAGGAAATCGGTGCCCTGTTGCATGTCTTTCTCCGTGCTCGAATGCGTGAAATATCGATCAGGGATTTCTCGTCGCTGGGTGACTTATCTGAAAGGCCGACTGGACTGGAGCTGGATCAACGCGAATTGGTGGATCGCCCGTGAATTTGTTGCCTGGCTCAACCGGATTGCTGCACGCCAGCGCCGTACTGAGGATGAACATCGCCGTCAAAACCTGCTTCATTGCGCCTCCCATACACCTTCTCCTCGGGCGCGCAAGAGAGCGAAACTTGTGCCCGAAAACAGCTTGCGTTTCCATCACGCAGAGCCTAATTTTACTTACCCGAAAATGTGCCGAAGCCTCGGCGCGTAAGTATCGGTAGGAGAGGAGCTTACATTGCCACCAGTAAGGAGGAACCTCAACGGTAGGCGGAAGGAAAAGACGCAGGTCGAGCGAAGGGTGAAAGTGCGTGAAATGGACCCGGTACAAATGTGCGGAAAGGGGACGTCAGTCACGCAGCTCTATAGAGTGGAAGAAACCCTCGATCACACCCGCATTCACCACCTCGTTTTTTTCGACCGGCACGGCTGGTATTGCGAGCACGGCACCCAGTGCAGTGCGGTGAAGGACGTGCAACGGTTCACTAGAAATGGAAGACATGGCGACTAACAACGGATGGATGAGAGCATGATCGCAAGACAGGATACCTACACAGAAAAGAGTGACGTTTGGGCGAAGCTATCCGCCCCGGTTCCAACTGGTGCTATCTCCTGGAGACAGGATGGAAAGGTGACGGCGCGCGATGGAAAGTTCTTTGCGCGATTCGTCGCATATATCGAAGCAAATACAGTAAGAGAACGACTCGATGCAGTAGTTCCCGGAGAATGGGATCTCACACTCGAGTTACTGCCGCCGATTCCCGCCGACGACGGTGATGGGTCGCAGTGCTCGTTCAAGGCACGTCTGCAGATCCTTGGCGTGATTCGCGAGGACGTCGGCACCGGTCGCGACTACAAGCAGGCGTCGACCGATGCGTTCAAGAGAGCAGCAGTGCGGTTCGGCGTTGGCAACGAGCTCTATGCCTACGAGCAGAACTGGGTCGAGATGGACGGCGATGGGAAATACGCCAAGCCGGTCGAAGATCCACAGGTTGCCTACAACCGGCGTTACGGAAAACTCCCTGCGACGCCCGGCGTCACGGGCACACCAACCTCGGCGGTCTCGGCGGTTCCAGCATCGATGCTGACCGATATGGAGATCGTCAGCTGCCCCAAGTGCGGCGGACGGATGTGGGACAATCGGTTAACCAAGCGCAATCCGCGCGCTCCTGACTACAAGTGCCAGAATCGCTCGTGCGACGGCGTGATTTGGCCACCCAAAGCGGCGACAGCTCCAGCGACCGACGCGCATGAGCAGCGAAAGTCAACGGAGGCCGAGTCGGTTCTGATCGGCGGCGAAGAAGAGCTGCCGTTCTAAGACCCTTCACCGAAAAAAAGGCGAGCCCGCAGGCTCGCCTTTTTTTATTTGCGTTTGGGAATGAGCACCGTCCCCGCCAACGGGTCGACCGACGCCGAGAGAGGCGTACCGGACAGCAACTCCCCGTCAGCCTGTGCGATCATCTCGGGAAACGTCTCGATGCGGAATTCGCGTCCCCACTTATAGAAAAGACACGGATCGTCGCTGAAATCCTTGCGCAGCATCCGCCAGAGAATGCGCAGTGAATCGAAGAAGTTGTCTGGCGAGAAGACGCAGGCCGTCAGCAACCCGTCGTCGTAGAGGATCCCGTCGCCGAACGCAATGAGATTGTTGAGTACCGCGCCGAGATTTGCGATCAGGACCGCCGACGCCGGCCGCTCGTAAACGTGGCCGTCGACGGTGAGGCGGAGGTTGAACTTCTTGTTGCGCAGCACCGCCTTGTAGCCGCCAATGACGTACGCCATGAAGCCGAATCGCTTCTTCAGTCGCGCCGGTGCTTCAGCGATCATGGTGGCGTCGAGGCCGACACCGACGCCAATCGCGAAGCGCCTTCCATCCCCCAGCCGCCCCAAATCCAGCTTGGCTTCGTCCCCTGCGAGAAGCAGCGGCACGGCGCGCAGAGGATTGAGTGGTATACCGAGCGTCCGCGCCACAACGTTGCCGGTGCCACCGGCGAGGACGCCAACGGGCTGTCCCTGATGAGCGAGTGCGCTCAGGACCTCCATCACCGTTCCGTCTCCGCCGAGGGTGAAAACGGCGCCGTATTTGTGCGCGTGAGTCCGGGCGAGCGTCGTAGCGTGGCCCGGCGCCTCAGTCTGCATCACATCGCAGTCAACACCCGCCATCTCAAATGCTTTTTCGGCTTTGGTCAGAATCCGCGCCGCGCGGCGCGATGCCGGATTGACGATGAGCAGCACGCGCTCGATGCGGCGTGGCGAGAACTTCATCGCGGTGGCGGCGCTCATCAAAGGTGAGGATCCTCGCTGAGTCGCAAAGTCAGGACGGAAGGACGATGCTCGGGGCGGGGATCGAACCCGCATGGGAGTTTATCCCAAGGGATTTTAAGTCCCTCGCGTCTACCGGTTTCGCCACCCGAGCGGCGGATGCAATCAGTGCGGCCCAGCCACGAATTGATACCCGCTTGACAGAAAAGAGATGAAGACTGCGCGCGACCAACTGTCGTCGAGTGAACCCCTCTGAAGCGGGAAACGGGATTCGAACCCGCGACCCCAACCTTGGCAAGGTTGTGCTCTACCAACTGAGCTATTCCCGCGGCACCGACAAAGCTACCGGCGAAAAATCGCGTCAACAACCCTCGGAAAACGTCGAGTAAACATCGTTGACAAACCCTGAATCGCAATGATAACGTCTCCCCGCCGGCGGACGTCCTCTCGCTCAGACGATCGCCTGTCGTGAGTTTTTCACCCCTGTGGAGATTCTATGCGGCGTATTGTTGTCTGCGTTACCACCGTAGCACTGGCATTTCTCGCCGTTTTTTCGACGCCGTTGAGCGCGCAGCGCGTTCTGGGTGTCGGTGATGATGCTCTGGTCCTACCGGCCGGAGTGCTGCGGTTTCGCGTGGTGGCGCAGTGGACGTGGTTCAATGAACGCTACGGAATGGATACGCCGGGTCGGCCCAACGGCGCTTTGGAGCCGCTGGGAATCGATTTCACACTCGACACCATCGGCGTCCGGCAATTCCCCAATCTGATCGCGCTACAAACTGGAATTCAGAGCCTGACCGGCAACCCCACCTGGTATGCGAGTTTGGGCAATACCGTCGTCAATCTGCGCGATCATGTCACCGCTTTCCCGTTCGTACTGGAAGCTGGACTTACCAAGCGCTTCTCCGTCGGTCTCCAGATTCCGTACGTAAAGACCCAAACCTCGGCGTTCTTCAACGTCAACACCGCGGGCACCAACGGGAATCTTGGATTCAATCCAGCGCTGGCGGTTACCGCTGCCCAAACCCAGAACGCGACGCTGAACACGCAGTTCACGGCGGCGGCGGACAACCTTCAGGCAGCGTTGGATGCGTGCGCGGCAAATCCGGCCGCCTCGCCGCAATGCCCTGCGTTGAACGCAAACCGCGCGCAGGCAAATGCTCTCATTGCCAACTCGCGCGCGTTCGCGGGCGGCGTGAATCAGATCTACACCACCTCGCCTTTCGTTCCGATCGTCGGCACTGACGCACAACTGGCAATCGAAGCTCGGGTTGCCGCCTTCCGCTCGCTCTACAACAGTTTTGGCATCACGAACATCGCGGCTAACACGACCGGACCCTTCCCGGCTCAGACGCGGCTGTCATTGCGTGACGCCCAAACGATTTTGACGAATCCGGCGTTTGGAATTGCAGCGGCTCCGTTGGTGTCGAACAGCAAGTCCCACATCGGCGACATCGACATCGGCGGCAAGTTCTCGCTGTTCGACACTTTTGGCGGGAACACCGAAGCGAGAATGTCGCCGAAGGGCTTCAACTTCCGCACGGCGATCGGAGGCGTCTTCCGCATCCCGAGTGGACAGATCGAGTCTCCCGACAACTTCATCGATATCGGCACTGGACGGGGAGCCAAAGCAGTCGAAGGCCGCGTGTTCAGCGACATTCTGCTTGGCAGCCGCTTCTGGCAGTCGTTCGTCGTGCGCTACAACCACCCGTTCGCTGACGAGCAGGACATGCGCATCATCGACCTGCCGAACGAGGAGCTGGCGCCGCTTTACCGCAAACAGCGCGTGCATCGTCAACTGGGCAGCGCGTTCGAGTTCGAGACCGCTCCCCGCCTCGTCGTCAATGATTTCTTCGCCGTCTCCGCGTGGTACATGTACCGTCACAAGCAACAGGACAATTACAGCGGTACGTTCACCATTCCGGCTGCCACCACCGGCTTCGCCGACATCACCATCGACGCATCGACGCTCGACCTCGAGACCGAGCAGACGGAGCATCGCTTTGGCGGCGGTCTCTCATATTCCAACCTCTACGCGTTCGAGCAAGGCAAAGCCAAGATCCCGTTCGAGGTGACCTACCTGCACTGGCAGACCATGGGCGGCTCCGGCGGAAATCAGCCGAAGTTTTTCACCGATCAAATTCAGCTTCGACTGTACGCGCGAATATTTGGCGGCAAATGACCTTTAGTCGTAAACAAAAAAGCGAGCCGATTGGCTCGCTTTTTTGTTGCGTACTGCGAACTAACTGATCGTTGCGAGCTGCTGGCTAGTTGCGAGCTCCGGGCTAATTGCGAAATGCGAGCTAGGCGCTCTTCACAGTTCCAGCCAGCCGCAGCCAGCCCGCAGCCCGGAGAGGTTCGTAATTCGTACTTAGCCCGCAGCACGTACCGATTAGCTAGTTCGCGGTACGCAGTCGACGTCAGTTGCCCGCTGCACTCTCCAGCAGCTCTTTCGCATGCGCCCGCGAGAGCTTCGATTCTGGATCTCCTCCCAGCATGCGCGCGATTTCGTTCACCCGGCTGCTGCCCTCGAGAACCGTGATGTCTGCAGTGGTGACGCCCCCTTTTGCTCCTTTCGCCACGACGATGTGATGGTGCGCCCGGGCAGCAATCTGCGGTAAGTGCGAGATCGCGAACACCTGGTGTTCTGCGGCCACCCGGCGCAGCGTGTCACCTACCTGCAGTCCAACGCGGCCCCCGATGCCCGCGTCGACTTCGTCGAAGATCAAAGTCGGCACCCGATCCACGCGCGCGAGAATCGTTTTGAGTGCGAGCATCACGCGGGATAGCTCGCCACCGGATGCAACGCGGGCCAATGGCCGGTCTTCGTGACCAACGTTCAGAGCCACGCGAAACTCGACGTCTTCCGCACCGTCGGCGTTGGGCTCATCCCGCGACGTCAGCGTCACCCGGAAGCGACCATCCGGCATCCCCAGTGATGGCAGGAGAGCATCGACCGCCTTCGCCAATTTCTTTGCCGCGGACAACCGCATCTCCGATAACTGTTCGGCTTGGCTCACAAGGCGCTTCCGTAGCTCGCTCTCCCTGGCATTCAGATTTGCGAGGTCGAACTGCGCGGTGTCGACGAGATCGAGCTCGGCGCGCGCATTTCGACCGGCCTCGATCACGTTTTCCAGAGTCGGACCGTATTTCTTGAGCAATCCGAACAGCCGGTCGCGTCGGCGACGGACTTCTTCGAGACGCTCGGGATCGAGCTCGACAGAGCCGGCGTAGTCCTCTACCGCGCGCGCCAGCTCCTGCAGCGCGTAGAATCCAGCGTCGAACAGCTCCTGCATCCGCGCTGCCGCTGGGTCGATGCGCTCGATCGAGGAAAGCGGACGCTGCGCCGCGCTGAGCTGACTCAGCACGCTGCTCTCTTCACCCGACAAAAGCTCGTTGAGCGCGCTCGCCAGCGTGCGCAATTCATCAGCGTTCTCGAGAACGCGCGCTTCGTCCTCCAGCTTGCTGTCTTCGCCGGGAATCAGTTTGGCCTCTTCGATCTCCCTGGCGACGTGTCTCAGGTAATCGGCGCGCTTCTCTGCCTCCGCGCGCCGTGTCGACAGATTTGCAATCTCGCGCCGAACAGACGATAGCTCGCGGTAGGTAGTGGCGACCGCATCGACTTGCGCATCCGCCCCGCCGAACGCGTCGAGAATCCGTCGCTGCGACTCGTTGTCGAGCAACGTTTGGGCGTCGTGCTGACCGTGAAGGTTCACCAGCAGCCGACCAATCTCCGCGAGCACACTCGCCGTGACAGTGGTGCCGTTGATCCACGCGCGCCCGCGGCCGTTGCTCCCTATCTCGCGCTTCAGCACCAGGGTGTCGTCTTCGACCTCGATGCCGCGTTCGTCGGCGAGTCGCGCAATTCCCTTCAGCGTCGAAACGTCGAACACGCCTTCGACCGTCGCTTTGTCCGCGCCTGAGCGAATCAGATCGCCACTCGCCCTTTCCCCGAGCAGTAGGCCGAGCGCGCCGACGATGATCGATTTGCCGGCGCCCGTCTCACCAGAGAGCACGTTGAAGCCTTCAGCGAGCGGAAGATTAACCTGCTCGATGATCGCGAAATTCCTGATTCGCAACTCGGTCAACATTATGCCGGTTCTCCGTCGGGGACTCCGCCCCAACCGAGCTTCGCTTTCATTCTCTCGAAGAAAGTTGTTCCTGGGAAGCGTACGATGCGCACCGGATTGTCGGCGCGCCGCACCTTGAGCTTCTCGCCCTTCACGAACTTGGTGCCGACCTGGCCGTCGACTGTAACCAGAAGCTCTGTCGGAGACTCGTTTGCTTCCACCGTCACCTCGCCGTCGGCCGGGATGACCAGCGGCCTGATCCCGAGGGTATGCGGTGACACCGGCGTGATAATGATGGATTCGACCGTCGGCACCACCACCGGACCACCGGCCGAAAGACTGTAAGCAGTCGAGCCGGTTGGCGTCGAGATTACTACCCCATCAGCTGCATAGGTGCCGATGCTTTCGCCGTCGACGAAGACGTTCAACCGTACGACCCGAGCGAAGCCGCCCTTGTGCAGAACGAAGTCGTTGAGCGCTCGCCACTGCTTGCGCGTCTCGCCTTCCGAGCTGATGGCACGTGCGCTCAATGCCATCCGCGGCTGCGCGACGTACTCGCCGCCGGCGAGATACTTGATTGCGGGCTCGAAATCGCTGCTTTGACAGCTCGTCAGAAAACCGACGCGGCCGAGATTGACTCCGAGAATCGGAATATCGCGACCGTTGAGGAAACGCGCGCCGCGCAGAAGCGTTCCATCTCCGCCGAGCGTGACGAGCGCGTCGATTTGTCCGGGATCGTCGAGTGTCGCCTCCTTCGCCGCTACTTCCGCAATCTCTTTTTCGAGGAAGGGCTCGAGGCCTAGCTTCGGGGCAGCGCGAAAAAGCGTTCGGAGAATCTCCGGCAGCTCCTCGTAACCTTTATGTCCGATGACACCGAGCCGCATCAAACGGCGCGGAGTTGGGCGCCCCGCGCGCTTTCCAGTCCAAATGCCTGCGTGACACGCTTGGCGATGCCGCGCGGGTCGAGTCCGAGCTGCGCCAATTGAGTCGACCGCGGCGCCTGGTCGACGAATTCGTCCGTCACGCCGTGCGTCACCACTTTCACCGACGGATCGAGCTCACCAATGATCGCGGCGATGTGGGAGCCAAAACCGTTGACGATCGTACCTTCCTCGACGACTAGAACATTCGCGTGATTGGCGACGACTTCCGCGAGCGCTTTTTCGTCGTGGGGCTTGAGGTAGCGACAGTTCACGACCGTCACCGCCGTCCCCGACTCGGCGAGAATCTCCGCCGCCGCCAGCGAAGGCAGCACCATCGTCCCAACCGCGAGAATGGCGACTGACTGCCGGGAATCGCGTCCGCTTATATTCGCGCGCCGCAGTACTTCCCACGTCGCGTGTGGCACCGCCTCGATCTCCGCTGCGGGCGGTACGACGTCGGGCGCCGCATCACGCGGATAGCGCAGACAGAACGGACCACCGTTGTGTTCCAGTCCGCTGCGCAACAATGCGACCATCTCTTTACCGTTCTTTGGCGCAGTGACAACCATCCCGGGAACCGCGAGCATGTAGGCGATGTCGTACAGACCCATGTGCGTCGGGCCGTCTTCGCCAACGACGCCCGCGCGGTCCATCGCAAAGACCACCGGCAAGCGCTGGATCGCAACGTCGTGGATGACGTTGTCGTATCCGCGCTGAAGGAACGTCGAATAGATCGCGCAGACGGGCCGAATCCCTTCGGTTGCCAAACCGGCGGCGAAAGTGACCGCGTGACCCTCAGCGATCCCGACATCGAAGAATCGATCGGGATGTGCCTTCGCGAACGCGCCGGTCCCCGTGCCGCTTGGCATCGCGCCCGTGATCGCAACGACCTTTGGATTCTCGTTCGCCAGTTCGACGAGCGCCTGACCAAACACCGCGGTGTAGGCAGCGTTTGCCGACGACACCTTGCGCGGTTTTCCCGTCGCTGGATCGTGGCCTGGCGGCAGCGCATGCCATTTCTCGACGTGCTCACCTGCCGGAAATCCCTTGCCCTTCTGGGTAATGCAGTGCACGAGTCGCGGACCGCTCATATCACGCACCGCCGACAGCGTGTCGATCAGCTGGTCGATGTCGTGTCCGTCGATCGGACCGAAATAGCGAAAGCCGAGTTCCTCGAACAACACCCCGGGCGTGAGGAAGGATTTCATGCTTTCTTCCCACTTCCGAACCAGGGTCGCAACTCCGGAGAGGGGACCGGGAGCCGCGTCAACCACCGAGCCGATCGCCGATCGGACGCGATTGTAAAGCGGATTGCTCTGAATTGACGTCAGATACTTGGACATCGCGCCAACATTGGGCGCGATCGACATCTCGTTGTCGTTGAGGATGACGATGAAATCGCGATCCGACGCACCGGCGTTGTTGAGGCCTTC
>DATFHK010000062.1:0-2508 GCA_035248505.1 Gemmatimonadaceae bacterium | reverse complement strand
TTCCGCCCGTTTCGTGGCGATACATGATCGGCGAAGCGCAGCGAATCCAGAACGTGCTGGGCTGCGGCTCAAGTCACTAACTCTGACAAGAGATCGGGGGCGCGTGGCGACACGCGTCCCCGATTTTTTGCATCACAAATCCACCTTTCCAAACCCATCTGTGATAGTGGGTTAAGCCTCTGTAGAGGGCCTTAACTCCTGTTGAGCTTGGGTCAGATGGTCGTCTTTACGGTAACCCTCTATCCGAGAGTTACGATGCTTCGCCCGACCTCCTTTGCCCCCTTCAACCAACTCCTTAGAACGGCCTCAGCCGCGGCTCTTGCCCTGGCCGGAGCCCTCGCCTGCTCGAGCGATTCGGGGCCCAGCCGAGAGGTGTACGTCCACGTCCCGTCGGTGATCATCGACGTGCCGGATTCGGTCAAGGACCGTCTTGCGGCGGAAGCCGCGGCGGCGTCGGCGAGCATCGTCCCAATGGGCGCTTCGGCGAACATTGTGACCGCCCCATCCGTCGCTAGCGCGTCGATTGACGCGTGCAACGGCGGTGGCTCCTCGTCGGGCTACACCAAGGCGCGAGTTGCTTTCGATCCAGAGGCGATTCCGAACATCATTCCGTATCCGCTCGGCGACGAAGGCTTCATTCCCGATTCGGCTGTGCTGCTTGGATTCAACTTCAGCTACTACGGAAACACCTACGACCGCGTCAACGTTTACTTCAACGGGTTCCTTCTGTTCGGCCCGGTGCCGGATCTCAAGAAGGGGTACTCGGATGCGATGTCGCTGCCCTCGACGCTGAACCCGAAGAACATCATCGCGCTTGCGTGGTCTGACTGGGATCCAGGCGTCGCGCCGGGTTCGATCCGCTACGAGACGCGTGGTACTGCTCCGCACCGCCGCTTCGTCATCCAGTACAACAACGTGCCGGAGTTCAACAGCGCGAACAAGGTCGGTAACATCAGCCTTGCGGCTGGTAACCTGATGGCGCAGGTGATCCTCTCCGAGGGCACCAACGACATCACGATCTACACCAACAAGATGTTCACGACGGCGAGCCGCCATTTCATCACGCAGGCGATCGAGAACGCTGCCGGCACCGAGACCATGTACGACAGCGTCGTGAACACGGCCGGCGTGTTGAGCACGCGCAATCGTAATTTCTATTCGCTGACGAACGATGCTCTGCGTTTCTCGCCGATCCAGGTGAGGGACGAGATCGCGCCGACCTTCGACGCGCAGCCGGTGAATCTCCAGGCGGACAACGACCCCGGCCTTGCTACGGCAGTCGTGGCGGTTGCTCCGCCGACGGCGAGCGACAACTGCAGTAACGCCACAGTCACTTTCGTTCGCAGCGACGGCAACCCTGACCTCAATGCGCCCTATCCCGTTGGCGTGACTACCATCACGTGGACGGCAAAGGATGCGTCGGACAACGTCGTCACCGCCACGCAGACCGTCACGGTCATCGACGTCGAAGATCCTACGATTCAGCAGGACAACGTCTCGGTACCGGCGACAAGTCCCACCGGTGCGGTGGCGAAATTTGCGCCGACCGCGCACGACAACGTCGGCGTGGTATCGGTGGTGTGCAGCAGAGAGTCGGGAAGCCTGTTCCCAATTGGCTCTACCCCGGTGGACTGCACCGCGGCTGACGCGGCGGGCCATACTGCCACGGCGCACTTCGACGTCGTCGTGCTGGATGCGCCGACCCAGATCCGCAACCTGATCCAGTACGTGGTCGGACTGGCGCTGTCGAGCGGCACCACCAACCCGCTCGTCAACCAGCTGCAGGCTGCGCTGCGAGGCGACAGTCACGTGGCGTGCGTAAAGATGCGCGACTTCATGAAGCTGGTCGGCACGAACGCGCGCGAGATTCCGGATGCCTCGGAAGTGTACATGAATGCCGAGTCGACCCGGATCCTTTCGGTGCTCGACTGCGCGCTGGTCGATGGCCACGCTGAAGATTTACCGTCAGGTCACAACTAAACCGCTCGCATAGTCGAGCAGCAGTAATAGATTCAGCAGTGAAAAGGGACGCGCGAAAGCGTCCCTTTTCTTTGGGCGGCATGTCTTCTGCACATTCGCAAGGCATGGCGACCTCCAAGAAAATCGACGAGCTCTACGACCTGATCGAGGGCATCGAGACGGCGATGTTCACCACCCGCCGGCCCAACGGCCAGCTCGTGTCGCGTCCGATGCAGACCCAGGATCGCATCGAAGGCTGCGACCTCTGGTTCGTCACCGACGCCGAGACCCACAAGCTCGATGAGCTCGCTCTCGACCCGCACGTCAACTGCGCCTACTACAACAACAAGAGCCGCGAGTGGGTATCAGTCTCGGGCGTGGCGCACGTCTCCAAGAATCGGAACCGCGTCCGCCAGCTGTACAAGGAAGACTGGAAAGTCTGGTTCGGCGACGAAGGCGGCGACCGCGACGGCGGGCCCAACGACCCGCGCCTCGCGCTGATCATGGTGGAGGCCGAGTCCGCTACCTATATGAAGGTCAACAAGCCGC
>DATFHK010000061.1:0-34324 GCA_035248505.1 Gemmatimonadaceae bacterium | reverse complement strand
TCTTGTCGATGACGACGTTCCGGCCCTTGGGGCCGAGGGTCACCTTGACTGCTTCGGCGAGCTGATCGACGCCGCGCTTGAGAGCCGCGCGTGCGTCAGTGTTGAAGTGGAGTTCCTTGGCTGCCATATGTTCGCTCTTTTTGCTGGTGGTTTAGTTAACGACCGCGAGCACATCGGACTCGCGAAGGATGAGAAGCTGCTCGTTGTCGATGGTGACTTCGGTGCCGCTGTACTTCCCGTACAGAACCTTGTCGCCGACCTTGAGCTCCATCGGGACGCGCACGTCCTTCTCAAAGCGGCCTGGTCCGACGGCGATGATTTCGCCCTGCTGCGGCTTCTCCTTGGCGGTGTCGGGGATGAAAAGCCCGCCGCGCATCTGCTCCGTGTCCTCGAGCGCCTTGACGACGACGCGATCGGCGAGGGGAGCGACTTTGGTGCTGGTTTGTGTCTTGGTGGCCATAGTTTGCTGCCCTTCTACGGGGTTAGAGTGGCTGGGTGGGTATAAACCTTGTTAGCACTCGACCGGGGTGAGTGCTAAACGTCCCCCAAAATAATGCCATTCGGGCGCGCCAGTCAACCCGACTCGCTCTACCGTAACCGAATTGTTTCGAAGGGCTTAGTCGGCCAGCAGGCTATAGCCGATCTGAATGCCCTTTAGGGTCAGGAACGGGTCGACCAGCTCCAATTCGCTGGTATAGGGGCGGATCGTCTCCGCCATCCCACCGGTGGCAATCACCATTGGCGACCGACCGGTCGGCCACTCCTTTTTGATGCGGCGAACGATACCATCGATGGAATCGACCGCACCGTATAGCACGCCGGCCCGAATGCATTCGTCGGTCCGACGGGCGATCACTCGCTTCGGCGCAACAATGTCCGTCGCCGGTAACTGCGCAGTCCGCCGAAAAAGGGTGTCCGCCGAGATCATAACCCCGGGTTGGATCACGCCGCCAAGGAAGGTCCCGTCGGCGGTAATGCAGTCGTAGGTCGTTGCCGTACCCAGGTCGACGACGATTGCATCACGCTTATGGATCCGGCTGGCAGCCAGCGTGTTGGCAATGCGATCGGCACCGACGGTGAACGGCTCTTCGACGTCCAGCTTGATCGGTAGCTTTGCCCGCCCGTCGATCATCACCGGCTTTTGACCGAACGAGATTTCGCATGCCTGCGCGAGCATCGGCGTGACGGCGGGAACTACCGAGCAGATCGCCGCGCCGTCCACCCGACGGGTGGTGCTCAAGTCTCCGCCGAGGATCGAGCGAATTAGCAGCGTGAATTCGTCGGCAGTGCGCGGCGCTGCGGTCGTCAGTCTCCAATGGGCGCTGAGTTGACTGTCGTCGAACAGTCCAACGGTGATCTCCGAGTTGCCGACATCGAACGCGACGATCATCAATCTCTCTCCAGCACCAGCGATCCCGATCGAAATGCCGCGACGGAGTCTGCCAGCGTCACCAGTAGCTCACCGTTCGGCGTGATCCCCGCCACGCGCCCCAACGCTGGGGTCACGCATTTTCGACCGCGCGCGAGATCACGTGCTGCGAATTCTTCCATTTCGTCCTTGCGCAGCGGCCCTTTTTCCGCGACCGCTGCGCGCACACCCGGAATCAGCTCCGTCAACACATCGATCCGATTGGTGTCCGGTTCCAGCCACGCGCTTCCCTGCACTCCCTCGGGCGCGCGAACGTTGATTCCCAAACCCATCGCCACCCACTCGAGAGAGCTCTCGCGCCAGCGCGCCTCAACGAGGATGCCCGCGAGCTTTCCGTATTCGATGTAGAGATCGTTCGGCCACTTCACGCGAATCGGCTCGGCGGCAAACCGGTCGAGGGCGCGCGCGGCGGCGAGCCCGACGCGCAATGACAGAACATCGAGCCCTGAAGTGTCCTCGGGTCGCTCGACGAGCGTCAACCAAAGACCGGCGCCGGGCGCCGATGCCCAGCTCTTACCTCCGCGACCACGTCCGGCAGTTTGCTCATTGGCAATGATCAGCGTGCCGCCGGGCGTTCCCTCCGCCGCGAGTCGATGAGCGACGTCGAGCGTCGATGTCGTCGTCTCGAATAACTCGACGCGCGGCAGACCGAGCGTTTCCTGCAGCTCCTCACGGGTTGCGCCGTCGAAGCGGACTTCACTATCCACGAAAATAGATCAACCCCAACACGGCGAGTCCGAGCGCAACGCGATAAAAGGCAAAGATTCCATAGCTGTGGCGAGTGACATAGCGCATCAAAATCGAAATCGCCAGCCACCCACTCACCGCCGATGCGACTACACCGGCCATGAGCTCGTTGGTGAGACCTCCCTCATGCAGTGCTTTCGGTCCCTCCAGAACGACGGCCGCGGCGATGATCGGCATGCTCATCAAAAAACTGAATTCGGCCGAGCTCTCACGATCGAAGCGGAGACCACGTCCTGTGGTGATGGTCGACCCCGAACGCGAAACGCCCGGAATCAACGCGATCACCTGCGCGAGCCCAATCAACAATGCATCGACCCAGCGCATTTCACCGAGGATTCTCGCCTGGTCAACGGCTTTATCGACCAGCCACAGGATGATGCCCATCACGATCAATGCAATCGCAACCAGCTGGGGAGTCCGGAACGCCGATTCCGCACGCGACTGCAGCAGGAACCCACCGATCGCACCCGGAATAGTCGCGATGATCAAATAGACCACGCGGCGCTTCTCCGGCGTCTCGATTCGTCCGGTGCGCAGGATACCGAAGGCGCCCTTGATCAGCGCCCACCACTCCATGCGGAAATACCAGAGCACCGCCAGTAGCGTCCCGAAGTGCAACGCGACATCAAAGGCCAGCCCGGGATCTTCCCAGCCCAACAACCACGGTGCGAGCGTCAGATGCGCGCTGCTGCTGATTGGCAGAAACTCCGACAATCCCTGGATGATGCCGAGTACCGCTGCCTGTAGTGGAGTCATGTGGTGACGGTTGGAAGTGATTGACGATAGAGGGATTCATACTTCGTGACGATTGCATCTCGCGAGAACCGTTCGCGCGCGTCTGTCGATGCGCGATGGCTCATCTCTGCCCAAATCTTTTTGTCGTTGAGAATCTTCAGCGACGCGGCTGCCATCCCGGCAACGTCGCCAACGGCACACAGCACACCCGTCTCGCCATCGAGCACTACCTCGGGCAAACCACCTGCGTCGGTACCGACGACAGGAACACCGGACGCCAGCGCCTCGAGCGCGCTAAGACCGAACGATTCACTCTGACTTGGCAGTAGGAACAGATCAGCGGCCGCGAGCAGCGGCGCGATTTGATCGAGCTTTCCGAGGAACGAGACGGAATCCTCCACGCCAAGCAGCCTCGCCTCGTCTTCCGCCGCCGACCGGTCCGGGCCGTCGCCAATCATCACCAGCACGCTCGGCAGCTCGCGATTCACTTCCGCGTAAATCCTGATCACGTCTCGCACGCGCTTGACGGTGCGGAAGTTCGAGACATGCATCAGGATCGGTTTGGACGACCCGAATTCCTTCTTCAGCAGCGGCGGATAGAGCGCGCGATCGTAGATCGTTGGATCGATGAAGTTGTGGATCACCTCGATCGCCGGCCCTTCACAGCCAAATGCCCGACACGTCTCCTCACGCAGATACTGTGAGACAGCGGTGATGCGATCGGATTTCTCGATCGAGAACTTGGTGATCGGGTAGAACGACGGATCCTGACCGACGATGGTGATGTCGGTTCCGTGCAGCGTGGTGATCAGATGGACATCCTGGTTCGTCTCGCGCAGCATCTCGCGGGCGATCCACGCGCTGGCCGCGTGCGGAATCGCGTAGTGACAATGCAGGAGCTCGAGTCCATGTGTTAAAACGACCTCGTGCATCCGCACCGCCAGCGCGAGATCGTAGGGCGGGAACTCGAACAGCGGGTAGCGTCCGACATCCACTTCGTGGAAAAAGATGCGCGGCAGAAACGAGGGGAGGCGAAACGGCTGCCGATAGGTGATGAAGTGGATTTCGTGTCCGCGCTCGGCCAGCGCAATGCCAAGCTCGGTTGCGACGGCGCCCGATCCCCCGTACGTCGGATAACAGGTAATACCAATCTTCACTCGGCTCTCTCCCACCACTCTCGCGCGACAGCACTGGCTTGAGAGTCAAGAGGATTCAATTTCGTGACTGCGGCTGCAGGTAATTGGTGCCTGAGCCACGTGCGCTGGCGCTTCGCGTACTGACGCGTCTCAATAATGATTCGCTGCCGAGTCGTTGACAAATCAGCTTTGCGCTCGACGTGCTCGCGAATCGCGGCGTAGCCCGAGGCTTTCCACGCAGGCGCGTTCGCAGGGATACGTTCCATTAGTTGCGTCACCTCGTCGATCCAGCCATTGTCGAACATATCGTCTACGCGTTTCTCGATTCGTGCCGCGAGCGCGTCCCCGGGGTCGACCACCAAATACGTTGGTCGAAGACTGACGATTGCTGTCGAGGTGTTGTGAGCCTCGTGCAGGTCACTCATGCGCGCCCCCGAGAGGAGCGCAGTTTCGATTGAGCGCAACAGCTGGGTTCGACCGAGATGTGCGCGTGGCGGATCCAGTATCTCGCACCAGCGGCGCAGTTCGGCCACAGATTTATCGGCGAGCTCGGACTCCAGCTGTGACCGCGCGACCGGATCCATTTCCGGCGCGTTGAACAGCGGCTCGACCAGCGCTTTGATGTAAAGCCCGGTGCCGCCAACCACCACCGGAATCTTGTCGACCTCGCCCGCGCACTCCATCCACTCCGTTGCTTCGGTGGCCCAGCGCGCGGCCGAATATCGTTCATCGGGCTCGGCGACATCCACACCGTAGTGGGTGACGCGCGCGCATTCCTCACGACTCGGCTTTGCGGTGCCGATGTTGAAGTAGCAGTAAATCTGACGGGAATCGGCGCTGACGATCGCCGCATCGAACTCCTCGGCGAGCATCAACGCAACTGCCGATTTCCCGGCTCCTGTCGGCCCGCAGATCACGCGGAGCTTAGCGTCGTCCAAACCTGCGCTCCACTTCGTCCCACGTGAGATGAACGATCGTCGACCGGCCGTGGACATCGTGCGCGGGCAAAGTCGTGTCGCGTAGCGCGGCAAACAGCGACCGCATCTCGCCCTGGGAAAGCTCGTCGCCCGCCTTGATTGCAGCCTTGCACGCAACTGTCGCGGCGAGCCTCTCGTGTCGAGCTGCGGTGCCGGCGACTCTATCACCGGTGAGGCTGTCCAGAGTCTCGCGCAAACAACGCTCGGCGTCAAAGCGCGGATGCGGCATCGGTACCGTATTCACGATCAAGGTATTTCCGCCAAAACCCTCGATCTCGAAACCCAGTCGCTCCAGGTATTCACGATTGGTTTCGAACGCGTCGGCTTCCGCCGGGCCAAGATGCAGAGTCAACGGCAGCAGCAGGCGCTGCGCAGCGGAAGATCCGCTCTCGAGGGTACGCATAAACTGCTCGTAAAGCACGCGCTCGTGAGCGGAGTGCTGGTCGATGAGCACCAATCCCTGCTCGTGCTCGAAGGCGATGTAAGTGCGACGCAACTGGAAGAGCGGCGGAATGAGCTGGATGGGTGCGCCGGGCTCGGTCTCGACGCTGCGCTGCGGCGACTCGGCCGCGGCATCTCCACCATGCTCGACGAATAGTGGCGCACCATCGGTCGTCGATTGACGCAGCACGTCGTTGCCCGGCGGGGCGTACTCCGGAGCGCTGCCGAAAGAGAAATTGGATCCGCGCCAGCCAAAGGACTGCGCGCTCTCGAGAGTGCCGAGGGCTCGTCGTACCGCCGTCTCAACGGCGCGCTCGACGCTCCAGCGATCCCTAAAACGAACTTCGGCTTTCGCGGGATGCACATTCACGTCGACGGCATCGGCGGGCAGAGTGACGGTGAGAAAGAAGGAAGGGCGAACGCCAGCGACGATCGTCGAACGGTAAGCAGCTTCAACGGCGCGTCCGATTCCAGCGTCTCTCACAGCGCGTCCGTTTATCGACAGGAAAATCCGTCGCGTCGACGTGCCGACGTCGGCGGGTCGCTGGACAAGCCCTGAAGTATGGATCGGACCGGCTACATCATCGACATCGACCAGATCTTCCGCATAGCGTCCTCCCCAGATCGCACCGAGGCGGGAGCGCACACTGGTCACCGGAGGTAGCGTTAGCGCGGCTTTTCCATCGTGCGTGAGGTGGACGCGTAGTGATGGCTGGGTGAGCGCGAGCGCGGTAAGAGCCTCGACGGCGCTCCGCCATTCAGACCGCGCGCTGCGGAGGAATTTGAGTCGCGCGGGAACGTTATAAAAAAGCTGTCCGACCGCGACTGTGGTACCGCGCTGACGCGCGATTCTCTCCGGAGCCGCGGCACGACCACCCGTGACGCGGACTCGCGTGCCTTCGCCATCCTCTGTCGCTGTTTCAATCTCGAAGTGCGAGACAGAAGCAATCGCGGGAAGAGCCTCGCCGCGAAATCCAAAAGTCGCGACTCCGACAAGATCGGCGGCGGTGCGAATCTTCGAGGTGCCGTGGCGCTCGAGCGCGCGCGGAACGTCCTCCGCTCTCATGCCGCTGCCGTCGTCGCTGACGCGAATGGATTTCCGTCCACCGTCCTCGAGCGAGACGTCGATGATTTTCGCTCCGGCATCGATCGCATTTTCCACGAGCTCCTTGACGACCGATGCCGGACGCTCGACGACTTCGCCGGCAGCAATCTGGTCGGCGACGGAGCTGGGAAGGATGGAGATCAACGTCATCGCAACAGCGAAGCTACCAATCCTTACCCCTTGGCGGAGCAGGCACGTTCTTTTTCTGGTGCTGACCCTGAACGTCGGTCTCCTTGTCCTCGGCAGCGTTGAGCACCGCTTCCGCCTGTTGCGGTGTCATGCCGGGCACTGGCTTGGGGGCCTGTGATTGAATCGGACTTGGTGCTGGATTCGGACTCTGGTTGCGACCTGCGCCTCCGCCGCCACCGCCGCCTCCGCCGCCGCCTCCTCCACCTCCACCGCCGCCTCCTTTCTTTTGTCGAAGTGCGAGCTCGTAATTCCAGCGCGCATCGGAGTCGGCGACAGCAACCTCCAGAATCTGCTTGTAGCGAAAGAGCGCGCTATCGAGCTTCGCATCGGCAGAATCACGAGATTTGCGGCCCTGAACGAGATAATCGAGCCCGAGGTTGAAACGCGAATGATGACGCGCCTCGGAGTCCCGCGAGTCGGTAGCTTTGGTGAGCGGCGGAATCGCCTGCTGCAGCGAATCGCGACGCAGCAGCTCAGTGCCTGAGTTGTAGAGCGCGATTGCCGCCTTGTCGCGCGGAGTAGAGCGACAGGAAATCATCAGCAGGAACATCGTAGCGGTAGTGGCGGCGGCTGCGATTGCGCGGCGACGCCGACGTTTCGTCTGCAGGAATGTATCGAGCGCCAGGAGCACCAGCGCCGCAAGCAGGAACCACTGATACTGGATGCCGAGATTCTCGCCGGAAACGACGGAGCGGGGATTCGCGTGCAGGTTGTTCAATGCCAGACGAATTCTCCCTGCTTTGTCGGGAGTCGCTGCATCGATGAAGACGCCGCCCGCCTGAGCGGCAATTTCCTTAAGCAGTGTCGGATCGTAATGCGTCACCACGATGTTGCCGTTCTCATCCCGCTTCTGTGTGACCACGCGATTCTCGATCACCGGAATGGTCGACCCCTGTTGCGTGCCGAACCCGACGGCGATGACGGTGAATCCCATTTCCTTCGCCCGGCGCGCCTCGTTGAGCACCTCGTCGGGATTGTCGAAGCCTTCACCGTCGCTCATGAGGATGATCGCTTTGTCGCCTTGCGATTTGTTGAGAGCCAGCAAGTTGGTCGCCTGGCGCAGCGCACTCGCCAACGAACTGCCCCCCTGCCCCACGATCGACGGATCGAGATTTTGAAGAAAAAGGTCGAGCGCGCTTTGATCGACGGTGAGCGGCGTCAGGATATAACTGCGTCCGGCGAAAGCGAGCAGCGCGAATCGATCGCCGGGCGAAAGATCTCGTAGCCGGTTGATCTCTTGCTTCATCGACAACAACCGGCTCGGCTTCTCGTCGGTCGCCAGCATCGAGAGGCTCGCATCGAGTGCGAGCACGACATCGACGCCTTGCTGTTTCACCACCGTTTGCTCGACTCCCCAGCGCGGGCCGGCGACGGCGACCGCGATCAACAGCGCCGCCAGTCCGGCGCGGAGAATTGCCGCCGACGTTCGTTGCAATGCGATCGAAGGTGCGAGTCGCGCGATCATGGAAGGCGTGCCGAGTCGCGTCAGGCGCTCGCGACGCGCTCGTAAACCCCAGCGTACCAGCCACGCAGCCAGGAACGGCAGGATGATGATCAGTGGCAGCGCCCACGGCCACTGGACATAGCGCAGATAGTAGGCGTAGCTCATGGCAGCGGCGCTTTCCACGCAACGAGCGCGAGCTCGCCGAACAGCAGCAGCAGTCCAATAGTGAGCGGCCACCGATACAACTCGCGGTAGCGCACGACGGTGGTGCTGTGCACCGGCGCGCGCTCCATGCGGTCAATGTAAGCATAGATGTTCTGGAGCGTCGCGGCATCACGCGCGCGGAAGTATTGGCCGCCGGTCATGCGCGCGATGTTGCTCAGCAACGCTTCGTCGATTTCGACGGGCTGATACTCATACCGCAATCCGCCAGCGGCGTTACGTCCCACTGGAACCGGCGCCATACCGACGCTGCCGACACCGATACCATAGATCTTGATGCCGTATGCCTCGGCCGCTTTCGCCGCCACCAACGGCTCAATGCTGCCGCGATTGTTGACGCCATCGGTCAGCAGGATCAGCACTCGTGATTTGCCGGGCGCGTCGCGGAGGCGGTTTGCCGCGGTAGCAATCGCGTTTCCGATCGCGGTGCCATCCTCGAGTTGTCCCGCCTGCAGATTCGATACTGCCTGCAGGACGACCGGATAGTCCGTCGTCAGTGGCACCTGGGTAAGCGCTTCGCCGGCAAAGGCGACGACGCCAATGCGATCGGACGTGCGTCGATTGATGAATTGCTTCACCTTCGCCTTCGCAACCTCGATCCGATTGTTGGGGCGAAAATCGAGCGCCAGCATCGAGCTCGAAAGATCGATCGCCAGTACGATGTTGATCCCCTCGCTGGTCTGGGTCTCGGTGTGCGCTCCCGCCCGCGGTCGAGCCAGAGCGAGAATCAGGAAGAGCAGCGCCAAATTGCGAAGGATGAAAATCGCGCGTGGCACCCAACCGCCGATATGCGGGCCCGCGGCCAGCACGGACGTGCGCGAAAACACGATCGCGTCCTTGCGCCGAAAGTATCGCCACAGCCACCACGCCGGCAGCAAAAGGAGGAGCCAGAGCGCCTCCGGCGTGTAGAGCTCGAACAGCCCGAACACCTTCATGCCGCGCGCTCCCGCGCTTTCGCCGCATTGAGCCTCTTCGCCGGCTCGGACTCGGGGTTCAGCCGCGCCTCTACGTGATCGACGATTTGCTTCGACAGCGAGCCGGCCTGCGCCGCCTCATCGCGTGACGCCTCGGCGCGCGCAAACTTCACCATGTCGGCGTGCTCCAAGAGTTGCGGCAACTCGGCTTCGACACCTTCGCGCCCGTGCATTGCCGCGAGCAGCTCGCGCGTGGTATTCGACCGGCGCACGCCAGGAACTCTCGCCGCCAGGTATTCGCGCAGGACGTCGGACATCGCGGCAACGTACTCTTCTTCTTCGTCGTTCTCGAGCAGCTTACGCGCTTCGATGCGCGCGAATTCCTGCTGTGCCCGCACATACGGATCGATCGGCGGCTTCGGACGATTGCGATAACGCCGCCACGCCCACCACAACAGAACGAGTGCAATGACCGCGGCGAGGATTGCTGCCCAGAGCCGCCAGTTGAACACCGGCAGGATGATTAACGGTCGCGGCGGTTTCGGAACCCGAAGCGATGTGTCGGCCGGCAGCACCGATTTCACGAACACCGCGGCGTCGCCGAGTGGAATCGTGCGCTCCTGGCCCTGGAACGAGACTCTTACGTCGGGAAAACGGAGAGGCTGGGTGCCGACGTCCCACGCGACGAGATGATATAGCGCGACGGCGGTATCCCCCAGCATCGAGACGATTTTTTCGCCGCGTAGCTCGATGGGGCGAACGCCGTTCTGCGTTGCGGTGTCCGGTCCCAGCGGGAATTCGAAGCGAACGCCGCGAGGCGCGAGGACTTTGATGAACAGGTTGAACTGCTGCGCGATGATCACCGTGTCCGGAGTGACGCGATAACCCATTTGCACTGGCAGCTGGGTGGCGGTGGGCTGCGCTTGTGCGGCAACTGCCTGCTGCAGCAGCAGTGCGACCGTCAGGACGTTCACCGGCGCCTCGCCCTCGTCTCGCGGTTGCGGAAGAACCGCAGCAGCGGCTCGACCACGCCGCCCTCCGTATGGACCGCCACTTCGTCGATCGCCAGCCTGCGCAGCAGATGCTTTCGCTCTTCCCGCTCGGTGGCGACCCGCTCCGAATAAACCTGGCGTACGGAAGTGCTGCTGGTGTCGATTTCGATCGTGTCTCCGGTCTCCGGATCGATCAGTCGAGCGATGCCGATATCAGGAAGATCGCGCTCGCTTGGATCATCGACCGTGACCGCGACGACATCATGTCGCTGTGCGAGCAGCTTGAGCGGATGCGAGATGTCTTCCTCGAGAAAATCGGAGACGATGAACACGATTGCGTGCTCGTTCAGCATCCGTGCGACGTAGTCGATCGCGCGAACCATGTCGGTGCCTTTTCCGACCGGCTCGAAGGCGAGGATGTCTCGGATGATGCGGAGCACGTGACGGCGGCCTTTGCGGGGCGGAATGACGTGCTCGATGCGGTCGGTGAAGAGCAGTACGCCAACGCGGTCGTTGTTGCGGACGGCCGACATCGCCAGCACTGCAGCGAGCTCACTCGCGAGCTCGCTCTTGAAGCGATTCACCGTGCCGAATCGTTCCGAGCCCGAGAGGTCGACCACGAGCATCACCGTCAGCTCGCGCTCCTCGATGTAGCGTTTGACGAAAGGCCGGCGCATCCGCGCGGTGACATTCCAGTCGATGGAGCGCACTTCGTCGCCCGCTTGATACTCCCGCACTTCGGAGAATTCCATTCCCTGTCCCTTGAACACCGACCGGTATTCGCCGGTGAAAACGGAGTTCACAAGGCCGCGCGTGCGGAGCTCGATCAGCTTGACTTGACGCAGAATCTCCGGCGGCACTCCCATCGGCCGTTCAGGAGTGCGCTTCGGAGCCTCCTTGCGTTTGCGGCGGCGACGGAAGATCCCGATCACGGAACCGGAATCGCCTGCAGAATCCGTCCTACGATCTCGTCGCTGGTGACTTCTTCAGCTTCGGCTTCGTAGGTGCGCAGGACGCGATGGCGCAGGACGTCCGGCGCGATCGCCTTCACATCGTCGGGCGTCACGAATGCACGGCCGCGCAGGAACGCATGCGCGCGGGAGCCTTGCGCCAGTGCCAACGTTGCGCGCGGGCTGGCGCCGAACTCGATCAGCGGCTTGAGCTCGGAGAGTCCCGCCTGATCGGGGTTGCGAGTGGCGTGGACGATCTCGACGATGTAATCGACCACTCGCTCATCGATGTACAGTTCGGCGATGTGTCGCCTCATGTCGAGAATCTGACGAGGATTGGCGACCTTCTCGACTGGAATCGGCTCGCCGCCCGCCATTCTGCGCAGCACCTCTTTCTCCTCGTCGCGCGACGGATATCCGACGTGCAGCTTGAGCATGAACCGATCGACTTGCGCTTCCGGCAGCGGATACGTGCCTTCCTGCTCGATCGGATTCTGCGTCGCGAGAACGAGGAACGGCTCCTCGAGAGTGTGTGTCGTGCCGCCGATCGTCACCTGCTTTTCCTGCATCGCCTCAAGCAATGCTGCCTGCACTTTCGCCGGCGCACGGTTGATTTCATCGGCGAGAATGATGTTGGCGAAGATGGGACCTTTCTTCACCGAGAATCTGCCCGTCGACTGATCGAAGATCTGGGTGCCGACGACGTCCGCAGGAAGCAAGTCCGGCGTGAACTGAATGCGGCTGAACGAAGTGTTGATCGTTTCTGCCAACGTGCGCACGGTCAGCGTTTTTGCCAGACCAGGCACGCCCTCGAGCAGCACGTGTCCGCCGGTGAGCAGACTTATCAGCAGTCGCTCGACCATGTATTCCTGACCAACGATGCGCCGCCCAACCTGGTGGACGACTTCGTTGACTATCGATGC
The DNA here is from genome assembly GCA_035248505.1 of Gemmatimonadaceae bacterium. Lineage (GTDB taxonomy): Bacteria > Gemmatimonadota > Gemmatimonadetes > Gemmatimonadales > Gemmatimonadaceae > UBA4720. Next base: position 22,120 of record DATFHK010000061.1, on the reverse strand, counting down.
ATCAGCCGCGATAACGGTTTGTGCGCTCACGTCTCGATCCTCTGGTGATGTTCTTTCTCTTGCCGCCAGTCTTCGTGAGCGCGGTGATGATTTCACCCTCGCGCGCAGTCAGTGGCCGCGTCTTCCCGGATGGGAGCGATCCCAGCTTCACCGGCCCAAACTTTGTCCGCACCAGGCGCTCGACTTCGAGTCCCAGCGCTTCACACAGCCTCCGCACCTCCCTGGTTCGTCCTTCAGCGATCGTGATTTCGAGCTCCCAGAGTCCACGACCGATGCGTCGCGCCTCGACATCGCGCGGCAAAACCAGTCCATCTTCCAGCTCTACACCTCTTAGTGCGGCTCGTGCCGCGCCGGCACCGTCCCCGCGCACCGTGGCGACATACGTTCGCTCAACTTCGGTGCTCGGATGTGTCAATTTGTGCGCCGCGTCGCCGTCGGTTGTCAGCAAAAGGACACCTTCGGTCATGTAGTCCAGACGGCCGACATAAGTCAGACCCGGCACGTCCTCGACGAGGTCGAACACGGTGCGCCGCCGTTGCGGATCCGCGCGCGTCGTCACAAAACCCGTCGGCTTGTTGAGTACGATCCAATGTGTGGCTGCAGGCGTCGCGACGGGTTTGCCGTCGACGGTTATCTCATCCCGTGCGGGATCTACGCTTTGTCCGATGGTCGCAACCGTACCGTTGATGCGGACGCGACCAGCGGCCACCAATTCCTCGGCGGCGCGGCGCGAAGCGACACCCGCGCGCGCCAGCGCGCGCTGAATGCGCATCGATTCGGGCATCAATCTGCCCGAGGGGGCGACTCTCCGTTGTCGGTGGATGCCGGCGTCGCGCCAGCAGGCGTCGCGTGTCGCGGAGCACGCAATGCGATGGCCAGCTCGTCGGCGCGGGGCAGCTCCTCGAGATGGCGCAGCGCAAATTGCTCGAGGAAGGACGGTGTCGTGCCGTACAAAAGCGGCCGGCCGAGCCCTTCACCGCGCCCAACGATATCGATCAACCCGCGCTCATGCAGCGACTTGAGAATTGCACCGGCGCCGACGCCGCGGATCTCTTCGATTTCGGCACGCCCGATCGGCTGGCGATAGGCGATGATCGCCAAAGTCTCCAACGCGGCAGCAGAAAGTCTCTGGGGTCGCGCGGCGAGCTGCGCGCGCTCGATCGCCTCGGTGTACTCGGGGCGCGTCAGAATTTGCCAGCCGCCGGCGACTTCCACCAACTCGACGCCGTGGCCATCAGCGTCGTAGTGAGCGCGCAATTCGTCGAGCGCCTGATCGAGTGTCGTCTCGCCATCTTCGGCGTGCGACGCCATCAAGCGCAACGATTCGACAGAAACCGGTACCGCGCTCGCGAAGAGCGCCGCCTCAAGCAGCTTCGCCAGTGGGCTCACGTGAGATCTCGAAGGCGGCAAACGCACGCGGTTGATTCAGTCTCAGTTCTCCCCTCTTTGCCAACTCCAGCAGCGCCAGCAAAAGCGAGAGGATTTCCCATGGCTCTGCCTTCTTTGGCACGACGTCCTTCCACTGTGCCCGCGCCCGAATGGTGAGCAGCGCGCGTACGATGCCAATTGCGCCGTCGACATCGAGCGCGCGCGGAACGACGTCGTGGACGTGCGGCCGACGCGCGAGGCGAAGAACCCGGTCGACTGCCGACAAAAGCTCGGGCAACGAGATCTTGAGCGGTCCTGCTACGGGCAAGGTGATGTTCTGCTGCGTGTATGCGCGGGCGAAGCGAGAGCGCCTGCCTTCGCTACGCCGCTCCAGCACGTCGACCACCTCGCGGACCTGCTGATACTCGAGCAGCCGCCTGACCAACTCGGCGCGCGGATCTTCCCACAGATCCTCGCCTTCGCGGCGCGGGAGCAGCATCTGTGCTTTGATGCGCAATAGACGCGCGGCCATCTCGAGATAGTCGGCTGCCTCGTCCAGCTTGAGCGACGAAATGCGCGCCAGGAATTGCTCGGCGATGCGTGCGACCGGGATGTCGTAAATGTCGATCTGCTCGTCACGAACGAGCGTGAGCAGCAGATCGAGCGGCCCCGAATATTCGGCCAGCTCGACGACGAAGACCTCTGACGCCGCCCCGTCATTGAGCGGCATCACCGGAGTATGTGTGACCTCTACATCGTCCATGGACTGGGCAGGATATAGGGAAACACCGCGCGGGTCGCGAGTCTGCTGAGCAGGAACACCGGACTGAACCAGATATTCAATATCGGCGATCCAAACGCAATCAGCAGGAAAAGTATCAGCAATCCCTGTGCGCCGAGCCGCTGGTAATTGAGTGCCCACGCCGGTGGCAGAATGTATTTGAAGACGTGCGACCCATCGAGGGGTGGAATTGGAATCAGGTTGAACGCCGCCAGGGCGAGGTTGATTAGCACCCCGTACAGCAGCATCGCCTGCAGGATCGCGGCGGTATCGGCAAGGATCGGCGCGGTCCGTCCAGTCAAGCCGAGGAGAATGATGAGTGGGACGCAACAAATCGCGATGATGAAGTTCGTCGTCACGCCGGCAAGTGAGACGATGATGTCGCCCCGCTTGAAGTTTCGATAATTGCGTGGAACGACCGGGACGGGCTTGGCGCCGCCGAAAGCGATTCCTGTTGTGAAGTAAGTGAGCAGCGGCAACAGGATCGTCATGAACAGATCAATGTGCGGAATTGGATTCCACGTCAGCCGCCCGAGCGAATACGCCGTAGTATCGCCCTGCCTGAGGGCGGCGTATCCATGCGCGTACTCGTGCGCCACCATCGAAAAGAGCAACACCGGCGCGACGAGAATGAATTGTTCAAAGGATTTATCCAATTTTCTGGAATCTCGAGTTGCGATGAAGTTAGCATGACGCGCTGTTAGGTAAACCTCGGCCCGAACGCCCAAACTGCCTGCTGGCGGCTGGCGGTTCTCGGCTGGCGGCTGGCAGCCTGTTCGGAGTTGGGATCAAGCCACTAGCAGCAAAGCCGAGAACCGCAGCCGCCGGCAAGCAGTTTCTTCCACGGTTAGCTTGATTTAAGCAACGGCTGCGATGAAATTTGAGAGCTACATCTCATTGATTTTTTTTGGAGAACTTCGTTTGCCCAACCTCGCTTCAGCGAAAAAGAACATGCGGAAATCGCGCGCGGCAGCTATCCGCAATCGCGCCCAGAAGTCCGCATTGCGTACAGCCCTCAAGCGGGCCGCCTCCGGCTCCGCGCAGGATCGGGCCGAAGCCGTGAAGCTTCTCGATCGCGCCGCTCGTAAAGGCCTCATCCATCGCAACGCCGCGGCACGGCATAAGAGTCAGCTCGCCCGCGCCGCCAAGTAATCGTCGCTGTTTGAAATGAAAAAGGGCGCCGAGATTCGGCGCCCTTTTACATCGTGGCCAGCTCGCCACCACATCGCTCGCAGTACCACTCGGTCGGATAGTTCGCTGCTCCGCACTCTGGGCACTTGAGCGTCTTGTGTTGTTCGGATCGCGGATCGTTGGCGCCGCCGCTTTTGGGGACTGAGGGCGGCGTCGCGACTGCTGCCGTCGATGGCGGCGACACTGTTCCCGATCCCGGACGCAGCACCGAGAAATCGTCGAACGGACTCCGACTTTGCGAAGGCGCCGGCGTCTGTTGACGCGCGCCAGCCGGCTGTTCGACGCGCGACGGCGGAGTAAGCGTCGGAGGCTCGGGAACCGCCGGACGCGGTACCACCGGCGAGATCGGAGTGCCGGCGCCGCCGCGCATCCCATCGTCGGAAGGCATCCGTCCCATCGCAATCGCTTCCGCCTGACGCTCCTTCATGCTCAACGCGAAGATGCGATTGAGCTCGGTGAGCTGAGTCTCGAGCGCAGTCTTCTCCTTGACCAGTCGCGTCAGCTCCTTGTCCCAGGCGCCGCCGATCTCTTTCCACTGTTTGTCAGTGTACTCGCCAACGGCCGCGCGCAATTCTGCTTCCTGACGCGCGTCACGCTGCTGGCTTTCCTGGCGAGAGATCTCTTCGAGTCTGCCAGTGAGCGTGTCGATGCTCTCGCGCAGCTCGCCAGCACGCTCGGCGAGCTTACTCGACACTTCGCGCAAACGCGTTTGATAATCGCCCTGGACGCGCTGATACACAGCGTCCGACGTGACACCGCGCTTCTGTTCGAGCGCAGTCAGCCACTCTTCGTAGCGCTGCCGTTCCTTCAGCAGTCCGTTGAGCGCGTCCAGCGAAACCGGCTCTCTATCGGCCATCGTGACTCATCCCCTGACCCGATTCATCTCCTCCCGGCCACGCACGGGGAGGTACTGATAGACGACCGAGCCCGCCACAATAGTACAAGCGGCCCGCCCGACCAGGGTCATTCCAACGTAGGGAGTGTTTCTTCCTTTGGAGAGGAAAGTCGACGGATCTACTTTCCAGCGAGCCTTCGGATCGAAGACGGTGATGTCAGCCGTGCCGCCACGCTTGAGACTTCCGCCGGGAAGATTGAAGAGCCGCGCCGGTGTACACGACATCCGGTCGACGAGATCGGTGAAAGTGAGATGACCCGGCTCAACGAGATTCGTCACCACCACTGCGAGTGCGGTTTCGAGTCCCACGATACCGTTTGGCGCGTCCGCAAACTCGCGCTCCTTCTCGTCGTAGTGATGCGGCGCGTGATCGGTGGCGACGAGATCGATCGTTCCATCCTTCACTGCTGCGCGCACCGCTTCGACGTCTTCTTCCGTGCGCAGCGGCGGATTCATCTTGGCGTTGGTGTCGTAGCCGCGCACACTTTCTTCGGTCAGCGACAAGTGATGCGGGCACGCTTCGGCCGTAACTCGAATGCCGCGCTCCTTGCCCCACCGAATCAATTCGACTGATCCTTTGGTGCTCATGTGCGCCAGATGCACGTGACCACCCGTCAGCCGCGCCAGCAGGATATCGCGGATGACCATGATCTCTTCGGCTTCCGCCGGAATTCCCTTCAGGCCGAGTTGAGCGCTGACGAGTCCTTCGTTCATCGATCCGCCGGCGGAGAGCGTTGGCTCTTCACAGTGGTCGATTACCGGAATCTTGAACGTGCGCGCGTATTCCAGCGCGGTGCGCATTAGCTGCGCGCTGGCGACTGGTTTTCCGTCATCGCTGACCGCGATCGCCCCAGCCCCGACCATCTCGCCGAACTCAGCGAGCACCTTCCCTTCCTGGCCGAGCGAGATCGCGCCAATCGGATACACGCGCGCCGCAGCCGCGCGCAGTGCCTGACGAACGATGAACCCGACCGCCGCCTGGTTGTCAGTGACCGGATCGGTATTCGGCATCGCGCACACAGCGGTGAACCCACCTGCCGCCGCCGCACGCGCGCCGGTCGCAATCGTTTCAACATCCTCTCTGCCCGGCTCGCGGAGATGGCAGTGCACGTCGATGAATCCGGGTGCGACGATCAGCCCGTCGCAATCAATGACGTCTGCTTCTTCGGGTCCTGTGATCTTGCCGCCGATGGCGGCGATGTCGCCGCCGGTGATCAGCAGATCGCCACGCTCATCGAGACTTTGCGACGGATCGACCAGCCGGCCGCCACGAAGTATCAGCGGCTTCATTCGCGATCCTCCCTGCCCCGCGCGCTACCGCCCTTCGCCGCTTCAGCCAGTTCCGGTTTTCCGCCTGCGAGGAGATAGAGCACCGCCATGCGAACGGCGACACCGTTGGTGACCTGATCGAGAATCACGCTGTGCGGGCCGTCTGCGACATCGGAATCGATTTCGACACCGCGGTTCATCGGACCCGGATGCAGAATGAGAACGTCGCGCTTCGCGCGCTCCAAACGCTCTCTCGAGATGCCGAACACGCGGTTGTATTCACGCGCCGATGGGATGTAGCCGGCTGTCATTCTCTCGAATTGGAGTCGCAGAACGTTCAGTGCTTCCGCCCACTCGATCGCGTCTTCGATCCGGTCGAAGATCTGGACTCCAAATTCATCGATCGCATTTGGCAGCAGCGATCTTGGGCCGCACACCGCCACCTCGGCGCCAAGCTTGGTAAGACCCCAAATGTTGGAGCGCGCCACCCGCGAATGCAGGATGTCGCCGCAGATACAGATGCGACGGCCGTTCAGCTCGCCAAAGCGATCACGCAAAGTGAGAATATCAAGCAGCCCCTGAGTGGGATGCTCGTGCGTGCCGTCGCCCGCATTGATCACGTTGGACTGAATCCGATCCGCGAGGAACTTCGCCGCACCGGACGCGGAATGCCGGATTACCACCATGTCGATCCGCATTGCTTCCAGATTGCGCGCAGTGTCGACCAGCGTCTCTCCTTTCGAGACGCTCGATCCCGTCGCCGAAACATTCACCGTATCGGCAGAAAGTCTCTTTTCCGCGAATTCGAACGATATGCGCGTCCGCGTCGAATTCTCAAAGAACAGGTTTACGATCGTGGAGCCGCGCAGCGCGGGGACTTTCTTGATTGCCCGTTCGCTGATTTCCTTGAACGGCTCGGCGGTGTCGAGAATGAGTCGAATCTGGTCGCCCGTCAGCGACTCGAGCCCGAGGAGGTCTTTGCCGATCGTCTCCGTCACGCCGCCGACTTCGGCACGATTACTACCTCGGTGCGTTCATCGAGCTCCGCAACCATCACATCCACTCTCTCGTCCTCCGCCACTTCGACCTTCTTGCCGACGACATCCGGTTGAATCGGAAGCTCTCTGCCGCCGCGATCGATCAACACGGCCAGCGAGATGTTTGCCGGGCGACCGAAATCAGCAAGCTCGTCCAGCGCTGCGCGCACGGTACGTCCCGTGTAAAGCACGTCGTCGATGATGACGACGTGTTTGCCATCGAGCTCCCACGGCAAATACGTCGGCCCGACCACCGGGCGCGGTCCAACCGTCTGGAGGTCGTCGCGATAAAGCGTGATGTCAAGCGAACCTTGCGGCACTGTGACGCCCTCGCCGCCCTCGATCATCTTCACGATTCGATCAGCGAGCTGTACCCCGCGCCGCTGAATTCCAACGATGATCAGATCGTCCGTTCCTCTGTTAAGCTCGACGATCTCTACTGCCATTCGCTTCAACGTTCTCTCGACAGCCCGGGCATCGAGGACCGTCGCGTTTTTCGTAGCCATTGGTGCACAAATATGGCGCCGAGTGGCGTTTAATTGAAGAGATTCGCGCCAACTCCTCCGCTAACTTTGATTGATGCTGGAGAGATTCCTGAGCTGGCTCAGCGACTCATCAGGCCGTCGCGCCGATATTCGACAGTCGAACATTGTTGGTGTTCCGGTCGTCGTCGAAAACACCCGGCCTGATATCAGCACCGACGACGTGCTGGCGCGTATCGAGCGTTGCCTCACTCTCATCGAGAGACACGTTCCGCACCACTTTCGTCATCTGCGACGCGACTTCGCCTACATCATCTCCAAGCGATTTGCCTGCCGCGGCGCGTATTTCCATAACGAACGAGCCTGCCTCGTCGAGCTCACCTTCACCGTCAATCCCGATTTCTCCGACGCAGAGGTGGCGGCGACCATCCTGCACGAAGCGATGCACGCCCGGCTCGATCGACTCGGCTTCCCGCTGGAGATGGCAGATCGCGCGCGCCAGGAAAGATTTTGTCGGCGCGCGGAAATCGAGTTCGGGATGCTCGTGCCCGGCGGCGAAAAAGTCGTGGAGCGCGCACAGCAAACGATCGAGCTCGCCGACGAGGAAGTCGCACCAGTGATTGATCCACAGCTCGCTGCGCAAAGGATTGCGGAGGTCGATCGCGCTGCTCGATCACGCCAGTAATAACGCTTCCCGCTTCCCGCTACTTCAGCTCGATTCGATTTTCCTCTTCGACGATCTTGACAGCTTCCACGTGATCGACCTGGTCGCCTAGCTTCTCCCGCGCCTCGTGAAAGCGCTCAGCGGTCAACGAGATCAGCGGAGTGCTCACCCCCAGATCGTCGGCAATGACGGATGCGATTCCAATGTCCTTGTCGAGGAGAGCCAGCCGGAACGTGCGTGGGAATTCACGAGTGAGAACTCGCTGCGGAATCAGATTCTCCGACGTGTTCGATCTGCCGCTCGACGCATTTATCACGTCCAGCGCCACTCTTGGGTCCACACCCGCTTTGGTCAAAATCGCGAGGCCCTCGGCCGTCGAGATAATGTGAACGGCGAGTAGCGCGTTGTTCACCGCCTTCAGCGCATCGCCACTCCCGACTGGTCCGGCATGCACGATCTTCTTGCCGAACGCCTCGATCACCGGTCGCACGCGCTCGAACACGGTCTCTTCACCACCCCACATTACCGTGAGTGTGCCCGCCTTTGCGCCGGAGGTGCCGCCGCTCACGGGCGCGTCGATGAACTCCACTCCGCGTCCACCCAGCTCGGCGGCAATCGAACGTGAGGTTGGCGGATCGCCGGACGTGCAATCGATCAGCACTGCTCCTTTGCGCATCGCGTCCAGGATGCCGTTTTCCGCATGGACCACTGCTTCGACTTCTGCAGAGGAAGGTAGACAGGTGATCACGACGTCAGCGCCGGCGACGGCCTCCGCCGGAGTCTTTGCCGCGCGCACGTTATAATTGCGCGCGAATTCCTCCGCTTTCGACGCGGTACGGTTCCATACGACGAGTTGAAACGGGTCGCGAGCCAGGTGCGAGGCGATCGGTGCACCGATGTCGCCCAGCCCGATGAAAGCAACCTTCATTGATTGGACGTTGCGTGGAGCGTTCGTGAGTGAACCGCTGAATTGTGGGCGTAGACCAGCGACGAAATATCGGCGATCAATTTGCTCGATTTTGCGCCGTCGACGATACCCCGGGTAAGTACGACAAGGACGTAGGGCGGCCGCCCGGCCGGGTAAACGATTGCTGCATCGTGCGAGACGGCCGTGATCTCGCCAGTCTTGTGGGCGACCCGGACACCAGCGGGCAAGCCCGCCGGGATCTTCTCGTTGAATTCCTGCGCCAGCAGGATCGACAGCATTTGGCGCGTCGCCGCGGGCGACGCCGCTTTCCCTTCCTGAATGGCGCGCAAAATGATTGCGAGATCGCGGGCGGTAGTCGTGTTGTTCATACCGCGCTCGAACGCCTTTCCATCTTCGACTCCGCGCAATACCTGAATGCGACTCGCGCCAAGCTCACGCATCGTGCGAGTCACCTGGTCAGCGCCGACCAGCGTAATGAGCGTGTTCGTCGCGAAATTGCTGGAGCGAGTAATCATCAGCTTCAACAAAGAGTCGACGCGCACGCGCTCGCCGATTTTCTGATAGAGTGAGGAGTCGCTGTCCGACCCCGGATCCAGCGCGAACGGTGAGCCATCCGCCAGAGACGCGAATTGGTTTACCATCAACAAGCCCTGATCCATCCGGAACGAGCCGCTGTTCGCCCGCCGAAACAACTCTATCATCACCGGCACCTTCATCGTGCTGGCCGCGTGGAAGGTCGAGTCAGCGTTGATGAAAAGGGTGTCGTCAGCCCCAAGATCGACGTATGCGATGCCCACCTCCGCACCCGAATCCGCGGCCACCCGTTGTTCGATTTGCTGCCGCAGCGAGTCGCCGCTTTGTAGGACGAGGAGCAACGCTCCAGCAATTGCCAACGTCATTTGATCGCGTCAGGCGGGATAAGTTGCCGGTGACGCACCCGGCCCAACCTCAGCCCAAATGCTCTCGTTGTGTCGATCGTGCAGCACCAACGAACCGACGACGACCGTGATCAAGGATACGATGATCGGGAACGCGAGTCCGGCGTAGATGTTTCCAGTCCGGGCGACGAGGCTCGTCGCGATGATCGGCAGAAATCCCCCAAACCACCCGTTGCCAAAGTGATAGGGAAGCGACAGCGATGTGTACCTGATCTTCGCCGGGAACGCTTCCACCAGAAACGCTGCAATCGGCCCGTAAACCATCGTCACGAACACGACCTGGATCAGCACCAGCAGAGTTAGCATCACCGCGTTGACCGGACTCGAATAGGTCTTCATCGCGTGATAAATCGGGATATAGAGAATTGCCGCGAGAAGGTTGCCCGCCATCATGATCTTCTTCCTGCCGATTCGATCAGACAGACTCCCAAAGAACACGAACAGCGGAGTTCCAAGAGCAAGCGCTATCGCGACAACCACATATGAAGTGACGAGGGGCACCTTCAAAACGGTTTGCAGGAACAGCAGCGCGTAGAACTGGCCCGTGTACCAGACCACCGCCTGACCAGCCGTCGCCCCGAACAGCACCGCGAGAAAAACCTTCCAGCCCGACCAGTGGCCAAAGCTCTCGCGAATTGGCGCCTGGGATGTGCGACCGGATTCCTTCAGCGCCGCGAATAGTGGTGATTCGCGCAGTCGAATGCGGATGTAGTACGAGATCGCCAGCAACAGGAGGGACAGAATGAACGGAATGCGCCATCCCACTGACTTGAACGCGGCTTCGCTCATGGTGCCACGCACGATGAGAATCACCGCTAGTGAAATGAAGAGGCCGAGAGTCGCTGTTGTCTGGATGAAGCTGGTGTAATAGCCCCGCCGCCCATCCGGCGAGTGCTCGGCGACATAGACCGCCGCACCTCCGTATTCTCCGCCGAGTGCCAGACCTTGCAGCAAGCGGAGAACAACGAGAATGATCGGTGCCGCAATGCCTATAGTCGCGTAGCCCGGGAGGAAGCCAATCGCCGCTGTCGAGCCGCCCATGATCAGCAGGGTTGCGAGAAACGCGAACTTCCGTCCGATCAAGTCGCCGATTCTACCAAACACCAACGCGCCAAACGGTCGGACCGCGAAACCGACTGCAAACGTCGCCAGCGTCTTGAGAAACGCCGCGGTGGGGTTGTCACCGGGAAAGAATTCCGTCGAGATGATCGCCGCGAGACTGCCGAAAATGTAGAAGTCGTACCACTCGATCATCGTTCCGACAGAGGACGCGGTGATGACCTTCCAGATTCCGCGCATTCCCTGTTGATCGCTGCGTGAGCCTGCTACCGACATTGACCCCGGAACTGCAGATGTCATCGTAAGTGACCCTCGGAGTTAGCGAATCCAGCCTCGACGTCTGTACGAATCAGTGGCGAACGTCTCGTACAGCCAGGAACGGAAACCGCGGAATCGATCTTCGGGGATGCTGCGCGCATCCAGTCCCGCTCCGCGCAGCGCCGCCGGAACGCACACGACCTCAAATCCAACCGCCTCGAAGGTAGCACAGGCCCTTCGCGTGTGCAGCGGAGAGGTGACCACCGCAACGCGCCGCCAACCGCGTCCATCAGCGATGCGTTTCATTCGCAGCGCCTCGGTCCGCGTCGTATAAACCGAATCGACGAATATGACCGCCGAAGTTGCTCCGGTCAGACCAACGATGCCGGCGAGATCCGCGGAATCGGAGACCGCACGACTGCCAAACCGGACGCGCTCCCGCGACACCATTAAAAACGGTGCGATACCGCTTCGCTGCAAAGAAATCGCCGTTATCAGGCGGTCCAGTGATTCGCTTCTCAGATCCCCGTCGGGAGTGATTCCCGCCGACAACGACGCAATCGCATCGATCGGGCGTGCGACGGAATCACGCCGAATCAACGGCTGGCCAATGCTTCGTACCAATGGCGTATACGCAACCAGAATACAAAGCAGACCAAGAAGGCCGGCGCCGATCCACAACAGCGGCCGCAACCGGGTCCCACCGAGGAGTCCGCCCACCACTGCTGCTGGAATCAGAAAGCTGATCTCGGTACGGCGAGTCAGCTGCTGGACACCAAGCATGTACGCAGCGACAGCGCAAATCACAGCGAGGATCGCCCCCGTGACTACGTGTCGTGCGATTGATTGAAATCGGGCGCCGTCCGGCACGGCGGAAAAATTTAAGCCGGCCACATGTGGCCGGCTTGGAAAGGACTCCGATTTCGGGAAATGCAGCTCTCGATCGGGGCTACTTCTTCGATCGCTGGTTCTTTTGCGCCGCGTTGATTCGCTCGGCGGCGGTCTTGAGCGCCTCTTCGATCGCAACCGATTGCTCGGCAATCACCTGCTGCGCCGTCGTCACGAAACCCGACGCCACGTTCATCGCCGCTGTCTTGATCTCGGGGTCTGACGCAATGCGGGTCGCCAGCGCCTGCACTGCCGCGGCGAGATCATCGAGCGACTTCTGAAGCTCAGGCGACGGCTTGAAAACCGAGTCTGTAACCGTCGACCCAGCCTTGGTTTGAGGCGTGTCGGTCGGCTGCTGCGACCGCGCAGCTGATGTCGCCGCCAGGCCAATGATCAAAACAAATAAGAGTGCGATCCGCTTCATCTTCGGGATGATTGTAAGTTCAGAGACCCGTGCTGACCAGGATTACCCCAGTTTAGCTGAAAAGGTCGCCCAGGAAATATACGTATGAACCCGGAGTCCCGAACCGGAAGTGACGTGCCCGCCTACGCCGAAGAGCTTCGACGCGTTGTCGACGAGGCCGCTGTGAGGTTGATGCGCATCAGTGCAGTTGAAGCGAAGCGGCGTCCGCGACCCGAAAAGTGGTCGCCGGCCGAGATCATCGGCCACTTGATTGACTCTGCTTCCAATAACCATCAGCGATTCGTGCGCGCGCAATTTCAGAACGATCTTGTCTTTCCAGGATACGAACAGGACGCGTGGGTCGCGTTTCAAACGTACCGGGACGCGCAGTGGACAGACCTCGTCACACTCTGGAAGTTTTTCAACATTCACATCGCGCGCGTTATGGAAAACTCACCCCGTTCAGTGAGAAACGCTCCTCGCGCCAAGCACAATCTGGATAAACTCGCCTGGCGAGCTGTGCCAGCGAGCCAACCGGCGACGCTCGACTATTTCATGAATGACTACGTCGAGCATCTCAAACATCATCTCGCCCAGATCTTTCCCGACTAATTCACCCAGTCCGCGATGAAGATGTTGGTCTCGTGCGGGTTGGCATCGTTCCGGTTCGATGCCCAAACGAGCTTCCTGCCGTCGGGACTAAACATCGGGAAGCCATCGAAGGTCGATGCCGTCGTCAGCTGTTCAAGTCCGGATCCGTCCGGATTGATGAGAAAGAGATCGAAGTTCCCCAGCTTTGGATCGGTGTGATGATTGGACGAGAAGACGATCTTGCGCCCGTCCGGCGTCCACGACGGCCCAAAACTGGCCGCTCCCAGATTGGTGATTTGATGTTGATCGCTGCCGTCGGCGTTCATTAACCAGAGATCCATCTTGTTCGGCCGCACAAGTCGTTGCGCCAGCAGATCTTTGTAGGCTGAGATTGTTTCCGGAGTTTGCGGATGATTGGCGCGATAGACGATCCGCGTCCCGTCGGGCGACCACCACGGACCACCGTCGTATCCGAGTTGATGGGTGAGCTGGCGCACATCCGATCCGTCGACGTTCATGACGTAGATGTCGAGATCGCCGTCCTTGAGCGACGTGAACACGATCTTCGTACCGTCAGGCGATAACACTCCTTCCGCCGTGTAAACCCCAAAGTTGGTGAGACGCCTCTCATCCGATCCGTCGGCGCGGGCAGTGTAGATGTCGAATGGATCGAGCCGCCAGACATAACCCTTTGATGGATCCGGGCGTGGCGGACAATCTTTCTCCAACGCCTGGCTCGACCCGTAGAAAATCCGGCGGTCGCCATTCATGAAGTAGCCGCAGGTGGTCTTGCCCAAGCCATTCGAGACCCGGCGTACGTGCGAGCCGTCGATCCCCATGACGTATTGCTGATCGCACGTCCGGCCTTCGCGGGTGCTCTGGAAGATCAGGCGCTGCCCATCGTGACTGAAATAAGCCTCGGCGTTCTCACCGCCGTTGGTTAGTTGCCTGACGTTGCGCAGGTGCCGTTCGCCCGGTTCCGGCTGGCGAGATATCGGGAGTGAGCCAGTTTGCACCGACGCTGAGCAGGCGAGCAACGCAAGCGCGACAGGAAAAATTTTGACAGTTATAGACACGCCTTTTACCAAAGCCTGACACTCCGTGCGATAGGCCAACCTATGATGAGCGCTCAAGATAGCACCGCCTAAGTATTTCCAACCATTTCGCCGCTGTTGCGGTCTAAGAATCGAGCGCCGGCCGCGTCATGCCGCTGGCATGTGCATCCACCCGCAGGAGCTGATATGCCCGTTCGTCCGTCCATCCTCGGCATCGCAGCGATGCTGTTCGCCAGCGCTACTATTTCGATAAGCGTGTCGGGCCAGGCGACCACGCGATCCCAAAACGATCCGCGCCCAATCGCTCAGGCGGCGCTTCGCCAGGGAGAAATTACGATCGACGGGCGAGTCGACGAAGCAGCGTGGGCGGCCGCCACTCCAATCACGGAGTTCACCCAACAGGTGCCGGATGAAGGCAAGCCGGCCAGCCAGCGCACCGAGATCCGCATACTATACGATGCGAGTGCGCTGTATATCGGCGCCCGCATGTACGATTCGCTGGGGGCCAAGGGCGTGCGGTCGGTGTTGGCACGCCGCGATCAGGTGATGCAGGGCGGAAACAACCTCACCTCCGATCGCATCTCCTTCGTCTTCGACACCTTCCGCGACAAGAACAGCCGCACCTGGTTCGAGCTCAATCCAGATGGCGTGAAGGGTGACCACCAGAACGGCGACGCCTCTTTCGATGCGGTTTGGGATGGCGCGGCCAAGATCGATTCACTCGGCTGGACCGCCGAATTCAGAATTCCATTCTCCCAACTCAAGTTCTCGCGCGCCACCGACCAGATCTGGGGAATGCAGATCTGGCGCGAGGTTAACCGTCGCGCCGAGCAGGACATGTGGGCTTTCTGGCGTGCGAACGAGTATGGCGGGCCAGCCTACTTCGGCACACTCGAGGGGATCAAAGTCGTGTCCCAGCCGCGTCAGCTGGAGATCGTTCCTTATGCGACGACGCGCAGCAAGCTGGAGCGCGTAACGCCCGGAGATCCTTACCACTCGACCAACGAGATGCTTTATCGAGTTGGCGGCGATCTCAAAGCAAATCTGACATCCAACCTGACCCTGGACGCGACTGTTAATCCGGATTTCGGTCAGGTCGAAGTCGATCCTGCAGTCGTCAACCTCTCGGTGTTCGAGACCACGTTCAATGAGAAGCGCCCGTTCTTCGTCTCCAACTCCGGGTATTTCTCGACGGGCGGCATCAGCTGCTACTTCTGCAGCAACATCTCGAGCCTGTCTCTGGTTTACACGCGACGGATTGGGCGGTCGCCGCAGCTGTCCGGTCTCATCGCCGACGAGGCCGACTACATGGATGCGGCAGACGCGACCACCATCCTCGGCGCGGGTAAAGTTACCGGACGCACCGCCAGCGGTCTGAGCGTAGGAGTGATGGACGCGCTGACGGCCCGCGAAAACGCGACGTTCCGTCCCATCGGAAGCACGGTTGATCAGACCCAGGAAGTGGAGCCGCTGACCAACTATTTCGTCTCCCGCTTCCGTCAGGACTTCAACGGCGGCAATACCCGAATCGGCACGATCACGACGTTGGTGAACCGCTCGCTGACCAACGCCGATGAAGTTGCGCGACTGAGATCCAACGCGCAGGCGGGCGGCTTGGATCTCGATCATCACTGGGCGAACCGGATGTACTCGTTCAACGTCCAGACGGCGCTCACCCATATCGGCGGTGACACTGCTGCCATCCGGCGGGCGCAGTTCTCGAGCGCGCGCTACTACCAGCGTCCCGGCCGCATCGTCACCACTGACGGATTGTTCTCAACCAGCCTCGATCCGACACGCCGCAACCTTTACGGCTACGGTTTCTACGCGCGCTTGGCAAAGGAGACCGGGAACTGGTTGTGGGAGACAACCCAGAACTGGCGCAGCCCCGGATTCGAGGCGGGCGATCTCGGTGTGCTCAATCGAGCCGATTACAAGTTCATGCTTGCCAATGTCTTCAGGCAGTGGACGACGCCTGGTCCGTTCTACCGATCACTGTACACCATCTGGGGAACACAGGAGCAGTACAACTACGACGGCGATCGCAACGACATCGACTACCACGCCTGGGCACAGATCCAGTTCAAGAACTACATGAACTGGGACGGCTTCGTGATGCTCCATCCAAGCTATTACGACGAGCGGCTCACCCGCGGCGGACCGACTCAGATCCACTATGGCTACAACCTGTACTCGATGGATTTCGGGACCGATTCGCGCAAACGAATCGTCGGAAATTTCACCCTCCAGGTCAGCACACCCCGCGATAACAGCGAAGGCGGAAGGGTCTTCTATGCGCCGGGGGTCACGCTGAAGCCCTCCTCGAGATTGCTGGTCAGCCTGTCACCATCGCTCGACATGGACAACACCGCGCAGCAATACGTGACCGCGGTGACGGACCCAACGGTACCCGCCGGCTTCGAAGGAACGCGATACGTCTTTGGCCGCGTCCAGCAGAAGACCCTGTCGATGGACACCCGCGTCAACATGACGTTCACGCCGAATCTGACGCTGGAGATGTTCGCGCAACCTTTCCTTGCCAGCGGCAAGTACTCGAGCTTCAAGGAGTTCGCCGACGTCAGATCGATCGGCATGAACATCTATGGTCGGGACAACGGCAGCACGATCGTCGAGAACACCGATCCCCAAACCGGTGCCTTGACCGGATATACTGTAGATCCCGACGGCGCCGCAGGTCCCGCCGCGCCATTTACGTTCGACAATCAGAACTTCAACATCCGCTCGCTGCGCGGAACCGGCGTTCTCCGCTGGGAGTATCGACCAGGCTCGACGCTGTACTTCGTCTGGACGCAGGAGCGGAACGGTTTCGATCAGTTCGGCGATTTCAATTTCAGTCGGGATAGGTCGGCGCTTTTTCGCGATCGGCCAACCAACATCTTCCAGATCAAAGGGACGTACTGGATCGGAAGATAAAAAAAGAAGACTACCAGCCGGCGGCCGGCTGGTAGTCTTCTTTTTGTAGTTAATCCCTTGCGGATGCCTTCTTGGGCGCGGCCGACTTGATCGAAACGGTTTTAGCCGTCTTCCGCCTGGTCACCCTGCGCGACCGACCCTTGTACACCCCGCGCACCCACAACGCCTTGGTGCCGCGCACATCGATGTGGGCGAACGGTCCGCTGCGACCCGAGTAGGCGTAGAGTCCGGTGCCGCCAACCAGTTCCGGATAGCGGGCTTCGACTCTTTCCACCGCATCCAGAATCATCTTCACGTCAGCGAAGTTGACTTTGCCGTCCCCGTTCAGGTCCGACATTTTGCCATTCCCCTGGTCATCGATGAACACGTCGGCGGCGTCGCCGAACTGGTGGCGGCTGTCGCGAGCGCTGCCTTCGCTGCGCACGGCGAAGTTATGGGCTGGCGTACGGAATCCAGAACGGATTCGCATTCCCTCGGCGTTGACGCCGTGCTCGTTCAAATCCTCGATCACGAGCTCGAGCTTGTCGAGAAGAGGCTCGCGCAAAACAACGTACTTCGGCCAGACATCTTTCTGGTCGTGGGATAGAAAATCGCGAAGCCTGAAATGTTCGGAGACGCGGGTATCCTCGTTCTCCGGAGTAACCTCGATGAAGCCTTCTGGATTCCGGTACGCATCAGATCTGAGTCTGCCCTTCTCCTGCGGCCAATAGCCGAGCCGATAACCGTTGAGCCAGGCTCGCACTTTCTGTCCAAACGAGCGCATGGTGAAGACAGTCTCAGCAGAGCTGGTAGGAACGTTTACCGAAGCGCTGGCCACCGAGGCATTGGGAAGCGAGGCAAGCGATATCCAATCCTCGGGCATCACGAAGCGGGCGAAGACTTTACCGCTCAGACCCGACCCGCGCTCTTCGGAGGGCGACATCAAGCTCTTTTTGTCAGTACGTGCCAGCGTGCTGTCGGAGGTGATACTGCCGTTGGCAACGGTGGGGTTGGCAACCGAATCAGCGCGGTTCGCGACAGCATTCGAGCCTGCCCGGTTTCGCACGAAGATTTGAAGGGCGTGCGCCGGTTGCGGGATCCCGATCCCGACGAGAAGGGCGAGGATCGAAACGACAAGGCTGAATCTGCAGCGAACTGAATTCACTAAACTGGCTCCTCTTCGGTGGCTCGACTGGCGTGTCGACCTGGACGGTCGCGTTAGCCTCGGGGCTTTGCGTCACCGCTTTTCAGCGGTTTTGCCGGTTTTCGGAGGCGCCCGCAAGCTCAGCTGGGCGCGAACTATAACATGACTGTTGGGACCAGCTTCTTGTAACTGCAGAGCTCGCCTAAACGCGCTATTTTACTTTAAATGCGCTATCTAACAGCCTTGTTAGCAAACGATTGGGAGCGCTGACATGATCTTTCAGTTGATCTGGAAAAGCCGGCCGTTTCGCGCGTCGCGGGGGATCTCTTCGGTCCGTCGGACGCTCAGTAGAAACGTTTGTAGGAAGGGCTATTTGTTGCTCGCGGACCGTAGCGATGCAGGTTTCGCTACCGCCTCGCGAGGCGGACCGCCAACCTGAACGAGATACTCACCGGTGACGTCGGTTCCGTGGACGACACCCCTCAATGCCTGCTCGCCAGTCTTCGATCCGAGCTTCCAGGTGAGCGCAGCCCGACCTTTGGAGTCACTGACCGCGCGGGCTGGCGTCACCACGCCCGATTTCACAGAGAAAGTCACGCGCGCATCAGGCACCGGATTGCCATACACGTCGGTCACGACAGCGTAGAGGCGCTTCACCTTGCCTGAGTCCCGCTGCTTCCGGTCTGCCGGCACATCGTCGAACGCGAGGTTCGCGGCCGGCGCCGGGGTCGCTTTGGCCACGACCTTTAGCAGCTTCTTTATACCTTCCACGTGCACGGCCAGGCTGTATTCACCCGCCGAATGACCGAGTACCCAGGTGGTTCTGGCAATACCGGTGGAATCGGTCGTTAGCGCCGTGTCGGCTAGTTCGCCGCCAGACGCCGACAGCGTCAGCGCCGCTGCCATCACGCCGCTCCCGTTCTCGTCAGCAACCCGCAAGACCACTGGCTTTGAGAGCTTGGTGCCCGCTGCCGCTTTCTGATTATCCCCCGAAACGGCAACTACGGTGGCCGGCGCTCCCGCCATGGCGAGAGCGCTAATCGTCACTGGCGGAATGCCCAGTCCGGGGCCGAGTCCGATCTGGGCGCGCAGCCGTTGGGTGCCGGTCTTCTTGGCGAGGGTCCAGTGGACAGTCGCGACGCCGAGTGAGTCTGTCCGGGTCGAGGCGTCGCTCACGCCGCCGCCATCGATGACCGCCCATCTGACGGGAACGTCCGGCAATACCCGACCCGTTGAATCGGTTACGCGAATCGCCACCGAATCCGGCAGCTCCTCACCCGCTCGCGCGCTCAGCTTATCGACTAGCGCCGCAACCCGCGTGTTGCTGGCGATAGGATCCGCCTCGGCGACGATCGGCAGCGCGCTGTCGACATTCTCCACTGAAGCGAACAACGTCTGACGTCCGGGGTCGCTACCGAGTGTCCACGACGCCCGTGCGCGGCCGTCGGCGTCCGTAACCGCACTCGCCGGGTCGACCGAGCCTTGTCCCTCGGCGACCTTGAATGTCACCCGCTTGCCGGACGCGGGGCCGCCGCGTCGATTCGTCGCTCTCACCACAATCGCCTGCGGCAACTGACGCCCCGCCAGCGTGCGTTGATTCGTTCCCGCCACCAGGGCTATCGCCGACGCTGGTGTCACCACCGAAACGCCCGCCTTGCCCGTCACACCCTCGACGTTGGCCACGATCGTAGAGCGACCCGCCGTCTTGCCGGTCAGCACGCCAGTGCTATCCAGGCTCGCCACCGAGTTGTCGTCGATATGCCAGACGGGCGAGAGGCCCTTGATTGGGTAGCCGCGTGCATCCAACGGGCGCGCGCGCAGCTGAAGATCGGTACCCTCGGGCAGCACGATCAGGCTGTCGCTAGTCGCGCGGCCGACTTCGACGTTCGCGACGCGCTGCCGTACGACTACCGTCGAGTGGCTGACAAGTTTGCCGACGACGACGCTGACCATCGTGCGTCCGGGTCCGCGCGCGATGACCGAGCCATCCTGGAGCACCGTGGCGATACTCGAGTCGCCCGTCGTCCAGGTCGGTCGGGCGCCGACGAGGATGCTGCCGTTCTTGTCAGTAACGGTCGCCGCGTAGTGGATGGTGTCGCCGAGGGAAGTTGCAGTGTCGATTGACGGCCTGAGCCCAACCCACGCAGCGCCGATGTTGCCGATGGACTGATGTGATTCCGCCTGACCGATAACCCCGTAGGAGTAGAGCGCGGTGAAGATGGAAACGAGCGCCGCGCCCGACGAAGCTGTAACGGCTACCAGCTTCGCGGTGTGTTTTATCCACGCGGTGCGTGCTTTTGCGATTGTGAGCGGAGTCTCGGCCATCGTTTATATAGACGGAAACGGCTGAGCTCCGTCACGAAAAACCGCTCCTGCCGACATGTTTCAGGCGTTGCAGTGTAAGTCCGCGAAATATCTGAGTTTAGCCTGATTATTGCTTTGTGATCCTTTGATAGAAAATGGTACGGTCGCCAAGCACTCCCACCTTCATTTTTGCCACCGGCATCGAGAACAGTTACCCGACGATCGGAAACGATCGGAAGCGGGTCGATGAAATGGCAAAGTGCGGTCACTACGACCGCTGGGAGAACGACTTCGAGCTCGTCGAGGAGCTCGGCACCACTTTCCTGCGCTACGGCCCGCCGATTTTCAGTACCTGGCTCGGCGATGGGCGGTATGATTGGAATTTCGCGGACCAAACCTTCGGGGATCTCCGTCGGCGGGATATCACGCCGATCGCCGACCTTTGCCACTTCGGGGTTCCAGACTGGCTGGGCGACTTCCAGAACCCGGACTTCCCTCGCCTGTTCGCGACTTATGCGCGGACATTTGCCTCGAGGTTCCCGTGGATCCAGTTCTACACGCCGGTTAACGAGATGTACATCTGCGCGCTTTTCTCAGCGCGCTACGGGTGGTGGAACGAAGGCCTGACGAGCGACAAGTCGTTCGTCACGGCGCTCAAACATCTCGTGAAAGCAAACGTGCTCGCCATGCGCGCCATTCTCGACGTCAGGCCGGACGCGATCTTCGTGCAGAGCGAGTCCAGCGAATACTTTCACGCAAAGACCCCGCGCGCGATCGGCCCGGCGGAGCGAATGAATGAGATCCGCTTTCTTTCCCTTGATCTGAATTACGGAAAGCGGGTGAGCTCGGAGATGTATGAGCTGCTTCTGGACAGTGGGATGACTCGAGATGAGTACCACTTCTTTCTCGATCACCAGCTAAAGCACCACTGCATCATGGGGAACGACTACTACGTGACCAACGAGCACATCGTCTCCCAGGACGGAAGCACTGCAGCGGCCGGGGAAATTTTTGGCTATCACGTGATCACGTCGGAATATTACGCCCGTTATGGGCTGCCGATCATGCACACGGAGACCAACCTGAAGCAGGGCCCCAATGGCGACGAGGCCGTGCGATGGCTGCACAAGGAATGGGCGAATGTGCTCCGCGTCCGCAATGACGGAATGCCGATTCTCGGATTCACCTGGTATTCCTTGACCGACCAGGTGGATTGGGACACCGCGCTTCGTGAATCCAACGGCCGCGTGAATCCGCTGGGTCTCTACGATCTCGACCGCAAGGTGCGTCCCGTGGGAATCGCCTTCAAAGAGCTGATTAGCGAGTGGCGCGAAGTGCTTCCTACACACAGCAAGGTGCTCACCCTGCCCGCGTTTTCGCCGAGCCGTCAGAACGATCCCTTGGTTCTGCAGATGCGGTCTTCGGCGCAGAACCGCAACGTCGCAGACGAGGCTGCAAAGCGTGCGGCGCCCGATAGCGCTGCCTCCAACGGTGTCAGCCGCGGCGCCGCAACTGGTGCATCATCCGCGAATTCCACTGCGCACGACGCGCCGTCACCGGAGCCCGCGATTTGACTCGATTCGCCGGGAAGACGGTGATTGTGACCGGCGCGGCGAGCGGAATTGGACTCGCGACGGCAAAGCGCTTTGGAAGTGAGGGCGCTCGGGTTGTGATTGCGGACCGCGACGCCGCAAAGTCAACCGAAGCCGCGGCAGCAGTGAAGTCGGCGGGCGCTCCCGATGCGTTGGGTGCCGCGTGCGACGTCTCAGATGAGAAAGCAGTAGCCGCTTGCGTCGATGGAGCTCTAAAACGCTTCGGTACGCTCGACGTCGTCGTGAATAACGCGGGGCTGATGACATTTGTCGCGCTGCCCGAGCTGACCGGGGACGATTGGCGGCGAGTGCTCGGGGTTGACCTGCTCGGTGCGTTTTTCTTCGTCAAGCAGGCATTCC
>DATFHK010000060.1:0-3052 GCA_035248505.1 Gemmatimonadaceae bacterium | reverse complement strand
CTTTACAACAAGCTCGTCTCGCTGCGCGTGCGCTCGCAGAATGCGTGGTCGGACATCGATGTGCAGCTAAAACGCCGCGCTGATCTGGTTCCGAATCTGGTCAATACTGTGAAGGGCTACGCTGCGCACGAACGCGAGACTCTGGATGCAGTCACCCAGGCGCGGACGCGCGCGGTCGCCGCTCAGAGTGCGGGGCCTGCCGAGCGTGCGGCGGCGGAAGCGCAGCTCACCAATGCGCTGCGCGGGCTGACGGTGGCAGTTGAAGCGTATCCGCAGCTACAGGCATCGGGCGGATTCCGCGATCTGCAGCAACAGCTGGCGACGATCGAGGACGCGATCCAGAACGCGCGGCGGTATTACAATGCCGTCGTCCGCGATTTCAACACCGCGGTCTCGACGTTTCCGTCGAACATCTTTGCCAACTCAATGGGTTACAAGGAGCTCGAGTTCTTCCAGGCGGAGGAAGGCGAGCGGGCGGTTCCGAAAGTCAGTTTCTAGCTTCAATTAATTGATTTGCAGCTAAGGCAAGATCGTTTTCATATCAACGGCTGGTAGGACTGCAACCAACGCGTGGAAAAGAGAGGCTACGACACCGCTGAGCTCCAATACGCGTGCGTCGTCTCGCCAATGGTGCGCGCGAACTCGCGATAGACGTCGTCCAGACATCGCTGAAGCGCGACGGCAAGCTTCTTTTGGCCAAGCAGATTCAGCGACGTCATGATGCGGGTAAGCCGCAGGAAGTTGTGATTGCCTGGGGTCAGCCAGACTGCGGAGCGATCATCGAAATTATTGCCGCGCTCGATGGTGACCTTGTCGTTCTGCTCGACTATCGTCAAGCCGTAAAATTCGAGCATTCTTTCGAGCGAGGATCGCAGCGCGTCACCTAACTCGGGATCCGCTCGAAATTTCTCCTGGCATTCGCGATCGACCAGCGGCGCCCACGGTTGTACGCTGCTCGGTACGTCCAATGGGAACAACCACTGGATATAATCGTGCGTCCATTCGAGCGCGTCGTGATCGAACGCCATGATGTCGGCGAGCGTGCGGCCGCGATCATCTCGGCCTTCGCCGCGGTAGAACGCCAGGATGCGCGGACAATCCGTTGCGCGATTTTCCGCCACCAGCTTATGCGGCGCCGCGCAGGCGACGCGACGCGACCTCGCCGATCAGCGCTAGAAGGGCGAGGGCGAACAATACCGCCATCCAGTCCTGAGATGAACGTTCAGGTGCACTGCGGTTCCCGGTCGCCGCTGGACCGATACGCGCGATCAGATCGGCAACCGGCGCGGGATCATCGCCGTTCGTTACGCCCGTGTTGGTTGAGCGCGGAATCCGCGGCGCGTACGCGACATCGCTTAACAGGCCGGTCCACCAGCGCCGGTGATCGCGAACGCCGTTGTCGCCACCATTCAATCGCCAACGCCAGGTGTCGACGTATCCAATCTGCACCACGCGACCGGTGACAAACCTTCTCGCGGCCACCGTCGTAACGGAGCCACGCGTCTCCAGCGGTACGGCGTCGGTTTTCGGAGCGATCGGCGAAACCGAGAGTGACAACAGGTTGATTTGCCGCTGCGTGTTGACAGTTTCGGGGCGCCCGGTCGCGCCAGCGCGCAGGGGCGACATCGCATCGAGCGACGCAGCTTCCGAAGTCAGAACAACGCCGCCTCCCGCCCGCACGAATTGCGCGATACGACTGGCAAAGGGAGCGACCGCGCTATCGAGCGCGACCACCGCCGAGTAGTGCGCGGTGTCAATCGACGCAGACGCGCCTTGATCGACGTTGGTGCCAGGCGCGACGCGAATCGAGGCGTCCACCTTCCAGCCTTCTTCTTCCAGGGCCGCCACAACAAACTTGGATTCCCACGTCGCGTTGCCAATCACCAGCACTTTACGCAACAGCAGCGAATCACTTTGCACGCTCGACGCGAGGGAGCCGCCGACGTTTGCCGTAACCGTCGCTGCGTCACCGGTCAGTGACACAACCGCGCCGCTGCTTCTCAACTGTACAGTGTCGATTGCACCGATTTCGTCGCTCAGAATGAGTCGAGCTCCCGCAGGGGCGGCGACTGCCACCCGAGTGCCGCCAGTTGGCGAAGCGATTGGCTGCGCGGCATTCGACAGCGGCGTGACCCTGCCAGTCCACGTAACCATGGTGCCGGCGCCATTCAGCGCGCCGAGCCACGCGCGCTGCATTCGATCCGGCGCGGCGTCGAGTGTCAGTTGGATTCCTGACGGGGCGCGATTCGTCCATTGCCTCAAAAGACTCGGACTGACTCCGTGCGCGCTCACCACGCGCGCACCCTGAACCGTCGACGGAGACAGTGATCGCCAAAGCATCACCGCCAGCGCGGCGATCACGATCGCGCGCAACACCTGCTCGCCGCGCACTCTCATCTCAGCGCGTGAGGGCATAGACGATGATGTTGACGCCAAAGCGCGTGTTGTCCACGCTCTGGAAACGCTTGCTGTCGGGCGAGTAGTTCCACTCCGAGCTGTAATCCTTGCTGCTGTACAGAACTGAAATGCGATTGTCCTGCATCACCGCCTGGAGATTCTTGTGCACCAGGTTGTCGCCCCAGCCATTCAGCTCGTGACTCGTCGTCGGCGGACCGTCGTCGAATTTGAAAAAGCTGCGATAGAGCTCGTGAGTGTTCGGGAGATCTTTCAGTGGGCCAAACGTCCGCGCGATTTCCTCGAACGCAGTGTTGTGAAACACGCCCCCGACGTCGTGATTGTGGTCGTCGATGAACAGCATTCCGCCACGATCGACCAGGCGCTTCGCGTTCCTTCGCTCGGTTCCGCTCAATCGAAACGGCAGGTGACCGGTGAGATAGACCAGCGGGTACTCGAAAATCGCATCCGATGCGAGAGGCACCGCCACGCCCGCCGGCGCGATCGCAATGGACGTGTAGCGCGCGATCGAGTCGATCAGATTGGCAGGCAAGCTCGGCGCGCTGTCCCAGTCGCCGCTGTCGTACTGGCCGGTGCAAAAGACGAAGCTGGTCACTAGTCGCCTCCACCCGACCATGGCGACAACGCCGACTCCACC
>DATFHK010000059.1:0-35729 GCA_035248505.1 Gemmatimonadaceae bacterium | reverse complement strand
CATTGGATAATAGGATTTCGCGAGTGTGAAGCAGTAAGTCGCACGGCTTCATACCCGTTGATTTTGGTTTTTTCGGTGCGCCTATTAGACGATTACCCGTGGTACCCGTTAACAAAAAACGGAATCGGCTAGTCAGCCTCGACCCGGGCGCCGTCGCCGGCCAATGTGAGCCAGATTCTCGGCTTGAGCCCGAACTTGGCCTCGTAAGCTGAAGCGGTTTTGTCTCTTACCCCACCGAGGGCGTCGCTCGACCCAATCGCGATCGCACAGCCGCCCCACCCTGCGCCCGTGAGGCGGGCTCCGGCGATTCCCGCGGATCCCCGCATTCGCTCGACGAACCAGTCCAGTTGCGGCGTCGAGCACTCGTACTGTTTGCGCAATGATTCGTGCGACTCGTACAGCAGCGGCCCAGGCACCTTGCCCGATGTCTGAAGCTCGCGCACCACCGCACCAACCCGAGCATTCTCCTCCACGACGTGGAGAGCGCGTCGCATCAACGTTTCCGGCAGCTCCGCGTCTTCGACCTGCGTTACAGATGCATCAGCCAGATTTTTGAGCTCGGGATATTTGCTCTTCAACAGGCGGAATGCTTCGTCGCACTCGGCTCGACGAGTATTGAATTGAGAATCGCGCAGAGATCGCGTCGTTGCGGTGTCAAATATCAGAACGCACTCCGTCATCGGTACGCTCTCGGTATCGAGGGTGTCGCACCAGACGTGAAGTGCGCGATGCGGCTCGCAGAGCGACGACGCGAATTGATCCATCACTCCCGAGTTGACGCCGACGAACTGCGTTTCGGCGCGCCAACCGACGAGCGCGAGGTCTTTCTTGTCGATCGGCTGCCGGGTAAGCGCGCTCAGTCCCAGCGCCGTCGCCACCTCGAGTGCCGCGGATGAGCTGAGACCGGCTCCGATCGGCACGTCGCTGGAGATCAACGCATCGAACTGCGGTGGGATGACGCCGTCCCTCGTTATCTCGCTGCACACGCCGGCCATGTAGTCCCACCAGGCCCCAGCTCGACTGGGACGCTGGGCGTCAAACTCGCCTGGCCGCGCCTCGTTCGTCGAAAACACCCGACACCGGTCAGAGTTGTTGGCGCGCAGCGCAACGTAAGTGCGCCGATCGATGGCGATGGGCAGCACCTGGCCGCCGTTATAGTCGGTGTGTTCCCCAATGATGTTTACGCGACCAGGCGCCGAGGCGATTACTTCCGGCTGAGCATTGAATCGAGCTTGGAACTCCGCGCGCAATTGGTCGCTAGTCATCCGACAGGCAATATATGTCCGCCAGCTTGCAGCCCGCAGTGCGCTCCCTAACCGCTCAACTTGCAGTCACCGGCGGCACGATGCATGATGCTCTTATCCTGGTCGCACGACTCGAACGCAACCGGAACTGACGATGACCGAACCAACGGCTACTGTAGAGCAGCCGCACGAAATAAATCCCCCCATCGATCGCGGGATGTCGATCGGCAAAGCGGCGATCATCTCCATTGCATCAGCAATCGTCGTATTCATCTCGACCTACGAAGTAGTAAAGGCAACTCTATCGACCGGGATGACGCGCGCGCTGGCCGTCGTCGCGCTCCTGGCACTGGTGGCGACCGCGTACGGTCTGATCGAGCTGGCGCTGGCGGTTATCGCTACGACTGCGGAGCGACGGCGCAAAGCGCGCGAGGTTACCGAACGCCGCAAAGGCGATCGGGCACGAAGGCCGACGCCGAGATGAACCATTCAGCTGGCCAAACAAAAAGGCCCCGCTTGCAAGCGGGGCCTTTTGTTCGATCGGGATTTCTACCAGCGATAGTGCGCGAATGCCTTGTTGGCTTCCGCCATTTTGTGGGTGTCGTCTTTCTTCTTGACCGCGTTGCCTTCGCCTTTGCTGGCGGCAATCACTTCGGCGGCGAGCTTCTCCGACATCGACTTCTCGTTGCGATCGCGTGAGTAAAGAATCAACCAGCGCATTGCCAGCGCAGTGCGGCGATCGGGACGAACTTCGACGGGAACCTGGTACGTCGCACCACCGACACGACGGCTCTTCACTTCAACGGCCGGCTTGAGATTGGTGAGCGCCTGCTTGAAGATCGTCACGCCGGGCTGACTGGTCTTGTTCTCGACGATGTCCATCGCGCCGTAGAAAATGCGTTCGGCAGTCGACTTCTTGCCCTCGTACATGAGAGCGTTGATGAACTTCGAGACAGTCTGACTGTCGTAACGCGCGTCGGGAAGAATGGGACGCTTGATTGCTTTCTTACGACGACTCATTTCTTGGCTCCGCCTGCCGCTTTCGGCTTCTTCGTTCCGTACTTGCTTCTGCTCTTGTTTCGCCCGTTGACGCCCGAGGCGTCGAGCGAGCCGCGCACGATGTGATAGCGCACGCCCGGCAGATCCTTCACACGACCGCCGCGAATGAGCACGATCGAGTGCTCCTGCAGGTTGTGACCTTCGCCTGGAATGTAGGCCGTCACCTCGAAGCCGTTGGTCAGCCGAACACGCGCGACCTTGCGCAGCGCGGAATTCGGCTTCTTGGGCGTGGTGGTGTAGACGCGGGTGCAAACGCCACGCTTCTGCGGATTCGACTTGAGCGCGGGTGCTTTTTCCTTCTTCTGAACGTCGCGCCGGCTTTGGCGGACGAGCTGGTTGATTGTCGGCATTAAAACTGGTTAACGGACTGGCAGGGTAAAAAAACTCCGCCCAATCCTCGGACGGAGCAGCCTTTAAAGCTAGAGATGACAGGGGGTTGTGTCAACTCATTCGCCCTCTACCCAACGGCTTTGTAGTGCAATAGAACAGGGTGTGAGGTATCGGGTACTAGGTCCCGGGCCTCGGGTTGAACAAACGCAAAATCCCTGTGCGGTTCACGGATGCCTCGCACCCACGACCCGGTACCCGATACCCCGTTCTTTTGGTTTTGTCCGCAGCTTTTGTCGAGCGACACAAGCAGTCCACCGCTTTTACATATCCGGCCGCGAAAATCCACTCGACGGGGCGCGGTCCCTGCGTCAGATTGGTTTCATCCGCCGCGACATCAAGCCGCGACGCGTAGCGTGGGAGGATTGATGCTTTCAGTGCGAAGCAACGTTTCAGCCTGCCTGGCTGTCAGCTTTCTCCTCACCGCCGCCTGTGCGCGCCATCGCTTCGAAGACAATCCAAAGCTCGCGCCGCCGCAGGAACTCATTTCCGGTCCCGTCGTACTCGAGGTCGAAAATCACAACTGGTCCGACATCGTGCTGTTCGTGATCCACGACGGCCGAACCCAGCGTCTCGCCCAGATTGCCGCCGCCCGCGACGCACAATTCGAGATCCCTTCCCACCTGATTGGCGACCAGGGAGTGATCCGGCTCGGCCTGCACCGGATCGGCGGGCGCGACGATTATCGCACCGAAGCAGTCTCCGTCAGAACGGGCACTACCATCAGACTAACCATCGAAGGAAAGCTCGAGCACTCCAGCATCGGAGTCTGGTAGCCCACCGCCTTTCCTTCGCACGCCGCGTCGTCGACGCGGCGTTTTTGCTTTACTGGCCCGAGCTGGAGCCGCCTCCCTTCACGATCGCTGCTCCCTGGCCGACACCAATCGCGCGTGCGACAAGCGCTGCGCCGCCCACGAGCGCCGCCGTGAGCGCTGCGCTCTTCCCCGGTGCTGCCCGTCTCAACGCGATCGATTCGACGTCGCCGCGCGCGAGAGTAACCATCTCGCCCTTCCAGCCTTCTTCAGTTCCATTCCGTCGCCCCAGAGCCGTTAGCGAGATGCTATAAGCCGAGTCGCTAAGCGTGGCGAGATTGCCGTCGAGATAGTCGGCGCCTGGCCCGACCAACGAGGCAACGTGATACGTGCCGGCGTCATTGAGTTGCAGTCGCACAGCCTTGCCGAGCGTCGACGGCGTCGGCTGAAACGCAGTGTACTGATAGCACGCGCCGCATACCGAGAGGGCCGCTATAACAACGAGTTTCTTCATTGGCGATTCCGAAAAGTAGCGAGCCCGACTAACGAACAGTCGGGCTCGCCGGTTAAATCGATTTACTTACTGCTAACTACTGACCGAGGCAGGCCGACCCGTCGCCGTCTGACGTTGCGTTCGGCGGATCGTTCACGTTCCGGGTACCGTTTGGAGCGGTGCCGGGATTCGGAACGTTCGTTGGATTGGTCTGACGCTCGCTGGTGTCATAGTAGAGACGCCCGGGAACGGGGCCTGAACCTGTCGGCACCAGATTTGGGAAGCACGTGCGCTTGTAATCGTTCCACGCTTCCGGTCCGAGCTGGAAGTCGGCGATGTACTTCTCGGAGAGAATCTCTCTGAGCAGCGCCTGACCAGCAACCGCTTCCGGTGCCAGTCCGTGGTTCGCCCGCTCCTCATTCAACTTCGCGAGCGCAGTCACCTGATCACCCGTGCGATAAGCTGCCTCGGCCCAGATGAGAGTGTTCTCGTCATACGTCACGAACGGCTGCTGGAAATCCGGAGCCAGCCGCGCGGAACTGATGTCCTCGCCGTGTCCCGTGGTCTCGAAATACTGAGTGCGACGTGGATCGCCGCGGGAGGAGAGGAAGTTCTCGAAGAAGGTGCTCGGCGTTATGTAGCCGGTACGACCAGCCGTCACGATGAACTGGTACCAGAAATTCTGCAGGCCGGACGCATCCTGGAACGCGCCAACGTAGTTGTCGCCGGCGTCCATGATACCCTGTTGCGCCTCCGCGAGCGCGGCCGCATACGCCGCCTGACCGCGAACTTCCGCGGTGTGCATGTAGAAGCGGGCCTTCAGAGTGTGCGCGAGGGCAATCCACGCCGCGCGCTGCGCGTCGGGATCACGATCGCCGTAAACCAGGTCTGCATCGGTGGGACCAACATCGGAAGTTCTGTTGGAGCTGATGTTGGCGATCGCCGCCGAGAGAACTGTCTGCACCGAATCGT
Organism: Gemmatimonadaceae bacterium; assembly: GCA_035248505.1. Classification (GTDB taxonomy): domain Bacteria; phylum Gemmatimonadota; class Gemmatimonadetes; order Gemmatimonadales; family Gemmatimonadaceae; genus UBA4720. The sequence goes on along the minus strand of DATFHK010000059.1, from coordinate 30,822 downwards.
AGACGGCCATCTGGTCATCAAGCGGCGGATTTGGAAAATCTCCCGTCGCCTCCTGAATCCCGTTCGACACGTTCTGCAGCGCCTTGCTGTAAACGAGATTGCCGAAGTAATCGGCGCCCGTTCCCATCGTTGCGCCTTCCAGAACCTGCGCTACGCCCTGGAAGAACTTGTCGTCGGAAGCAACTGCGCTTGCCTCGATCCGCTTGATGTCGACGAGGCCGCCGCCACCGTACAGGCTGGTCTGGAGTCCGTTCGTCACCGTCTCGTTGATCGAGTAGTTCTGAATCTGAGACTGATACTGGGACTGATTGCCCGTGAATTGCTGCGCGAGAATTCCCGCGATACGAGCAGGGTCAGAACCCCAGAGGCCCCACAGGTTCGCCTGGACGCCGATCAACAACTGGCGCGCCGTAGCAACCGTCGGGCGATTTGGATCCACCTGGGTTTCGCCCCCAGTGAGGAAGTTGCATCCCGCCATCCCGAGCAGCGCGAGCGCTGCTACGGGGGCGAGGCGTCGAATATTCTTCACAATTTCTCCTGTGCCTTATCGGTTGAGGCTGAACGACAGCACGAAGGAGCGAGCCTGCGGGTGATTGAAGTAATCAATTCCCTGCGTCAGGTACTCCGCGCCGCCAAGGTTTGCCTCTGGATCGAGGCCTTTGTACCGCGTCCACGTGTGCAGGTTTCTTCCGGAGAGGCGGATATCGGCGGACGTGAATCCACCCAGCGCCTTCAGGAAGTTGCCCGACAGCGTGTAGGCGATGGAGAGCTCACGCAGCTTCGCAAAGGAGCCGTCCTCGACGAAGAGCGCTCCAGTGTTGCCGAAGCCGCCACCCTCGCCGTTGTACCACGCCTGCCAGTCAGCATAGTTCGTGAACGCGACAGTCCCGGCACCCGGCCCGGTAACGACCGGATATTTGTCGGTGTAGAGATTCACACCGAACTGTCCGTTGGTAGTCGTGCGGCGCTCACCACTTTCCTTACTGGTTCCGAAGTAATTCAGAATGCCGCGCGTTCCGTCCCAGACCTGACCGCCCTTGCGGACGTCCAGCAGGCCGGACAGCGTGAGCCTGTTGAACAGCTTGATCGATGACGTATAGCTCATCGTGTACTTCGGATTCGGATCTGCGATCACGCGATCGGTCGGATCGTTGATCGGCTGGCCGTCGACATCGAGGTACAGCGCGCCTTTCGGAGCGTTGTTCGCCGCGCAGTACGCGTCGACATCCACATCGTCGCCGTTGAGATCCTGCACGATCGCGCCATTGCCGCACCGTGCGAAGTCGTTGCCGCGAATCACGCCAGGAGCGTAGCCAAGCGTCGACGACCCGATTGCGCCGGTGAATCCTTCGTTGTTGTAGGTGATGAAGTCCGCGCCCAACAGGCTCGTGACATCACCCTTGTTGTGAGCGAACTGGATGCCGAAATCCCAGGCAAGGTTCGCCAGCGTCAGCGGACGCGCGTTGAGCGTTAGCTCGTAACCCTTGTTCGTCAGCGATGCGCCGTTGGCGACCGTGAAGAACGCGCCGGTCTCCGAGGTGTTCACGGGCAGCGTGTTCAGGATCACGTCGTTAGCGCGCTTGTTGTACCACGTCGCCGAGAAATCGACCTTCTGATTCAACAGGCCGAGATCGATGCCGTACTCGTTCTCGCGAGTACGCTCCGGACGCAGGGAGTTGTTGCCAAGCAGCGGACCGGTAACCAGGCCGCCGTTGCCAAACTTGGTGGTGAGTACGTCGCCGTAGCCCGGGCTGCCGAACAGCGCAGTCGAGCTCAGCGCGGTGATCGCGCCGTAGACAGGCGGTTCCTTCCCGGTTTCGCCGTAAGCGACGCGCAGCTTGCCGAACGACAGCAGGCCGCTCTGATCGTCACCGTTGAGCAGCTTGGAGAAAATCCACGCCGCCGACGCCTTCGGGAAATTGTTGCGACGCTTCGACTCGCCGAACGTCGAGAAGCCGTCGTTACGAATTCCGAGGTTGACGATGAACTGGTCGAACAAATTCGTCTCCGCCTGTGCGAAATACGCTTCGACGTGACGCAGCGAACGGAACTCGGTCCCCTGCACGGAAACCGTGTTGTTGAGCGACAGCGGTGACGGAGCGATCAACTGCTCGCCGGCGTTGTAGATGTCGCGGAAACGACGCGAGTTGAGGTTCTGGCCTACCGAGAACGTCGTCTGAATGTTCGGGTTGAAATCGTACTTCGCCGTAGCAATCAGGTTGTGATCGATCTCGAGGTTGTTGAGGTCGAGACGTACGACGCGGCCGTTCGGATCGCCCGCCGACGTAATCGGCAGCGCTTCGAGGCGCCAGTCGTTGTAGTAATCCCCGCCGAGGGTGTACTGAACGCGGAGCCAGTCAGTCGGGTTGTAATCCAGATTGACGTTGGCGATCGAGCGTCCAACCTCGGAACGGTTGCCGGGGCTGTTCAACACGAAGAACGGGTTGTCGTAGTACGCGGCGCCGAGGAACGCGTCGGTGCTCGACGGATTCGGGAACCGGTACGGACGCTGGAGTCCGCTCGCCGTGAGGTAATCCTTGTTGTTGAAATTCGGCGGTGTACGCAGCGCACCGAGGAAGAGACCAGAGACGTTCGATCCCTTCTGCACGTAATTACCGCGCGTGTCGATGTAGTTGAAGTTGCCGCCGATGTTCAACTTTGAGTTGACCTGGTGCGACGCCTTCAGGCGCACGTCAGCGCGATTGTACTTGTTGTTCGGACCGACGATGTAACCGTTCTGTGCACTCAGGCCACCCGAGGCGTAGAAGGTGGTGCGGTCGTTGCCACCGGAGATCGACAGATTGTTGTCGGCGGTGATGCCGGTATCAAAGATCTCCGTCAAGTGGTTGTACACGGGCGTACCAGCAGCGATCGCCGGTCCCCAGGAGCGACGATCGAGGGCGCAATCGAGACCGCCGCAAACCGCCGCCGTCGGCGTTCCTGTGGCGTTCAGCGCGGAGCCCTGACCGAACTGGTGCTGGAGTATGTCCTTCGGATCAGCGCGATCCCAACGCTCGGTCGAGTTGAACGTGATCCGTGTCGGTCCCTGACGTCCGCGCTTGGTCGTGATCAGCACGACACCATTCGCGGCGCGTGCGCCATAAATGGCGGCGGCCGCCGATCCCTTCAGGATGTCGATCGACTCGATATCAGCCGGGTTGATGTCAGCCGCGCGATTCTGCGTGACCGTTCCGCCCGTACCTGTGAAATCCTGAGGACCCTGGTCAGTCGAGATCGTCTGGTTGTCGATCGGCTGACCGTCGACGACGAAGAGCGGCTGGTTGGTGCCGGTGAGCGACGCGTTGCCGCGAATCTTGATCGAGGCCGATGCGCCCGGCTCGCCGGACTGAGTGCGCACTTCGACGTTCGGCGCCTTACCAGCCAACCCGCTCACCAGATTCTGCGGTGAAGCTGATCGCTGGAGCATCGCTGTGTCGACGGAGTTGATCGTCGTCGTCAGACGCTCACGAGTGGTGCTCGTGCCCGCGCCGGTGATGACGACCTCGCCGAGGTGAAGCGGATTCGCCGTAAGCGTGAAGTTCTGTACGATGTTCGCGCCCGAAGTCAGCGACACCTGCACTGACACCGGCGTGTAGCCGAGCACGCGCGCAGTCAGCGTTGCCGTCTGACCGTTCGCTCTGCTGGCGGGTACTACGAAGCTGTACGACCCATCATCAGAAGTCGTACTACCGAGGCTCATCCCCGGAATGAATACGGATGCGCCCACGAGGGGTGCGCCCGTTTCGCCGACAACACGGCCCGACACTCTCGCACCATCCTGCGCGAAAGCCGTCGCTGCCGTCAGGGCGGCGAAGCCGATGACGGACAAAAAGAATTTCCTCATACCGCTGGCTTCTCCTGTTGTGTGCACCAGACGATGGTGCGCGTTGTTGCCTTCTCACGAAGGCAGATGTTGCACATCCGGATGTGAGTAGTGATTGGTCGCGCTAAATGCCGGTTCCTCCAGGCGGCGTAATTCGGCAGGACGGGAGGCCGAAGCGCAGTGGAAGTCCGGAGTGCTTTTACAACTATCCGAAAATAAAAACTACTTGTACAGCGAGAGTCAACAAACAATTTCTCCGTGTATACATTGTAAACGCCGGACAGAGTCTGAAATCAGACGGTGAACAGCATGCCCGGTTGATCACGACGCGCGATTTTTCGGACGCCACTACCTTATAGTGGAGGCATCGCTCTGGATGCTATAGTGGAGGCATCGCTCCGGATGCGCGCGTGAGGGGATCGCTCTGGATGCGCGCGTGAGTGGATCGCTCGGGATGTGAGCGCGCGACAGACGTCGCTGGAGTCGGCCCTAGAGAGCGATCATCCACGATGCGCGCTCTCAAAACGAAAATGCGAGCGGCAGGGTCTCAACGACCCGGACTTACCCTCGCGACATGAAACGTGAGTGAGACGTTCTCTCCGTCTTGCACTGTCACCGGTTTGTCATTGGTTTCGTTTGAAGCGAGCTGATAGCCGGTTACAAAACTGACGCGCACATAATAATCGCCGGCCTCGATGCCACCGTCGTCGACTCCGAAAACCGTCGCCCCTTCGCTGTCGGTACGACGCGCGCGCCAGAGCAAAGCGCCGCCTTCAACAACCTTATAAAGATCCACGTTGACCAGCGGAACCGGCGCGTTGTCCTGATCGATCACCTGAACTGAAACTGTACCAACCGGCACCGCGGACGTAGCATCTCCGCAGCCCGCAGCTATGGCTGCGCCGACAACCACGGCGAGGATGGCAATTGAGGGAAATCTCATTCGGACTCCTGGATGCCTGTTGACCCCTTCATCGATCTCGGAAAACGCTCACGCGGGCGGCGGCAAGACCGGCCGAACCGGTTTCCGTGAAACCACGTGAAATACCAGCACCAATTTGTCGCCCGGCGCGACGTGTACGCGACGATCGTTCGCTTCGCCGGCCGCAAGCGCTTGAAAAGCCAATGGAGTAATGTGAACGGTGTAATCGCCTTCGATTATGCCGCCTCTCGCGCCGAGCACAGCGGTTCCGTCGGCGCCGGTGCGCGCTGCTCGCCAATATGTGCGCGAAGATTGCGCGATCTTGAACAGATCCACTGCAACCCCGCTTACCGGAGCACCGCTTGCGTCAACTGTCCTGACGGTTAGCTCGCCGACTGGATATCGCCGTCCGCAAGCCAGGACCGAAGCGCCAAGTAGTGCCGCGATCAGGTACGGCGTCCGTCGGCGACGGTAGACCATTGAATCCTGCATCTCTCCGGGAAGCGCCGTAATTTTCTTGATGCCCTCGCTGTCGCGAGAAAAGATAACGTCAGGCCGGGTCGCACTCAGAGGTGATCTTCGCCGCTCGGCGTAGCTGAATTATGGGAACCGGATACGTCCTCGGTATTTCCGCATTTTACCACGATTCAGCTGCGTGCCTCATGGCGGGAGATTCGATCGTGGCGGCCGCGCAGGAAGAGCGGTTCACACGGGTCAAAGGTGACGAGCGATTTCCGTCGCTGGCGGCGACGTACTGTCTTCGATCGCAAGGCTTGGAAATCTCCGCGCTGGACGCCGTCGTATTCTACGAGAAACCACTGCTCAAGTTCGAGCGGCTCCTCGACACCTATCTCGGCATCGCGCCCCAGGGCTTCGCGTCTTTTCGGCGCGCAGCGCCTCTGTGGCTGAAGGAGCGTCTCTACATCGAGCGCGCGATTCGCTCCGGCCTCGACGGATATAGTGGCAGAATTCTGTACACCGAGCACCACGAGGCGCATGCGGCGAGCGCGTTTTATCCATCACCGTTCGACGAAGCAACGATTCTGACCATTGATGGAGTCGGTGAATGGGCAACTGCGACCGTCGGGATCGGTCGAGGCTCGACGATCGAACTGCTCGAGGAGCTGCGCTTCCCTGATTCGTTGGGCTTGCTCTACTCCGCTTTTACCTATCATGCCGGGTTCAGGGTCAACAGCGGCGAATACAAACTGATGGGGCTCGCGCCGTTCGGAACTCCGCGATATGTGGACAGAATCTATTCAGAGCTTCTCGACCTGAACGAGGACGGCTCATTCACTCTGGATCAAGAATTCTTCGATTACCGCGGTGGTTTGCGCATGACGAACCAGCGCTTCGCCAGTCTGTTCGACGGGCCGCCGCGAACGCCCGAAGCTCCGCTCACTCAGCGGGAGATGGATCTGGCGTGCTCGGTGCAGCAGGTGTGCGAAGAGATCGTGCTGAAAATGGCGCGTTACGCACATCGCCGCACCGGCATCGACCGCCTGTGCATGGCCGGCGGTGTTGCTCTCAACGCCGTTGCCAACGGTCGGCTCGCCCGCGAAGGACCTTTCACCGACGTTTGGGTTCAGCCCGCGGCTGGCGACGCCGGTGGCGCGATAGGAGCGGCTTCATCGGCGGTTCATAAATATTTCGGGTGCCCGCGAAAAAAACGCGATGGCCGCGATTCGATGCAGGGAGCTTTTCTTGGGCCTTCGTTCTCGCCCGACGAGATTCGGCTCCAGCTCGACGCCTGCGGCGCAAAGTTCGAGGAGTCACGGCAAAGCAGCGAAGAAGCCGCCGCGGAAATGATTGCCGAGGGTAAAGTCGTAGGCTGGTTCGAGGGCAGGATGGAGTTCGGCCCGCGCGCACTCGGTGGAAGAAGCATATTGGCGGACGCACGCGATTCTCAAATGCAATCGCGGCTGAACCAAAAGATCAAATTCAGGGAAGGCTTTCGGCCGTTCGCGCCTAGCGTCCTGAGCAGGCGCGCGAGCGAATACTTCGATTTGTGCGGCGATTCCCCTTACATGACCTTCGTTTACCCGGTGAAGGAATCGCGGAGATTTCCGACGATGCCGGGCAAGACCGGGCTCGAGAGGATCAGCGAGGTTCGCTCAGAGATACCGGCCGTCACGCACCTCGACTACTCCGCGCGCGTGCAGACCGTGTCGGGTGAGCAGAACCCCTCGTTCCATGGACTGATATCCGCTTTCGCTGAGCGCACTGGTTGTCCGGTGATCGTGAATACGTCGTTCAACGTGCGAGGCGAACCAATAGTCGCGTCGCCGACAGACGCGTTTGGCTGTTTTGCCAGAACCGCTCTTGACGCAATGTTCATCGGCCCGTTCGTCATTCGACGCGAAGCACAGACCGACCGGTCGCTAGCCTCCGTCCCGCGCATTCAGCCGGTGATCGATTGAACACCAACGGAGTGTACACCGACTCTACGCAGCCGAAGATGCGGGCGCGCGAAAATCGGGTATTTGCTTTTACCTTCGCGGGTGCCCTGATCGTCGTCGGCCTGGTCGCCCTCCAAAAGGAGAGAAACTCTCTCGCATCGGTCGCGTTCCTGGTTGCCGCGGCTTCATCGCTCGCGGGTACGCTCGCGCCTGCGAAGCTCGGCCCCTTCCGCGCGGCCTGGACAAAGATTGGTGATTTGATTGCCAGGTTTACGACACCAGTTATGCTCGCGGCTCTGTACTTTCTCGTACTGACTCCCCCAGCCGTACTTCAGCGGTCGCGTAGGAAGCGAGCCCGAACGTCGGGCTGGGTCAAACGCGATCCACTTCCCGCACCCAGTCAGATGGAGCGACAATTCTAGGACTCCGCAATGCTTAGCGTCGTGAAAGAGCTGTGGGCATTCATGCGTGTGCGCAAGAAACTTTGGCTTGCGCCCATTCTGATCTTTTTCGTGTTGATCGCCGGGCTGATGGTTTTCGTGCAGGGTACCGCGCTAGCCCCGTTTATCTACTCACTCTTCTAGATCACCCGCGCTTACTGCGGTGACCCGAGTGCTCTAAGGAGCCGCGGAAGCGCCGGGTATCCCGGCGCGACTCGGCCAAGCTGCTGAGCGCGTTGTCGCGCCGCACCGAGTTGCCCCGCGATTGCGTATGTCAAAGAGAGCTCGTACAAGGCCTCGGGCTGCGCGGCATCGATTTCGAGCGATCGCTCAAAGTACGAAATCGCCTGCGTGAGATCGCGCCGTTGCGCGGCACGTTTGCCAAGAAAGTTCAGCGCCGCCGGATTCGGAGTGATTGCCACCGCGCGTTTCAAGGAGGCTTCCGCCTCATCCAATTTTCCCGCTCCCGAAAGCGCTCGCGCCTCGAGCAGCCACGGCTCGCTCACGAACGGAGCGTCTCGAACGAGGCCCGCGTATTCGGCGGCGGCGGAGTCGAATTCTTTTCCTCGTTCATAACTTTCCCCGAGCCGGACCTTGGCGATCTCCCACCGTTCTCCGGCGGACACTGCGAATGCCAGGCTGTCGAGCAGGCTCGTTGGCACATAAGTGCCTCGATAGTCCGTTTGTTCGGCTACGGGCACGAAGGGCCAATGCGACTTCAGGGTTCGCGTCGTGTGAATCGCGATCTGCTCGTCAAAGTCAGTGAGATCCATTGCGCGCGAATATTCATCCCACGAGCGAATTCGCGTTGTATCGACCTTCGCGCCCAATACGCCGCTATGCAGCAATGACTCGAAGAAAATCCGACCCATCAAGGCTTGGCCTTGCCGGGTCGGATGGACATGCTCGAGAAAGATATTCGATCCCGGTGCACCGAAGGGTGAAGCAGCCGCGAACGCTTCGGCAATCGGCACGTACGTAACCCCGTCGAGCGTCGCAACCCGACGAATGATGCTGTTGAATTCGCTCGGCGCGCGGAACCTTACCACGTCCAGATCGCGGGCGCGAATGAACAGACTGTCGGCAACAGCGCTGTCTCCCTTCGCCGCAGCGATTCGAGCAAGCGCAAAAGTGCTATCTGCGGCGCCGGCGACTCCATTCGCCGCCGCCGCAAATGGCGGCTGATCGCGCAGGTTGCTCACCAGGCTGCCCACGAAAACTCGAATGCCGTTCCGTTCGAAAATCCTGCAAATCGTTTCCAGGTTCGTCTGGAACTGCTTCGTCCCTGCTGTATAGCGCGCACTGCCCACCGGTATCTGCCGGTCGCGCGCGAGAATTTCCATCAGGCTTGCGGCCTCGAGGACGCCCGGCGTTTTCTTGCCGCGCCCGGCCAGGAGACGCGAAATGCCGTTTCGCAGGGCCAGCACGGTTCGCAGATGCAGCGCGCGCAGGTAAAGGCGGACCAGCGCGTCGCTGCCGGCGAATCTCACCCGCGACGCCGTTCCCAGCACTCCGTAGTATTCGTTGTGACCGGCGTAAATCAGCACGGCGTCGGGATGCTGCGCAGCTATTTCCCCCGCCAGGTCTAGCAACTCGAACGTGTTCGTCGCAGCAATCGCGACGTTGATGACTTCCACCGAATCGCTCGGCAGCGCATCGCGCAACACGTCGGCGAGCTCTCTGGAAAACTCCGCATTCCTTGGGTACGGAAAGCCCGCGGCGGCGGACTCACCCATGACAAATACCCGAAAGCCATTTGCCGGCTTCTGCCGAGCGAAGACCTCGTGCGCCGGCGTCGGCGGGTTGTCGATATTAGAGAACCACCGCTCGCCGACGGCACGATTGGCAACCAGATAGTCGCCTTTTACCACTGCCGCATGCACGAAGAGTGGCAGCCCACCGCCGGGCGAGAGGGCTCGCAGCGCTAGCTCGATAACTGCGAGGACGATGAACGGCAGAGATACGGTGACTGCCAGGAGCACAGCATATCGTGACCAGGACGCCGAGGATTGCGCCCGCACTTCCTCCACACCTGCCGGCGCATTTCTATCGACGCGGCTCACTGAGATTGCGTGCTCCGCCGCTTCGTTGCCATTTTACGTTTCGCATACAGGCAGGCGCTGTCGCCAAGCCTGAACGTTCCCCTGACAATTCAGGACACCCGCCCATGTTAGTTCGTGCCTCGCTTTTCATCGTCGTTGGATTATCCGCCGTAGGCTGTGCAAGCGCGCCGGCAGCGACCCCACCATCGGAGCCGAACGCCGATCGAAGCGCGACTGGAACCGTCTATCCCGCGCAAAAACGATGGAACGGTACATTGAACCCGACGCGCTCATTCAATGGCACTGCCGTCGCCAGTGAGCGACAAAATGCTTACGGCCGAGCGGAAGTGACGGTCTCAGCAAACAATCCGAGCCTATCTCGTGTGACGTTGACGGTTACGGTTCCTAACGAGCCCGGCCTGGATGTCGCCGGCTGGGGCTTGAGCGAGGGACGCTGCGGTTCCGGCAACCCGCCCGTCCTTGCACCAAGCATGTTTGCGCCGATTCAACTCAATTCGAGCGGCCAGGGAAAAGTGGACGCCACAATACCGTACGTTATTCCTGACAACGGTACCTATCACATCAACGTTTTCCGACGCGGGGGAACGCAGCTCTCCGATGTGATCACCTGTGGAGAGCTCCGGCGCGGATGATAACGTGTAACTCTCTTCATCGCCGGAACAAGAACCATCGCGGCTGCGGGAAATAGCAATGCGGGGTGGATCGATAGATCCACCCCGCATTGTTCGTTTCTCGAGTTATTCGACAAAACCTTCAGCCGCGCACTGCGCTTTCAACTACTTGCAGTTCGCATCGTTGCCGACGCCACCAAAAGTGTAAATCGGCAAGTTGAGCGTCTCGAGCTCCTTCGCCGGTATCGGAATTTGACACGCCGTCCCGGGCTGGAGTGGTTGATCGCTGACGGCGCGACGCCAGTACAGCGTCGTTCCGCTGGTATTCGTGATCTCGACGTCGCGCTCGTAACTGATATAGCCGAGCAGCTTGTCTGCACCATCAGCCGCGGTCGCCGGAGGCAGATTCCCGCGACCGACCCGCGAGTTGTTGATCAGGCTTGCCGCTACCGCGAGATCCCCTCCCGACCGAATCAACGCCTCGGCCCGAATAAGATCGCTCTCGGCTGCCAGCAGGTATGGTACGTTGCCAGTGAACGCACCCGTTGCTTCGGCGTTTGTGAAGGCATAACGCTTGTGCCACCAGTCGCTTTGCATGAAGATGCCTCGACCCGGATCGCCAATCGGTGGCGGGTCGTACTCGTAATCCGTGGTGTAGCGGGCGTCGGGTGATGAGCCCTGCGGTGGGTCGACTCCATCATATTTGGGCGGCACAGCCGGGTTCATGCGATTGATGACGCGATGATCAGTGCGCACCCAATCGCCGAGGTCGCCATAAGCGGCAAGATAGGACCACCATTGGTTACCGTCCTCCTGGACGACGACGTTGAATGGTGCCCCGGCCGAACCGGTGCCGATTCCCTTGTCTGCGTACGCGGCAACTCTCGCCCAATCGACAGACGTTGCCTGAGTCGGATTGCGCGGATGATATGCGAGCGCCATCGCCGCCATCGTGTTCGCAATACGGTTGATTTTCTTTGACGTCAGTGCGCCGTCGGGTGACGGGAAGTCAGTGACTGCGTACGTGTAGTCATGTGCCGCCGACGCCGCGATGAGATCGTCCAGCATTCTCAGGGCGGAATCTCTTACCGCGGCGTGGTCTACTAGCGACGGAGGCGTCGCGGGATCGCTGTTCTCGGTCACGACGAACGCCTGATCAAACTCCATCGACAGATAGAGATAGGACGCGGCCTGGGAGAACTGTGCCTCCTCCCTGTACTTCTCCGTCTCATCCGCGTCGCCGAGCGACAAGCCGTTCTTCAGCGCCCGCAACACGTCGTTCGTCGCGCCGATGGTTCCGTAGTTGTAGTTCCACGGTGTTTCTGCAACCGCGCGGTCGCCACCAGAACTGGAGTTCGCGTAAGGAATGCGCGGCTCGAGATTGTTGAAGCGCATTCCAAAGTTGCCGAAATTGCCCGTGCAGACGTCGGCTGTTACGCACCCGAACATATAGGGCGCCAGATCACCGCCGTCGTCCGGACCCGCCGATACAGTCGTCATGTACCATGAACGAACCGTCGATTGCGCGAGCGACTTCACGTCGGCGGGCGACGACAGCGCGCGCTGGATGTCAGGATCGTTCGGGTTTGTAACGTCGAGGTTGTTGCAAGCGCTCGCGAAGAGGACCATCAGACCCCCCGCCAGCGGGTATCGCCAATTTAATCGCTTCATTAGTGATAGCTCCGTGTCAAATGAGGAGGTCAGAAACTCAACTCCACCTGGCCAGTGACAGTTCTGAAGTTTGGATAGCGGAACCCGTCCACGCGGAAGTTGAAGTCACCTCCCGCGGTCACATCCGGATCGAATCCCGTGTAGCTGGTCCACGTGTACAGATTGCGGCCGATCAGCGCGACCTTGAGTCCTCTGGCGAAGCGATTCAGACCAGCGATGCGCATTGCGCGATCGCCGAAGTCGTACGAAATGGACAGCTCGCGAATCTTCACGTACGAGGCATCTTCGACGAAGTAGTCGCTCGCCACGAGCCCGTTATAAAGGCTGCCCGTGAAGACCGTCGCCGGAACTTTCTCGGCGTCTGGCACACCGGCCATGTTCATGTCGCCTGTACGCCAGTCCTGCATCATCCATTGCTTCGTGAAATTGTAGACTTGTCCGCCGTGCTGACCGTCGAGCAACCCGTACACGTTGAAATTTCCGAAATGGAAATTGTTCGCCATGCCCCAGTTGAACTTGGGATTCACGTTTCCAATTACGTGCTGATCGACTCCGTCGGCATCGACGTACTTGATGAGCGAGCCCGGGCTTGAGGTTTTCACCAGATAGCCAAGGCGATTGACCGAGTAATCGGATTCGACTGCGTTCGCGTTCGCCGGATTTTCCTTCAGTTGAGCGAAGGTGCGAACCCAGCGCTGGCCGTACATGATGCCGAGCGGTTCGCCCTCCTTGTAGTAGAACATGTCCTGCCCCTGACCGAGGCCGCCGACGCGGAACGGCGCGCGACCAAGGTGATCGATGACCTGCTTGGTGTGATCGCCGGTGAGCGTAATCGAATAGCTCACGTTCGGCCGGCTGAACACATCGGTCTGCAGGCTGAGCTCGGTCGTCCTCGCGGAAATGTCCGCGGCGTTCTGCACCTGGTTCGTGAAACCGCCCGACTGCGCGAGCGAGAGTGGAACGGCGAGGAAGGCACCCCGAGTGATACGGTTCGCCTGAACCAATTCGAGATTGAACCGATTCAGGAAAGCAGCGTTGATTCCGAACTCGTCCTCGGTTGCAACTGCCGGCTGCAGGTTCTTGTTGCCAACCTGATTCTTGCTGATCGAGCCGCCGCTCGTGCTGTACGTCTCATATTGATCGGCGAACTGGGGACGGAGACCCGCAGTACCGCGGCCCGCGCGTAGCTTGAGCTCCTGGAATCCGGGAATCGGAATATCCTCTGTAACGCGCCAAGCTCCCGAAATCCGATAGAAATTCTTGAATCGATTGTTCGACCCGAACAACGAGGAGCCGTCTCGACGCCACATTCCGTCGATGATGTAACGATCCTTGATGTCGAGGTTCTGTGAGGCCAGGTAGTTGATGTTGCGCTCGAGCTGATCCTGGGAGTTCACGGTGAACTGCGCCGGATCCGCAGCGTCGAACTCAGGAACATTCAGGACGTTCAGCTTGCTCGCCGACCCGCTGAAGTAGCTGTAATTGAGCTGCTCGTAGATCGTGGCCACTCGGGTTGTCGTGTTGATTGCGTTGAAGAAGTGGCCAATCGCCGTACCGGCCACCTGGCCGTTCCACGCATTGTTTACATAGTTGGTTCGCAACAGGCTGCCGTTGCCCGGAACTCCGGTGATGCTGAGGTAGCCTTTCTGGTGATACGTGTTCTCCCGATTGTTGAGTCGGTCGGCGCCATAGTTCGCGTCGAAACTCAACCAGCCGAAGGGCCGATAGCGCGCGGAAGCCGAACCGAGAAAGCGATCGCGATTGAGATTGTACTTCTCGTAAGCGAGCGTGTAGAGCGGGTTGCCGCGGGAGCTGGGATCGAATGGCAGCTGAGCGTAATACGGAATCGTGTCTCTGCCATTCGGCTCGTAGAACGGTGTCGCCAGATTCACGTTTGGAGGCGCCTGCATCATCGCGAAAAAGGCGTCCGCGCCGTTGAAGTTCGACACGTGCTCGTCGTTCTTGACGTTTGCGTACGTCATGCTCAGCGAGAGGTCGAGCTTGTCGCCGATTCCCTGATCGACGTTGACCCTCGCGTTCTGGCGGTACTGTCCCTTGCGCAGGGGAAGAACACCGGCGTTGTGATCACTGGTGAACGACGATCCGAAATTCGTGTTCCCGCGACGCATGCCGATCTGCGCATTAGTGCTGTAGAACTCTCCCTTCTGCATCCATTCCTGCAGCTGGTTTCTGAAAGCAAAGGGCCCGGAAGTGGCGTAAGGGATGTCGAAGTAGTTGCTTGCGACCACCGGGGCGCCCTGACTGTTGAGAAAGAAGCTGCCATCGGAGTTCAGCTGGTATCGAGTGCTGGTGTTGAGCGACGGCCAATGGGCGATCGAGGACTGTCCGTACTCGTTTCGTGACACGACCTGGACGTCGCCCTCGGGCAGATTCTTGCCGCGCTTGGTGGTGATGGCGATGACTCCGTTCGCGCCGTTCGAGCCGTAGTACGACGACGCCGCCGCTCCCTTGAGCACTTCGATGGAGGCGATGTCATTGGCGTCGATGTCTGAAATGCTCGAGCGCGTCTCTACTCCGTCGATGATGATGAGCGGAGCGCTGCCTCCAATAGTGAGGTTCGTCGAGCCACGCAGCCGGATCGTCGGCTCTGCGCCAGGAGTGCCCTGGCCAACGCTGATCCGCGCACCCGCGACCTTGCCTTCGAGCGCCGACACCGGCGATGCCGCGGGAACTTTGGAAACCTGTTCCTCTGAGACGTGCGCGACCGTGAACGGCAGCTTGCGCTGCTCCGTTCCTGTGGCGACGCCGGTCACGATCACTTCAGCCAGATTGAACGGATCGGCCGCCATGCTGAAATTCAGCGTCTGCGGGCCAGACGTCAGCGTGACGGTGCGCTGCGCCTGTGAGAAGCCGATGTAACGCGCGACGATGGTGACCGTTTGACCAAGGGCTCTGCCCTCGGGCACCGTAAGACGGTAGTCGCCGTTGGCGTCGGCCTCGGCGCGAACACCGAGCGTCGGAATGGCGACGTTCGCGCCGCCAATCGCCGTGCCCTGATCGGTGGTCACCCGACCGGTAATGACCGTTTGAGCGTTCGCCACAGATGCGGCAAAGACTCCGACGATCAGCGCCACTAAAATAGTGAGTCGCTTACCTGTTTCGCCCTTCATGCTCCCCCTCCTCTGCCGCTGGTGAAAAGCGATAGGCTCCGCCCATCAAAATCCAACGCAGCAGCTTACGCCGAGGGGGGCGCAGCTGAATGAGACAGATAATGGCTGGGTGGGCCGTTGTCCCCTTTGACTCAAAAGCAAGTCAAAGGAGCTGCGCAAAGCTGTAATACGGTAGCGCTGCCCACAAGAGCGGATTTCAGCCCGCTTACCGATTACCGGGGTCGGGGTGTTCTCTGGATGGGCAGCGAGTCGGCGGATGCAGGCGTGAAGACGAACGGCAGCAGAACGATCTGGCGGACCGGCCTTCCGGCGAGCACGGCCGGCTCGAACAGGGCTTGTTCGAGCGACACTGCCACGGCTACAGCGAACGCGGCGTCGGTGGTGGACACGATTCGAACAGATCCGTTTTCCACGGTGCCGGAAGAGTCGACCACGAACTCGGCGACAACCCGGCCCGGTACTCGAGCATCCCAAAGCGAATCGGGATAAACGGGCTCTGCCGAACCCCCAGTAAGTCTTGCCGGGACATCTACCTGGTCGGCGGTGAACGCCGCGCGGGTGGCCAGCAACGTGTCGGGGTCGACGTTACGAACTTCGCTGCGCTGTTTGCGGGCCTTGGTAGGTCGCGACCAGACTGCGATTACTCCGCACCGCTCTCCACCAACCACGCTCATGAACTCGGGCGGGATACTGGCCATCCCCGCATAGACTTCAATACCCTCGACGCCCGAAAGGTCGATCATGTCGAGGTCCATCGCACCGGCGGTCGCTGGAAACCCGTCCAGATAAAACATCGGAGCGCACCGCGCCCCTCGCAGCGAAACCGTCACCACTCCACCTCGAAGAGTGCGCAGCGACACGCCCGGAATTTCCCGTAGCGCATCGACGAAACGTGCAGAGCTCATTCGATCGAGCTTGTCGCGCGTGACGAAGTAGCCGACGTGTTTGTTTTTCCGTTCATTGAAGCCGGCGAGGCGGGAGTCATACGCCTCCGCGCGTCGAAATACGCGCACAGGCGCCAATTCTTCCGGAAGCGCCGTGAGTTGCACATCCACGCCGGCAACGCTACCCACTCTGAGGTCGACGGGAATCGAAACCGGACGATATCCAAGACGGCGGACCTCGAGCACCACCTTGCCGGGTGCGAGGTCGAACAGGCGAAACTCACCCGCGGAGTCGCTCAAGGTCTCAGTCGACCTTCCCCGAATCCCGATGTGCGCAGTGCTGACGACACCGCCGATGGAGTCATGCACGAAACCGCGCATAGTCACTGACGACTGTGCAAACGCTGCTGTTGGAAGCAGCAACCAGGCTATGATCGATCCCGCACGACGCACCCGCCTCAGTGTCGCTGGCTCATTCGCGGGCGCGCGCCGTCCTTCGTACATCGGAGCCTCGGGAGACGGACGCTCTTTGGTACAATGATTGGAGGCAATGGTTTCGTCAAGAAAGTCGAGCCTTGCCAGAGCGTGCGCCGCGCAGTGCCGTCGGGCAACAAAAAAAGCCCCCGATGACCGGAGGCTTTTTTTAGTTTAGCGGCTTATCAAGGCGATACGGTTGCTTGCAGCGTCGCGCCCGCGAACGGATCCCATACGGCGACGAAGACGTACCACGTGCCGGCCTGTGGATTGTCGACCGTGCACGATTCGTTGTTTCCGCCATTGAAGGAGTGGCACCCCGGATTTTCGTTGCCGAATTCCGCGGGATCATTGGGTGGTACGGCGCGTTGAACGTAGATGTCGCCGTCTCCGGTGCCACCGGTGAATGTCACGGTAAGTGACGTCGCACCTGCTGGCACGCTGATGTGATAGAGGAGGCCTTTGTCGCGCGCCAGACTTCCGCTACTCAGGTTAGTCAGGGCAACACCACTCGCTAACGGAGACCCCTGGACCGCAAGTACGGTGATGCTTGCCGAGCGTTCCTGCGTGGCGTCAGTGGTCATGTGAGCAGTCACTGATGCCATGCCTGGTGTCAGCCCGGTCACTACACCGTCGGCCGAGACGGTGGCAACCGTGGCGTCGCTGGTTTCCCAGGTCACCGGCACGTCGTCGCCATTCAGGCTTGCCGTGATTTGAATCGTGGAACCCTGGTCGACGCCGGCAAACGGCGGATCAACCTGGAGGAGGCCACTCGAGGGGCCCACAGATGGAAGGTCGTCGCCGCAACCAAGAACTACTGCGGCAAGCAACGCCCCACCGGCCAACCGGAGGATGTTGCGGACACTCATGGATTGTGCTCCAACTT
Organism: Gemmatimonadaceae bacterium; assembly: GCA_035248505.1. Taxonomy (GTDB): domain Bacteria; phylum Gemmatimonadota; class Gemmatimonadetes; order Gemmatimonadales; family Gemmatimonadaceae; genus UBA4720. The sequence continues at coordinate 13,518 of DATFHK010000059.1, read as the reverse complement.
CTTGCCTTGGCCGTGCCAACCGACCGGCTGGATCGACCAAGAGACGGGTGGGTGTGGCGCTAAAGTATGTTTCGCGTCTGTGTTGGTCAACACGAGCTCGTGATGCGAACTCCGCGAGGTGTGCGTCCGGACTGAATCCCGCGCCGTCGGGCAGGCGCTTCCTACACGAACTTCACATCCAAGGATGTTGCAAGCAGCTCATCGCGTCGACTCAACCCGTCTGCGAAACCCCCGAGCAAATGGCTAATGCTGTTGGAGTAGTAACTCGCCAGGCCACGATTCGCGGGCAGGACCGAGTAACCGTCGCCGGATCGAACGAGCACTCTTCGCATCCTGAGCATGCGCCACGCACGGTCGAAGATCTCTTCCACTGTTCCCTCGCGGTGAACGACGCGCGCATTCAGTTCGTGCAATACGTCGCGCATGTCACGCATTCGCTCGATCAGCCGATCGTGCGCAATAAAATCGCCATCGAAGCTTTGAATCGCGGCGCATGCGAGGGTGACCGGCGTCACCGGAATCAGCTGCGCAATCTGGGATAGAACCGTGTCGGCGAGAGCCTGCACCCGTGCTAATCGCTCCGTCCGCTCGACAGCAAAGAAATTTCCGGTCTCGCGGTGTTGCTGCTTCAGCCACGGGCCAAGTGCGACGGGTTCACCGATCACAACAGCGGCGCGTCCGTACCGCTTCCATCTGCGTACCACGAGTCGCGCGAGATTCCACCAGACGTAGCGAATCACTTCGCCGAGCTGCGCGCTACGTGATGGTCGTGCCCTTCCTTCCCGCGCGTCGAGCTCGCGAAGCAACGATCGGTCCTCGAGAACGCGATCGTAGTTCACTGCTACGGGGACAATGAACAGCTTCTCGGTGAGCCTGGGGTCGCGCGCGACTCCAATCAGATAATCGAGCAGACCGATCTTCGCCTTGCCGATCCTGCCATCGCGACTGAGTCCGCCCTCGAGGAAGATTCCCTGGGTCACCCCGTTTCGTGTGATCAGCTGGACGTACTGCTCGAGCACCGTGTGGTACAGCTTCTCACGATACTTGCGACGAATGAAATACGCGCCGAACGATTTGAAGATGTACTCCAATGGGAACGCGCGCGCCCACTCGCCAACTGCGTATGAGATCGCAACCCGACCCGACAAAACGTAGCCGACCAGCACGTAGTCGGCGTTCGATCGATGGTTCATCAGATAGATCACGATCGAATCTTTGGGCAGCCGCGGCTCCCTGCCCGCATACTCCGCGGAAACCTTGTAGAAGAAGTGGAGCAGCACGCGACTGACGGCGAGGCCGAACTTGTAGTAGGTGAGAATGTTGAAGAACGGCACGATCTCGTCGATATAAGCCTCGACGCGATTCCACGCCTGTTGTTCGCTGACGCCCTGTTCCGCTGCGTGCTCCTTCACCGCCGCCGCGATGCCGGGATCGGACAGCAGCGTTTCGCGAATGAATGGTTTTCGGGTCAGCTTGAAACGATCGATGCGCGCGCCCGAGCGACGCACCGCGCGCAAGGCGATTCGTGATGCGCGCTGTCGAATCACCGCGCCTGCAGCGATAGCGACCGCCATGGCAGCGGCAAGGATCCAGAAGGCAGTACTCACGTCGCTCTAAGATTCCGCCAAGCTGCCATTGTCGCAAATAAAAAACGCGCCGCCGAAGTCACTCGGCGGCGCGTTGCAAAATCAGCGCGAATTACTGGTCGGCTGGATTTCGATCCACGAACCACACAATAGCAGGCGATTGAAACGCGGTCGTTTGCGGCGCCGACGTCCCGGCAACAGAGCGCGGGAAGTAATAGGCGGAGAACGCCGTGCCAGCGTAATAAACGCCAGCCTGCGGATTTTCACCCGCCGGAGTGGGCGTATTGGTAGACGGCGGACCGGCCTGACTTGCGGTGACGGTGCCCGATCCAGCGGCGGTAACGCGCAAGGATGCTCTCGCGGCGCCACGACCAGTGTATGCCGATGCGGCTAGAGGTGCCACGTTTGCAGCCGTCGGCGCACCAGCGATGGGAGTGGTCGTCGTATCGACAACGTAGGCATCGATCGGAGCCGTGCTTGCGTTCACAACACGAATCGCGATTTGGCCGGCCGAGGGAGCGCTTGTGTTGTCGTCGATCACCACTAGGTGAACGTGGGTCGCCGTTTCGCGTGTCAGCAGCAGCGTGTAGCGCTGATTGGCGGCGAACGTAAGCGTCGTGTCGACCATGAACGCCGACGTGATGGCCGGATTGGCACTGTTGGGGAAGACGCGAATGTGGCGCGCCTTGGCTTCCACTGGCTGATGCTCGGTGCCAGACCGAAACGCAATGTTCTGCATGCCTTCGAACGACCATTGTACCTGGTCGATCATGCGCACATCAACCGAGCTCGAATCAGCGAGCCCATTGATGAAGCGCACACCGGCGAGAGGCGGTATCGCCGGATTGGTGACTTCGTCTTTGCCGCAGCCGACAATGCCGGCGATGGCTACAGCAACGATAGCGAGACGAGAAAGACGCATTAGCAGTGCTCCAGAGAAAAGTCGAAGTATCGAGTGCTCACGAGAGCGACTCATTGATGCGATTACTGCTGGTCGGGCGGCCCACCATTTGGCTGCCGCTCCGGTGACGAATTCGAGAACAGACTTCTGCTGAACACGAAAGTGAGCAACGCGGCTGTCGCTGCCGCCGCAACGGCGAACGTTCTGCTACGGGAGAACTGGCGCTCTCTAATGTCGGATACCAGCGTTCTTCCGATTGTCAGAGGCTCACCCGACCACTTGTTCATCCCTCCGTTGAAGTAGCTCACCGAGCTTACCGAGACCACATAGGCAGAATCGGTGTGCGACTCCAGCTTGCCTTCGATTTGCTGCGCCGATGGTCCGACGCTCTGACCGAGCGACACGCGCCCTTGATCGTTCAATCCCAGAACTACTTCGGTTCCCGGCGCAGGCGCCGCCGGCATCGGACTGTACGTGTAACAACCGGAGACAAATCCCATCAGAAAAGCGAGCAGGCAGCCACCGGCAAATCTTTTGATCGTGCTGCGCTGCGGCCGAGTCTCTTCGACTCGACCGGCAGCGCTGAAAATCTGCGAATCAATCATCCTGCACTCCTTGGGAACGCCGGCCTTAGAAGCCGTAGGTTCCCTTTGCTGCGCGACCGGAAGTCGTGTAGCTCGGCTTGATGCGAGCGAACAACTCCTGATACGGCACCGGCCACTCGAGCGGCGTACCCTCGGCCAGATCACCCCAACCGCGCGAATCGATGAACCACTCGGCGTAGCCGACCATGTTGGTCTCGGTTCGCTTCTCCCACTTCATCGCCTCGAAAATGTTGCCGCATGCAGTGGTGGTGAAGTTGGGCGGCTGCGGTACGCGCGGCACGCAGGCGTTGCCGCCCGGTACCTGATCGGTGAGCGAGTTGATCACCGTCAACGCCGGCAGACCGGCACGTGTGCGAGACTTGTTGATCAACGGAATCGCGGCAGCGTAGTTGTTCTTTCTGATGTACCCTTCGGCCGCGAGCATGTCGTTCTCGACCAGGGGGAACATCACGTATGGACCGTTTCCGCCCGCAGCACGGATGCCCCAATTCCGCCAGTTATCGTAGTACCACGTCCCCCATGGATCAGCGGGTGTGTCCTCACCACTCGGACGATTGCGGAAGTAGAGAATGCTGCCCGCCACTGGCCCGTTTCTGCTCGTGCCCGTGACGGCCGTCTGTGTCGCGCGGTCGTCACCCGAGGGGAAGCGTTTATCGGGTGTGCGCAGCAGAAACGGCGTCCGCGAGAGAACCGGTTGCTGTAGCCAGGCATCGTAGGCACCGGTGGTGTCCGCCATGCCAAGAATGAACGGCGTCATCTGGCTCCAGCCAGTCGACGTCGCCAACTGGCTTACCACAGCAGCACTCCAGCCGGTGACTGCGTTCGCCTGAACCACGAAGTCACTCGTGATGCCGGCCGTCGCGTCGGCGATGATCGCGTCCCAATCCGCCGCCGCTCTCTCAGTCGGCGAACGCCCCAAACCAGCACGGAACTTCGCCTTGTATGAGTGAACGAGTCTGACGAAGTCGTCGCGGCTCATCGCCGTCGTCAGGGACAACCATTCGATCGGGATCGGGAATCCGCCAGTCCCGGTCGTCGCCGCCGCACTGTTGGCGATGTTGATTGCCGAATCGAGGCTCTGCAACGCAACCGTCATCACATCCGACGCGGGTGACAACGGCGGAATATCACTGGACGGAACTGCTGCCGTCAGAATCGCCGCCGAATCGTAGAACAGGGCAAGGTTGGCGAGTGCGTAGCCAAGGGTGAAGTAAGCGAACGACTTGGCGCGCGCATCGCGTGCCGGCGAGCCGGTGGATTGGCCGCCCTCGGCGAACTTGTCGAGCGCTGCGATCGCGTTTGCGGCGCCGCGCGCGTTGCGACTCAGGAAATCAAAGTCGCGGAAGTTACCGGCGCTTACCGTGTTTCCAATCGAGTTATCGATCGGCGAGCGCGGAATCGCTCCGCGCGTGCCCATACCGAAGTTACCGAGCTGCGAGGAGCTCTCGAACGACATCGTGATGGTCTGCGTGAAAATGTCGTCCGCGCTTCCCAGCTGCCCGTTGTACATCTGCTGAAACAGCTTCGAGATGATGGTCTCAACATCTCGCGGCGTTCCGAAGACCTTCGACACGTCCGGCTGATTGGGGTTGTCCACCGACATATCCCGGCACGCCGTAATCGTGGTAAGGCCCATTACTGCGGCCGCCATGAATCGCACACTGGTTCTGAAGTACATCCAATACCTCACTGAACTGAGAGGGAATGCGGGAGCGGATCACTGGTGATGATCCGCCCCGCTGCCTGTTTTTGTGTTAGAACGACGTCGAGAGCTGGACTGTGTACGTGCGCAGATTCGGGAAGCGATATCCTGCGACCGGCGTCAGCGCGGACGAGTTCAGCGGCCCGGTGGTGTTGCCCGACTCCGGATCGAAGCCTCTGTACTTGGTCCAGGTGTGCAGGTTGCGACCGACGAAACCGATCTTCCAGTCGCCGGTTCCTGCAAGCGATCCAACGCGGTAGTTGACGCTCAGCTCTCGCAGCTTCACGTAACTGGCATCTTCAACCGAGAAGGTGCTCGGACCAAGCGCATCGTACAGTCCGCCAACACCGGAGTTGCCGCCCGGCGAGTTCGAACCGCCGCGCCTCCAGTAGTAGCCGATCGGCTTCGCTGTTTCGACGCTGGCGCCGTTCTGATCGACATCGGCACTTTGCAAATCGCCAAGTGACCAGTGGTAAGCGATGTTCCACAGCTTCTGACCGCGGTACGCATCCAGCAGGCCGAAGACGTTGAATCGTTTCCAATCCAGGCTCTGCGACAGACCCCAGTGGTACTTCGGCAAACCGTTGCCGACCGGTACGAAGGCGATGTTGCCGGTGGAGTCACGCAGTGTGATTGGCATGCCCCAGTTCGTGCGGTTGCCCCACGGCCCGGTACCGAGCGGCAGGTTTGCGCTCCACAAATTGCGCGTGATGCCGTCGGAGAGTGAATTGCCCTGGCCAACCCAGACGATGAAGCCGTCGCCGTTCTTTCTGAATGAGCTGTTCGGGCCACCGCAGTCCGCGTTGAACGGTGCGGGCAGCTGGTTGCAGTTTCTGACGTAATCGAAGCCGTAGATCGTTCCGATCTGCTCGCCAGTGCGGAACTTGAAGATGTCAAACGTATTCGTCGGGCCCGGTGTGATGGTGCCCACGAATTCAGGAACGTCCAGACGCTGAATGATCGAGTTGGTTCTGTCGTAGATCAAACGCGTGGACCAGCTCAGGTTCTCGCGAGTGATGATCGGGATGTTGAGCGTTCCTTCTACAGTCTTGTTGCGAATGACACCGGCGTTCAGCCACTGGCTCTGGAAGCCCGTTGCCGTCGGCGCCTTGACCGGCAGGATCTGACGGTCGATGGTCGCTCTGGCCCACGACAGGTTGAGCGAGACGCGATGGAAGAACTCGATGTCGGTTCCCATCTCCTGCTCGCGATTGATCTCGGGCTTGAGGTTCTTGTTCCCGAGGAACGCAGGATTCAGCGTGCCACCAGTGCCGATGGTGTAGGTCTCGTACTGGGCGTTGAAGCGCGGGCGCTGACCGGTGGTTCCAACTGAATAACGCAGCTTGAACAAGCTGAGCGCGTCCTCTATCGGCCACCATGGCTCACGCGATGCAATCCACGCCGCCGAGCCGCGACCGAAAGTCTGCCAGCGATTGCCGGCGCCGAAGAGCGAGCTGCCGTCGCGTCTCACCAGACCGCCGAGGATGTAGCGATCCTTGTACTCGAGATCGAGACCGGTGTAGAAGCCCATGTCTCTAATGCTCTGCGTGCCGGATCCGAGTGCGAAGTTTGCCGTCGCCGCATCGTCGGTCTCCAGACCGGCGACGACGAGGTTGGTGCCGCTCGCCGAGTCCGCGCGAATGGTCTGATCCGAGTAGACGTAGCGAGTGGTGAACGTCGCGTTCATGTCGGTGAACAGCGTACGGTTCGCCGTGCCGCTGAACGACGTCGTGAACGATTCGTTGTCAGCACCGCCACTCTGAATGAATCCACTCGAGGTCGTCGGATTCGAGCTGGTAGTGCGCCAGCCCTTGTCACGCATCTGCAGCGAGTTGGACGTCGAGCGATCGTAGCCGAAATCGCCTTCGAGGTTTACCCAATCGAGCGGTGTGTAACGGACCTGCGAGCCACCGACGAAGCGAGTGCCCCGATCGGTGCGGTGGTTATAGGCTGCCTGATAAAGCGGGTTGCCGTTCTGATCGCCCTGCGAGAGGGGATTGTGGCGAACGACGATGCGGCCCTGGTTGTCGGTTTCCAACATGTCCGCCATCCATGGCGCCCGGGTCAGGTTGAACCAGGTTCCGGCATTACCGGACGTCTCGTCGAAAATCGAGGCGTGGTCGACGCTGGAGCTGTAATACGAGTTGATGTTGGCGCTGATGCGATCGCCGAAGCGTTGATCGACATTGACGCGCGCTGAATTGCGCGTGAAGCCCGGCAGGAACTTGACCGCGCCTTCCTGAATGAAGTTCGACACGCTCGCGTAGACGCCGGTGTTGTTGATCTTGCCGCGCATGTCGAGGTTGGTGTTTGCGTAGCGCGACGGCGACACGACCTGACCGACTGGATCACGCATCACTGGCCACTGGGTCGTCTGGAACACGCTGACCAGATTGTCGCGGCTCGGCGCGGTGGCAATTCCATAGTCACGCAGGAACAGCTGCGGCGGCAGCGAGAAATCTTCGCCGGAGTTGTTGATGCGCTGAACTTCGTCATCCCAATTGATGTAGCGGCCGCACGGCGAGCCACCGACGACATCGCGGCTGCAGAAAAGTTCGCCGTTCGGTGTCAGCGCGAGCGCGGTGTGCGTGGCCAGCGGGAATGCGCGCTCGATGTCGCTCGTCCCACCTTCGGTGCGAACTCCGAAGCGGACACCCTGGGGCGCGTTCTTGCCGCTCTTAGTCGTGATGTTGATGACGCCGGCGCCGGCGCGCGCACCGTACAGCGAGGCGGCAGCTGCGCCCTTCACGACTTCAACGTCTTCAATGTCAGCAGGGTTGATGTCTGGCAGTCCGCCCTGGAGCGGAACGCCGTCGAGCAGGTACAACGGCTGCTGGGTGCGGCCGGTCGCGTTGAGCGAGACGGGGCCGCGCAGGACGATCGACGGAGCAGCGCCGGGACGACCACTCGCGTTCACAATCAGCGCGCCGGGAATCTTTCCCTGCAGCTGCGTGATCGGGTTCGATCCCGTCACCGGCATCTGCGACGAATCGACGCGCGTCACCGTGAACGGAAGCTTGATCGACTCGGTCGCTCTCGTCACACCGGTAACGACGACGGCGCTCAGCTCTGTCAGATCTTTCTTCAGGTTGAAGTCGATCGTCTGACTGCCGGCATTGAGCGCGATCGGATTTGCGCCCGGCTGATAGCCGATCGCACGCGCCCGGATCACAACAGGCTGCCCGCGAACTCGAGCAGCCGGCACGTTGATCGTGAATTGTCCGGACTGGTTCGTCCCGACGGAGATATTGAGCTCCGGAATGAGGACGTTGGCACCCGCGAGAGGTTGGCCCTGGTCGGAAATAACGCGGCCCGTGATCACAGCGGATTGGGCCTGCGCCAGTGCTGGCGCTACAAAAAGCAGCGCGCACAAGGCTCCAACAAAAAACCGCGTAGAACGTAATAGTTTCGTCATGCGTACCTCAGAAGGATTTGCAGGAACGACGGAAGTGTTGACGACACCGGTCGCGCCGCATGGACGGTGGGCGGCGCAATGGTCCTCCTTTTTTTGAAAGGTTTTTCGCTGAGGGAAACAGGTTCGAATCGCAGAACTCGAATAGCCACAAACGAAAAAGGAGAAGGCCGCTAGGACGGACGGGAATCCGGGCTAAGCGATCTCCTTTTCTTGGCTTAAAACTGAATTGCAACTCGCGCTAAAAACGCGCGGATTTTTTGGAACCTTTTTACGAAAACTTTACAGTTGAGGTGCAGCGGAACCCCACTGCGGCCAAACGTATAGCTCGCCCGGGGTAAACCCGCAAGACCTCGATTTGTATAGGAACTGTTTAGACTGCAAACCCCCGGTGAACGACAGGTTTTGACGGGTGGCCGAAATTGGCGCAGAATGTCGGCTCATGTCTACGGCTTGTCAACGACGAAGTTGGCTACCGCGGACTATTGTGTCCCTTGACAGAAAACTCAAATGGCTGCTGGACGAACTGACGAACCGAGCGGCCGTTCCTGATCGCTGGAACGAAGGTAGTTTCCTCCAACGCCACCCGCACCGCTTCGGTGAACAACGGCGCGGTCGACGAGACGATTCCAAGCGTTCCATTCTCGACATGCCCGGTCGTGTCGACGACGAATTCAGCAATCACCAGGCCCGGTATGCCGGCCGCGTAAAGGGATGGCGGAAACGCCGGCGGAGTGCTTCTGGCCGTGTCGAGGGCCGCTTTGCGGTCAACCTGGTCGGCGCGGAAAACCGAGTTCTCCGAAAGTAGCGACTGCACATCCACGCTTGGTTGCGGCGCCGCAACAATCGGATCGGTGTCGGGGCCGCGCGACCAGATCAGAATCGTCCCACAGCTGGAGACGTCACGCGTGTAGATGTAGCGCGCCGGCGCAGTCGTCGATCCGAGATAAAGCTCGATGCCGTGAATGCTGGTTGGTGAAAAACTGTCGAGATCGACTTCGCCCGATGGCATCGGCGTGCCATCGATCCACACCAGGGGCGAACACGTTCTGCCCCGCAACCTGATTCCAGTCAGACCGCCGCGTAATCTCACCGCCGTCACCCCGGGCACATGCTGCAGCAGCTGGCCGAGCAGACGTGAGCCTTCCTGATCGATCTGATCGCGGGTGATGAAGTAGCCACTCGACCGCTTCTCGAGTCGTTCGTAATAACCGGCAAGGCGTCCGGTGTACTTCATCCCCGTCGGTTTGACCAACACTGTCGGCAACGCGATTGGAAGGGCCGTTAGTCGCACCACCACCGCGGCGTCAGCGCCTTGCGCGACTTCTACCGTAACTCGGTTGGGCGAGAAGCCGAGTCTGCGCGCGTTGATGGTTCGCGTGCCGAGCGGAACCGCGCCCAGGTGAAACGATCCGTCCGCTTCCGTGAACGCGCGCGCCTGCGAGCCGTCGATGGTGACTTCGGCACCGAGCAAAGGCGCGCCAGCGGAGTCGGTGACAACGCCGGAGACATTGCCCACCACCTGCGCACTCGCCCGCGCACAAATGCAGAGCGATGCAGCGATCGATAGAAGAATCGCCGCGCGCGCCAACCGCAGGAAACTGGAACTCGATGCGTGCATCAGTTGTGACATCAGCCCACGCGTGGTTACAACGCAACCAACGTGCTCTCTACCCCGTAAGTCACGATTTGGCTGCCCAAGGTAGCGTTGGGTACTAACCCCGACAATAGTACGTTGCGGCGGTTCCGGTCCAGCATTATGGTAGCGGCGCACTGCTGTCTCAGTCACCGCTCACTGGAGGCGCAACCTTGTTATCGCGCGTCGACATCACTCGCCTTTCCATCGCTGCGTTTGCCGCCGCCTGCGCATCGTCCGGCAGCGGCGCCACCGCGCGCTCGAGTCCGGACCAGATCACACACGCCGAGGTTGCCGCATCCAACGCGACCAACGCTTACGAGCTCGTCAGCCGTCTGCGCCCGAACTGGTTGCGCGCTACTCCGACAGGATCCATCGGCGGCGGAGTGATCGCGCGCCAGGCCATTCTGGTCTACATGGATCGACAGCGCCTGGAAGATCTCGATGCGCTCAAGACATTGAGCATCGACGGCATCGACTCCGCACAGTGGATCGATGCAGCACGCGCCCCGACCGTGCTGCCCGATGTGCCGCCTGGACCAATCGCGGGAGCGATCGTCCTGCGATCGCGAAAGTAAAATCGCTCGTAAAAGAGAAGCAGGGTGTGGCGCCCGATCTCGCCACACCCTGCTTCTACCACAATACTAAAGATCCTACCTGAGTCCTGTCTTCGTCGTCGTTGACGGGTGCGCCATTGGACTCGCCGGCGCTTTGACAGGCGCGGATTCCCGACCGTTGTCGCGCGTTGTGTCGACGTCGCGAGCAATATCACGATCGCGCGCATCTGATTGCAGCATTCCGCTGTTCGACACCAACTGCGCAGCCAGCACTGTCTGAATGACGCTGGTGATGTTGTTGGTCACTGAATCCGCGGCGCCACCACCTGATCCGTCGTTTGAGATCGTTACCAGCTTCGCCTTCGCCAACGCGTCGGCAATCACCGGCGCGATGTCCGGAATCATTTCGATCTGACGATAGCGGAAATAGCTCTCGCCACCCGCCTTGATTGCCTCGTTGACTTTCTGAATGCTCTCGGCTTGCGCCTGCGCGACCGTCGTGATGCGAATTGCTTCGGCGCGCGACCGCGCTTCCGCCTCGATGCGTAGCTTCTCGGCGTCGGCTTTCGCCTGCGCGATCTGGGTTGCATCCAGCTCGGCGACACGCTGGACACCGAGCGCCGTCTGCTTCTTTGCCTCTGCCTCCGCTATCAACGCCGCGTTCGCGGCTTTGGTTTGCTCCAGCTCGCGCTGCTTGTCGGAGATCACGCGCTCGGCCTCGAGCTGCGCGTCCTTCGCACGCCGCGCCTGCTGCGCAGAAACGATGTCCGCATTCGCCTGGGCTTCGGCCGCCGATTGCCTGCGACGAGCTTCGGCGACTTCCGATTGTACGACTTTAATGTTCAGCGAGTTGAACGTGAGACCGAGATCGGTGAGCTCGCGCGAGCAGGCTTTGCGGATGATCACGGCGAGCGGATCATCGTCGTCTTCCATTCCTTCGAGCGCGGCACTCGGGCGCGTCACGGCCAGCGACTCGTCGTCGGATCTCTGCAACTCAGTCCGCTCGCTTCGGCCGCCAACCAGCTCGGGGCGCGTCGCTGCCGGAAGCTGAGGCGGCGGCGCGCTACGGGAAGAGAACAGCTGGTCGTGAGTCAGAAGATTGATTGCGCGGCGCGCCGAGCTGGAGAGCAAGTCGATCAGAATGTTCTCCTGGTCGGCCGGATCCTTGGAGAAGAATCGGTTCGCCGCGGTCTTGATCATCGCATCGGTATCACCGACAGACACGATTGCGCTGGCGAGAATGCGCACCTTGATCGGTTGCGGTGTACCGTTTCTATCCAGATCGGCAGTTTGATCGGTGATATCCAGATCGACGTTGATCGCTTTGCTCGACAGCGTCGTTCCCGTCGTCAGCAGTGGCACTTCCTTCGACTTGCCAGGCCCGCGGTAAATGATCGTGCTGCCCTGCAGCCAGCTGACCATGCGGATTGTTCCCGCTTCGACGTTGCGGAGGAACGATGAGACGATGAGCGGAATTACGAACAGTACTCCGATCAGAATTCCGCCGACGATGAGAAGTGTTTCAGTCATCTAAAATCCTTGAAAGAGAACGGCCGTGAATAATCAGCTCTCGCTGAGGCCGATCCGAGAGACTGTGCAACGATTCCGTTTGCTGTCAATGTCTTCGATGCGGAGGGCGTCACCGGCACGAATGCGGATGCCGGCTTTGCGCTCCTGGGGAATCAGAGTGCCGAGAATCTGCACTACTTCACCACCCAGCTCGAGAGACACCAACCCATTGCCGTTCACATCGAATCCAGTCACCGCCTTGCCCTGCGACATGATTGCCGACTCGAGAGTCTGCGCAGGCTGAGACTCGAAGCGGAATAGCGAATTGAAGATCGGTCGGACGACCACAGTCTCGAACGCGAGTCCGCCGACGAGCGCCACTGGCAGCGCCAGCAGCGGACCCAGCAGTCTTTCCGCAAGCAGCCCGGTTGCACCGAATCCGACGAGCACGTTGAACAACACTCGCGGCGAAAGCCACGACCACGCCTGAGATTTCCAACCGTCGGGGCGCAGCTGCGCGGCGTGTGCGCCGTCAGCACTATGCGTGACGGCATGGCCATGTCCAGCGGAGTGTCCGATGACGTGGCCCGAGTGCGCGGCCGGAGTGGTGTGGATGTGTCCGCCGACGCCGTGGAATTCGTGGCCGGCTGTGTCGTGAGCGCCTCCATGACTGCTCGTGAATCCAAGGAGCGCCATCGCAGCCATGCCGGCGGCACCAAGAACCACGCAGAATATGTAGAGGTCCATCTTTCAACTCACGGAAGTCAGAGGGTTTTCACTTCAGCGAAGTGCTGATGCAAGAATCCCCGGACGAAGAACTCGTACGGGGAGTCTGCTTGATGTGTTTCTCGGACGCAATTGAACAGTTAGTTGGGTGTCAATTTTGACACTCAAGTTGCTGCAAGCTCCTGGCACGATTTCGCAGTCTACTCAGACCGAGGGCTCTGACCAACGGCATTGATGATCGCGGACTAATGCGGAGCGAGGACGTTGAGGACGGTCCGCAATCGCTCGGTTGTCCTCAATCCTCGCTTAGTCCGCGATAATCAATGCACTTAGTGAGAGCCCTCGGTCGCAGTGAGCTCCTAAATCTCTTCCGGTACCGGAACCGTCTCCGGCAACGCAAAATCGGTATCGGCTTCCGTCGCCAGGATCTCGGCGATGGTCGGCTCGGGTGGCAACTCCGGAGCTGGTGGCACCGGCGCGCCTTCGATCTCCACTTCCTGGTAACGGTACATGCCGGTACCGGCCGGGATGAGGTGACCGATGATGATGTTCTCCTTGAGTCCGAGCAGCTCGTCTCTGGCACCGCGAATTGCGGCGTCGGTTAGAACGCGCGTCGTCTCCTGGAAGCTCGCCGCCGAGATGAACGACTGAGTCGTCAGACTCGCCTTGGTGATGCCGAGCAGAAGCGGCTCGGAAACCGCCGGCTTGTCCTTGTGCTTCTTCGCCTTGTCGTTCGCTTCTCTGAAGGTCTGCTTGTCGACGTGCTCGCCCTCGAGGAACTCGGTGTCGCCGCTCTCGAGCACGCGCACCTTCTGCAGCATCTGCCGCACGATCACGCCAATGTGCTTGTCGTTGATCTTCACGCCCTGCAGGCGGTAAACCTC
>DATFHK010000058.1:0-11921 GCA_035248505.1 Gemmatimonadaceae bacterium | reverse complement strand
GCGTGTGACATCGGCGCTGGCTGCCGGACATTTTCTCCGCGAGATCGAGATCGTCGCGCAGCTGCAGCACCCACACATCGTCCCGCTCTACGATTCGGGAGAAGTGGACGGCTCGCTCTATTATGTCATGCGCTACGAGCCCGGCCTGTCGCTGCGCGAGCGACTCGCGCGCGAGGGACAGCTCGCCATAGACGACACCGTACAAATTCTTCGCGATGTCTGTGACGCGCTGTCGTATGCGCACGGGCGCGGCATCATCCATCGGGATATCAAACCCGACAACGTACTGTTGGCGGGTCGTCATGCGATGGTCGCTGATTTCGGCGTGGCGATCGCCGCATCGGACGCATCGGTCGGACCCGCGGCAACTACCTCAGGGATCGCGCTGGGCACGCCCGCCTACATGTCTCCGGAGCAAATCGAGTCTCCGGCGCGGGTGGATCATCGCTCTGACATCTATTCGGCAGGCGTACTCGCATACGAGCTGCTTACGGGGCAACCGCCATTCACCGGCGAAACGCGAGAAGAGACACTGGCGTCGCACCTGCGCAAGCGGCCGGCACCACTCAGCACTTATCGAACGGACATTCCGCCACTGCTCGACGAGCTCGTAATGAAATCACAGTCGAAGAGTCCGAGCGATCGCTGGCAGAGCGCGGACGAAATGATTGCGCTCCTGGATGACATCACCGGCACTACGAGAGCCCGCACTGCAACCTCGGCCGGCGCGTGGTCCCGCGCGATGCGGAGACCCTGGGTACTTGCGACGTCCACGCTCGTCGTAGTTGGAGTGATCGCAGCTGCGATGTGGTCACGACGCGCACCGGCGGATCAAGCGTGGCGCGACAAATGGAACTCTGCCCGCACCGAGCGGGTGACCGATTTTCCCGGCGTCGAAGTTGACGCTGCAATTTCACCGGACGGACGATTGGTCTCGTTCCTCGCCGACAAGGACAGCGTGTTCGATGCCTTCCTTACGCGTGTCGGCAGCGATGAATTCGTCAATCTCACGCGCGGCCAACTGCCACAGCTGTTCAACGAAGACGTGCGCAACGTCGGCTTCTCGTCGAACTCGTCACACGTGTGGTTGCGCGTCGCAGACATCACTTCGCCGGCCAGCGTGTGGTTTGCACCGACATCCGGGGGGCCCATCCGCCAATTTCTCCCCACCGCCGTTACGGTGGCCTGGTCTCCGGATGCGTCGTCGATCGCTTATCACGAGACAACACCCGGCGATCCGATCTTCGTAGCGGACAGCAACGGCGGCAATCCGCACCGGATCTTCATATCGAGTCCGGGACTCCACAACCATCATGTGACGTGGTCGCCCGATGGACGTTTCATCTACTTCGCGCACGGACTTCCGCCGGACGAAATGGACATATGGCGTGTTCCAACGGGTGGTGGCGAAGCCGAGCGCATCACGCGTGAAAGCTCGCGAGCGGCATACCCCGTACTGCTCGATGCTCGCACGCTGCTGTACACGTCGACCGCAGACGATGGAACTGGTCCGTGGCTTTACTCAATGGATGTCGATCAGCGCGTGCCGCACCGCGTCACGTCGGGCGTGGAACACTACATATCGATTGCGGCCAGCAACGAGATGTCGAATGGCGGCAGGCGTCTCGTCGCCTCCGTCTCGAATCCGAGCGTTCGGCTGTGGACGGTGCCGGTTGTTGACTCGGTTGTGGGCGAGACAGCAGCCGAACCGGTCGCGCTGCCGACCGCCCGGGCAGCTGCTCCGCGCTTCGCACCCGATTCATCTCTATGGTATCTCGGCGCCCGCGGTGGCGGAGATGAGCTATGGCAACTGACTAAAACCGGACCCCGCGTGGTGTGGAAGCCAGACCGAGGGAGTGTAGTCGGAGCTGTTGCGGTCTCACCCGACGGAAGGAGTGTGTGTTTTCCCGTGCGTCGCAGCGGAGAACACTCGACGATTTACTGCGCTGCACCCAACGGTTCCGCACTGCGTGGCGTTGCCCAATCACTGAATGTGAGAGGCGCGCCGTCCTGGTCTCCCGACGGCAAGTGGATCGCCGTTGCGGCTGAGGCGGGAAGCGGATCGCGTCTGTTCAAGATTCCGATCGAAGGTGGGAGTCCGGTGCAGCTGCTCGATTCAGTTGCGTCGAATCCAGTCTGGTCGCCCGTCGGAAATCTCATTCTGTACACCGGTACGCCGCGTGCGCGCAGCGCTCCGTTGAAAGCAGTCACACCCGAAGGCAAGCAGGTGCCGATTCCGCCATTGGTCGTAGATCGGCGCGGCGACAGCTATCGATTTCTTCCCGACGGCCGGCGGATCGTAGCGAAACAGGGAGGATTTCGACGTCAGGATTTCTGGGTCTTCGATCTCAAGACCGGCCGCGCCCGACAGCTCACGAAGTTGAAGCCGGGCGAGTCCGTTCAGCGCTTCGACGTTTCGCCGGATGGAAGGCGGATCGTCTTCGAGCGAGTTCGCGAGAATTCGGATATTGTGCTCATAGATTTATCAGACGCCGAAAGTAAGCGGATCCAGGAGAAAAAATGACCAGACACAAACTCGGAACACGTGAAGAATGGCTCGCTGCTCGACTCGACCTCCTCAAGGACGAAAAGGCGCTCACCCACCGCGGCGATGAAGTGACGCGCAAGCGCATGGAGCTGCCGTGGGTTCGTGTCGACAAGCAGTATCGCTTCGAGACCGATGAAGGCCCGGCATCGCTCGCCGATTTGTTCAGAGGTCGCTCCCAACTGATCATCTACCACTTCATGCTGGGCCCGGATTTTACCGCTGGTTGTCCGGCCTGCTCGTCGATCGCCGATGGCTTCAACGGCTTCGCTATACATCTCATCAATCACGACGTCATGATGATGGCGGTGTCACGCGCGCCGTTGAAGAAAATTCAGGCGTACAAAAAGCGGATGGGTTGGACTTTTCCGTGGGCGTCGTCGTTCGGCAGTGATTTCAATTACGACTTCGGCGCCGGCATCACCGAGGAGCAGCAGCGCTCGGGCTCGGTCGAGTACAACTATCAGACCGTCGACACGCGCAAACAACTAGAGGCGGGCAAGGAAGGACCACTCGCCGAATTCGCGGCCGGAGCCGGCGTTGACTGGGCGACTTTTACGCTCGAGGAGCCGGGCATGAGCGCATTCGCGCTCGACGACGGCGTCGTCTACCACACGTACTCGGCGTACGCGCGTGGGCTCGATGCGCTCTGGGGAATGTACCAGTGGCTCGATCGCGCTCCGCTCGGTCGCAATGAGCAAGGACTCTGGTTCAAGCGCCACGACGAGTACGCCGCGCGCTAACCAGTCATCCTGTCCTAGTAGGGCACCGATATCAGACTGCCCTGCGTGAAAGTCCAACGCTGCGACAGGATTGCCGTCGCGGGTTGGGTGATGGTGAAAACAGCGCGCGGATCTCGCGCCGCCGCGAATGTCTCTTTCGCGCCCGCGAGCACCGCGAGCCGCACCATCATCGAGCCCTCCGCAAACGCTTCGTCAGGAAGCCGCAAGGTCGCGACCGCGCCCGGCGCCACGCGGCCGAGCCTCCACTCGCGTTTTGTACCAATCAGGTAAACGTCCACCGTCTCGCGGGACGGGTTGTCGAAGCGGATGGACAGCAGGCGATCCTCGGTCGAGCTCGGTCGGTCGAGTCCCCGCTGCGAGCCCGCGCTGGCGCATGCGACGAGCGCGAGAGTCATCGTGACGGTGGCGGCAATTGAAACGAAAGCGCGTCGGCAGAGCGTAATCATGGTAGTCTCCGTGACTGGGAACGGCGCAGAGCGCCTTATCCCATAGCGCGCAGAAACCCGCTCAATCCAATCACGGAGTTGCGTTGTCCAATTAGGTAGATCAGCCGATACCGGCGACCAGAGCGAGTATGCCGATCACGCCAACTGACGGTGTCCCAATGACATCGCCTGCGAAAACCGCGGGCGCTATCGGCAACGAGCAAACCGGGCACGCAGTGACGAGGCTCCTCCGCGCCTGGGGCGCGGGCGAAGCCCAGGCGAGCGAGTCACTCGTTCGGCTCGTATACGCGGAGCTCCATCGTCAGGCGCAGCTCGCTTTGCAGCGAGAGAGCGAAGGACACACCCTCCAACCAACCGCGCTCGTCCACGAGGCGTGGCTGCGTCTCGGCGATCAGCATGGTGCACGTTGGCAGAGCCGCTCACAGTTCTTCGCCATTGCCGCGCAAATGATGCGACGCGTATTGCTCGATCACGCCCGCGCGCGACACGCACTCAAGCGCGGCGGCGGTGCGGGGGCGGGAAGAGGGAAGCGGGAAGCGGGGAGCGGGCTCCAGGTTTCGCTCAGCGACGGCGATTTCTTCGCGGGGAAATCCGGCGCGCCGTCGGTGCGCAGCGCGCCGATCGACCCGCTCGACATCATTGCGCTCGACGATGCTCTTGTTCGCCTCGCGGCGCTCGATCCGCAGAAGGCGCGCCTCGTCGAGCTGCGCTATTTCGCCGGACTCAGCATCCCCGAAACCGCGGCCGCACTCGGCATCTCGACCGCGACTGTCGGTCGTGAATGGGCGATCGCGAGGATGTGGTTGCGTCGTGAGCTCGATCGATGACTGATGCATCCCGCGTCGCCCAGCCGTCGTCGCCGATGACGCCCGAAAGATGGCGTGTCGTCGATGCGATCCTTCGTGCCGCGCTCTCGTGCGAGCCGGCGCGACGCGATGCGTTCGTCGCGCAGGCCTGTGGGGACGACGAGGAGATCCGGCTCGACGTCGCATCATTGCTCGCCGCGCACGATCGTGCCGGCGATTTCCTCGAGCGGCCGGCCGCCGAGCAACTTGTCGGGCGCAGCGCGGCATCCTCGCTCATCGACCGACTGGCGACGGCGCTGGCGGGGCGCTATCAACTCGAGCGCGAGATTGGGCGCGGCGGAATGGCCACCGTGCATCTCGCGCTGGATCTCCGACATCATCGTCGAGTTGCGATAAAGGTGTTGCGGGAGGAGCTCGCCGCGGCAATCGGAGGAGAGCGTTTTCTCGAGGAGATTCGCGTCACCGCATCGCTCCAGCACCCGCACATCCTGCCGTTGTTCGACTCGGGAAGCGCGCAAGGTTTGCTGTGGTATGTGATGCCTTTCGTCGAGGGCGAAACGCTGCGCTCGCGACTCGCGCGTGAGCGTCGACTGCCGCTCGACGACGCGCTCCAGCTGGTGCGCGAGATGGCAGACGCGCTCGATTACGCACACCGCCGAGGCATTGTGCATCGCGATGTGAAGCCGGAGAACGTGTTGTTGCAGAGCGGCCACGCGCTGATCGCCGACTTTGGAATTGCGCTCGCTCTCGAGAACGCGGGCGGCGCGCGACTCACGCGCACCGGCATTACCCTCGGCACTCCGTCGTACATGGCGCCGGAACAGGTCGCAGGCGATCGCCCAATCGATGCGCGCACCGATGTCTACGCCCTCGGCGCCGTGCTGCACGAGATGCTCGCCGGCGAGTCGGCATTCGCCACGGCGTCACGTCAACAGATCCGGCGAGGCATGATGTATGAGCCAGTCGTTGCTCTTGCTGCGCGTCGCGCCGACGTCTCGTCGTCCATCGACGACGCCGTACGCCGCGCGATGGCGAAGGATCCGGATGATCGGTTCCCGAGCGCGGGAGCGTTTGCGGCGGCGCTCACTACGCCGCTCCGCGGCGGCGGCAGCAAGGCACGCGGGCGGATGATATCTGCGCGCGCGGCTGTGTACGCCGTCAGCGGCGTCCTCGTCGTCGGTCTCGCGAGTGGCTGGGCGCTCGCACGGGCGCCATACGTGAAACGCGTGCCGGTCCCTCTGATACTACCTGACGTAGGCGCGCAGCCCGTGTTCAGCGAGTCTCCTCGCATCCGACACCAGAGCGCGAACGGCGAAGGGATGTCTCTCGTGGTAGTCGATCGTTCAGGTCGTTCGCTGCAGACGATCGATGCGGACCGCCCGTGGACGCCGCGTTTTTCGCCGAACGGCCGTCTGGTCGCTTACGGCGCGTTCGGCAGCGGCAGAAGTACGAGCGATTTGTGGGTGACGGATCTCGATGCAGGAAAGACGCGTCGACTCACCGACGACGACAACGACAGCAACGATCCGCAGTGGAACGCGCAGGGCACAACGGTCGCATATTCGGTGAGGGCCGACGACGGGAAGGATCTTTTCATGCAGCCGCTTGGCGCCGGCCATCCGCAGCTGCTCGCCTCGCGCCGAGGGACACAGTTTGCGAGCGACTGGCTGCGGGATGGCAGCGCGCTGCTCGTCACCGAAGAGAACGGCGACAACAAGCATGACATCATCGTGCAGCCGGCGGACGGATCGCCCGCGTCGCCGTATGCGGTGACCGCCGCCGACGAAACCGGAGCGCGCATCTCGCCCGACGAGCGCTGGGTCGCGTACACGTCGGACGAGTCGGGGCGGTCAGAAGTGTATCTCGACTCCTATCCGCATCCGGGACATCGGGTGGCGGTGTCTGCGAACGGCGGCGCGTTTCCCGTGTGGCGCGCTGACGGACGCGAGTTGTATTACTGGAACGATGACAGACTGGTAGTGGTGCAAATCGACGGCGGCGAGGGCGCTGTGACGCCGGCGATTGGACCGTCCATTGTGTTGTTCACCGCTCCTTACTACGCCGGCCCCAACACTATGTACGACGTGTCGCCCGACGGAAAGCGATTCGTGATCGTCGTGTCGTCACGCGCTCCGTGAATCAGCGATTCGCAGGGGTTAGAGCGGGGACATAGAACCCGGCGACTCGCCTTGCAAGAGTGCGAATGTCGAACGGCATCATGTTGGTCAGCACGATCACGGCGAGCTTGTCGTCCGTAAACCGCGCGAAGTACGACGTAAAGCCGGTCACGTGGTCGCCGCCGTGAGACATGACGCGGTGCCCTTGATAATTCTCCAGCTCCCAACCCAGACCATGGCGCGTACCGTCTGACTCCTGCACGATCGAGTCATCCTTCAATTTCACCGGCACCACCATCTGCGCGAGCACTGACGGTTTGAGGATCGTGCCTTTCTCGAGTGCAATCTCCCACTTCGCCATATCCTCGACACTGGATACGAGACCACCCGCTGCCGATTCCACAATCGCCGGCTGCATCCAGACACCGTTCACCGGGACATCTCCAAAGTGGTTGTAGCCGGATGCGCGATTCGGGATGATGTCGTAGACGCTATTGACACGCGTGCTCGTCATGCCCAGCGGCGCGAAGATGCGATCGTGTAAAAACTGTCCCCACGGTTTGCCGGTCACCTTCTCCATGATCATCCCTGCCAGATGGTAGCCGGTGCTGCTGTACTTGCGGCCCTCGCCTGGCGCGAATATCAGCGGGCGCGCTGCCGCCCAGCCGACGATTTCTTCGGAGCTGCTCGCCTTCTGCGCGAACGCGACGATCGCCGCGCCCGAACCCTGATCCTGAACGAAGCTCGGGATGCCGGACGTATGCGCGAGCATCTGGCGGATGGTGATGTCGCTCCACGCCGGTGGTAATCCGCTCAGGTACCTGGTGATCTTGTCGTCGAGTCCGAGCTTGCCGTCTTCCGCCAGCAGCATCATTCCACATGCGACAAAAGACTTGGTGATCGACTGTAGCTGGTAAACCGTGCCCGGTGTGGCTGGAACTCTTAACTCGAGATTCGCGAAGCCGTAAGCTTTGGTCTTGACGATCTTGCCGTCCTGCACGATGGCAAGCGCAAGGCTGGGGATCTCCTGCTTCCTGATTTCCGCTTCGATGTATTCGTCGACTTTGTCAGACTGTGCACGGGCAGGCGGCGCCGACGCGAGCAGACAAAACGCCGGCAGAAATCTCCGCATGAGATCGCTGGAACGGGCGCGAGTTGGTTGCGACATCGGAGCTCCAGGCAGGGTGGTTGAGGCGGGAGGAGACGTCCTGCGCAATTGGATCAAACGCATCGCCTGAAGGTTTGAAGCGCCAACCAGAACCTGGCGAGTCTGGCGCACGAGCCGTGGCGTTTCGGCATGCTGTCGTGCAATTTCACCCACCTTTCCGGAGCTAACCGATGATGAAACCCGGCGCTTTCCTGCTCGGCGCGCTCGCAGCGTGCGTGTGCGGCTGCTACAACTGGTCTCCGACGGAAATGCCTCCGACGGGCGGCGCATTACCTGGCAATCCGAAGCAAGTGCAGGTTACGCGCGTCGATGGCGCTTTCGTGACGCTCCGAGATCCAGTCATAAGCGCGGATTCGCTCGTCGGATTCACCTACATTCGCGGCCAGGGCAACGTTCGGCTCGCGATTCCAAAGACCGACATCAAGAGTCTCAATGCTTCGACATTCAGCAGTGGTCGAACAGCCGGCCTGGTTGTCGGAATCGCCGCCGCGGCAGCGGGCGCGCTCTATCTCGCGCTCAGAAATTCAGACCTGCAGCCGATCTATACTCCGAACTTGACTGGAGTTCACTAGGGTCGTAGCGCTTCCCACTTCCCACTTCCCACTTCCCGCTTCCCGCTTCTCGCCTCCCGCTACCGCGGATACGGCGCCAACCCCGGCATGCTCGCCGGAATGCCGAGACTCGCAGCCGGCGGGAGCTTGCGACTCCGATACCATTCCTGCCGAGCGAGATTGATCCTGTCCGCGCGCTCGATCCACATCTGCGTCGCCAGATCGTAGCGCGCCAGAACATTGCGCAGCCAGTACGGGCGATTCTCTCGCAGCCACGCCTTCTCGTACTCGTCGCGAATCAGAGACAGACCGTCGCGCAGATCCTGAAGTCTGCCGTTGACGCCGGTGATGTCCGCGAGATCGCGCTGCGGCGCCTTGCTCGCCGTGTCGGTGGCGCGATCGTACATCTGCACGACTTCATCGGCAAACTGAAACTTCATGCCGATGAAATCCATCCGCCGCGCGCCCAGCTTCATCGCTTCGATTGCATCGCGCTCGCGCGTAATCCCGGGCTCGGCCTGATCGAGTAGCACCAGCGTCGATTCGGCGAGAATGCGCAGGTCGTGCGTGTACGGTCTGATCCGCTGCGCCATGCTGCGTCCCTCATCGCTCCATGGATCGAGCCAGAATAAATAGTTGCTGGCATCGCCAACCCTCGCGCTTGACAACAGCGCGTGCGCCGCCGAGAGTCGTCGCTGGGCTTCGTCGATTTTCCCGGTGAGATCCCCGTGAAACACTTTCCCATAACTCGAGGCAAATGCGTCGATGCTGCTCTCGCCGGACTGCCACGCTGCAGCCGCTCCGAACAAATCGCCGTACCACGTCTGATTGAACAGTGCCTCACCGTCGTCGTCCCACGAGGTGTTGATCATTCCGGTCGCGCCGAGCCGCTGTCCGTCGCGCACGAAACGCTGGATGTTGATGAGAGCGTTGGCGTTGTTTGGATAGACGCGATTCCAGCTGCTGACGCCGGGCGCGACCCAGGTCTCCATGCCGACGTCGCGAAACGGCTTGATGAAGCGGACGTACGATGTATCCGCGCCGTAAGTCCACGGCACGGCGATCAGATCTTTGGGAATCGTACTCACCAGCTCTGGCGAGCTCAGTGCGACGTCGCCCCAGAACAGGAATTTCTTCCCGCTCGGCCGTAGCGCGTCGGCGATTTGTCGGAGGAAATCGAGATAGACGGTGCCAAGTCCTACCGTCTTCACTCGCTCAGCGGTTTGGCCGCGACCGAGCTCGAAGGTTTCATCCGCGCCGAGGTGGACGAAGTGGCTGGGAAAGAGTGAGAAGATCTCCCCGAACATCTGCCTGATCAGCGGCAGCGAGCCCGGTTGCCCCGGCGCCAGCACGTGTCCGTGCGGCGTTTCTCCGAGCGGCGAATAGATCTCGTATTTGAGCACGTGATGCAGATGCCCGAACGCTTCCTGCTCGGGGATGATGTCGACGTGATAATTGGCCGCGTACGTGACGAGCTCCTTCACATCGGCGTGACTCATCGCCCCACCGGGCGGCGCGATCAGCGGATTCGAGTCGTAGGCGAGAGTGTGCTCGAAGTACAGCGAAAAGACGTTGACCTTGTACGCGGCGAGAGTTCTGATCTGCTTCTTCTGGAACTCGAGCGTCGGTACGGGCCCGCGCGAGATGTCGTCGTGGAATCCGCGGTAGCGCATCGCCGGCCAGTCACGAATCGTCGCGCGATAAAGCCTGGCCTGATCGCCGTCGCCAACGACGAGCTGCTTGATGGTCTGGGCGCCGTAGAAAACTCCGGCAGCGGTCGCGCCGATGACGACGAGACGATTGCCATCGGGGATGATGACATATCCCTCATCGCGCATCGCTGAATCGATGGCGAGTGAGCGACGCCGCAGCAGACTCCTGGCGGCGGCCGCATCGGCGCGCATCAGCACGACGCGCGTCCCCGGTCCGGTCTCGCCGTTCACGACTCGAATTCCGCGATCCTTGAGCGCAGTCGCGAGATCGGTCGCAGCGAATCGATCCTCGGCGTTGTTCGGTCTGCCAATCGTGATTCCTTTGGCAATCGACAGCGGTGCGCCTTCAACCGTCACCTCGCGCGGCTGCGGAATGAGTCGGAGATCGGATTGAGCGGCCAAGGGCGTGGCCAGGCTGGCGACGAGGACAGCCAGGACGGGGGCTGATTTCATTTTTTTGATATAAGGATTTGATCGCGCAGCCGATGATCTCTCAAACCGGATCGACTACAGGATGGCGGTAGGTCACAGTTTGTGCGCCGGATGCGGAGCCGTCGGTGATCTGTGTGCCCACCAAAGTATAGGCGCCTTTGAACGCGCCATCGAAGTGCTGGACGGTCGTGATGCCAGTTGTGGGTTGCTGCTGGTCGAGTGTCAGATCGAGATGCACCGCAATACCGCTGACCGTTCCCACGACCGATACGGTGCCGCACGGCCCAGCCTCACCACAATAGTTGCCGGTTCCCGACACGCTCCCGCCGGAAGACGTCAGCTGCATCGTGAAAAAACTGCCCGGCATCGAAAAGTCCTCGCTCCACGGACCATCAATCGACGTCGGCGACGGCGCCGTATCCGAGCTGCATCCGACAACCACGACACACAGTACTGCGACCGACATAAAAAAACGCATTGACACCTCCGGAGTTTATTTTGCAACGAAGTAGTGGCCGCGGAACAGGGTCGGCACATCCATGTTTTGAAATCTGACGGGCAGCGACTGGTATTTGAAAAGCTCGGGGCCCGACTGCAGTTGATAATGCAAGTGTGGTCCGAATGAGTCCCCCGAGCTCCCCAACTTCCCCATCACCTGGCCCGCGGCAACACGGTCGCCGACTTTGACGGTGACTGAGCCCTCCTGCAAATGCATCAGCACGCTGTACTCGGAGTTGCCATGGTCGATGATGACGCAATTGCCGGCGTAGGCCATCACCGGGTCGTGAAGTGGTTTGTAATAATTGGAATCAGGCTCAACCCCGGGGTGCGGGTTATCCGGGATGTCATTGCGCGCGTAGACCACCGTCCCAGCCGCGGGTGCAATGATGTCGCGGCCCCAACCCGCATCGGCGGCGTTCTCGTTAGCGTCGCTTAGCTCGCCATCGGTCTCACTCAAGCCGTCGATGTCCAGCCCAAACTCATTCGAGAAGTCGCCGTGGCCGCCGTGCCCGCCACTCGTGACATAATCCTGACCGATGATGCCGTGCCCACGAAGCGGAAAAATGAGCGCAGTCTTCTGTTGGTAATACCGAATTGGAATCCCCAACATCTGCTCCGCTCGGCGGCCCTTCGCATCGGCGACGGTTAGCCTGACAACGATCGAGTCGATCGCCAACGCGCGGGGTTGGCGAAAGTAAAAGCGAAGGTCGAATGCTTCGGGCAGGGTGAGCACCCGCACCGGCGACGCGAACGGAGTGTTCGGCTCGATGCGAAAGCCTGTCGCCTCGATCTTTGCCAGCATTTCGCGCGTCCAATCCTGCCGCCCGACGACAGATCCCGCACTGGCGAGCGCCACGCGCGCGGATTGCGGTGCGAGGTTGCAATCCGTTGAACAAATCA
>DATFHK010000057.1:0-10819 GCA_035248505.1 Gemmatimonadaceae bacterium | reverse complement strand
GGCATCGGCTGGCACCGCGACAAAGCGAACTTCGAGGACATCGTCGGCGTCTCACTCCTCGCGCCTTGCACGTTTCGTCTGCGGCGGAAGGGCGGCGGCAAGTGGCAGCGCTTTTCTCTCGAAGCCGAGCCCCGATCAGCTTACCTAATGCGCGGGCCGTCGAGGACGGAATGGGAGCACAGTATTCCGGAAGTGGACGGGGTTAGATACTCGGTGACGTTCAGAACGCTCAAAAAGTGAGGACAACTGCAACAGAACGGGGTGTGAGTTGCGAGTTCCAGGTTCCGGGTTGTGGGTTGAATGCGGGTCGTCTAACCCACAACCCGCAACCAGGAACTCGCAACTCAAACCCCATTCTGTTGTTTTTGTCCGCAGTAGTTGCACCAGCGATTAATTTCAAAGTATGCCAGACAAATCTCGAACGCCCGTAATCGTCGGGGCAGCTCGCACACCGATCGGCAAATTCCTGGGCGGCCTTTCGCCGCTGACCGCTCCCGAGCTCGGCGCGGTTGCAATCCGAGAAGCTCTAAAAAGATCGAAAGTTCCCGCGGACGACGTCCAGGAAGTCATCATGGGCCACGTTCTCCAAGGTGGAACGGGTCAGGCGCCGGCGAGGCAAGCAGCTTTGAAAGCGGGACTTCCTCCGACAATCTCAGCGGTGACGGTCAATAAAGTTTGCGGCTCCGGACTCAAAGCCGTGATGCTCGCATCTCAGGCGATCAAAGCAGGTGACGCGCAAGTGATCATCGCCGGCGGTCAGGAATCGATGTCGAACGCACCGTACTACCAGTACGGAATCCGCAGCGGCGTCAAAGCCGGCGATCAGACCCTCGTCGACGGCATGATCAAGGACGGGCTCTGGTGTGCGTCGTGTAACGTGCACATGGGCCGCCACGCCGAGTACACAGCGAAGAAGGCGAGCGTCAGCCGGGAAGATCAGGACGTGTTTGCCGAGGCGTCGCATCGCAAAGCGATTGCGGCGATCGATGGTGGCAAGTTCAAGTCGGAGATTGTCCCCGTACAGATTCCCGGCAAGAAAGGTCCGACGATCGTCGACACCGATGAATCACCGCGCCGTGATACGAGTCTGGAAGCGCTCGCCAAACTCAAACCCGCATTTCCAGGCAAGAACGGCGACAACGAAGATCTCACCGTAACCGCCGGCAACGCACCGGGTCTCAATGATGGCGCCGCTGCGCTCGTCGTCGTTTCCGAGGCTTACGCCGAAGAGCACAATCTCGAGATTCTGGGTCGCGTGACCGGCTACGCCACCGGCGCGACGAAGCCCGAAGATCTTTTCTTTGCGCCGATCAAAGCCGTTCGCAACCTGATGAAGAAAACCGGCGCGCAAATCGGCGATTTCGATTTGATCGAAGCCAACGAAGCGTTTGCGTCGCAATCGATCGCCGACGGGCAGGAGCTCGGCTGGGACTGGCAGCGCGTGAACGTAAACGGCGGTGCGATTGCACTTGGTCATCCGATCGGCGCCAGCGGCGCGCGCGTGCTCACGACTCTGCTCTACGCAATGAAGGATCGCGGCGCGAAGAAAGGCCTCGCGACACTCTGCCTCGGCGGCGGTGACGCGGTCGCGCTCAGCGTCGAGCGCTCGAACTAAAGTTTGACCACCGCGGCGCCGATACGATCGAGACCCATTCGGTCGCTGCGACCGTTTTGGCTGATTCCCGCCTTCTATCTCATTTTCTTTGTCGCTCTCGCGATTCTCGAGACGGCCACTGCTTTCGTCGCTGGGCCGGGAGCGATTGATCCGCGCGATGCCCCGTTTCAGTGGATAGCGCTCGCGAGCGTTGTGATCGCGACGTGGATCATGCTGCGCATTGACAAGCAGCGGTGGAATTTCGTCGGACTGGATAGTGGCGCGGCGGCGCCGCCAATCCTGATCAACGGAGCGTTGTTGGGCGCGGCGACCATTGGAACGGCGAGCGTGCTGCTGCTGGCGATTCACACGCTGCAAATCGAGCCGACGACGGCTGGTAGTTGGTGGGCTGCTGCTGGCGGGTCGGCGCTGACGCTGTTGCCGGCCGCATTTTTCGAGGAGCTGTTGATGCGTGGCTTCGCCTTCGCCGTGCTGAGACGAGCCGGCGGATGGCGTCTCGCGCTCATCGTGACCAGTGTAGTTTTCGGTCTGCTGCACGCCTGGAACCCGGGCGCCGACGCGGAATCGATACTCGCCGTCATCGTCGCTGGTTTTTTCCTGGGCGGGATCCTGTTGGCGACAGGAAGTCTCTACGCCGCGGGTGCGGCGCATTTCGCCTGGAACTGGGTGATGGCTGGCGCGCTCCACATTGCAGTCAGCGGAATCCCGTCAAGTCAGCCGGACTACCGCACCATCGAAACCGGTCCGGATTGGTTGACTGGCGGTTCCTGGGGCCCGGAAGGCGGACTCGCGGCAGTGGCGGCGATGTTCGTCGCCATCTTCTATTTGTACGGACGCTATCTGCGCACGATGGAGTTGAAGAAATGACCGACCGCATCGCGGTTGTGGGAGCCGGACAAATGGGAAACGGAATTGCGCACGTGTTCGCGCAATACGGTTTTCCGGTGACGATGATAGATGTCTCGCAGGAGGCTCTCGATCGCGGGCGCTCGACGATCGCGAAAAATATCGAGCGTCAGGTGAAGAAGGGCACCATCCCAGCCGCACAACAGGTCGAGATTCTGTCGCGCGTCGATCTCAGCATGGAGCTCGACGCAGCGGCGCAGGCATCGCTCATCATCGAAGCGGCGAGTGAAGACAGCGGTCTCAAGTACCGCATCTTCACCGATCTCGATCGCATCGCGACTCCCGATGCAATCCTCGCCACCAACACCAGCTCGATTTCGATAACCGAGATCGCGCGGCGTACGAAGCGCCCCGACAAAGTCATCGGCATGCACTTCATGAATCCAGTGCCGGTGATGAAACTGGTCGAGATTATCCGCGGTCTCGCGACCTCGGACGAGACTACGGAGCGTGTGATGGATTACGCGCGCACACTCGAGAAGACGCCGGTCGAGGTGAACGACTATCCCGGGTTCGTCTCCAATCGCGTGCTGATGCCGATGATCAATGAAGCGGTGTACTGCCTGATGGAAGGCGTCGGCAAGCCGGAAGCAATCGATCAGGTGATGACGCTGGGCATGAACCATCCGATGGGGCCGCTGGCGTTGGCCGATTTGATCGGACTCGACACTTGCGTCGCGATTCTCGAGGTGCTGCGCGATGGACTCGGCGATCCGAAGTATCGTCCATGTCCGCTACTCAAGAAGTACGTCGCGGCGGGCTGGCTCGGCCGAAAGACTGGCCGCGGCTTCTATACCTATAGTAAGTAGGTCCACGTGTCCTGGGCCCTTCACCCTCTCACCGAAGAGCAGACCGAAGTTCAGAAGCTCGCGCGCGAGTTCGCGCAGGCGGAGATCGTGCCGCACTCGGCAGAGTGGGATGAGAAGGCGTACTTCGAGCCGTCGCTGGTCGGCAAACTCGGCGAGCTTGGATTCCTCGGCATGATGCTGCCCGAGGAATACGATGGACTTGGCACCGATACCGGCACTTATCTCATCGCGCTCGAGGAGATTGCCGCCGCCGACGCGTCGGTAGCCGTGCTCATGAGCGTGCACAACTCGCTTCCGACACAGATGATCCTTCGTTACGGAAGTGACGCACAAAAGAATCGATTCCTGAAGAAAATGGCGCGCGGCGAAATCCTGGGCGCCTTTGCTTTATCAGAGCCCGACGCCGGATCCGATGCATCCGCGTTGTCGACCCAGGCAGTGAAGGATGGCAATTGCTGGGTGTTGAATGGCACCAAGAGCTGGGTGACTAACGGCAATACCGCCGGCGCAATCATCGCCATGGCGCGCACTGACACGAGTGGTTCGCGACGCGGCGCGCGCGGAATCGGCGCGTTCATCATCACACCAGATTTGCCTGGGTTCAACGTCGGAAAGAAAGAAGACAAGCTTGGTCTGCGCGCGTCGCCGACAGTGCAGCTCAACTTCGACAATATGCGAGTGCCCGCCGATAACCTGCTTGGCGACGAGACAGAGGGATTCGTTTATGCAATGCAGTCTCTCGACAACGGTCGCCTGGGAATTGCAGCACAGGCGATTGGAATCGCGCGTTCCGCGCTCGAGAACTCGGTGAACTATGCCGGTGAGCGCAGGCAGTTCGGAAAATCGCTCAAGGAGTTCGAAGCGATCCAGTTCAAGCTCGCCGACATGGCGATGCGTGTGGCTGGATCGCGTGCGTTATTGCACGCGGCAGCGGCAGCGAAGGATCGCGGTCAGAGCATCCGTCAATTCAGCTCGATGGCGAAGCTGATGGCGAGCGAGACCGCGATGTGGGTGACGACGCAGGCGGTGCAAATCTTCGGCGGTTACGGCTACATGAAGGAGTATCCCGTCGAGCGTTTGATGCGCGATGCAAAAGTCACCGAGATCTACGAGGGCACGTCCGAGATCCAGAGGATTGTGATCGCGCGGGCACTCTACGGGCAGTCATAACTTTTTTCTCTGGAACTCACAAGGATGAAGCTGTTCGATACACTCGCCGAAATGGGGCACGAAGAGGTCGTGTTGTGCAGCGACCCATCGATCGGATATCGCGGTATTCTCGCCGTTCATAGCACGAAGTTGGGGCCGGCCCTTGGCGGCACGCGCTTCTGGCAATACGCGACCGACGAAGAAGCGATCATCGATGCGCTTCGACTCTCGCGCGGGATGACGTACAAGAATGCGGTTGCGGGCCTCAAGCTTGGCGGCGGCAAGTCGATCATCATTGGCGACAACAAGACCACCGACCGTGAGAAGCTATTCCGCGCTCACGGTCGTTTCGTCGAATCACTCGGCGGGCGCTACATCACCGCCGAAGATGTCGGTACCTCCACGAAGGACATGGACTACGTGCACATGGAAACCAACCATGTGGCAGGATTGGCGGGGAAATCAGGCGATCCGTCTCCCGTCACCGCACACGGGGTCTTCCGGGCGGTGCAGGCATCAGCCAACTGGGTGTGGGGGAGCGATAGTCTCGAAGGAAAGACCGTCACGATTCAGGGCTGCGGAAGCGTCGGTACCTACCTGGCCAAGGAGCTCCACGCGGCGGGCGCACAATTGATCGTGTCCGATATCGACTCGGCCAAGGCTGCACGAGTGGCCAAGCTGACCGGTGCGAAGATCGTCGAGGGCGACGCCATTTTCTCGGCGGAGGCCGACATCTTCTCGCCCTGCGCTCTTGGTGGAATCATCAACGACACGACCATTCCCAAACTCAAGGTTCGTATCGTGGCCGGTGGTGCCAATAATCAGCTGCTCGAGGAGCGGCACGGCGAAGAGCTGATGCGGCGCGACATCCTTTACGCACCGGACTACGTCGCAAACGCGGGCGGTGTGATTAACGTTTATGGAGAGGTCGCCGGCTGGGACGCCCAAAAGGCGCTCGACAAGGCCGATGACATTTACGACACCGTCCTCAAAGTTTTCGACATCGCTGAGAAGATGAACATTCCGAAGTACGAAGCTGCGGATCGGCTCGCGGAGCAAAGGTTGGCTGAGGCAAAATGAGCGAGACAATTCCCATTGCGTCTGATCACGCCGGCGTCGAGATGAAGAATCGTCTCGTCTCCGAGCTCAGGAAACTGGGGTACGATCCTGTCGACCTCGGCTCGAATAATCCCGATCAGCCGGATGACTATCCCGACTTCGGCCATCAAGTCGCGCGGGAGGTGTCAAACGGCGAGGTGAAGCGCGGCATCCTTCTCTGTGGCAGCGGCGTCGGTATGGACATCGTTGCCAATCGGTACCCCGGCGTGAGGGCGGCCTTGGCCTGGGAGCCCGAGATCGGTACGCTGTCGCGAAAGCACAACAACTCGAACGTGCTCGTGCTCCCAGCCCGCTTCATCAGCAACGATGATGCGGTAAAGACGATGAAGCAGTGGCTCGATACTAAATTTGACGGCGGTCGCCACGAACGCCGCATCGAGAAAATCGACTCCGAGAAAACATGACGCCGCAAACTCAGGCACCACCGCAGAGGAGCGTCGCGCGCAGTGCGATGCCGGAAGGACATCTGGCGCAGTCCGATCCCGAGGTTGCGCGGCTCATCGATCTGGAAGTTGACCGCCAGCGCAACGGCATCGAGCTGATCGCCAGCGAGAATTTCGTCTCGCAGGCAGTGCTGGAGGCGATGGGCACGCCTCTCACCAACAAGTACGCCGAGGGTTTGCCGGGCAAACGGTATTACGGCGGGTGCGAGTTCGTCGACCAAATCGAGCAACTGGCGATCGATCGCGTCAAGAAATTGTTCAACGCCGAACACGCCAACGTCCAGGCTCATTCGGGTGCGCAGGCGAACGCAGCGGTTTACCTGGCGTTCCTAAAGCCGGGCGATGTCGTGCTTGGTCTCGACCTGTCCCAGGGCGGGCATCTTACGCACGGCTCGCCGGTGAATTTCTCCGGCCTGCTCTATCACGCCATCCACTACGGCGTCGGTGACGATGGGCGCATCGACTACGCGGCAATGCAGCGCATCGCGCGTGAGCAGAAACCAAAGATGATCATCGCCGGCGCCAGTGCGTACGCGCGCATCATCGAGTTCGAGCCGTTTGCCGAAGTGGCGAAGGAGATCGGCGCCAAGTTCATCGTCGACATGGCCCACTTCGCCGGACTCGTCGCGACCGGCTACCATCCGTCGCCGGTACCCCACGCCGACGCGGTGACGAGCACGACGCACAAGACTCTGCGTGGTCCGCGCGGTGGCCTGGTCCTCTGCAAGGAAGAGCACGCGAAGATCGTCGACAAGGCAATGTTTCCCGGCACCCAGGGCGGCCCGCTCGAGCATGTCATCGCGGCGAAGGCGGTCGCATTCAAGGAAGCGCTGGAGCCTTCCTTCAAGGATTACTGCGGCCAGATCGTCAGCAACGCCAGGACGCTCGCGCAGGCTTTGATCGAGCGCGGCTTCAACGTCGTCTCCGGCGGCACCGACAACCACCTGATGCTGGTTGACCTGCGCAACAAGAATGTCACCGGCAAGGTCGCCGAGAAGGCGCTCGACGAAGCTGGCATTACCGTCAACAAGAACACGGTGCCCAAGGAGACCCAGTCGCCTTTCGTCACGAGCGGGATTCGTATCGGCACCCCGGCGGTGACCACTCGGGGCATGAAAGAGCCGGAGATGGAGCTGATCGCCAGCTTCATCGATCGGGTCGTTGGAAATCCAGGTGACGCGGGGGTCGCGTCGTCAGTCAAAGAGGAAGTGCACGACTTGACGAATCGTTTTCCACTCTACAAATCCTTCCCCTCGATGGCGGGGAAACAGTAGACATGGCTGAGCTGGCATTTCGCGAAGGAATAATGGATCGCATTCGAATCCGTGAGCCGCGCTTTCACGAGCAGGCTTACCTGTTCGTGCTCTCAGCCCTGGAAATGTGTCAGTCGCAGCTCAACGCCCGCCGCCACATCACCGGTGTCGAGCTCGCCCACGCCTGCCGCGACCTCGCGCTCGAGCGCTACGGCCTGATGGCGAAGCTGGTGCTCGAAAGCTGGGGAATCTCCTCGACGGCGGATATCGGCGACATCGTCTTCACTCTGGTGGATTTGGGATTTCTGCTCAGCCAGCCGCAGGACACGCGCGAAGAATTCGTCGGCGTGTTCGATTTCGATCTGGCGTTCGAGCGAGATTATCCCTGGAACTGCGCGCAGCAAGCGTAACCAACCAGCGCAGCAATGCCCGTTTGGGTGGTCGGCGCCAGGGAATCAGCGGAGCGCGATCGGGCAGCCATTGAAAAAGGAACGCCTTCGCGCGTGCTGATGCAGCGCGCGGGCACCGCCGCCGCCAACTTGATTCTGCAGAAGTACAGTGAACGCGTGAAAGACGGCGCCGTCATTTTCGCCGGACCCGGCAACAATGGCGGCGATGGCTGGGTGGTGGCTGGCGCCCTGGCAAATGCCGACGTGAAAGTGAGCGTCGTCGAGATCGGCAGTCCCGATCCACGCAAATCTCCCGACGCAGTGGCCGAGCGCGAGAACGCAATGCCGCGAGTGTCGACGGGTGCGGTTCCGTCCCGCGCCGGCGTTGTTGTAGATGCCCTCCTCGGCACCGGCTTCGAGGGAGAGCCGCGCGCGGAAATTGCCGGCGCGATTTCACGCGTGAATGGTTTTCGGAGCGGCGGATCTGCGATCGTCTCGCTCGACGTGCCGAGTGGACTGAATTCCACCAACGGCCAACATTCAGAGTGCGTCGTCGCTGACGTTACGGCCAGTTTCGGTGGCATCAAACGTGGAACGCTGCTCGCTCGCGACTGCTGCGGCGAAATCTTCGCCATCGACATTGGTTTGGACGGCGAGGCTGCGTCTGCGAATCGAACGCGACTGCCGGAGCTGGTCGACGGCGAGTGGGTCGCCTCTCGGGTGCCGCCCATTCGATACGACGCGCACAAGGGAACGCGAAAGCATCTCGCAATCGTTGGCGCCGGCGTGGGGATGCCGGGCGCCGTCGTCCTCGGCGCGCGGGCCGCGCTTCGCAGCGGAATTGGACTCGTCCGCACCATGGTCGCTCCGGAAAACACCGGCGCCGTTTTGTCGGCCGTGCCGTCTGCGCTCAACTCGCGCTGGCCGCAGTCCGACGATCAAATCAAATCCGAAATCGCGAGCTGGGCCGACGCAATCGTGCTGGGACCCGGACTGGGAAAATCCAAAGACTCGCGGGATCTCGTGGAGAGAATTCTGGGCGATGCGGATGTGCCCATCTTGCTCGACGCCGACGCCCTCAATGTCTTCGACGGCGATGCGGCATCACTTGCCAAGCTTCTCTTCGGAAAGAAAGCATTAGTGACTCCACACGTGGCGGAATTTGCCAGACTCTTCGACACCGGCACCGAGAAAGTGCTCGCAAATCGCTTCGACATCGGAACGGAATTGGCGCAAAAGCTGGGGGCGATCGTGCTGCTTAAGGGATCGCCGACGGTAATTTTTTCCCCCAACGGCGATCGTCTCGTCGTCGCACGCGGTAGTGCTGCGCTCGGCACTGGTGGGAGCGGAGATCTGCTCGCCGGCATTGCCGGGACATTGCTGGCCCAGATGGACGATGTGATGGAAGCGGCGGCATGCAGCGCGTGGATCCACGGACGCGCCGCCGAGCTTTGCGGGTACGTACGTGGGACGACGCTGGAGGATGTTCTTTACGCTTTGCCGCGTGCGTGGAACGAGCCGGAACAGCCCCCCGCACCGCCAATCATGACTGTTTTGCCCGCTGTCGCACGATGACCAAGGGCACCAACGGCCGCAACATCGACCTCGGGCCCGGTCGCGAGTTCGACATCGTTCGCACTCTGCTCGATGAGTGGGGAAGATCGGCTCAACGAATTGGTGATGACGCTGCTGTCCTCGAAGTTCCCCCCGGCGAGCGTGTGGTCGTGACGACCGACACGTCCGTGGAAGGCGTTCACTTCCGGCGTGAATGGCTCAATCACTTCGAGATCGGTTACCGCGCGACCGCCGCCTCGCTCAGCGATCTGGCGGCGATGGGCGCGCGTCCGCTCGGAATCGTGATTGCGCTCACCCTGCCCGGTGGCGATCAACGAGAAGCGCGGGAGCTGGCGACCGGAATCCGCGAGGGAGCGTTGGCGGTCATGTGTCCGATCGTTGGTGGTGATCTTTCTGCCGGAACGTCGCTCTCCCTCACCATCACGGCACTCGGCAGCGTTGCCCGCCCTCTGAGTCGCTCCGGCGCCAAGGTTGGCGACAAGGTTTATGTCACCGGTTCGCTTGGCGGCCCCGACGCGGCAGTGCGTGCCTG
The DNA here is from genome assembly GCA_035248505.1 of Gemmatimonadaceae bacterium. Lineage (GTDB taxonomy): Bacteria > Gemmatimonadota > Gemmatimonadetes > Gemmatimonadales > Gemmatimonadaceae > UBA4720. Next base: position 1,029 of record DATFHK010000057.1, on the reverse strand, counting down.
GCAGGCTGGTAAGGAACCCGCCGAGCGTGATCGAGCTCGATTTGCCGGTCCCGTGCCGCGCATAGAGGCGGCGGTCGGCCTCGCTGCCCGCGGTGCCACCTCGGCTATAGATATTTCCGATGGTTTGGTCGCCGACGCGAACCACGTTGCCGCCGCGAGTAAAGTTGCGATTGAGATCGATGCCGAGCGCGTACCGCGCGTGGAAGGCGTTACCATGCAGCAGGCAGTTAACTCAGGCGAGGAGTACGAGCTGATCGTCACCGCGAAAAACATCGATACGCGCGCCTTCGCCGAGGAGTTTGGACTGGAACTTACGGAGATCGGTCGCGTCGTCGCGGGCGCACCGCGTGTAACCTTGCTCGAAAACGGGAAATCGATTTCAGCGCCGTTGGGATACGATCACTTCCGATCCGAATGATCTCGTTTATTCGTACGGTACTGCTTTTTGTCACCGCGTTTTTTGCGACACTGATCCTCGGAACGACGGTGATCGTCGCCGCGTTGCTGGGCGTGACCGACAAACCGGGCGGTCTGTTCGACAACGCGCCGCGCTGGTGGTCGACGCTGATTCTGTGGGCGGCGGGAATCAAGGTTCGCGTTCACGGACTCGAGAATGTGCGGGAAGGTGAGCCCCACATCTTCGCCTCTAACCACATCAGCTGGTTCGACGTGCCGGCGCTCGCCAAGATCCTGCCGCACTACAAGTTCGTCGCCAAGGCAGAGCTGTTCAAAGTTCCGATCTTCGGCCGCGGCATGCGCGCAGTCGGCATGATCGAGATCCAGCGGGAAAATCGCAAAGCCGCGTTCGGCGCTTACGACGTGGCCGCTGAGAAGATCCGGCAGGGCGCATCGGTGGTGGTCTTTCCTGAAGGTACCCGCGGTCGTGAGTATCCGCTGCGTCCGTTCAAGAAAGGGCCTTTCGTACTGGCGATTGCCGCCGGTGCTCCGATCGTTCCCATCATCGTCCACGGCACCATTGAGATCATGCGGAAGGGCTCGCTTCGAGTTCATCCGGGCACGATCGATGTA
>DATFHK010000056.1:0-19703 GCA_035248505.1 Gemmatimonadaceae bacterium | reverse complement strand
TATCGGTTCGCGCAGCACCATCGCTGCCGGTCGCTACCCGAATACTGCCGCTTATCTCGCGCTCTGGATCAAGAATGCGCGCAAGATGAAACCGGACGTGCTGATGCCAACGCTCGGCATGGATGAATACGATCCTGTTCTAAAAGCGAAAGTCACATCGGCGAACGGTGGACTCACCGATCAGCAAATCGCAGACATTGTCGCATATCTCACCGCATTGAAGTAACCGGAGACAAGACTTGGCAACGACTGCAGTCCATGCCCCAGCTTACCCCGCGGAATATCCCGGTGAACACACCGGGATATGGAGCTGGCTGACCACCGTCGATCACAAGCGCATCGGCGTCCTGTATCTCTATACCGCGCTGGGCTTCTTCATCTTCGGCGGCATCGAAGCTGTCATCATCCGCGCCCAGCTCGGCGCTCCCAATCAGCATCTGGTGAGCGCGGAACTCTACAACCAGTTATTCACGATGCACGGGACGACCATGATCTTCCTCGTGATCATGCCGCTCTCGGCAGCGTTCTTCAATTTCCTGATTCCGCTGCAGCTCGGAGCGCGTGACGTCGCGTTCCCGAGGCTCAACGCCTTTAGCTACTGGGTTTATCTGTTCGGCGGATTGTTCATCACCATTCCCATTTTCTTCGCTGTTGCGCCCAATGGCGGATGGTTCGGTTACCAACCGCTCACCTCGCGCGCGTACTCGCCGGGACTCAATATCGATTTCTGGGTGATCGGATTACAGATCCTCGGCGTGTCGTCGCTGGCCGCGGCGTTCAACTTCCTGACGACGATCATCAATTTGCGCGCGCCCGGCATGACGCTGATGCGGATGCCGATGTTCACCTGGATGGCATTCGTCGTTCAGGTGATGATCGTCCTCGCCTTTCCCGTACTGACGATCGCGCTCGTCTTCGTGCTGTTCGACCGTTTCTTCGGCACGACGTTTTACAATACGGTCTCCGCCGGCGCCGATCCGCTACTCTGGCAGCATCTGTTCTGGATCTTCGGTCATCCGGAAGTCTATATCCTCGTTCTGCCCGCTTTCGGCCTCGTCTCCGAGGTGATCCCCGTTTACGCGAAGAAGCCGCTTTTCGGTTATCCGGTGATGGTCTACTCCGGAATTCTGATTGCGGTGCTCGGATTCGGAGTGTGGGCTCACCACATGTTCGCTGTCGGCATGGGACCCATCGCCGACACCTTCTTCGGGTTGACGACGATGCTGATCGCCATCCCAACGGGGGTGAAGATCTTCAACTGGATCGCGACGATGGCGCAGGGCGCCAATCGCTACACCACGGCGAACCTGTTCGCGATCTCGCTGGTGGCCTTGTTCACCATCGGCGGCATCTCCGGCATCATGCACTCGTCACCACCGGCAGATCTGCAACAGACCGATACGTACTTCATCGTCGCGCACTTTCACTACGTCCTGTTCGGTGGATCGATGATGGGTATCTTCGCGGGCATCTATCACTACTTCCCCAAGATCACCGGCCGCATTCTCGACGAGCGACTGGGAAAGATTCATTTCTGGCTGATGTTCATCGCCATGAACCTCACGTTTTTCCCGATGCATTTCTCGGGATTGCTGGGAATGCCGCGCCGCATTTATACCTACGATGCCGGGCAGGGTTGGACAGTGTTCAACGCGATGTCGACGACCGGCGCGATGATCTTCCCGATCGCGATGCTGTTCTTCATCTACAACTTCTTCAAGAGCCGCCGCAGTGGTGAGATCGCGGGGTCGAACCCGTGGGGCGCGGGCACACTCGAGTGGACGATTCCAAGTCCGCCACCGGAGTACAACTTCGCCAAGATCCCGACTGTGACGAGCCGCTATCCTCTTTGGGAAGGCAGGGAGCCGGATCAGGAGAGTGCGCGCATCAATTCGCAGACCGGCAAGACCGCCGAGGAGCTCGGCATCGTCATTCCTTACAGCACCATCAAACCGTTGTTCGTCGCGTTGGGTATGGTCATCATGTTCAGCGGATTGATCTGGACCAAAGCCCTCATCGCCGTCGGCGCCGCCATGATGATCTTCTCACTTTACAGCTGGCTGCTAAGCCCGCTCGAGCCGGAGCACCACTAATGGCCACAGCAGCTCACACCAGCACAGTCGTTCACACCAGCGCGCCGACGCATCACCACTACACGACGCTCGGCCTCGATAGCCGCAAGGTCGCCATCTGGGCTTTCATCGGCTCGGAGTGCATGCTGTTCGTGTCTCTGATCTCGACGTACCTCATTTACAAGGGACGCAGCGTCATCGGCCCGCTGCCACACGAAGCGTGGACCGATCCGAGCACGGGTCAGGTGTTCAAGCCCATCCTCAACATCCCGGTGACGTCGGCCTCGACATTCGTGCTGCTGATGTCGTCGTTGTTCATGGTGCTGGCGCTGGCGGCGGTGCAGAACAAGGAGCTGCCCAAGCGTACGCGGGGTGAGCGCATACTCGGCAATTCCAAGCTGTGGTTGTTTATGACGGCGCTGGCGGGCACGACCTTTCTGGGCTTCCAGGCGTTCGAGTTCACTTCGTTCGTGCACGAAGGCTTGACGATCAGAAGAAATCTTTTCGGCTCGACTTTCTTCACGCTCACCGGCTTCCACGGCGCGCACGTCACCGCCGGAGTGCTCTGGCTCTGCACGATGCTGGCGATCGACTATCGGCGCAATCTGACGGCGAAGGATTCCCTGCTCGTCGATATCTGCGCGCTGTACTGGCACTTCGTCGACGTCGTCTGGATCGCGATTTTCACTCTCGTCTACCTAATCAAGTAACGGCGATACGATGGATACTCACGCCACGACCGTTCCCGATTCCGCCGAAGCATCGCTCCACGCGCCAACGTCTGAAGTAGAGCATCCCCACCCGACGTGGTCGACCTACTGGAAAGTCGCTCTCATCCTCACGATCATCACCGTCGGTGAGGTCTGGGCTTACTACATCCCGTCATTTGTCGCTTCGCGCGGATTCGTGCCGACACTGCTCTTCCTTTCGGCACTAAAGTTTGCGATCGTCGTCATGTTTTACATGCACCTGAAGTACGATCACCGCCTGTTCCGCGTGCTGTTCACCGGCCCGTTGTTCATCGCTGCACTGACGCTGCTGGCGTTGATGTTCCTCTTCGGGCACTTGTTCATACATATCACGTAGTATGCTGGCGCTGGCGCTGCTGCATCCCATCGCCAATCTGAGCTGGTGGCGATGGTCGATTCACCCGAGCACGGTCATCGGAATCGCAGCGCTGGGTGCTCTGTACATCTGGGCTTCGCGCCGGCTGCGTCGGTCGCCGACTGACGGCCAGAAAATCTTTTTCACCTGCGGTTTGCTGCTGATGTTCGCCACGCTCAACGGTCCGATCCACGACCTGAGCGACGATTATCTGTTCAGCGCGCACATGGTGCAGCACCTCCTACTGACGCTGGCGATTCCGCCGCTTCTTCTCGCAGGTACGCCGGGCTGGATGCTGCGGCCGGTTCTGTCGCGCCGGGGAATTCGTCCGCTTGCGAAATTCTTCACCAGCGCCAGGACGGCGTTCGTGGTGTTCAATCTCACCATTGCTTTCTGGCATCTGCCGCCGTTCTACAACGCGGCGATGGCGCACCATAGCCTCCACATCGTCGAGCACTTGATGTTCATGGCGAGCGCCGTCCTGATGTGGTGGCCGCTGATGAGTCAGTTGCCCGAGTTTCCGCGTCTCGCTTATCCCGGGCAGATGCTTTACAGCTTCCTCATCAGCATTCCGATGTCGATCGTTGCCATCTACATAGCGATGGCAGATCACGTGCTTTATCCGGCTTACAGCGCCGCCCCGCGCGTGCTGCCGCTGACACCGCTCGAGGATCAATTACTCGGCGCATTGATCATGTGGATCCCTGGCGGTCTCATCTTCATGATCATCATGAGCGTGATCTTCTTCAAATGGAACGCCCGCGGCGAGGATTCGACCGCGGGCGCTCAGGTGGACTGGAAGCCTTCTGCCGCCTAGTGGTCGTCGGTTCCCTCGAGCGCCCGCTTGAGGTGGGCATCGAGGCGCGGATGTTTCCGCCACAGATACCAGAGCATCAGCGCTGACGCCAGCAGGTTGGCGACGAAGATCTGTGCCCAGGATATCCCGCCGAGACTCGTTTGCGTGAACACTGCGGCGATCATGTAGAAGCCAACCGTCATCATCACGAAAGCGACGAGCAGGCCAGCGAGAATTCCCGGCGTTCGCTCTGCCTGATGCACGATCACCGTCAACAGGATGCCGACGATGAAGAACGCCACATAGTGGAAGATGGTGTAGCCGACGATGTGGGTGAAATTCGTGTCCCCCATCATGTTCTTCCCCAGGATGCTGACGACACCCTTGCCGAGAAAGATTGGCGTGTAGAAAGGGTGACCGGCGATGGTGTCGACGAGGAGGAACCAGACGGCGATCGCCGTCGCGCCGATGAAGCCGGTGATGATACCTTCACGCAAGAAGTTATGCGGGCGTTCAGCCATTGATTTCCCCGACTGACGGTGAGCTGCGCGCGAACGGTACTGCTCTCGGAGAAAATACCCTAGCACAGACTATATTCCAAGCGAACATCGTCGCGCGCGGACCTTCAGCGGAGGCGAGAGCGTGGCACCGTTCTAGCCATCAGATCAACCTCACTCCGCTCGGTAAAAGTGTCCAAGACCAAAGATGTTCTCACGTAAAATACGGATTGCCATCCTCCTGGCGCTGACAGCGCTCAGCGCGGCGCCAACGCTGATCGAAACCCAACAAACCAAGAAAACCTCCACGCGTCGCCGGGCACGTCGGCCGAGGAACACCGTTCCGGCAACGCCGGCAGTTCGCTACACCGTGGCCCGGAGCGCCGGCGATCTGGCATCCTCGCTGTCCAGTCTCATCTCGAGAACCAGAGGCGGCGAGTGGGGCGCGATGGTGACGTCGCTCACGCGCGGCGACACGTTGTTCGCGGAGAATCCCGGTGGACAGATGCTGCCCGCCTCGACCATGAAGCTGCTGACGAGTGCGATTGCATTCGATCGATTCGGTCCCAACTACCAGTTCAGCACTGATGCGCTGCGCGATGGAACAGTTGGTCCCGATGGAACGCTCACCGGCAATATCTACCTGCGAGGCGATGGCGACCCGGCACTGTCAGGGAAATTTCTTCCCGGCGGTCCGTCGGCGCCGATGAATCGCCTCGCCGATCTCGTCGCCTCGAAGGGCATCAAGCACATCACTGGCAGCGTGATCGGTGATGCGACGGGGTTCGATGACCAGAAGGTTCCCGATGGCTGGCTATCGCGCTATCTGCAGGCGTCCTACGCAGCGCGAGTGTCGGCGCTGACACTCAACGAAAACCTCATTGCCGTAGCGGTTACACCGACATCGCCCGGCAAACCGGCTCAGGTTACGCTCGAACCATCTACGAGCGCGATTCCACTCGTCTCCAACGTTCGGACCGTCGCCGGGGGCGGCGCGCGACTTGGTTTCCGCAAGCAGAGTAATGGGACGATCACGGCAAACGGATCGATCGGCTCGCGTGCGGGGACGCGGCGCTACGTCTACGTCGTCGAGGATCCACCTTCGTTCGCGACGGGCGCCTTCCGCAATGCGCTGATCGCGCGCGGGATCAAAGTCGACGGCGACATCAAACTCGGCAAGACTCCGGCGAACGCGACGAAGGTCGCGGGCCTGCTTTCGCCCCCGCTGTCGAGCATGATTGCGGCGATGAACCGCGAAAGCATCAACATCTACGCCGAGCTGCTGTTCAGAAACGCAGCGCGGGGACAGCAACGCGACAAGGTTGGATCGGTCGCGAACGGGAGCGCGCTGCTGAACAATTTCTTTGCGACCAAGGTCGGCGCTGATACGAGCCAGCTCGTCTTCGCGGATGGCAGCGGGTTGTCGACCCTCGATCGAGTGACGCCGAGGGCTCAGGTACAACTGCTGGGCTACGCCCACCGCGCGACGTGGGGACCGTGGTTGCATTCATCGCTGCCGGTCGCCGGTGATTCCGAGCTGCTCAAGCGTCGGATGCGCAACACTCCAGCTGAAGGGAACCTCCACGCCAAAACCGGCACCACCAACGATGTTATTGGCCTCGCGGGCTACGTAACTGCCGTGAACGGAGAGATTCTGGCTTTCTCGTTTCTCTACAACGGGCGCGATCGCTGGACGGCCAAGTCGATGATCGACGTCATGAGCGAAACTTTGGCGAGTTTTGGCCGGTAATACAAACAAGCGTTAACTCGTTGGAAAACATATCTTTAGCTCGGGTCACCGTGCAGCAAGGTGGCATTGATTCTGCACTCCTTTTTGAGTTCGAACCGCGTGAGTTGCCGCGTGAGGTAATAGATCGATGGGCTACCGGACTTTCGTAGATACGAACGGGTCCTACTGGCAGGTGTGGGATTCGCAGCCGACCAGGGCCGAACGGCGGACGGCAAAACTGGATCGGCGCCAGCCGCGGTACGTGCCGTGGCTTCAGCCCGAGCGCCGCAGCGGACTTGACCGGCGCATCACCAGTCAGCGCCGCATCACTCTCGCCTCAGGTTACGGCAGCGGGTGGCTGACCTTCGAATCGCTCAACGAGAAGCGCCGACTCCTCCCAATTCCGTCGGGCTGGGAAGACATGAGTCAGGGTGATCTCCGCGCGCTCTGCGATAAAGCGAAGCGCGTCGCGAAGCTGGATGAATCTGTCGCCTGAGCGATCTTGTTCTCGCTCGCGATCACGGGCAGGCATCTTCTCGACTGAACCCGGCAGTCTGAAGTCAACTGTCAACAAACGGCGCACTGCACTGCTTTTAGCTCCCCGCAGCTGGCTTCCAGCCTCCCGCTGAAAGCAACGGGACGGATCACGCGGGATTAAGGGTGCCGCGTTTGGTTCGCCTTTATGCAATGGAATCCGTCTGGTGGTAGGCAGCGGGCGGCTGGAAGGTTGCTGCCGGCAGCTAATAGCGAGGCACTTGCGTTTCAGTCCTCAATCCCGCCGAACCGGCAGCCACTGCGCCAACCTTTCTCTCAGCTCCGCCAGCGCCTGGCCCATTCTTTTTTCGACGGTCTTCACCGAAATCCCGAGCACTACCGCAATCTCCGAGTACTTGAGCCCTCGGTCCCGCGATAACTGAAAAACTTCTCGCGTTCGCTCCGGCAACGCATCGATCGCGCTGCGCACTGCGCGCTCCAGCTCGGTGACGACCATCTCGTCTTCGGCCGATTGCGCGCGGGCGGATTCGGCGGCGGCAGCGGCGATCGTCGCCTCGCGCATCACAATGCGCTGGTGTCGGACGTGATTCAGCGCACGATTGCGCGTCGACCGCAACAGATAGGCGCGGAAGCTTTGCTCCACCTCGATCGTCTCGCGGCGCCGCCACAATTCGAGCATCACATCCTGCGCGATCTCCTCGGCGAGGGCTCGCTCGCGGACGATGGATTCCGCCATCCGCACCAGATGCGCATAGTTGTCGCGGAAAACGCTGTCGAAGGCGCTTTCGTCGCCGCCCCGGATACGCTCCTGTGTTTCGCGCTCGCTGGCGTCCGTTGTGGGCAAGTAGGGTAGCGTCCGGATGGCGTGTCTGACTTATTAATGAATATGTCGAATCCGGACGGGAGTTCCGCCAACATTAGTCCCGACGACTGGGAGCGCATTGCCCGTTACGTCACCGGCGAGGCTTCTACCGGCGAAGGGCAGGCGACACAGCAATGGATTGAATCTGACGCCCATCGCGTGGAGATCGTCCGCTTTCTGGAATCGATTCTCCGCGCGGCGCCGGAGGATGTCACCGGCATCGATGTCGATAGCGCACTGACCAGCGTGAAAGCGCGGATGCGCGAAGCGAAAGTGTTGGAGTTCACCCCCAGTTCGGCCGACGATACGCGTTCCCGCCGCACGATCGGTGCGCTGCTGCGGGTCGCCGCTGCAGTCATAATTATCGTTGGCGGCTTGATGGTGTGGGAGAACGCTCGTCGATCGAGGCTCGAGTCGAGTGAGCAAACCTTTGCCACCAACGTCGGCGAACGCCGGCAGGTGCTGCTCAAAGACGGCACGCGCGTTTTGCTGGGGCCGACCAGCAGGCTCGTAGTGCTGGCCTCGTCGCTGAATGACGGGCAACGGCTCGTTGCACTGGATGGCATCGCCTATTTCAATGTCGTTCACGATGTGACCCATCCATTCACAGTCCGGGCCGGGAGCATCAGCATCCAGGACATCGGGACTGCGTTCGCCGTCGAAAATGATGATAGTGCGGGTACGCGGGTGGCGGTCGACTCGGGTTCCGTTGCTATTGGAGCCGCAGACCAGAATCATGTACGCGGTGCGGTGCTCAACGCGCGCGATCGCGCCACCGTAGATGCACAGGGTACGGTGTCCGTCGAGCGCGCGGCTGTCTCCGAAGATGACATGGCGTGGACGCAGGGGCGGCTCGTTTTTCGCGACGCACCACTCGTACTTGTTGGCGCTGAACTTTACCGCTGGTATGGAGTAAGGTTACGCGTAGCAGATTCTTCGCTGGTTAACCTCCACCTTACGGCGTCTTTTTCCGGCGAGCCGATTGATCGCGTTCTCGATGTCATTGCTCTCACGCTCGGCGCACGCGTCGAGCGACAAGGAAACGTCGCCGTTATGCAACGCGCGGCGGGCACTGCTCGACGGCCCTAGGAGTCGGCAGATAGACGCAGCACGCGGACTCGCCCTGCTCACGCTGGCGACCGCCGTGCTGTCGGTTTTCCCAGCAATCACTATCGCGCAATCGTGCTCCACCTCGACGAGTGAGATATCGTCGCTGCCGACCTGGAGCGCGCCGCTCGACCGTCGCGTCTCGCTCCACGCTCGAGACATCTCGCTGCGCGAAGCCCTAGATCGAGTCGCGACCGAAGCGACCGTGCGGCTCTCCTACACCACCGAGAGTATCCCACTCGACAACAGAGTTTGCGCATCGTTCGACTCGATTCCCCTGGGCAGCGCGCTCGGCCTGCTACTCAACGAGACAGCGGTGCTGGCAGTGTCGGCCGGCGGCGATCACGTCGTGCTGGCCCCATCGCGGGCACGCACGGCTGCCGATCAGCACGAGGAGATTCCGAAAATTCTCGATCGCGTCGTCGTGACCGGGAGTGCGGTCGAAGCACCGGCGCGCCGATTGACGGTAGCAATGAACGTCGTCAGCGGAGCTCAGCTCGCCCGCTATTCGGAGGGTAATCTCGCGCAGGCGCTGAGCGATGCCGTCCCAGGCATGTGGGTTTGGCAAAGCGCGCCCACTTCCCTGCTCGCCCACTACGGTAGCATCCGCGGCAGCAGCTCGTTCGGCGCGAGTTATCCCAAGATCTACGTCGATGGCATCGAGCTGTCGAACCCGTTGCTGGTGACCCAGTTCGCGCCGGAAACCGTCGATCGGATAGAGATCATTCGCGGGCCTCAAGGGGCAGCGCTCTACGGCACCGACGCAATCAGCGGCGTCATCAACATCATCACGCGCCACGACGGAGCCGACGGCGGGCCGATGGCAATCGTACGGAGCTCAGTCGGTGCGGCCTCGAGCTCATTCGTCCCGCGCGCTGCCATCACCCAGGATCACGCCGTTACTCTACGCGGCGGATCGAACGCGCAGTCGGGCAGCCTCACCTTCACTTCCGGTGGCGTTGGTGAATACCTGGCCGGTGCGTTTGTGCGTCATACCAGCGGCAGCGCCGGCTTCCGGGCGGTGAGATCGAAATTCATCGCCACTGGCACGGCCCGCCTTTTCGCGAGTGATTCACGCGATCCGATCAGTCCGTTCTTCCACGACTCGGTTAGTGCCGCTCGCATGGGGCTGGTGAATCCGGAATCGGTGCGCGAGTACACCGCCGGCGGGACAGCAACTTTCATCGCCGACGACGTCTGGACTCATACACTGGTAGCGGGCTTCGATGGCAGCAGGGTCAATAACATTCCCGACTATCACACGCCGCTTCCTTCGGCGTCCGGCGCCGACCTCGGCAGCGCTGGCGGCAATGCCAACCTCGCCAGCCTGCGCTTCAGCAGTGTTGCGAAGACTGGCACGCCCGACAAACTCGAGTCGACGCTGACGCTCTCTGTCGAGAATTCGTGGTTGGACTTCCGCTCCCAGGCAGAGACTACCGCGACCCAGGAAGGAACGGTTCCCGTGTCGTCGATCGTGCGGCGAATGACGACCGCCGGCGTCGCGCAGACAAACTTCGCCTGGCACGATCAGGCCTTCCTCACCGCTGGTCTGCGGTTAGAGCGGAATTCGTCGCTCGGTGCTGCAAGCACGTATTCGGCGCTGCCTGTGATTGGCGTCGCCGCGTTGCACGAAGTCGGACCGATGACCGTGAAACTTCGCACCGCGTACGGACGGGGGATTCGCGCCGCGACGACGCCGATTCGCGAGACGGTATGGTTCGACCCGCGTCGGCAGTCGCAGTTGCTCGATTTGGATCCAGAGCAGCAGAGCGGCGTTGAAGCAGGAATGGATCTTTTCTTTGGCAAAAGGTTCGGCCTGCAGATCACCAGGTTCGACCAGCTCGCATCCGGCCTCATTCAGCGCGTTGCCTATGTCACCAACGAGCAGCGCAACTCCGGACCGGGCGGCGGATACAGCGATGGTGATCGTCATGACACCATGCCGTCAGAGCCGTACGCGCCGGGCGATCGACACATTGCCTACGTACTGCAGAACGTTGGCGAGATCACCAATCGCGGGTGGGAGTTGAAGGGCGATCTGCAGCTTTCATCGCTGACTCTGAGCGGAACTTTTTCCACGGTCGACAGCAAAGTGCGTCGCGTTGCGAACAACTATATCGGGGATATGCGCGTTGGCGATCGTATGCTGGAAGTGCCCGCGCGCACCGGTAGTCTGACAGCGTCGTGGCTCGGCGGCGGTTGGAACAGCTCGATCACTGCGTCGCGGTCATGGGATTGGATCGACTACGATCGCGTTGCGCTGGCTGGTGCGTTCTCGAATTCGACGCAGAGCGATGCGCAGCTGGTTGGCCAGCAGCTGCGCAACTATTGGCTGCAGTACTCGGGCGTGACGCGCCTCCGGGCCAGCATCGGTCGCACTCTATACCGCGGCTTGTCGTTCACGCTCAACGGCGAGAACCTGTTGAATCGGCAGAATGGAGAGCCGGACAACATCACAGTGGTGCCGGGACGGACGATTAGCATTGGCCTGCGCGCAGTGATGTAACCCTCAAAGCGCTGAGGGCTGCGGAGTGAGGGCTAACTGATCGGTACGGGTTGCTGGCTAGTTGAGGGTTGCGGGCTAACTGCGGGATGCGGGCCGAAGTGTGGGATGCGGGCCGAAGTGCGGGATGCGGGAAGAAGTGCGGGTTAGGGGCCGAAGTGCGGGATGCGGGCCGAGGTGCGGGTGGGGGGCATAGGGCGTTTACCTCGTTCGTAGTACCAACCTGAGCCCATAAGCAATACAATTAGCGGCATGCCTGATCTGCGATCGCCGGAATGGACGATCTATTTGCTGCAGCTGTTGGTTTCAGCCTTCATCGCTGTCCTTTTTCTGCAGTCGGGCCTCGACAAAGTTTTCGATCGCGCGGGCAATCGGGCGTATCTCGATGAGCACTTTGCGAAAAGTCCGCTTGCGCGAACTGTCGGACCGATGTTCCTCACCGTTACGATCCTGGAGGTCGCCGCAGGGTTTTTGAGTGGCTTCGGCTTTCTGCAGCTAGTCGTGTTTCGCTCGTCCGCGCTCGCCTTCTACGGCGCGTTGATCGCCGCAGCAAATCTGGTTGCGTTGTTCTTTGGCCAGAGAGTCTCGAAAGATTATGCGGGCGCTGCGGCCCTCGTTCCCTATTTCCTGCTGGCGCTATTCGCGATCGTCATCCTCGCCCAGCCAATCCACGTTGCGAGCTGAGTGGGCGAGGTAGTCAGCCACCGCAAATAGCCCGCATCCCGCACTTCGGCTCGCATCCCGCACTTCGGCCCGCATCCCGTAGCAGTTAGCCCGCATCCCGCAGTTAGCCCGCATCCCGCAGTTAGCCCGCATCCCTCAACTAGCCCGCAACCCGTACCGATCAGTTAGCCCTCAACCCTCAACCCGCAGTCATCTCATTTCGTGGATCATGACTCCTCTCGCCGCCAGCTCGCGGATGTATTTGTCCGCCGGAATCGCTTCGTCCGGCGTGAAGACCCCCGCTTTTCCGATCTCGCCGCGAACCTGCATCTGACCCGTGATCGATAGCGAATAGCCCGTCGAGCGCTCCATCGCGCTGATGCCGTTCTCCTCGTCGTAATAGTCGACCATCTCCCAGCCGATTCGCTTCGGCTTGCCGTTCTTTTTGCCCTCGGCGAACACTCGCAGGGCCACCAGATCGTGACCGTGTGGCTTGGTGAGCCGCGGTCCCATAGCGGAAACCACCAGATCGCGGGGCACTACTTTCATGCCCTTCACATCGACGGGCGTCAGCTCGAGCAAACCGAGCTCTCGAATTGCTTCCATGATCCGCGCGTGACCGGGGTAACGGAGAGTTTTGTACTCCATCGTCGGAATCTTGCCCTCATAGCGGAACGCCATCGTCGACAACCCGCCAGCGGTGTGAAATCCCTCCAGCTCGCCCAGCGAGCCACCGAAATAAACGGGCTCTATCTCCGAAAGCGCCTTCACCTGGGTGCGCTTGCCCTCGCGCAGCACCCACGACAGCGTCGTGTAGTAGTCGAGCACGCCCTCGAGCGAATACACGATCTGATAATTCAGCGGCGGCTCCGGATGCTGCGGCAATCCACCCACGAAAATCCGTACTGAATCCACTTCGTCGAGCTGCTTGATGCCGTGCTCGGCGAGAATGTTCACCATTCCCGGCGCAAGTCCGCAGTCGGGGATGATAGTGATGTTTTTCTTCTTTGCTTCGGCGTCGAGAGTCTGCTGCTTGAAGACGATCTCCGTATTGCCGCCCAGATCGGAGAAGTGGACTCCCGCTTCGACAGCGACCTTTGCCAGATCGTAGTTGAAGTAGTACGGAATCGCGCTCATCACGGCATCGCTCTCGCGCATCAGCGCCAGCGTCGCCTCGTGATCGCGCACATCGAGCGGCGTGAAAATCAATCGCTCGCCGGAAAACGGCGCCAGAAAATGTGGCAGGTGACCGGTATGCAAATCGGCGAGACGAACTTCTTTTACTTCCGGATTTTGCAGCAGATCATAAGCACACGCGGAGCCTTGCAGCCCCGCGCCAAGCACGAGCATTCGCATTTAGTTGTGGATCTCCAAGGATTTGAGCTGGACTCGCTCTTGCAATTTAAGAGAGCATGATAAGTACCGAAACGTGGCGCGATCACTTAATTGAATCGCCCGCACGCATTCAGCAGATACTCGAAAACACCCAGCGCATCGCCGTGCTCGGCATGAAGCCGGATGCATCACAACCCGCGTACTACGTTCCGGAGTACGCGGCCAACGCCGGCTACGAGATTGTGCCTGTGCCCGTTTACTATCCCGAGCTGAAGGAGATGATGGGGAAAAAGGTCTATCGCAAACTCGTCGACATTCCCGGGGACATCGATCTCGTGGATGTCTTCCGGCGACCGAAAGATATCCCGCAGCACATCGACGACATCATCGCCAAGAAACCGAAAACAGTGTGGTTTCAGCTGGGAATCAGAAATGACGACGCAGCCGAGTCGCTCGCCAAAGCGGGCATCGACGTCGTTCAGGATCACTGCTTGTTGGTGGAGCTGCGCCGCATAGGGCGCTGAGGCTACCAGACGACGGTATAGACCACCGGCTCAACCGCCATCTCGTTTTGCACCGTCGGAGATTTCGGAGCCAGCGCGACGACATAGCGGCCCCCCAGAGTGGCAGCGAGCGCCATTCCCGCTCCAACGACTCGCTGCGAGGTGGCGTTGCTGGTGGGACTCGATCGCTGCGCGATTGTTATCACACCACGCTCGCTTTCGACGTAAAACCTCGCCGTGCCGCGCCGGATCTCGATTGGCGGAGACTTACTGAGATCGATCGGAGTCGACAGCTCGAGCGTCGGACCCTCCGTGAATTTCAACTCGGCGAGGTTCGCATCGCCCGGTAGTGAGCCGTGCAACTGACCGGTGGTCGGATCGAGCGCCGCCCACGTCTGACTCGAGTCGTCGTCGTTCGCCCGACCGGGATTGTTTCCCAGCGCGAGCGTTGATCCGTCGGTCGTCCAGCGCACTCGCCACCCAAGCGCGACTGGAAAAAATTTCGGCGCGGCGATTTCCACCGATGTGGCAGCACGCGGATTGTCGGGCACCCGAATCACGCCCGCTTGTGCGATCGAGCGCTGGCCGGACATGCCGCTGGAAACGAACGAGGCCGCGCGCACGGTGGCCGAGTCGATCTGGGTACGTCGCGCTACGTCGGTGAGGAAGTTTTCTCCGCTCCCTTCGGCACCGGAAGTTTTGTACGCGCGGCCGAATCCGATCCACTTCCAGTTGGGCGAAACAGAAACGTCCCACACGCTGTCCATTTGAGTCTGGAACGCGCGTGTCTCGTCGCCGAAGAAAAATCCGTTGGGCACTGGCTCGTTCTCGACACCGACCGGATCTGCGATGACGAGAATTGCCTTGCGATCGGGCGAGAACGCCCACCGTACCCGCTCACGCATCCCCTGGGTGCCGCGATTGACCGGAGTGGCCGTGACGATGGTGCCGACGTGAGTCGTGTCGACGGTTATCTGGCGGTCGGTAGAGTCGGCGACGCAGGCGGCGAGAAGCGGGAGGAGAGAAGCGAGAGGCGGGAGGCGAAAGGCGGGTAGTGGAAAGCGGGAGGCGAGAGGCGAGATAGGGCGAAGGCGAAGCCAGCGACGCAGAATGGGCATGGCGAGATGCTCGGTAATGAAACTGAATGCGGCAACGACGACGTCCTAGGAAGCTAAACTGATTTTCCGCCTCTCGCCTCCCGCCTATCGCTTCCCGCTTCCCCGCCCTACACGCAGACCAGGTTCCGTCCGCCCGCTTTCGCGCGATATAACGCTTGGTCGGCGCAATCGAGCAAATCTTCCGCCGTCTCGACTTTTGCCTCCGGGAAATCGGCAACGCCGATGCTCACGGTGAGCTTGAGGGGCTGGCCCTTACCGATGTCGAATGGGTGAGCCTGAATCTTGTCGCGCAGTCGCTCGGCGAAGGCGATGGCGCCTGCCTCGCCGGTCTCGGGGACGGCGATGACGAATTCATCGCCACCGTAGCGCGCCACGGAATCGACGCTGCGCGCAGTGCGCGCAAGCAACAGCGCAACTTCGACCAGCACCTGATCGCCGGCGAGGTGACCGTGAGTGTCGTTCACGTCCTTGAATTCATCGACGTCGATCATCAGGATGCTGAGGGGCGCATTGTAGCGACGCGTCCGCTCGACTTCGGTGGCGAGCTGCTGCAGCAGCGCACGGCGATTGAGCAGCTGCGTCAGCGGATCGGTTCGCGCCAGCGCCTCGAGTCGAAGATTGTCGGCCTGCGTCACTTCGACCATGTGCGCGCGACGCATCGCGTTCATCGCGCTCTTCACTACCGTCTCGGCGAAGTCCACGTCAGCCTCGTTCAGTGGCGGCTTCTCGGCAGTGCGACGCAGCAGGAACACCCCGGTACGGTCCAAGTCGAGACGGAACGGCAGCGCGATAATCGACCGCACTGAGATGACACTGCCGTCTTTCTCCCACGCCTCGCGCAAGAACCGGTAGGCGTCGGAGTGCCAAATGTCGGTGATGAGGACTGGTTGTTCGCTGGCGAGCGCAGCTTCGATCTCGGGATACTTATCGAGCTCGACCTGCAAGTTCTCCAGCTGCGGATCTTCGTGGGCCGATGCGACGGTTCCCATCTTGTCGCCACACTTGGCGAAGATCACTGAGGAGTGACTGAGATTGAGCGCACGTGCCAGACGGCGGGCGAGCATGTGAAACAGCTCGCCCATCGACAGCGAGCCCATCACGTCGTGAAGAATGTCGACTAGCGCACCGCGTGCGGAAGCCTCGTCGAGTAGACGCTGAATCTCGCTTTCCGCTTTGCGTAAAGCGGCGCGCAGTTCCTGTATCTCGGTGAGGTGTTTGTCCACGGCGGGGCGCTTGGTCTTCATTCGTCGGTAAGGGCCTCGACTTGCTCGGCATCGCTGCCGGCATCAGGGCCGGATCCGTTCTCCGCCCCTTCTCCGTCTTCGTCTTCAGATACAACGCGCGCGACAGCAGTAACGAGATCGCCTTCGTCCAGATTGACGAGTTTGACCCCCTGCGCGATACGCCCGGTGACCCTTACCTGAGAGACCGAAGAACGGATAATCACACCATGTTTTGTGATGATCATGATCTCGTCGGACGGCAGAACCTCCATAAGGGCAACGACATCGCCTGTTTTCTCGGTTCTGTTGACTGTGATGATGCCTTTCCCGCCGCGTTTCTGGACTCGATAATCGCCGATGTTCGAGCACTTACCGAGGCCGTTTTCGGTGACCACGAGCAGCGTTGCGTCGCGCTTGACGACGACCATTCCGATCACCGAATCATCGTCGCGCAGCTCGATTCCTTTGACACCGGTAGTGTCGCGTCCCATCTCGCGCACATCCATTTCGTGGAAACGCACAGAGAGACCGTGACGTGTGGCGAGCACGATGTCGTTCGAGCCGCTCGTCACCTGCACGTCGATCAGCTCGTCGCCGTGTTCGATCTTGATTGCTTTGATTCCCGTCGCGCGGACGTTGGAATACTCCGATAACGCGGTCTTCTTCACCGTGCCGTTGCGCGTGCAGAACAACAGGAATTGCGTCTCGGAGAACTCGCGCACGGGCACCATCGCCTTGATCTGCGTGTTTGGCGACACGTTGATCAGATTGACGATCGGCTTGCCTTTCGACGCGCGGCCGGCCTGCGGAATCTCATAGACCTTCAACCAGAAACAGCGGCCATCATCGGTGAAGCAAAGGATGTAATCGTGCGTCGAGCCGATGAAGAGATGCTCGATGAAATCCTCGTCCTTGAGGCCCTGCCCACTCAAGCCTCGTCCTCCGCGACGCTGTTTGCGATAGGTGGACACCGAGGTGCGCTTGATGTAACCCGAGTGGGAGATGGTGATCACCATGTCCTCTTCGGCGATCAGATCCTCGATCGTGAACTCCCCCTCGTCGCTGGTGATCTCCGAGCGGCGCTCGTCGCCATACTTGTCGGCGACCGACGACAGCTCGTCGCGGATGATTTTCATCCGGCGCGGCTTCGACGCGAGAATCTCCTTCATGTCCTTGATAAACGCTCGCACTTCCTTGAGCTCCGCTTCCAGCTTCTCGATCTCGAGGCCCGTGAGCTTGGCGAGGCGCATGTTCAGAATCGCTTCGGCCTGACGCTCACTGAGCTTGAAGCGCTTCTGGAGCTGAGTGCTCGCCGCCGGGGTGTCCTGCGCAGCGCGAATGAGCTTGATCACGGCGTCGATGTTGTCGACGGCGATCTTCAGGCCTTCGAGGATGTGCTCGCGCTCCAGCGCCTTATCGAGCTCGAACTGCGTGCGACGGACGACGACTTCGTGGCGATGCTCGATGTAGTGCTGCAGGACTTCCTTGAGCGGCATCACTTTCGGCACCAGCTGTCCCGTCGTCTTGTCGGGGACGAGCGCCAGCATGATCACGCCGAACGTCGACTGCATCACGGTGTGCTTGTACAGCTGATTGAGCACCACGCGCGGAATGGCGTCGCGCTTGAGCTCGATGACGATGCGCATACCGTCCTTGTCGGACTCGTCGCGCAGCGCGCTGATTCCCTCGAGCTTCCCTTCCTTCACCAGATCCGCCATGTCGGTGATCAGCTTGGCCTTGTTCACCTGGTACGGCAGCTCGGTGACGACGATCTGCGACTTGCTCTGACGTTCCTTCTCTTCGATGACGGCGCGCGCGCGCATCACGATGCGGCCGCGACCTGTCTCCTGATAATCCTTGATCCCCGCGCGGCCGTAGATGTAGCCGCCAGTCGGGAAGTCGGGCCCTTTGATGAGTTTTCTGATCTCGCTCGGTGTCATCTCCGGATTGTCGATCAGCGCAGTGAGTGCGCTGACTACTTCGCGCAGATTGTGCGGCGGAATGTTGGTCGCCATGCCGACCGCGATTCCCGACGAGCCGTTGACGATGAGATTCGGCACGGCTGACGGAAGAACCTTCGGCTCCTGCAGGCGATCGTCGAAGTTCGGCGCGAAATCGACGGTGTTCTTGTCGATGTCGGCGAGCATCTCCATCGCCACGCGCGTGAGTCTCGCCTCGGTGTAGCGATACGCAGCGGCCGGATCGCCATCGACCGATCCGAAATTTCCCTGGCCATCGACGAGCGGATAGCGCAGCGAGAAATCCTGCACCATGCGCACGAGTGCATCGTAGACCGACGTGTCACCGTGCGGGTGATATTTGCCGAGCACATCGCCGACGACGGTTGCCGACTTTTTGTATGGGCGACCAGGAACGAGTCCAAGCTCGTTCATGGCGTAGAGAACTCGACGATGCACTGGCTTCAGTCCATCGCGCACATCGGGCAGCGCGCGAGAGACGATGACGCTCATCGAGTAGTTGATGAACGATTCTCTGATTTCTTCGTGGATGAGGCGCGGGAGAATGCGCTCTCTGTTGTTGGGGGCCGTCATTAAATCCGGTAGTCGCTACGAGGTTTGGAGGCTGAGTGGGAGGGCAAAAAGGCCTCCTAAAGAAGTAGCCTGAAATTTACAGCTATTCGGGGATCCAAGCAACGGCGGCAACGAAGCGTAACCTTTTGTCGGACAATCGCTTAGCCGGAGACTAAGCTCATCCACGGTGGCCACCTCAGCATACCCGAAAAAATGTGACTTCAGGCAGCTCATCAGTAGCGCTTCAAAGTACCTGCCGACCCGCCCACGTCAAGTAAACTTTGACCATTCGAAGTAAAGTTTGCTTGACATGGATGGGAAACGTCTTATGTTTGGTCATGGAAAGCTAACTTGACATGACGCCGACGATCAGAAACCGAGTCAAAGAGCTCCGTACCGAGCGCGGCTGGACCCAGCAGGAGCTGGCCGAGGCAGTCGGAGTCTCGCGACAGAGTATCAACTCGATCGAGCGCGAACGTTACGTGCCGAGCCTAGAGCTGGCGCTGACTTTTGCGCGGGTTTTCGGCAAAGCCACGGACGAGATTTTCAGCCTGGAGAGGGAGAGGAAAAAATGAAAATTCCCATACTCGGCACCGAGATCGACGAGCGGTTCTTCCGCCATCGTCAGCGCTCGACGAGCATTGCCGGCCTCGCCGGCGCATGGGCCGCGGTGCTGCTCGCTGCCTACCGGTATTTCACGACCGGCGCGGTGAGTTGGGATTTACTCGCCGTCGTAATGGTGATGGGTGCTGTGAAGTTGGCTTTGATGACGTGGTATTTCACAACTGAATAACGGAGAGATAATGCTGTTCAGGAACAGACAAAAAGACCCAAGGGTGATGATCAAGGCTGGAATGGTATTTACGCTTTTCTTTTTCCTGATGAACCTGCTTCCACATCCAACCACCCCATTTGGTGACGGACTTTTCGACGGCGTGCAAGGCGCGCTGCTGGGAATCTCGGCTACTCTTTTGATGTGGGGGACTTATCTGAACGGAAGGCAACGGCGCTCATCCTAGTCCAGGGGATGGCGACGTTCGGCACTGAGCGGGAGAAAATCCTCGACCACCCGAACGATTTCCTCGACGCTGATTGGTCGGTATACGACTCGCTGCCACGGTCCTGCAGGCGTGGCAGTCGTCCGTCGAGCGATCAGCATCGCCTG
>DATFHK010000055.1:0-33492 GCA_035248505.1 Gemmatimonadaceae bacterium | reverse complement strand
CGATCTTCCTGGGACATCTCACGCTGCGCCTGCAGGGCGTGCTCGAAGCCGGCGATATCGACCGAGTATCCGCGCTCGCGCGCCATCAGCTCCGTGAGATCGATCGGAAATCCGAAAGTATCGTAAAGCTTGAACGCGTCCTCGCCCGAGATCGTGCCGTGTATCGCGGTCGATCCCTGGGTGGTGTGCACCGGCGCCAACTCATCGAAGCGCTTCATGCCTCCTTCGATCGTCGACAGGAATCGCTCTTCCTCGGCGCGCGTAGTGTCGATGATGTGTTTGGAACGCTGTTTCAATTCCGGGTACACGTCGCCCATCTCGTCGATGACGACTTTGACGACGTCGACCAGCGTCGGCTGTCGCCTGCCGAGTAGCCACGCGTGTCGAACGGCGCGCCGCAGGATTCGGCGTAAGACATAGCCGCGTCCTTCGTTGGACGGAAAAACACCGTCAGCGAGGAGGAACGCTACTGCGCGACTGTGATCCGCGATGACGCGAAACGATGCGCCCTCCTCCCCGCGATCGTATTGCTTGCGAACGACTTTCTCGATCGCCGAAATAAGGGGACGGAAGAGATCGTTGTGGAAATTGTTCGATTCGCCCTGCATGAAAGCGGCGATGCGATCGAGGCCCGCCCCCGTGTCAACCGAAGGCTTGGGCAGCGGGACGAGACTCCCGTCTGGCTGCTGATCGAACTGCATGAAGACGAGATTCCAGAATTCCAGGAACCGTCCCGCCTCCGCGCCTTCGACGAACGCCTGCAGCGAAAATTCCTTGCGATCGACTTCGGTCCACTCCCCCTTCGCGCCTTTCGGAAACTTGAAATCCTTCACGATGTGCGCGAGGTCGACGAAAATTTCGCTGCAGGGCCCACACGGGCCGGTATCCGCCATCTGCCAGAAATTGTCGTGGGCTTCGAGACCATATATGCGAGAGTCCGGAAGTCCGGCGATCTCGCGCCATAGCGCGCGGGCTTCGTCGTCATCCTTGAACACCGAGACGCGCAGGTGCTCCGGCGGCAGCTTCAGCTCTTTGGTGACGAACTCCCAGGCAAACTTGATTGCATCGCGCTTGAAGTAGTCGCCAAACGAGAAGTTGCCGAGCATCTCGAAGAACGTGTGATGGCGCGCCGTGTGTCCGACCTGCTCGAGGTCGTTATGCTTGCCGCCCGCTCTGACGCACTTCTGACACGTCGTTGCACGTCGTCCACCCGGCGGCAGCTGCTCGCCGAGGAAAACGCGCTTAAACTGGACCATCCCGGCATTCGTGAATAGCAGCGTCGGGTCGTCCGCGGGGACGAGCGAGCTGCTCGGGTGCGCGATGTGCCCGTTGCGTTCGAAGTACTCGATGAACTTTTTGCGGATCTCGGCGGCTTTCATGTCCTGTAATATACGCGTCGTCGGAAACTGGTCCCGCTTTGTATGCATCGCTGTATGGGTCGGCGAGGGGGTCCTCTAAGCGGCCGTCACAGTGAGCGCGTGGAGGAGACCCGCGACCGAGCAGCGCGAGGGAGCGCAGTTAGGGGCTCCGACCAAGCGAACGTGGCCGCGTGAGGACTCCAACCCACCCGACCTGCGCGAGGATCTCTAAGTCAGGGAAGCGACAACGCGCTTGATCTCGTCGACGTCGTACCCGCGCCGCGCCAAAAACGCAAAGAGCCGACGACGAAGAACGAGCGGCTCGAGGTCGCCGAGTTGGGCGAGCTTCTTACGAGCCACACGCTCGATCATGGCGCTGGTATCGATCTCCTCATCGGCGACGACGTTATCGATCGCGGTGGAGGCGATGTCGCCTTTGATGCCCTTGCGATAGAGATCCTGGGTGAGGCGGCGCTTGGATGCCCCGGTCGCGAGCATTTTCGATCGCGCGTACTGCTCGGCGTACTTCGCGTCATCGAGCAAGCCCGCGGAAACAAGACGGCGGACCGCATCGTCTGCGTCCGCCGCCGAATATTCCTTCTGGATCAGTTTTTTCTGCAGCCCGCGCGTCGAGTAAGGACGCGCGGCTAACAGGTTCAGCGCGTAATTGTAGGCGCTGACGCGGTTCAATCTGCCAGCTCGACCTCGGTCTCCGTCGCCGGGCCCTGAGGCTTGATGCCGAGGACGGTTTTCACCTTCTCCTCGACCTCGGAGAGCAGCGCCGGATTGTCCTTGAGATACATCTTCGCGTTCTCACGACCCTGACCGATTCGCTGCGCGCCGTAGCTGTACCAGGCACCCGACTTGTCGATGATGCCGGACTCCGACGCGATGTCGAGTACCAGCGACGCGTGACTGATGCCCTCAGCGTACATGATGTCGAACTCGGCTTGCTTGAACGGCGGCGCAACTTTGTTCTTCACGACCTTCACGCGCACGTGCGAGCCGATGACGTCTTCCTTTTCTTTGACTGGGGCGATGCGGCGAATGTCGAGACGAACCGACGCGTAGAACTTGAGCGCCTTACCACCAGT
Source organism: Gemmatimonadaceae bacterium (assembly GCA_035248505.1). Lineage (GTDB taxonomy): Bacteria > Gemmatimonadota > Gemmatimonadetes > Gemmatimonadales > Gemmatimonadaceae > UBA4720. The sequence goes on along the minus strand of DATFHK010000055.1, from coordinate 31,040 downwards.
GGTTGTTTCGGGATTGCCGAACATCACGCCAATCTTCTCACGCAGCTGATTGATGAAGATCACCGAAGTCTTCGAGCGAGCGATGGCGCCAGTGAGCTTGCGTAGCGCCTGGCTCATGAGACGCGCCTGGAGGCCGACGTGCGAATCACCCATGTCGCCTTCGATTTCCGCCTTCGGCACCAGCGCCGCGACGGAGTCTATCACGATCACGTCGACCGCACCTGAGCGAACCAGGATCTCGCAGATCTCGAGCGCCTGTTCGCCAGTGTCGGGCTGAGAGACGAGGAGACTCTCGACGTCCACACCCAGCTTGGACGCGTAGTCAGTATCGAGTGCGTGCTCGGCGTCGATGTAGGCTGCGACGCCGCCCGCGCGCTGAGCGTTGGCGACGACGTGCAAGCAGAGGGTCGTCTTGCCGCTCGACTCAGGACCGTAGATCTCGGTCACTCGGCCGCGAGGAATGCCGCCGACGCCGATCGCCGCGTCGAGGTTGATGGCGCCCGTGGGAATCGAGTCGACGCGCACCCGCGCATCAGCGGCTCCCATCTTCATGATGGCACCCTTGCCGCAGTTCTTTTCGATCTGGGCAATCGCCAGGTTCAACGCCTTTTTCTTGTCGTCGTTAACCGTGGATACAGCCATTTAGTTCACCTTGTGTTGGACGTTTTTGGACCTGGCCTGCGGTGGTTGAACTCAACCGGCGTTTCCAGCTTTCTGGCCGGCTGAAACCCACCGCTTTGCTACCCGAACAAAATACGAAAATACCCTGTGGTCAGCAAGCATTTCCATCGATTTTTCTTCAACCGGAATCAAGCTCGTGCATCGCTGCTTCCGTAGAGGAGAAAGGCGTTCTCGACGTGCTGAACGCGGACGTTCTCCGCTCCAAGAATGACCCCGATTACGTCGAATCGAAAGGTATCGCCCGGCTGCTGAAACCGGGACATCCAGACCTTCGCCGACCGGCTCAGCTCGCGCTGCTTCCGCCAGTTCACTGCCCCGATCGGACCACCAAAAGAATCGCTGGCGCGCGTCTTCACTTCGACGAATGCGATAGTGCGATGCGCATCCGAGTCGTCCCGCGCAGCAATCAAATCGATGTCTCGATGCCCGTTCCGAAACCTGCGCTCAACGATGTTCCAGCCGTGTACGCGCAACCATCGCGCGGCAACGCGCTCGCCGCGCACACCCATCGTCTGTCTCGCCGTCGTCATGGCGCACAAACTACCAACTGCCTCGATCCAACAAGCATCACAACTCGGCGCGTCGCACCGATTTTCGTCAGCGATGCCGCGTGAGGGAAATCCCTCGTTTTTCGTTTCGACATCGCAGGAACTGATGTTGGGTACCGTTACGCCTTCTAAATTCATATTATCGCCCGTTCATCTTCTCTCACAACCTGGACAAACATGAGCGAACGCGGCCCCGAGCAAATCAGAGTCGTGCTGGCGGAAGCCAACGAAGCGGACGTCGAGAAAATCGTCGGCGTTCTTCGCGAATCCGGAATGCAAACAGTTTTTGAGACCGTGCAGTCTGAAGAAGGCCTGGCTGCTGCTATCGAGACTTTTCAGCCGGATGTCGTGATCTCGGACAACACGCTGCCTCTACTCGATTACCGCACGGCTCTCAAAGTCGTGCAGGAGGTCAGCCCTTGGACGCCCGTGATCGTCGTGGGCGGTCTGCTGCGCAATGAAGATTCGGGATCATTCGTGCGAGCAGGGGCCGAAAGTTTCGTATCGAAGCTCAACCTGTCCGTCCTGCCGCTGGCTGTGCGCTCGGCGATTGAAGCGCGTGCGCCGCTACTCAAGCTGACGACGCGACAGATGGAAGTGATGCGGCTCGTCGCGAGCGGTTATCGCACGCGCGACGTCGCCCAGGTGCTCAATCTCAGCGAGAAAACCGTCGAAACGCATCGCCACCAGTTGATGCGGAAGCTTGGCTTCGAGACGACGGCGAGCCTGGTGCGTTATGCGATGCGTTGCGGGTTGGCACTCGCATCGCCGATCATGACGATGTAGTCCCGCGTTTACAGCGCGGTCGGCGCGCCGACCGACTGCGTCGATTGTGTGTGCGTCGTAAACTGCGTCGTGTCGAAGCGCGCCATCTCCGCGGTCCAGATCGGCAGCGCAAAACTGAACACGCTTCCTTTCCCTTCCTCGCTGTCGACAGTGATCGTTCCGCCGTGAGCTTCGACGATCCCACGCGCGATCGCCAGACCAAGACCAACGCCGCGGCCGTCGCCGCGTTTCGCTTGCCAGAACTTGCCGAACAGTCGCGGGATTTGCGCCGCCGGAATCCCCGGTCCGTTGTCAGCGACCGCGCACTGAATCTTTCCCTCCTCACGCGCGGCAGAGAGCGTAATCGCACCGCCCGATTGCGTGAACTTCACCGCGTTGCCGACGAGATTTGAAAATACCTGCAGCACTCTCGACGAATCCGCGCGCACCGGCGGCAGATCAGCCGCCGCACTCACGGTGAGGGTGATCGATTTCTCCCGGGCAATTGGCTCCAGCAGTTCACAGGCTTCGTGCAGCAGCTCGTTGACGGAGATTTTCTTCGGCGCAATCGACAAGCGACCTGCTTCGATCGTCGTCACACTGAGCAGGTCGTGGATGAGTCGGTTCATCCGCTCGCCCGATCTCTTGATGATGCGCATCTGTGCTGATTTCGTCGCATCCTGCTTGCTGTCCTCGAGCAGAAGATCAGTTGCCATCGAGATGGTGTTGAGTGGGTTGCGCAGATCGTGCGCGACGATGCGCAGAATTTCCTCGCGCGCGTCGATGATCCGCTCCGACTCGCCGAGCATTTTGTCGAGGGTGACGCGATGCACTTCGTTGGTGACGACGCGTCGAATCATTTCCGTCACGTAGAACGCAAGCACGCCGGCCAGACCAACCGCGACGATTGCACCTCCGGCTGCTGCGAACGGCAGCCAACCGAACGTTGCCGCGACCAGCAGCGCCAGCGCCGATAGCCCAGTGCTGATTTCGACAGCGCTGCGCGTGAGCCTGAACGCACCGCTGAACGCCAGCACGATGCAGAGCACCGCGAAAGTCGTCGACAGCCCGGGCGGTCTCGCGAATGGATCGGCACCGAACTGGCTGACGCCAAGTCCGACGACGAGGAGCGTTGCGTCTGCGATCGGAAATGCGCGTCGCACCCACGGGCGGTACCAATCGCGGCGCAGCAGCATCAGGATCCCCGCCGAGAACGTCATCCAGCCGAGTGCGGCGCCGAGGCTACCCGCCGTCGGCGCAGGAATCGATGTGAACTCAGACAGCAGCAGTCGGCCGAACACAAACAGCGAGAACACGCCCGCCGCGCTGACTCTCAGATAAGCGAGTCTCAGCTCGGCTCGGCGCGCTTCATCGAACAACGCCTTCTCGATCGCGCGCTCGAGCTGCGCCGCGTCCTGCTTGGCGCGCAGCTGCATGCGCACCGATTCGGCGATCTCGGCGGCGAGAGCCGCGCGCGAGTCGAGCATGTTTGCCGACATGTCAGCCGGTGGCGATGAGGGTCTTGAAGCGCGGGTCGTCCTGAATCGGCTGCCACCACCACGAATTTGCTTTCGAGAATCCGCCACGGTGCTCAGGATGGTCCGTCAAATACTTCTGCAGAAGGTCGACTGCCTCCTTCTTGTCTCCCAGCTGCGCACGCACGAACGCTTCATAGCCGAGCAGCTCGCCGCGGGGATCGATAGCCGGATCGCTCGTCCGGGCGCGCGTCAGCACGCGGCGCGCGCTGTCGGGCATGCCCGCTCGATTGAGCACCTGCGCCACCACGATCTGCGCTTCACGCTTTGTGTACTCCTTCAGCTGGGGCGGCGCCAGTCGCACGTACTCCGCGGCGCGACGCCACGCCTCATTCGGATCCTTGCTCGCGACCTTCGTGGTCATGATCCAGAGCTGACAGCGTCCCACGTTCGGATTCTCCGGAAACCGTCTCTTGAACAGGTCGCACCATTTCTGCGCCGGAGAAAACGCGCCCAGATCGTACGACGTGACGTATAGCTCGAAGAGAATGTTCGGTGCCGAGGTCATATACGCGTCGGCGTCGTAGGCGCGTTGCGCAAGGTTGTTCGCCTGTGGAACGTCCTGATGCACGTAGGCGATGGTGCTCAGGATGTACAAAGCACGAGCCTGTTCGGGGTTGATCTCGATCGCTGCACGCAAATCGTTTTCGGCGAGTTGCACCTGGTCCTGCATCTTGTGCTGGTCCTGCACCAGGCCGCGCGCGACTGCCTCGGCGCGCAGTGCGCCTCTCAACTCGAGCGCGTCGGCGTCGCGCGGATTGAGCGCAATCGCGCTATCGGCGATCGCCAAGCCACCGTTGAGAAGACTTTCCGCTTGCGACGCATCGTGATTGAGCTTCGACAGCTTCGCGGCAATCAGTCCCCGCACCACCAGCGGCTGAGACCAGTTGGCATCAAGATCCTGCGCCTGCCGCAACAGCGTGTCGGCCCCACGTAACTGATTTGCGGCGGCGTCGACGTTGCCACCTTTTTCCAGCGCGTCGGCGTCGTTGCGCATTTTCTGCGCACGCTGCACCAGTGACCACGCCGTCGGATTCTGAGTGCCCGCCTGTGATGCGCGCAGACGCACTTCATCGCCGAGCATCACACGCAGGCTCTGCGCGATCGAATCGGCAAGCTTGCTTTTCAGAATCAGTGGATCGCCGAGCGGGGCGACAATCGACGCACGCTTGATGTCGGCGCCGCTGTTGCCGTCGATCAGACGGAACGAGACCCGCGCCTGACTGCCCTCGGCCTCGACTTCGCCATCGACGAGCGTCCCCGCCTCGAGCGCGTGCGAGATGCTATCGCGCGAAACGTCAGTGCCCTCGAATTGCTTGACGCCGTTCGCTGAAACGACGTCGAGCGCGCTCACGCGACTCAAATCGGCAATCAGAGATTCCGTCAGACCGCTGGCGAGGTAGCCAAGCTTGTTGCCGGGCGTGAGATCCTTGAAATAGAGAACGGCGAGCCGCTGTGGCCTAAAGCCGGACGTAACGACCGGACGTCCCTTGGTCAGGAGCTCCTTGCTTGCCCAGGCAGCGCCGGTGAGCACGAGCAATGCGCCGGCGACGATTCCCGTCACCAGCCGCCAGTCTCGGCGGCGCGGACGAGCAAGCTGTCGCGAGCGCTGCCCCGTGCGCCGAATCGGATGCATGCCGCTCCCCTGGGACGCACGCAACGCGTCGGCGAATTCGTGCGCGGTGCTGAAGCGATCGGCCGGCACTTTCTCGAGCGCGCACAGAATCGCGTCTTCGACATCTTCCGGCACCGAGCTGCGGACGACGCTGAGCGATGGCACCTGGTCGAGCGAGTGTCTCGCAATCAGCGCCTGGGTGGTGTTGCCGGTGAACGGTGGCTGGCCGGCGAGCATCTCGTAGAGCACACACCCAAGGCTGTAGATGTCGCTGCGGGCATCGAGATTCGGATCCGCCATCCCCTGCTCGGGACTCATGTAGGTCGGCGTTCCGAGAGAGACGCCGGTGCTGGTCAACTTCTCGCCGCTCAGCTGCGCAGCGCGCGCGATGCCGAAATCGGCGAGCAGCGCCTGCCCATCCTCGAGCAGAATATTTTCCGGTTTGATGTCGCGGTGGATGATCCCGTGTCGATGCGAGTGGTCGAGCGCGCTGGCAACCTCGCACGTGATGCGCAGCGCATCGTCGAGGGAGAGCTGGCGTTCGCGATTGAGCTTGCTGCGCAGTGACTCGCCCTCGACGTACGGCATCACGTAGAACAACTCGCCGCCCGCTTCTCCCGAATCGTAGATCGGCAGTATGTGCGGGTGACTGAGATGCGTTACGAGCTCGATCTCGCGGCGGAATCTCTCGTGACCGAGCGCGAATCCGACATCGTCGCGCAATACTTTGACAGCGACGTCGCGATCCTGCTTGAGATCGTGCGCGAGGTACACGGTCGCCATTGCACCATGACCAAGCTCGCGCTTGATCTCATAACGCTCGGCGATGGCTGCACGAAGCCGTTCGAGAGATGTAGGCATGCCTCGTCGGGTGAGAAAACCGCGATGTACCCGGCGGCTACTATATGGATGTTTACGCTAAGCCGCCAGAAGCAATGCAGTTACGCACTTTGCCGTGCGCGTTCTCTGTCTAATTCTGACATTCGCATGTCGAGGAGGCAGCACGTGACGTCTGCCTGATGCGTCACGACAACACGTCGATGCAAACGCGCTCTATTGACAGTGTTGGCCAAACCCATATAGTGGGCCGCCGGCAAACATCCTTTTGAGCCGGATCAACTTAACCGTCGATGCACTGCGGGGGCTCACGATGAACGCGCGACGTCTTGCTGTCTATCTCCTTCTCATAGCCGCCGCTTGTCGTGATGCAAAGTCACCGACGCAGATCTCCGCTCCACCCGGTCAGTCAAAAATCATCAGCGACGGCGCGCACGGCGGCAACAAGGATTTCTTTTTCCTGCCGCCGCTGGTTTCAGATCCCTCACACGATCCCAACTTCGAGCCGGGTCAGTTCAATGCCACTCTCGCATCTTCACTGACCGTCGAGGTCTGCCAGCTCGCGACAGCGCCCGTCGACGCGCAAGGTCAACCGGTGGTTACCGATTGTGCGACCAACGTGCCTCTGAAAGCAAAATTTCCTGCCGGAACGGTCACGCTGCAGAATCCGCCGGATGGATTTTATCAGGTGGTGTGGCACGTCGGCGAGTCGAACCTTGATGTAACCAAGTACTATCGCATCAAGGTTCTCGTCGAAGGATCGTCGGAGCCGTTCGGCGTTGCAGATGTAGATCCCGTCTCGAGCATGAAGGAACTTCGCAACGCACGCACGGGCGAGACTATTCCGCTCAACGAAAATTCCACGCTACCGATAAAATTCCGGATCGAACACGGGGGCGGATCCGCGCTATGCGGCGATGCGGCTCTCTGCTTCTCAACGACGGTCTCGAACTCCAGTCCAACCGGCTCGCAAACGGTGACTGTCGATGGCGGCGCTGGATCGGTAGCAGGCGCCAGGTTCCCCAATGGGTGGCTGCCGGCGGATGGTCCACAGAACGTGGTAGTGACAATTGCGCAGGTCGACATCGGCACGACCGATCCTGTGACTGGCGAATCGACCAAGCCATGTCACCTGGGACTGCGGCTACAACAATTTCCGGGCTGCTTCAACTTCTCGACGACGCCACATCTGGCCGCAATCGATGAAAGCGGGCGGCAATTCGCAACTCCTGTAACCGTAGCTGTATGCTACTCGCTCCAAGGCAGCGGCGATCCTCGCGAAAAGTACGCCGAGATGTATTCATCCGGGCTGAATGAACCGCCGCACGCACTCGCGGACGCGAGTGATGCGGGAATTCTGTCCGCCGCAACGCGCAACTGTTCGGCGCCGGCGGTCATCGGCTCGGCGCCATCCACCGGACTCTCACAATTGGCGCGTGCGAGCTGGCGCAAAGTCAGGAGTGGTGTCGGTTCGATATTCGGAGTGAAAACCGCGTACGGCGTAGACCTCGGCTTGGGCGGAATCTCCACTGGGTTCAGCAACATCGGTCCGGCAATCAGTGCGACGATCGCGCCCGTCGGATCCACCGAGATCACACGAACCGGCCCGGGGAACGTTCAAGTCTACGTGCGACTGATTGGCAGCAATCACCACGACGGCCAGCATCAGAATTCTGTCGGATTGCCCGACCTGCCGGTGCACTTTCAACTCGCCGAGGCTAATGGCGGTGCCATCGCGGAAGTGGGCAGCGACGTCGGAGCTGCAACACAACTCGATATCGTGACGGACAGTCTACCTATCGATGTCGAGAGTGCGGTCTCAGGTGGTGGTTACGCCGGTGTGAACTGGGCGGTACCGACGACGCCGGGAGTCTACCACCTCACTGTTGATGGCGCCGCGTTGGGCGGACCAATCACTTTCACGCTTGTCGTCACCAACCCGGTCAATTTCAGCGTTCTACAAGGCAATTGGCTGAACGACAACCCGAACACCGGTGACAATCCTGAGGTAGACATTTCTGTCGACGGAAGCGCCGTCTCCGTACACGCTTTCGGCGCCTGCTCCCCGACAAACTGTGATTGGGGAACTACACCGGCAGACCTGAGTCAGTGGAACTCTCTGCAAAAGCTCACCGCGGTGTGGAATCAGGGATTTGTGATCGTCACGCAGACCATCACGTTCGTCTCACCGACACAAGTGAGCATCCAGAATTCCTACGACTTCCAGCCGCCGGATACGCGTACTGATTTCACGAGCACTTCACAGACTTTCACGAAGCAGACCTTTCCGTTGAGCGATCTGCTGGACGGCTGGTTCAACGAGGCCAACAGTGACAACCCCACGATGCGCACGCTTCATCTTGGGTATGCACCGGATCAGAGTGTGGCGGTCGGAGGCGAAGGCGCGTGCGACGATCCGAATCTCGCCGGCACCATCTGTAGTTGGAGCGGCGGCGTCGTCGACGTCAGTCAATGGACGTCGAGCTCGATTGCCACGTTCTCCATCTCGACCCAGTTCTCGACGAGGAACGTCACCGTCCACATGCTCTCGAGAACACTCATTCACGTGACGACAGTGACTCATTACACCGATGGATCAGGGCGCGTCGATTATACCGCAGAGGAGGATTTGGTCCTCAGCACGTAGCGGAGAAGTAAAGGCCGGTTAACTCCTTTTATTGTCAGGCTTCAATTCCGCGGCGCAATCCTTTCCAGATCATCGAGCCCCGCGAGTACATCGCGGGGCTTTGATCCATCCGGCGGACCCAGGATGCCGGCTGCGTGCAGCTGATCGATTATGCGCGCTGCCCGACCGTAACCAACCTTGAGACGCCGCTGAAGCAGCGATGTGGATCCCTGCTGGTGCTGGATGACAATCTCAGCCGCCTCGCGAAATAGTTTGTCGCGGTCCTGATCGTCGAGCGATTCCGCGTCGCTGCCTCCGGCTTCTTCCGCTTCCTTGCGACGAATCGTCTCGATGATGTCCGTCTCGCTCGGCGAGTCGTCGACGATGAGGCCCTGCGCCTCGAAGGCAGCCTTGCGCTGCTGACGACGATCTTCGTACCAACCCATCAGGCGCTCGGTGTCTTCGCTCGAGATGAACGCGCCCTGCAGCCGCGCGGGCTCCGACTTGCCCGGCGGAATGAAAAGCATGTCGCCGTTGCCGAGCAACGCCTCGGCGCCAATGCCGTCGAGAATGGTGCGTGAATCGACTTGCGAAGCGACGCGGAAGCCGATGCGGCTGGGAAAGTTTGCCTTGATCAACCCGGTAATCACGTTCACGCTCGGGCGCTGCGTCGCGAGAATGAGATGGATGCCGATCGCGCGCGCCTTCTGCGCCAGCATTGCGAGCGGGGTCTCGATCTCACCCTGCACCGTCATCATCAGATCGGCGAGCTCGTCGATCACCACTACGATGTAGGGAACGATGCCGCCCTTGTACTCGAGATCCTCGAACGCCACGTCCGCGCGCTTCACGTTCTTGAGTTTCTGTCCTTCCTGTACTTTGCGATTGAAATCCTGGATGTTGCGCGCGCCATTCGCGGCCAACAGCTCGTAGCGATCCTGCATCTCCAACACGGCCCATTTTAGAACGGCGGCAGCGTCACGATTGTCGGTGACGACTTTGTGCCGGAGATGCGGGAGCACGTTGTACACCGACAGCTCCACCATCTTCGGATCGACCATCAGGAAGCGCAGCGTCGTCGGCGTGTGACGATAGACCAGCGATGTGATCAGCGTGTTGATGCAAACGCTCTTCCCTGACCCAGTCGCCCCCGCGATGAGTAAGTGTGGCATCTTGGCCAGATCGGCGATGATCGGCCTGCCCTCCAGATCCTTGCCGAGTGCAATCGGCAGCGCCGCGCGCGCATTCTGAAAATCGCGCGACTCGATGAGCTCTCTGAAGGCGACCATCTCGGGATTTGGATTCGGCACTTCGACGCCGACTGCGCCCTTGCCCGGAATTGGCGCGACGATGCGAATGCTCTGGGCGCGCATCGCCAGCGCGAGGTCGTTCGACAGATTCGCGATTTGGCGAACTTTCACGCCCGCGGCAGGCGCCACCTCGTATTGTGTCACCACCGGACCCGTTGTACGCCCGACGAGCTCGCCTTCGACGCGGAACGTGCGCAGTGCCTCCATCAATTTCACACCCATTGCATCGAGCTCGCGTCTGCCGACGTCGGCGTTGCGCGGGGGCGGTGGTGACAGCAATTCGGGCGACGGCAGGTCTTCATCGGAGAACGTGAAGTTCTCCGTCGCCTCGAACGCGTCGATGGCGGCGCCGATGGTCTCGGCATTGGGCACCGCCCGCTTGCCGCTTCCCCCTTCCCGCTTCCCGCCTCCAGGTTCGCGCTTCTTCTTGATCGGCAGAACCGGCTCTTCATTCGCGGTCTGCATCAGCGAGTGATCAATGGCCGGCATCTCTTCCGGCTCCGGCTCCAGCAATGTCGCCGAGACAACGCTGGCTGCCGCGTTCGACGCAGGAACTACGATTTCCTTCGACGGATCGAGTCCGACCCGCTCTGCCGGCGTCGGCGCGGTCATCGAATCGACCGTGCGCACACGCTTCGCAACGATCACTCGAATCGGATTCCACGACAACGCGACCGCAGTGAGAGTGCAAAGTGCGATGGCGAGGATGATCCAGCCGCCGACGGTGCCCGCGAACTGCAGCAGATAGAAAGCGGCAAAGTCACCCCAGATACCCGCCAGCGCCGACGCCTCTCGCTCGCCACTGCCAGCCAACCCGAAAAGCACGGGCAGCAGCACCACCATACCGAGCAAGAACACCATCCACGAGCGGTCTTTGCGCTCGCCCAGTCGACCGAAGAGGCGCAGTGCATGCGCCATCAGTGCCAGGGGTAGAAGCGCAGCGGCGGGCCAGCCAACGAGCAGCGCGATTGGACGCGCGAGCAGCGCGCCGATCCAACCAAAGTTGCCTTTGATGCTGCCGTGACCCTGCAGCTGGGTGACGCCCTGGGCTGCCAGCGCCCCGGCGAGAAAGATTCCGAAAAGCAGAAGGACGATGCCGCGGATCTCGCGCGCCAGCGCGGACGACGACGGCTTATCGTGCCCGTTCTGGCCCGAGCTTCGTGATTTGTCGGTCCTGGTAGATCGGGACCACAGGATAGGAGTCCACTTCCGCGGCGGCGGCGAGGTCGTCACCAAATCCTGCTTCCGCGAGCGCTTTTCCGTGGGCCGACTCTTTGAAGACTTTCGCGATGTTGTCGCCATATCTTTTTTCGATCAACGCTGACGCGGCCGCCGCATCGTTCGCCTCGAACGCGTCGGACCGTTTGGGAAGTGCTCTTGCGTAACGCCCAGCGCAGGCTGCGTCCTCGAGGGTAAATCCTCCTTCCTCGCCCGCGCAGATAATGGCGATGTCGGTATCGGAGCTGGCCGCGACTTTCATCAGAGTCAGCACCGCCGTGAAGTTGACGTATGAAGCCACAACTATGTCACGCGCGCCCTGGACCCGCAGGAGAGCCCTCGTCCCGTTGGTCGTCGTGAGGAGGATCGTCTTCCCCTCGACAACTTCCGGCGTGAAGCTCTGCGGTGAGTTTCCGAGGTCAAAGCTTGGAATTGGCTGCATGCCCTGTTCGCCGGCGAGTATCACCGCGGAGCGATGGAATTCCTTCGAGCGAACGATGACATCATCGGCGCCTTCGAGCGGCATCACCGTCTTGGCGCCATTGCCCAACGCGGTTGCGACGGTGGTCGACGCACGCAGCACGTCGACGATCGCAACGAGGCGTCCGGCGGTATCCGACGGCTTCACCTCGATCGGGGAAAAGAAAACATCAAGCCGCACTTGCCGGCTCCTTCATCAACTGGCTCTCGCGTTCGAGGAATTTGGTGTCCACCTGTCCTGCCTGGAATCTTTCATTGGCCATCACTCGGCCGAGGAACGGAATTGTCGTCGTCACTCCCTCGACGATGAAGCTCTCGAGCGCGACCTGCATGCGCGTGATCGCCTCGGCCCGATCACGCCCCTGACAAATCAGTTTGGCCAGCAGCGAATCGTAGAACGGCGGCACTTTGTAGCCCGCGTAGACGTGGGTGTCGAGGCGCACGCCCGGTCCGCCGGGTGGATGGAAGACTTCGATCAATCCCGGCGACGGTTGGAAGTTGCGCGCTGGATCTTCGGCGTTGACGCGGCACTCGATGACGTGTCCGCGGCGCTCCACCGGAGTCTTGATCGAAAGTTTGTCGCCCGCCGCGACTCGAATCTGTTCCTTCACCAGATCGGCGCCCGTCAGCATCTCGGTCACCGGATGCTCGACCTGGATGCGGGTGTTCATTTCCATGAAGTAGAACGATTTGTCTTCGTTGAGCAGCATCTCGATGGTGCCGGCGCCGACGTAATCGATTGCCTTCGCGCCCTTCACCGCCGCTTCGCCCATTCTTTCGCGCAGCTCCGGCGTCATCGCTGGACTCGGCGCTTCCTCGATCAGCTTCTGATGTCGCCGCTGCACCGAGCAGTCGCGCTCGCCGAGGTGGATGACGTTGCCATGGCGATCGCCCATGATCTGGAACTCGATGTGCCGCGGCCGCGAGAGATACTTCTCGACGTAGACGTCGCCGTTGCCGAACGCGGAGAGTGCTTCCGACCGGGCGAGTTGAAACGAGCGCGCAAAATCTTCCGGATCGGTGGCGACACGCATCCCTTTGCCGCCACCACCGGCCGCCGCCTTGATGATGACGGGGAATCCAATATCACGCGCGAATTTCAACGCTTCGTCGGAATCTTCGATCGGACCTGGTGTGCCTGGCACTATCGGCACACCGACATCCTGCATCGTTTTGCGCGCCGCAGCCTTGTCGCCCATGACGCGGATCTGGCCCGGAGTTGGTCCAATGAAGTTGATGTTGGACGCGATGCACGTTTCCGCGAACTCCGCGTTCTCGGCGAGAAAGCCGTAACCCGGATGGATGGCATCGGCGCCGGCGATCTCCGCTGCCGCGATGATGCGCGGGATGTTGAGATAGGATTCGCGCGCCGGCGCCGGCCCGATGCACACGTCATCGTCGGCGAAGCGGACGTGCAGCGATTCGCGGTCAGCCTCGGAGTACACCGCGACGGTTTGAATGCCGAGCTCGCGGCAGGCTCTGATGACGCGCAGAGCGATTTCGCCGCGGTTGGCGATTAGGATCTTCTTAAACAATGTGGGCGATCAAGAAGCAAAGTTCGTACGAAAATAACTAGGACGGAGTACTTCCGACCAACGGCATCGACAAGTTCGTACTGATTGAGAATGGCGGACACGAACTGGCCCGCAGGACGACGGACTAGGAAGGCGGCGTTCTCGATCCGGCGGGTGTCCTAGTGCGAACTCCTCAATCAATCCGCAATTGTCGATGCAGTTGGTCCGTAGTACTCCGTTCGGAATCAGGTGGCTTCTTGTTTAACGGTATCCCACGAAGTATCGGACGACGCCGAGATTCCCTGTGCGCGCAATGCAAACTCCGCCGGATTCGTCGCGGCGAATACTGCATCATCGTACGTGATGACACCCTTCTCGTACCAGTTCATCAACGACTGATCGAAGCTCTGCATGCCGTAGGGCACCGCGCCTTCCTTGATCAGCTGCGGGATGCTCATCGCCTTGCTCATGTCGCGCATCTGGTCGCGCACGGCTTCGGTATTGACCAAAACTTCGGCGGCGGGAACGCGACCCTTCTTGTCGGCGCGGCGCACCAGACGCAGCGAGATGATTGCGCGCAAAGCCGTCGACAGCATGTAGCGTACTTCGGTCTGCTGGTGTGGCGGGTAGAACGAGAGGATACGGTTGATCGTCTGCGCCGCATCGGTGGTGTGAAGCGTCGAGAAAACGAGGTGGCCGGTTTCCGCCGCCTTGAGCGCGATGTCCAGCGTTTCCATGTCTCGAATTTCACCGACCAGCAGCACGTCAGGGTCCTGACGGAGCACGCGCCGCAACGCCTGCGCGAAGCTGTTGGTATCGGTTCCGACCTCGCGCTGGTTGATGCTGCTCTTGATGTCGCGGTGCAGGAACTCGATCGGATCTTCGATGGTGATGATGTTGGCGTGCCGATTCTGGTTGATGTAGTTGAGCATCGACGCCAGCGCCGTCGATTTTCCCGATCCCGTGATTCCGGTGACGAGAATCAGTCCGCGCGGCATCAAAGCGATGCGCTCACAGACTTCGGGCAGATTGAGCTCGCCGATGGTCTTGGCCTGGAAAGGCACTGAACGCATTGCGTACGCGATCGTCCCCCGCTGCTGATACGCATTGACGCGGAAACGACCGATGCCGGGCACCGCCAGTGCAAAGTCTGACTCTTTCTGCTCCGAGAACTCCTTGATGTTCTTGGGCGCCATGATTTGCTCGGCGAGACTGCGCAAGTCCTCCTGCTTCAGCGCCGGCAGATCGAGCGACACCATCTGACCATCCACGCGCAGCGTTGGCGGGCGACCAACCTTGAGATGCAAGTCGGAGGCGTTCGCCTGAATCATGTGCTGCAGCACGCCCTTGTAGTCGAACGACGACGACGAGTGCGAGGACGGTGCAGCCATTTTCGGCGGCGGCGGACTCAGTTTTTCAGCCATTCGGATCTATGCGGAAGAGGACCTGGCCGTATTCGACGGGATGTGCGTTGGACGCGAGAATTTCTTTCACCACTCCATCGAACTCCGACTCGATCTCGTTCATGATTTTCATCGCCTCGATGATGCAAAGGATCTGTCCCTTGCTGATACGATCACCGACGGCGAGGTACGGCTTGGCCCCCGGCTCGGGGGCACTGTAGTAAGTCCCCACCATCGGAGACTTCACTTCCAGGTATTTAGACTTGGGAGCCTCCACTTTGGGAACATCTGCGCCGGCGGAAGCCGCTTCCGGGGCCGCAACGGGGGCCGGAGCGGCCTGCGGGAGCAGCGCGGGCATTGCCATCGGCGCCGCCACCTGCACCGCACCCCGCTGCTGCGGAGTCTTGGAGATCCGGATCTTCATCCCCTTGTCGGACGAAATCTCGATCGAGTCGACGCTCGATTCGTCCAGCATTTCCACCAGCTTCTTTACGTAGCGGAGGTCGATCATGGTCATTGGGTGGGAAGCGGGAAGCGGGAAGCGGGAAGCGTCACGCGACCTCCAGCAGTTCGCGGGGAAAGTCCGTCAGAATCTCTGGGCCGCTAGTCGCGAGGTGGACATCGTCTTCGATGCGTACGCCTCCCCAGCCGGGTTTGTAGATCCCTGGCTCGATCGTCACGACCGCACCTGCACCCAGTGGTGCTTCGACCGTCTTCGCGAGCCGGGGAGCTTCGTGAACCTCCAGACCGAGACCGTGACCGAGGCTGTGGCCAAATGCCTCGCCGTACCCGCGATCCTCGATGTAGCGGCGAGCCAGTCCATCGGCTTCCTGACCCTTCATTCCGGCGCGAACCGAATTCGCAGCGACCGCGTTGGCGTGACGCACGATTTCGTAGATCTCTTTCTGCTCTGAAGTCGCGCGGCCGACGACGACGGTGCGCGTCACATCGGAACAGTAGCCCTTGTACTGCGCGCCGAAATCGAGCAGCAGCAGATCACCACGCTCGATCGCGCGCCCCGACGCGCGCGCATGTGGCAGCGCGGCGCGTGGACCAGAGGCGACGATCGTCGCAAACGGAAAATCTTCACTGCCCTCGTCGCGCAGCGCATGCTCCAGAATTCCAGCAACGTTCAGCTCCGTCATTCCGACGCGCACTTCAGCCAGCGTTTTTTTGAGCGCATTCGTGGCCATTTGGCCTGCCTGACGAATCAGCTCGACTTCGTCCGGGTCCTTCGACTCACGCAGCGCTTCCACGAGATTGACCTCGGGACGCCACTGCCAACGCGTTCCCTCGGTCAGCAATCGCTGGAAATCGCGATGTAGAAGGTGAGCCGACTCAAAGCCGACGACCTCGATGCCGTTGAGTGTCGTGCCCAGATTCCAGAGCCCCGTCCAAAGGCTCTGCGCCTCGATGCGCGCGACGACGATGTCGCCAACTTCCTGCTTGACCTGCTGATCGTAGCGGAAATCAGTGATGAAATGCACATCGCGCTGCGTCACCAGCACCAGCGCGCTCGTCCCGGAAAACCCGGTGAGGTAACGCACGTTGGGCAGGCTGGTGAGCACCAGCGCATCGATGTGCGCAGCGGTGATCGCATCGCGCAGAGCGGCGATGCGGGCCGGACGGCGATCAACCATTGGCAACCACCGGCAGCCGTTTCACGAGACCGCGTAGCGCCAGCTCGTATCCATAAGATCCGAATCCGCAAATCACCGCCATGGCGACGTCTGCAATCGCGGAACGACGTCGCTCCGGTTCACGCGCGTAGATGTTGGTGAGATGCACTTCGACGAACGGCACTTTCACCCCTGCCAGAGCGTCACGAATGGCGAGGCTGGTGTGACTGTATGCGCCCGCGTTTACCAGAGCACCGTCGGCGCGCCCGCGCAGGGCGTGAACTGCCTCGACGATCTCTCCCTCTCCATTGTGCTGCGAAAACGTGAGATCGACGCCAAGCTCTTTGGCGACGGTCAAGAGATGCGCCTCGATGTCGGCCAGCGTCTCAGTGCCATAAAGTTCGGGCTCACGCGTGCCGAGCAGATTGAGATTTGGACCATTGATGACGGCGATTCTCACTCGCCCGTGAGTCCGTCGAGCCAGGCGCGGAATTTCGCGACGTCTTCTTCCGATTCCTGCGCCTGCGGGAGTCTTGGATTGACGCGCGGTGTCGGCATCGGTGGCGTTGGCGGCGTCGTACGTGCGCCCGGCGTGCCGCTGAATGCACCGGCCAAGCGTGATGCCGCGCGACTGTCGGCTGGATTCACCTGTGCGCCCGCGAACACTGCATCGAGCGATGCACTCGGTGCGGCTCCTCCCATCACCGCACCCGCATCAACGGCCGGAGTGGGCGTAGCGTTCATTGGCGCGCTCGCACTCGAAGCAGCACCAGCTGACATAGCTGGATTGCTGGACGCGTTTACGCTGGCGTTGCCACCGTGGCTCGTCCCGCCGCCACCGCCACGAGTTCCCGCAGACATCGAGCGAGGCGGACGACGACGACCGAGTGTAGCGAAGAACTCCCTCACCGACGGCTGCCGCGCAGCGATTCCTTCCGGCTCCGCCTGTGGCTCTTCGCGCACCGGGGATTCAATCGATTCGCGCTCGCGCGTCGGCTGCGAGGTCGGCGGTGAATCTACTGGCGAACGATCGAAGCTCGGACCTTCTTCAGATTCCGGAGCGCGCGATGGCGTCGGCGATTCAATCGACGGAGCGCGAGGTGCGGGCGGCGCAGTCGGTCTCTCGATCGATGGCTCCGTTCCCCGCGCCACGATGGGCTCGGATGCACGCGGTGCAACAGGCTCGGGTGCACGTGGTGCAACAGGCTCGGGTGCAGGCGGTGCAACGGGCTCGCGCGTGCGTTGCACAGGAGCCTCTGGCGCGCGCGAGAGAACCGGCTCGGGCGCACGTGGTGCGGTTGGCGCCTCGGGATGCGCTGCGCGGTCAGCTGCCTCGATCTCGGCGATTTTGTCCTTCAGGCCCTGATCATCCGGACGCGATGCAGCGAGCTGGTAATACACCTTGAGCGCAAGCTGCCGATATCCCTGCTGCAGGTAGAGCTGCGCCATCGTCTCGTTGACGAATGGCTCGGTCGACGGACCCGAGAACATTCGATCTTCCTTGCGAGACTCGACACGCTCGTGCACGTGCGCACCTGGCGGCGGAGTCCAGGTGTCGAGCGCCTCTTCGTCATCCGACCGCGACCCGCGCGCCCCTGCAAGCGGCTGCGGAACCGGTCTGCCCTGCAGTCCTTCCGTTCCCGTGGGTTCGGGCTCCGCTGCGCTGCCTTGCAGGCCCTCGGTTGCTTCGGGCGTCTGAATGCGGGCGTAAGCGCCGGTAAGCCCGGTGTGAGGCGTCGGCAGCGAGCTGGTCAGACCTTCGCTCCCCAGACCTACTCCGTAATCTTCCTCGATCGGGGCTTCTTGCACGTCTGGCGGCGTTTCCGGCTCCGTGGGATAGTGCCGCTCCAATCCTTCGACGGCTCCAATCTCACTCGGTGCCGAAGAAGGAGGTGGTGGTGGCGGCGCAACGGTCGTGCGCCCGATCGTCGAACCGAGTGGAGGCGCGGCGGGCGGAACGTGCACGGCCGGCGCCGGCGCCGGCGCCGCGGTGTCGGTTGCCGGCGGCGCGTCGGAAGACGCGATTGCCGGCTCTGGGCCAACGGCTTCGCCTTCAACGTCGGTGATAAACGGGATTGGCTGATCACCCGCATCGGTGTCGACGCCAGGGATTTCTTCAGGCACCGGCGTCACGGCTGCGGCGGATGCATCGATCTCCGAAACAAGCGCGATCACCGCAGTGTCTTTCGGATCGGCATCGAGAAGACGCGTGTACCACTTTCGAGCTTGCTGAGTATCACCGCTCTGCAGCGACATGTCGCCGAGCGTTCTAAGTGCAATGAGATTTTCGGGATCCAGTGAGAGTGCGCGCTCGAACACCTGACGCGCTTCATCGAATTCTCCCGCTTCGTAGAGGGCCTGGCCGAATACGATCTGCCCGCTCATGTGCCCCGGCATCTGTGCCAGCTGCGCGCGACAAATCTCGATCGCACGCTTGGGCTGCCCGCCCTTACGATATTCGTTGGCGAGCGGCGCGAAGTAACGGCGCGGATTCTCCTCGAATTTTTCTTGTAACTCTCTCAGCCGATCGTAATCCATTAACGCCGCGTCGCTGTTAGTGCTCGATCCTCAATCAGACCACAATTACCGATGCCGTTGGTCAGAAAACCTCGGTCGTTGGTGCTTTTTAGTGCCGATTTGTCGCGAACTCCCGTTTCACGCTCAGTTGCGGAAGCGAGAAAGATGCATCATTCCGGCCTTTAGCGCGACTTGCATGAAAGTGACTCAAACTCATAGTTTACAAGGCTATACGCCTTTCGCGGGACGCGCGAGGCGGGAAGCCAAGCAATCATCTTCCCGCTTCGCTCTTCCCGCTTCCCGAATTCAGGAGTAGTGCCTTGCTGCAATCGATGCGGGCCTCCGCAAAATACATCTGGATAATCATCGTCATTCTGTTCGTCGGAGGCTTTCTTCTCGCCGAGACTTCGGGTCTGCTGGGACGTGCACCGGTGACGAGCACCACCCCTGTCGCCACCGTTAACGGCGAAGACATTCTCGCGACAACCTGGTACCAGGCGACACAGAATCTCGAGCAGGAGGAAATCCAGCGCAGCAATCAGAGCATCTCTCTCGATGAGAGGCAGCGATTGATGGACCAGGCGTTCGACCAGCTCGTGACCGACGCCCTCCTCCGCCAGGAATACAAACGTCGCGGTATCACTGTTACAGACGACGAAATCCTTCAGGCGGCACGGTTTAGCCCCCCTCCAGCGCTGATGCAAGCCCCCGACCTGCAGACGGATGGCCGCTTCGACCCTCAGAAGTACCAGCGGTTCCTCGCCAGTCCGCTCGCCAGACAACAGGGCCTGCTTTATCAGCTGGAGGCCTATTATCGGACAGAAATTCCGAAGGAAAAGCTGTTCGATCAGATCGCCAGTGAGGTCTACGTCACTGACGCGGAGTTGTGGAGCCGTTACAAGGACAGCAACGATTCGGCGCGTGTGACTTTCGTCGATTTCGAGCCTGACCGCATTTCTGATTCGGCAGTGCGCGTGAGCGACGATGAAGTGCGCGCATACTACGACACGCACAAAAAGCAGTTCGAGCGTCCCGGTTCAGCGAAGGTCTCGATTCTGATCATTCCGCGCACCGTCAGTGCTGCCGATTCGGCCGCAGTGCGCAATCGCGCGCTCGCTGTCAGAGCAAGGATTCTGGGCGGCGAAAAATTCGAGGATGTCGCGAAGGCGGAGTCGGCCGATTCTGCCAGTGCCGTCAACGGCGGCGCGCTGGGCAAGGGTCCGAAGGGCCGCTTCGTGGCGCCGTTCGAGCAGGCGGCGGAGAAGCTCAAGCCCGGAGAAATCTCACAACCGGTCCTGACACCATTTGGCTATCACCTGATTCGTCTCGACGAGAGAAAGGGCGATACGCTGACGCTGCACCATATTCTGTTCCGCATCCAGCAGAGCGATTCCGCCGCAACCCTGACTGATCGCCGCGCCGACTCCCTGTCGCGCATTGCCGCATCCACCGATCAGCCGGCAAAGTTCGATGAAGCCGCGCGCGAGCTGCACATTCCGATTTTGCGCGCGACGACGATCGAAGGAAATCCGCTTACCGTGAACGGCCAGTACATCCCGAGCGTGGGTCCGTGGGCGTTCGAGGGTGCGCGTCCGGGAGAGACCAGTGAGCTCTTTGACGCCGAAGACGGCTACTATCTGGCGCGGCTCGACTCGCTGACGCCAGGCGGAACGCTGTCGCTCGACGATGCGAAGCGGGATATCCGCCAATATCTGCTGCGGCAGAAGAAGATCGACGCGCTGATGCCGCAGGCGACCAACTTTGCGAAGGTGGCGGCGGCGGGCACACTCGAGTCCGCATCGCGACTCATGAACATGCAGGCGACGAGCACGAAATTCTTCACCCGCGTGACCGGCACACCCGAGTTGGCGCAGGCTCCGGAAGCCGTCGGCGCTGCGTTCTCACTTCCGCTCAAGACGGTGAGCCAGCCGATCCGCGCGATGAACGCCGTGATCGTTGAGCGGGTCGACGCGCGCATTCCCGCCGATAGCGCCGCGTTCGAGAAGCAGAGAGGTTCGCTGCGCGCGCAGGCGCTGCAGCAGCTGCGCCGTCAGCGAGTCGCCGACTATCTGGCGAATCTGAAGGCGGTCGCGAAGATCGATGATCGACGGAAGCAAGTGGAGGCTTCGTCGAGACAGACGACGCAATAGCTGCGAACTGCGAACTAACTGATTGGTACGGGGTGCGGGCTAGTTGCGGGCTGCGGGCTAGTTACGAGATACGAGCTAGATGCTGCGAGATGCGGGCGACCTGCGAGATGCGGGTTGCGGCCGGCCTGCGGCATCATAGCCATAAATGACGGCTGGTTCGCGTCGCGCAGTTGGTCGGCAATTCTCAATCAGGCCGCTGCCCGCAGTTAGCCCGTAACCCGCAGCTAGCCCGCAGTTCGTACCGATCAGTTAGCCCGTAGCCCGCAGCGCTTTTTAGATGAGCCGCTTTGGTGTGCGTTCCGCTTCATCGACTGTGCGCTGCCGCTCGATCTCGGGCGCGGTCAACCGGTTCTGAGTATCGGTAGAAGTCTCTGAGGTCACTTCGCGCGTCGCATCGTTGATGTTCTTCTTGAACTCGCGAATTCCCTTGCCCATTGACCCCGCGATCTCCGGAATCCGCTTCGCGCCAAAGAGAAGCAGAATCACCACCATGATGATGACGAGCTCGGGGAAACCCAGATTGCCGAACATAGAGGACTCCTAGAAGAGCGAACGCGCGATCAGATAAGCGATCAGTACACCCAACAGACTCAAAAGTGACACATCGAGCGCGATTGGGCCAAGGGCAAACTTGATTATAATCAAATCGACAGGTAGCGGACCGATCGAAGGAGTCACTCCGGTCGTGAAGAAATCCTTGGCCGCGCCGGGCGGCAGGAAGCGACGGCCGACCTGAGTCAGCAATCCGCCGATCACGAATCCGGCAGCCAGCACCAGCAAATTGAACAACGACCCGCGCCTGTTGTGCCCGCGCGGTGGTGTTGGTGGCATTACGAATGTCTCTCCATGACGTACGAAATTGATGCGGTCAGGGACTGCCGCGCTACGCTGTTGGGCAAATCGCTCAGAGCGTCGTAGGCTTTGTCAGCGAACTCCTCGCCACACTGTCGCGCATAGTCGAAACCGCCGTTGTCGCCAACGATTGCCACGACCGAGGCGATGTCATCGTCGCTCGCGCCGTCGGTCGCGAACAGCCGCTCGACTTCGACTCGCGCCGCCGGCGACATGTGACGAAGCGCATGAATCAACGGCAACGTCACCTTGTGCTCGCGCAAATCGAGACCTGACGGTTTGCCGGTAGTTTCCTTTTCTTCGCGGTAGTCGAGCAGATCGTCCGCGATCTGGAAGGCCATGCCCAGATTTTCGCCGAATTCGCCCAGTTGCTGGCGGTAGCGGCGCGCGCCGGAGATTGCGCCGAGCTCACACGCCGCCCGCATCAGCGACGCGGTCTTCGACTTGATGAGCGCGTAGTACTCAGCCTCGGTGAAGCGCAGTGGATCAGTCACCGCCAACTGGCGCATCTCACCGAGTGTCATCTCCGTCGATGCCCGCGTCAGCGTCTGCAGTGCCTCGAGACTGCCGAGGTTCACGAGATTGGTGAGCGCGGTGGAGTAAAGGAAATCGCCCATGATCACCGAGATCTGGTGGCTGAACAACGCGTTCACCGTCGGCATGCCGCGCCGCAGCGCTGAGTGATCGACGGCGTCGTCGTGCACGAGTGTCGCCAGGTGAATCAGCTCCAGCGTTGCTGCCAGCGAAATCGCGCGTTCTTCGCCGTTGTTCTCGACTTCACTGGAGAGCAGCAGGAGTGTCGGACGAAACAGCTTGCCGCGCATCGCGAGCAGATGCGAACTCACTTCGCCGACGAGCGGCATATCGCTCGAGACGATGGCAGCCATCGCGTGCGAGACCGCGTCGAGCTTGTCTCTGATTGGTCGTTGGATCGCGCTGAGCCCTGCTCCGCGCGGAGCGTCCACGTTCACGCTTTCAATATCTGCGGTTCGCCCCGCTGGTGTCAGCCCTTGCGAAGGCGGGCCAAAGGTCACTTCGCGGCGGCCTTCGTCATCTGCTTCAGGCGCTTGCTCACGTCACGGAAGTCGATGTCGATGGCGAACACCCGCTGATAATAAGCGGCGGCATCGCGGGGCTTCTTGCTCCCTTCCGAAGCGAATCCGAGCAGATAGAGCACGCCGATCAGATCTTCGTCCTCCATGCCTGGCTCGCGCAGCGCGCGTCCGAGCACGGTGATCGCCGTCTCGTAATCATTGCGATCGATGAAGCATTGGCCGAGCGCTTCGTAGGCGCGAATGCGATGCGTGGCACCGCGTAGCGCCTTCTGGAACTCGGCGATCGCTTCGTCGATCAAGCCCATCTCCTTGTAGGCGATGCCGAGGTCGTAGTGACTGTCGAAGTCTTCGTCGTCGACGTTGGCTGCGACGCCGGCCTTGAACTTCTCCAGCATGTCGGTGAAGTCCGCCTGCTCGCCTTCCCCGCGATCGTGATCCTCTTCGGCAACCATGCGATACGAGCGCGGACCGCGCTCTTCACGCAGCCAGTCGCCGAGGTCGACGTAGTGCTCGTCGGAGCGCGGCGGCGCGGCGTTCTCTTTAGGCGTAGCAGCGCGCGGGACTTTGTCCGGTGGCGTCGACACCCGCTGACCCGCTTTTGGCGAAGGCGCTTTGGGTTTTCCCTTCGGGCGCATGAAGGGATTGATTGCCTGGCGCTGCGAGTCGTTGTTCGACGGCGGCGACGCTTCTTCCCGCGCGGGCGTCTTCGCCTTCTTCTTCGGACGCGTCATGCGCAGAGGCGAAGCAGGTGGAGGAGCAGGCTTCGCCTTCGCAGCGGGCCGCTCTTCCACTTCTTCGATTTCCTCCGCTTCCTCGAACTCTTCAGGCTCTTCCTCGCTTGGCGGCGGGGCGTGGTGCACCACGCGCGGCGGCTCGCGCAGCGGAGTCTTGGCGACGGGTCTCGGGGCTGGTCGCATTGGAGTTGGCGCGCGCGGCGGAGGTGGCGGCTCGGGCTCCGGTTCCTCCACTTCGTCCTGCACGATCACCTCGCCGGCGAGTCCCGGCTCATCGATTTGCAGATCGATCGTGTCGATTTCTGCAGGCGCTGTTTCGGCAGGAGGCGCCGGGGGCGCCTCCGCTTCCACCGGCTCTGGCGCGAGCTCGGCGGACGCCTGCTCGTGGACGATGAAGCGATCGTCCTCGAGCAGGCTCAATCCTGCGAGCGGATCTTCCGGCAGCGGTTCACCGAGGCCCGGCTCGGCGGGATTGAGCGCGTCCTGCTCACTCAAGCTGAGTCCGGAGTCAGCGGAAATCAGTCCTTCGACGCCGTTGCCAGCACCGAGCTCCGGATCGATCGCGAACTGCGACGGCTCGGCGCTCGATTCCAATCCCTCGAGCGGCGACACGTCGATGTCGCCGATCGACAAATCGAACGTCGGCTCGATTTCCGGTTCCTGCGGCGTCGGCTCGGCGAGCGAGTTGGATTGAATCTCCAGCTGGGGAACGTCCTCGGGCACAACCTGCTCGAGCTCGGGCAACGCCTCGAACACAGGATCGGGCTGCACATGTGTCGGTGTCTTCGGGCGCGCCGGTGGCGGCTCGGGCCGGCGCGTCGATTCGACCTTGGGGCGCGGTTTCGGTGGCGAGCCACCGACATCGAGAAAAACGAGTCCGCCGGAGTCGCGGTTGACCGGCGTTTTGGAGCGGCGCGGCTCGACTTGCGGATCGAGACTCTGCATCCGCTGCACGGTGGCTTCCGCTTCTGCCGTACGACCTTCCGCGTCGAGCGATTCGTGCAGGATCTGCAGCTGCTCGATCGCCTCCGCGGTCTTACCAGCTTTGGCGAGCTGGTCGGCGAGCATCAACCGAATGTCGTCTTGCCCCGGGCAGAGGTCGGCGAATTCCTGCAGTGCCTTGAACGCATCGGTGTCCTTGCCGGCACGGTGCATTCGATCGGCGTACTCGAGAAAGTTTTTCTTGGCGTCACTGTTGAAGCCTTTCTTCGCCGAGATTTTGCCGAGCTTGTAGTAGATCTGGTGGCGCGCCGGCGCGTGTCGGAGGATTTTGTTACAGAGGGCGATGGCGTTGTTCAGGTAACCGCCCTCGGTGTACAAATCGACGGCCTGCTCGTAGTAGTTGACGGCCTGGTCCGTCTTATTGAGGCGCAGGTAGAGGTCGCCGACCCGGTTGTAGACGGTGACGTCCTTTTCCTCGTTGTGCTGCCCTTCGGCGTGCCCGATGATCTGTAAGTAGATCTCGAGAGCCTTGTCGAACTGCTTTTTCTGCTCGAACTCAGCAGCCTTTTTTTTGAGCTTTTCGACGTTGGACATTAAAAGGGGCAACCGGGCAAGAATTACCCGGTAGGCACGACCTCCGGGAAACGAGCCTGCAACTTAGTGACGCTTTCGTAGGGGTGACAAGGCGCGCCAGCCTTCCAACTCCCCACACAAAGACGTGCCCCATACCAGTATGGCAACTCACGAATATCTGTGATGGCAAACAGCGCCATGTCTGCAGAGAAGCCAGTCGCAATCTGACCGACTTCGTCGGCCAATCCGAGCGCGGCGGCGCCATTGACCGTGCACGCAATGACACATTCGGCCAGGCTCATCCGTAGCTGGCTGACTCCAAGTGTCATGATCAGCGGGAAATTGACGGTCGGAGATGTCCCGGGGTTAAAATCGGTCGCCAGCGCGACGGCAGCGCCTGCATCGATCAGCGCGCGCGCGGGCGCCTGGCCCGATTTGCCGAGGAAAAGCATGGTTCCCGGAAGAAGGGTAGCGACGGTGTAACCTTTTGCGAGTGCGGTGATTCCCTGCTGGGAAACCGCCGCCAGGTGATCTGCCGACGTTGCCTTCAGGTCGACCGCCAATTCGGCCCCGCCTGCCGCCTTCAATTCGTCAGCGTGCAATTTGAGAGCGAGTCCGGCTTGCCGCGCCGCGCTGAGAATGCGCCGCGTTTCGTCGGTAGTGAAGACGCCCGGCTCGCAGAACACGTCGGCGAAGCGGGCAATATTTTGCTCGACAACCTTTGGCAGCTGTTCGTCGATCAACGCGCCGATGTATTGCTCGCGACGAGCCGCATCCGTGCGGTACTCGTGCGGTATTTCGTGCGCGCCGAGCCAGGTGCCAATGATGCGAAGCGGCAGTTGCGGTGCGAGCCGACCAATAACCGCGAGTGCCTTCAGTTCGTCGCGTGTCGTGAGCCCATAACCGCTTTTTATTTCGACGGTGGTGGTGCCGTACGAGGCGAGCTCGCGGAGGCGCGGCTCCGCCAGCGCGTACAATTCGTCTTCGCTGCGCTCGCGAAAGTCGCGCACCGATGCGTGGATGCCGCCACCGCGGGCAGCGATTTCCATGTAGTCGAATCCCGCCGCGCGCTGCTCGTGTTCCGCGTAGCGCGGTTTGCCAAACACGGCGTGGGTGTGGGAGTCGACGAGACCGGGCATGAGGACGCCGCCGTTGCAATCAACGATTTCTGCATCGCCGTAGGCGTTCTTGAGATCGGAGGGCGCGCCGATCATGGCAATGCGGCCGTTGCTGACGGCGACGGCGGAGTTTTCGAGGATGCCGATTTCGGACATCTCGCTGCCGCGGCGGGCTCGGGCGGGGCCGGCACAGGTTACGAGCTGGGAGGCGTTGAGGAAGAGGAGGTCGCGGTTCGGCATGGATCAAAGTTAGTGCGGGCTGAAGGGCGAACTACCCTGCTTTTAGCTGCCAGCAGCTAGCTACCAGCTTCCCGCTGCAAGCAACGGGACGGATCTCGGCTGAGAAAGAAAACGAGGCTGCGCGTTTCGGATTGGTGTTGTACTTAGTCCAGGCGAGTGCAAAGTACGGCGTGGCTGATTACCGAAAGCTCCAGGTTTGGAAAAAAGCATACGCACTTGCATTAAACGCTGATCGCGTCGCGACAGAAATCCGCAACGCGGCGCACAAACCGCTGCGAAGCCAGTTGAATCGCGCAGCACTCTCGATCCCGACGAATATTGTGGAAGGAAGAGCTAAAACAACCGACAAGGATTTTGCTCGATTCTTGGGCTACGCGATGGGCTCTGCAACTGAGTTGGAGCATCACGTGATGATTGGGAGAGATCTAGGCGCAATCTCCGCGACAGACGCCAAATCGCTGCTGGCTCAGACCATCGAAGTGAGAAAAATGCTCCAGGGCCTAATCAACCGTCTTAACGGTGAGTAACACCAATCCGTCCCGTTGCTTGCAGCGGGAAGCTGGTAGCTAGCTGCTGGCAGCTACAAGCAGGGTAGTGAGCAGTTCAGTTCGCAGTTACGTCATTCGGCGAGGCAAAAACATCCCTCACCCGCGACAGCCTGAGCGGCGCCTGCGCTTCGCCCCTGCACGCATAGTAGCACGCATTACAGTCGATCGGTTCGTACTTCCGAAATTCCGTCCAATGAAAGTCGGACGGAAAATCGGGGCAGCGTTTCACTCGACCAACCGGGTCGATGTGGATGGTGCGCATGCCGGAGCGACACGGCTCGCGCATCTCGCCGCGCACGTAGCGGGGAATCTGCTCGAGGTAGTAGTCTGAGTTGGTGATGACGCCGCGCGTCTTTCGCTTGTAGGCGAGCAATTCGTCGACCACGGCCTGCAGCTCGTCCTTCTGCTCGCCCTCGATCAGCCCGTCACGATTCCCGTTCTTGGCGTCGGTGTAGCAGCTGAAATTGACGCCGCAGCCCAGCTCGCGCGCGCGGCGGACGATGGGCATAAGCTGGTCGAGATTGTCGCGCTTGATCACGGTATTGAAGCGAATGCCGGTGATGCCGATTGCACGCATCCGTGGAATGGCGTTCTGGATGCGCTGACTCAATCCGGGAATGCCGCGCGCACGGTCGTGGCGCTCGTCGAGGAAGTCGAGCGAGATATTGAACTGGTTGACTCCCGCTTGCCACAGCGAGCGCGCGCGCTCGGGGGTGAGCATGCCGCCGTGCGTGATGAGCATGATGTACTTCAATCGGACCGCTGCCTTTACGGCGGCGACGAGGTCCTCGAGATCGCGGCGCAACGTCGGCTCGCCGCCGGTGAACGTGATCAGCGCTGGATTGAAGAAGCGGGCTGCATCGGCAAATGACTTGAGCTCCGATGCCTTTGCAGACGGGTCGGTCTTCCAATAATCGCAGAAGCCACAGCGCGCATTGCACCGCATGGTGACCTCGAAGTGCACCAGCACCGGTCGTCGCGCGGTCGCCAGCCACGCGTATTTCGCGATGAACAGCGGGATGTGCCAGGGTTTGAATTCGGCGGTGAGCACGGAAGCGGATGGGAATCGGGGATACGGGATGCGGCGAGCTATGCGCGACGAGTGGTTATTGGGAAGCGTTATTCGATCATTGGCAGATTCAGATTGTTTTCGCGGGCCGTCTCGATCGCTTGCTCGTAACCGGCGTCTGCGTGTCTCGCGACGCCAATTCCCGGATCGTTGGTAAGAACCCGCTCCAGGCGAACGCGCATCTCGCTCGAGCCGTCGGCCACAATCACCTGGCCGGCGTGGAGCGAATTGCCGATGCCGACGCCGCCGCCGTGATGGAAGGAGACCCATGACGCGCCGCTGGCGACATTGAGCATCGCGTTGAGCAGTGGCCAGTCGGCGACGGCGTCGGTGCCGTCGCGCATGCCTTCCGTTTCCCTGAACGGCGACGCCACGCTGCCGGTGTCGAGATGGTCGCGACCGATCACGATCGGCGCCGAGATTTCGCCCTTGGCGACCAGATCGTTTATCGCAAGGCCAAACTTCGCGCGATCACCCTGACCGAGCCAACAAATGCGTGCCGGCAATCCCTGGAATTTGATTCTCTTCTGCGCGAGTGAGATCCAGCGCTTCAAATGCTCGTCACGTGGAAAGAGCTCGAGCGCGAGCGCGTCGGTTCGTGCGATGTCCTTCGCATCCCCGGACAACGCAACCCAGCGGAACGGCCCTTTGCCCTCGCAGAACAGCGGTCGGATGTACTCGGGTACGAATCCCGGAATGTCGAACGCGTTCTTCAGTCCGGCATCGAAAGCAACGGTGCGAATGTTGTTGCCATAGTCGAACGTGATCGCGCCGCGTTTCTGCATCTCCAGCATCGCCGACACATGCTTCACCGCAGACTGGGTCGAGCGCCGCAGGTATTCCTGCGGATCGTCGTTGCGCAGCTCGATGGCGGCGGCGAGCGGCATTCCAGCCGGCACGTAGCCGTTGAGCATGTCGTGCGCGCTCGTCTGATCGGTGAGCACGTCCGGCGTAATCCCGCGGCGCACCAATTCGGGCAAGACATCGGCCGCATTGCCGAGCAGGCCGACAGACAGTGCTTCGCCGGCACGCGTCGCTCCGGTGACGAGCTTTAGCGCTTCGTCGAGGTTGTCGGTGCTGCGATCGAGGTAGCGCGTCTCGAGCCGTTTCGCGATGCGCGCGTCATCGACTTCAATCACCAGCGCGGCCGCCCCCTGCATCGTTGCTGCCAACGGTTGTGCGCCACCCATGCCACCGAGCCCGGCAGTCAAAACGAAGCGACCGCGCAAGTCACCGTTGAAATGCTTTCGCGCGACCGAGCCCAATGTTTCGTAGGTGCCCTGCACGATTCCCTGTGAGCCGATGTAGATCCACGAGCCGGCGGTCATCTGGCCGTACATCATCAGGCCCTTTCGCTCGAGCTCGCGGAAATTCTCCCACGTCGCCCAGCGGCCAACCAGATTGCTGTTGGCGATCAACACGCGAGGCGCCGTAACGTGGGTGCGAAATACGCCGACAGGCTTTCCGCTCTGAACGAGTAGGGTTTCATCGGCGGCAAGATTGCGGAGCTCGCGCACGATCGCATCGAAGCACTCCCAGTTGCGCGCTGCCTTCCCAGTTCCACCGTACACCACCAGATCCTGCGGACGCTCGGCGACGTCGGGATCGAGATTATTCATCAGCATCCGCAGCGCTGCTTCCTGCTGCCATCCCTTGCAGGAAAGATTTTGTCCGCGCGGCGCGTGGATCGGCCCGCGCTCGCCCGCTCCTGCTTCGAATGCTTTTGGATCGTACTGAACTCTGAGATCGGTCATGCTACAGTCCCAATATCGGCAAATCGCTCGGCGGAGACGGCGGCGCGCAGAGCGTTGATGTCCGTGCTCAGCACGCGGTCGCGCTCCAGGCGCGGCACGATGTCGCGCACGCGCTCGTGCGCTGTCCGCACGCCGCGACCGGGGCGCAGCGGCGCTCTGAAGTCTATACCCTGTGCACCGCACATGAGCTCGATTGCCAGAATGTTTTCCAGATTGCGAATGACTCGCCGCGCTTTCCATGCCGCGCCCATCGCCATCGGCACGACATCCTCGCGATTGCCGTCGGTGGGAATGGTGTCGACACTGGCTGGATGCGAGAGAACTTTGCATTCGCTCGCCAGCGCAGCCGCGGTCACCTGTGCCATCATGAAACCCGAGTTCACCCCGGCATTCGGCGTGAGGAAGGGCGGCAATCCCTGATTCATATCGGGATGCACGAGCCGGTCGATGCGCCGCTCAGCCATCGTCGCCAAATGCGTCATCACGATCGCCAGAAAGTCGAGCGCCATCGCCACGGTGAGTCCGTGAAAGTTGCCGCCGCTCAGCGTGTCACCATTCTCGAACACGAGCGGATTGTCGGTGGCGGCGTTGATCTCGCGCGAGACGGCGTCGTCGATGAAATCGAGTGCATCGAGCACCGGCCCGTGAACCTGGGGCATGCAGCGCAATGCATACGGATCCTGCACACGCGGATCACCATGTCGATGTGATTCACGCACTTCGCTGTCGGCGAGCAGATCTCGCAGCAGCGCCGCCGACCGGATCTGACCACGCTGCCCGCGAGCCTCGTGAATCCTCGCGTCGAACGCCACCGGCGTACCGAGCAGCGCCTCGAGCGACATCGCACCGCTGACGTGCGCAGTTCTCCACAGCGCACGGGCGTGCACCAACGCGATCAACGCCACCGCGGTGTGGGTTTGAGTGCCGTTGATGAGCGTGATTCCTTCCTTTGGACCGAGCACCACCGGCCTGGCGCCAATCTCGCGCAGCATCGTCGCTGCATCTACTTCGCGATCACCTTTGATCAGAGTGCCTTCACCGATCAGCGCCAGCCCCAGATGCGCGAGGGGCGCCAGATCGCCACTGGCGCCCACGCTTCCCTGCTCCGGAATCGGCGGATAGACATCGGCATTGAGCAAATTCAGAAGCAGATCGACAAGCTCGGGTCGCGCGCCCGAATATCCCTTTGCAATTACGTTGGCGCGCAGGAGCATCATCGCGCGCACTTCACTTTCGGGCAGCCGATCTCCCACGCCCGACGAATGACTGCGCACCAGATTCACCTGCAGCTCGGCGAGCTTGTCGGGGGGAATCGCTACCTCGGAAAGCTTTCCGAA
>DATFHK010000054.1:0-17946 GCA_035248505.1 Gemmatimonadaceae bacterium | reverse complement strand
TCTGCTGCACCGGCCGAGCGTGATCGCGCCCGGCGCGGCGGAGCATAAGAGTTCCGCCTCCAATGATGAAAAGCGCGATTCCTGCTGCCGCGACTGCCGGATATCTTCTCAGCCTCTGGAATCGTCTGCTCGGCGCGAGTAATGACGGCGGTCGCGCGATGGATGGCTGTGACGATTTCGCGCTACCCGCGGATGACTCCCCCATCCGCACGCTGATCCATCGCCACATGGAATCGTTCGGATCGGCATTGGTCGTTGGCCGAGATTGCCACACGATTTTCAGCAATTCCAGCTCTGCGCGATGGTCTTCGCTAAGCGCGAGCCAATGCTGAACGCGCGCGACCTCATCGGGCGCGGCCTCGCCGCTTAGGAAGCGGACCAGGGTAGCGTCATCCAGCTGTCGGGGGTCGTTCATCGCGCCTGCAGCTTTGCGGTCACGAGGGAATACGCCCCTCGCCTGGCCGACCCCTACTGCGAATTAGCGCGGCTTGTGTGCAGGGTCAGTCCTTGCCACGCCAATCGGCCAATCGACGTCGAAGATGTCCGAGGGCGCGAGTCATGTGTACTTCGACGGTCTTTACCGATATCTGCATCACATCGGCGATCTGAGCGTTACTTAAATGATGGTCACGACTCAGGCAGAATACTTCCTTGCACCTGGCCGGCAGTTCGGCAACTGCGAGAGAGATCGCGCTTTCGAGGTCAGCTACTTCGGCTCGTGAGTCGCTCGGGTCGAGGACCGAGCTGATCGTGGCAGGGTCGACGTTCGATAACCTTTCGTGCAGTGACAGCTCCGCCCGGTGGCGGCGGAGACGCATGATTGCGCGGTTTCGGGTCGCGCGGTACAAGTAAGCATTGAGCGCGCCCCTTGGCTCCCACAGGTCGCGCATTTGCCAGATTCTAAGGAAAAGATCCTGCACCACCTCCTGTGCAGCCTCGTTCGAACGCAACAAACTCTCCGCGAACGCGACGAGACCGTCCCGGTATGCGCGGAACATTGCCTCGAATGCGCGATCGTCTCCCGCTCGAACGCCCGCCATCCATGCCTGCTCGATGAGGGAAATCGAATCCGAGCCTGAAGCTTCACTTGAGAAACTGAACCCGCGGGAGGTAGTCACGCGCCGACTCTAACGCCGGATCATCTAATAGCGCAAGATCGGCCCGAAGAACACCGCTGAATTGTCGCCTCAAGGTACCCGGTCAACCTCAGGCTAAGTGCAACCGTTCGTCGAGAGCAACCGAGCTCAGCTCAGGAGCGGCGCGTCGTCGAATTCTGGCCGCTCGTAAAAATCCGTGGCTGCAACCTCGCGCGACGTCGACATCCCGTAGCCGGCGAGTGTCGCGTCTTCATCGCCGCGGGTGATCGCGCGGGCGGGAAGCCGCGGCGCGCTGCCGACCAGCTTGCTCTCGAGTCGGGTGAGGGTAATCGCCTGCCGATCATCGAGCCGCTGGACCACCCCGATTGGCACCAGCACACTCCCCGGCGGAGTTGGCGAGTAATCGTGCACCGCGTTCTCGATCAGCGACACCGTGACGTAGCGCACCTTCCGCGACGCCGCTTCGACCATCAGCTTGTCGACCGCGCCGATCAAACGACCATCGGCCGCAAAGACGGGCCACCGCCTGATGTCGACGCGCTCGTCACCGAGCCGGAACTGAAAGAGCTCGCGGGCCGGCAGAACGTACGAGGCGCGGTGGTTCGAGTGCGACGATGACGATGTGCTCGCCAAATGCGCCTTGACGGTGATGAGTGACGGTTGGCTGGATCGGCGATTCGTCATTTCCGTTCCTCCTCGAACAGCATGGACTCCTGGGTGTAGCCGAGCTCGTCGTTGAGAGCGGCCAACGCGGTGGCGAGTTGATGCACTTTGGTGGCAGGAAGTCTGCCGACGGCTCGCACCAATCCTTTTGTCGGCGAAAGCGGCGCTCGCGCCAGCACTGCGCGTCCGCGCCTGGTGATTTCCGATTCGGTCCGTCGCCGATCGTCCGACGAGGGCGAGCGCTTTACCAGCCCCGCCGCCGCGAGCCGGTCGAGCACCACCGACACGGAGCTCCGATCGGTGTGGGTCCGCCACGCGAGGTCGGCCAATGACGACGATTCAGCCGCGGCCAGCTCCTCCAGCACGAACAGCTGCGCCGCCGTCAACCCCGTCGCACGCTCCGCGGCACGAGCGGCGAGGCGCAACCCGCGCTCCAGGCGCCTGACTCCACTTAACACGTCCGCGGCTTGCAATGCGTGGGCTCCCACGTATTATGATAACCATGACCGCCGACCTTTACAACGACATTCTGTGGCGATGGCTGGTGCCGTTGCTCACCCTCGCTGTCGCCGCGCTGGTCGGTTGGGCCGCGAGCAGAGTGCTCCGAGTCGCGCTCCTCACAGCCTCGAAGCACAGCAGCGCGCGCTGGGACGATGAGGTCGTCAATCGTCTTCTCGATCCTCTCACCCTCGCCTTTACTGTTGCCGCTGCGCTGGTGCTGCTCCCCTTCCTGCGCCTCAATGCCGGGCTGTCGACCGACGTCCGACGCATCGCGCGGGTGGTGTTGCTCACCGATTTCTTCTGGGCGGTGTGGCGGATCGTCGATGTCACTCGACTCCTTGCCCTGCGCTCGCCCTGGGCGGCGAGAGTGCCGGCATCACGCGCGCTGGTTCCGCTCGGCGCGCGCGCCGCGAAGGCAGTGCTGCTCGCTATCGCCGTCATCGCCGCGCTGTCGGTGTTCGGCTATCCGGTCGCGAGCCTCGTCGCCGGACTCGGCATCGGCGGGTTGGCGCTGGCGCTCGCCGCCCAGAAGACGGTGGAGAATCTGTTTGGCGCGTTCTCGATCGGCGTCGATCAGCCGTTTCGCGAAGGCGACTTCGTCAAGATCGAAGATTTCGTCGGCACCGTCGAAGCGATCGGCCTTCGATCGACGCGTTTTCGTACGCTGGATCGCACCATCATCACCATCCCCAACGGCAAGCTCGCCGACATGCGGCTGGAATCCTTCAGCGAGCGCGACCGCTTGCGCCTGGCGACGGTGATTGGACTCGTTTACGAAACGACCGCGGCGCAGCTGCGCACGGCCCTCGCCGGCTTCGAGGCGGCGCTCCGCAGCCACCCCAAGATCTGGCCGGACGCCGTCGTCGTGCGATTCAGCGAGCTCGCTGCGTCATCACTCAACATCGAGATCATGGCCTGGTTCCAGACCAGCGATTGGGGCGAATTCCAGGCGATTCGGCAGGACATTTTGCTGCAGTTCATGGACATAGTGGAGAGAGCGGGCAGCTCCTTCGCTTTCCCGACCCAGACAGTTCACCTCGCGGCGGAAAAACAACCGTAACTGAGTACCCGGACTAACGGCATTGACAATCGCGGACTGATTGAGAATCGGAGGACTGGACTGCGGTCCTCGGTAGTCCTCGGTACTCGATTAGTCCGCGATTGTCGATGCACTTGGTCCGAGTACTCGATGCACTTGACGACGCTTATGCGGGTAGCTGATATGAATCGGCAAACGATCGCGCGATCAGCCGCTCCCCAAGGTAAGGCGTGTTCATCAAGTCGGTCGTGATGTCTCTCATCCGGATCTGCCATTTGGTGCGCGGCGCGAACCACCACGCCATCCGCGTCGCCGCGCGCTGTTTCTTATCGACGAATGGCTTGAACCGATCCTGGTATCGCGCAAACCCCGCCAGGTAATTCTCGCCCGTCACGCAGAGAGCATCGGTGAGAGCATACGCTCCTGCCATCGCGAGCCCCGATCCCTCGCCGGCGAGGAGTGACGGGCAGTATGCAGCGTCCCCAACCAGCACGACCCGACCGCGCGACCATTCGGCCATCCGCGTTTGCGAGCAGGAATCGAAGTAGAAATCGTCAGCGGGCCCGAGAGCGGTCAGGATCTCGGGACACTCCCAGCCGACGTCGGAGAACCTGTCGCGGAGAATCGCCTTCTGCTTCGCGACGTCCTGGGGATCGACCCGGATCATGTCGTCCTCGGAAAATATGAAAAAGAACGCGGAGCGATTTCCGCGCAGAGCGTAGCGCGCGACGGTTTTGCGTGGCACCGAATAACTGACGTACGCGCTCTCGTCGCGATGCGGATAGCTGTCGCTGGTGAACGCCGCCACGTAGTAGCCGAGATATTTCGGCCGTCTTCCGCCGTCCGCGAAGGCGAGTTGCCGCACCGTAGAGTGGAGTCCGTCAGCGCCGACGACCAGGTCGAACCGCCGCGGCTCGTTTCGCTCGAAGCTCACGGAGACGCCGAACCGGTCCTGATCGATAGCGGTGATGGTGTCGCCGAAGATGGTTTCGACGCGCCCGTCGATCAGATCGTAAATCCGACACGAGAGATCGCTGCGCATGACGCTCACGAACCGATTGCCCGTCGCTTTTCGGACGAGGCCGGCATCGAAGCCGGTGATGCGCTTCCCCGAAGCATCGACCAGTCGTACCTCGTCGATGAGATAACCATCCTCGTAGAGAGCAGGGAGCAGCTTCATGCGCTCGGCGACATCGTAGCCGACGCCCCAGAAGTCGACGACGTATCCGCCAGTGCGCAATGCCGGCGCGCGCTCGACGATCGTCGGGGTGAACCCGCGCTCGAGCAGCCAATAGGCGAGGGTGGGGCCAGCGATGCCGGCGCCGGAAATTAGAATATTGCGATTGTCCAATGGCGGAAGGCGGGAAGAGAGGACCGTGCTCGAACGCACGCAATGCGGGTGCCGACAAAATTGCGCACTGCGGGTATATGCCCAGCTGATAGCCAGGAGCGTGGAGCTTTTACTGAGTACCTCGAACCAACGGCATCGACGAGTGCGAACTAATTGAGGACCGGGACAAGCGCTTCAGCAGTTGTCAGCGTCCTCAATCAGTTCGCAATTGTCGATGCACTTGGTCCGAGCTACTCAGTTCGCAGTCTTCAGATGCTCGGCCAAACGCAAACTAATCGCCACCAGCGTCAACGTCGGATTCACCGCTCCCGCCGTCGGATAAACCGCGCAGCCACCTATATAAAGGTTGTTGAGACTGTGAACGCGACAATTCGCATCGACCACGCCTTGTCGCGGATCGGTCGCCATCCGCACCGTCCCCATGTGATGCCAGCCGCCACTGATAAAGCTTGGCCACGACTTGTCATCACTCAGAAGCCAGTCGTGGATCTGCACCCGGCCAGTGGCGGTGCGACCCATCTCCGTGCCGAGCACCTGGTAGAAAGTACGCATCGATCGCTTGTCGAGCTCGGTGAGCTGCCAATTCAGTTTCGCGCGTGGCATCCCGAGCGCGTCCTTCTCGGTGCTCAGGGTGATGCGCGAATCCGGATTGGGAGCTTGCTCCTGCCTTGACACCAGATGATAGAAGCGCGGCAACCCTGACGCCCGCGGTGGCGGCGCCTGCTCGACGGCCGGCGGCGGGCCTTTGCGTCCACCCTTCTCCCACGCGCGCTGCGCGTTCATGAGGGAGGTGTCCAGAAACTGGAATGTGCTTTTGACTTCATCGCCGAGGTTGCCGGGCTCGACAGCGCACGTCCCGTTCAAGACGCGGTGCTCGCGCGCGGCGGCGGGCGAGATGGCGAGCTCGCCGCGGGGGATGCGCTTGGTGAAATCGAGCGCGTATATCTTCGTCGAAGTTTTCGCGGGGTCGGCGAGCGCCAGCTCACCTGCCGGCATCTCGAGGTGCTCCATGAAGAATCGGCCGACCAGATCGTTCTCGTTGGCGAGACCTTCGCGGGCCTGATGGTTCGACGCGAGCAGTAGTCGCGCGTTCTGAATGCTGTGGCAGGCGAGCACGAAGCGCTTGGCGCGGGCGCGGATCTCCTTCCCGTCGAAGCCCCGGATGCGCACCGACTGCACGGTTGTTAGCGCGTCGTTGGCAATCACCTCGACGACGTTGGCGTTGGTGTAGAGATGAATGTTGGGAGCGTTGACGATCTCGTCGCGGAACTTCGTCCCGAAGCGAGTCGGCGGACTGAACTGCCACATCTTCGTGTAAACAGCTTTGGAACTGCCGAGCATCGGCACGCGCTCGTCGTCGCCATTCTTCCAGTCGGAGGGGTCGTACTTGTAGGGGCCGAGATCCAAGATGCTTTGCGCGCGGGCGTAGTACGGATCGAGATCTTCACGCCGGATCGGCCAGCCGCTGTACGGAACCCAATCACGCTTCTCGAAATCGATCGGCTCGTAAGTCGAGCACCACCCGGCCCAGTGATTGGTGGTGCCGCCGAAGTAGTGGAGCGCCGCGGCCTGGAGCGGGAAGTACGGCTGGCCGACGTTCTCGCCGCGATAGAGGTCCTGCATTTTGGGATCGAACGCGAAGCCGCCTCCCTCCAGCAGCAGAACCTTGAGCGAAGTATTTGCGAGCTCGCGGGCGATGGTGATTCCCGCAGCGCCGGCGCCGACAATGCAGAGGTCGCCCTGGAGTACGGTTCCGTTGTCCAGCGACCGAGCGTCGATGTGCACTAGGAGATCGGGCTACGCGCTCAGGGCGAACAACGCCGCTTGTCTTGCTTCGGTAACTGAGAGCACCCAGCCATCGACGAGCACGGTGTGGCCGCTGGTGAAATCTTCGCGAATCTGGTCGTCGATCGTCCTCGGCATCAGCGGAACTCGCGACTGGCTCCGGGATTTTGAGATCGCGGAGCGCAACGCATCAACGGTCTTCTCATTCGGCGTGCTGGCGACGTAGCGGTTGCCGATTGCGCGAACGCGGTCGGCGCCGAGCATATCGAGGAGGCGCGGCTTATCGACTTGGGCGGTGCGGCGATCGGAGCTTTCGCACGCAGGATAGACGATCGCGGCTGCGACGCCGAGCGCGTAGACCTGGAGGAAACGCCGTCGATCGAGTTGCATGCCTTGCAATTGTAGTTCGGACCTGGGAGAGCGCAATACGGCCGATGGAAACTGCGGAAACTGCTAAATAAAAACTACCGGCAGGCGGCTCTTGGCCGAACCGGCCGATGGCTACGGGCTCTTCGAGTGGCGTTTGTGGATCACGCTTAGGAATCGGGAAGATGCCGAGACACTTTCTCATCTCCCGTTTTCGCGAGACAACTGGAGGTCGCGCCCGGCGCCACCGGAAGAGCCCGCAACCACCAGCCGGTTAGGCCAACGGCCGCCTGCCGGTAGTTTTTATTTTGCAGTTGAAACCTCTCCTGCCAGCGCGACCCGCTTCCGAATCCAGCTCGCGACGCTGCTCTGGAATCCGGGCAGATAGTAGGCAAGGAATCTCGCTTCACTATCAAACCCGGTGCGCGCTGCGAGCAGGCCGTGATTGCCCTGTGGAAAGACGCGCACCGTCGCGTCGGGATTGTGCGACTCCTTGAACACCTTTCGAAATGCGGGCGCGGTTTCCGCGGTCGGCACCGAGCGGTCCAGCCCGCCGAGCATGATGTAGACGGGCGCTTTGACCTGTCGCCAGAATGGGATGGGGTCGTACGACCAGCTGCGTCGCAGGCTGTTGATGTAATTCGCGCCGCCGCTGTCGGCGGGACTCACGTAAAGCACCCAGATCGTTCGCGCCCACTGAAACCACGGCTCGCTGCGCACCGAGCGCACCTCGGCGCGCAGACTATCCCACGCAGCGGCGCTGATCACTGGCCGATCGATCACGAAGTCGGTAACTCGGCGACGCAGCTCGACGCCGCGTCGCACGACGCTCGAATCGAATCCGTGGGAGCGGAGATCGTTGCCGACCTCGTAGTCGATGTTGTCCCCGACGCGCCGCGCCGAGCCGGATCTGACGACGACGAAGGCGATGCGGCCGCCGGAGCGCACGACGGCCAGGGGCGCGACGTAGCCGCCGTTGCTCATGCCGAACACGCCGATGCGTTTGGGGTCGATGTCGGGGCGTCGGGTGAGCATGTCGAATCCAGCGACGACGTCGCCGGCGACGTCTTCGTAGGTGGCGCTGTTGAAGTCGCCACCCGAGGCGCCGGCGCCGCGCCGGTCGTACGCGAGCACGGCAATCCCGTGGTGGGCGAGGTACGCCGACCAGTACCCGAAATCCCGAGTGGGCTTGCTGCCGCAGCAACCGTGAATGAGCACGACGGCTGGATGCGGGCCGGGCGTTTTGGGAAGTGTTAGATCGCCGACGAGCCGCACGTCGCCGTTCATGAAGCTCACGTCCTTTTCTACCGTGAAATCATCCAGCCGACGTGCGAGACCTTTTGACAGCGCTTCCCGCCTCCCGCTTCCCGCCTCCCGCCTCCCGCTCCAGTCGAGAGCATCGATGCCTCCCGCGGCATCTCGATGCAGAGATGCGCGAATCGCGATTGGATAGTCGATGCCGTACGACGGTCCACTGAAGAACGTCGAGTCGGTCAGAGCGTAGAGAATTCCGCCGCGGAGAGTCTTGTTGTCGAAGAACGACAGCCAGCCACCGGCTTCGTCGAGCGGGCCCATCGAGATGATGTGGTCGGGCGCAAGCTCATAATTTCCCGCCAGTGATCGAACGAACGCGGAGTCGTAGGCCAGCCGATGCAGGAGGCGGAGAGTGCCGGCGGTTTTGCCGAGGTGAACGCGGCCATCGACGGAGATCGCGGTGGTGGTCCCATCGAAATGCGCGGTATCTCGACCGAACGGAAAATCAAAACCGAAGTTGTCGCCAGCACCGACAGAGAGTCGGGCGGCTACTCCCCAGGTCTGGGTCGTGGGCATATCGAGGCTCACGGCCGGGCCGATCGAATCTTTGCTGAAGCGTGCGTGGATGAACGTCGGCGCGCCGCCGACACGGATCTCGCCGACCCAGTCTCCGAGGAACAGCTGGGGATTCTGGGCGTGGAGCGCAGGCGTGGCGATCGCGAGGAGCGCGATGAGGACGTGCGATTGACAGAAGTGCTTGGCCATACGGCTACCGTCGGCTGGAGGCATGCTGAAAATTCAACATGCGGGGGCAGCTGTCAAGTTGATTTTTCAGCAGGCCGGTGTTCGAGATGTCGAGGCGCGTTTGTAGAGCCGGGAGTCGAGCGCCGCGACCACAACTCTCGAGGACAAAGTCGCGAATAGTGCAATTGCCCCATGTGCGCTGCTGCTAAACCGCTAACATGGGCACCCATCCGATACAGCGGAGTGTTGCCAATGCGACGGCTACTCACGGGTTTGGTTTACGTTGCGCTTCTCGGGTGCGGCTCCAATCCTACAGCTGCCCCGCCGCAAGGCACCGTGTACTTCAGAATGGACGCTGTGTCGTGCGTCTACACGGTGTCGAAGAGCGTCACGTTTTACATCGCCGGCGTCGAGATGGGGACGGAGTCACTCGCATCGGGTGCGACGTCGACAGCTTATCTCACCAAGCTGAGTGCGAATTACGCCAAGCGGGGAAACCCGGTGGTGAGGGCGCGCATCGCAGGGTACACGGCGACGGGTGGCGCACTTTGGACGTTGCCCGCGAATATCGAGGTAACCGCCGACGTGCCGGTAACTCACCTCGTGGTTTGTTGACCGCACTCGACATCCTGACGTTCAACGTGCGAGCGCGCCTGTCGAATTGATTTTCAGGCAGGGTCAGTACGGCCTGCGGTAATTTCTATTTTTCAATCAAACCGGCGAACACGTCGCGCAGATCGATGACGACCTCCGTGCCTGCAACGCGCCAGCGAATCGTCCCGCGGACAACGCGGGCCTTGCGGCTGGAGGTGCACACTTCGACACATTCTCCGCGCCAGTCCACGAGCCAGACTTGCGGCAGTCCGAGTGCGAAATAGGCGTCACGCTTGAACTCGCGGTCGTAGATCCGCGACGATCGGCTGAGGATTTCGACGGCGAGCCAGTGCTCGGTGATCTTACGCCAATCCGTCATCGGGCTAAAACGCGACGGGTAGACGAGGATGTCGGGCTGTAACTGCGTATTCGGCATCCGCACCACCGCACCGGGTCCCACGACATGTGCGAGACCGGGCTTCTGCAGTGCCACGAACAGCTCACCCTGGATTCGGTTCGCAACGACCTGGTGCACCGCCGCAGCCTGCGGGGTCACCAGCAGGACCCCGTCCAGCAGCTCGTACCTGTTGCCGTCGTCGGGGAAGTGCTCGAGATCGTCGACGGTGTAGAGCGGGACGGAGATCGCCATGGCCATACGCTACACTCTCGGCATTCGGTTTGTCCACTCGGCACGGTGGACGATCGGATCGAACGCGGGCTGCAGCGTCACCATTCACCTTCGGCCCGAGCTTTTTGCTGGCGCTACGGCGGCTTCCGAGTATGCAGGCGGGGAATGCATCTGGGCGCGCCATGGCATCCACAGAATGGAAGCACGGAGCCGTAAGCTTGGTGAGCTTGCTGCGGGGAGCCTTGACAGGCGCTCGGGTGGGGCAGCGTTTGCTACCTTCACAGTCCTGGGCCTCGGCCTACACCGTCTGGCGCAACGGCGGGCGCGACAGCCACATTGAGCTTATGGAGGAAACCTTTGGCGAGATTCGCGCCGTCCAATTGATATGCCACGTCGGTTAATCGTCTTCGGCTCGCTGTTGGGGCTGGGCCTGCTGATTGGCGCGAGCAGTTGCCAGTCGAGATCAGCACTATTCGGCTACGGATGGATGCCGCGGCCGCGATTGCAGCATGTGGGGAGGGCGTGGTCGTTCGCGGATTCAGCGCAGTGGAAGGCAAAACGCGATTCGATCCTGACCGCCGTCGTGCAGCTGGGAGGAGAGGCGGTGACCTGTCAGGCATTGCCTGCCGATCGCAGATTCGCGAACGCGCTTTACTGGCGCTACAACGCCTACTACCTCAAGATCAGGGCGCAGAAAATGGCGCCCCCGCCTTATTGGCATCGACCCTGGGTTGTGTCGCTAGAGGGTTACTCGCTGATGCCTTTTGAATGCCGAAATCGACCAGCGTAGCGCCGTTGCTCCGCTCGAGCAGAGCACCAGCCGCAACTCATTGCCCGGAAAAACGCATGCGCCGACTGATTAGTGCGACGATGATCGTCCCCTGCGCCATTGCATGCGCGCAGAACAACGCTTCCACAGCGACATCGCCTGTCGAGCGCGAAGTGAGGGGACAAACCATCATCTCCGACAGCCTACCCGCGGCGGATCTCACTTTCGCGGACGATTTCCATTACGTCGGCTCGCAGGTCGTCAACCTGTACGGAGCCGCGGATGCGGAGCAGCACGTATTCGTGGCCGGACCGCCGGGCAAGGTCGAGCGCATCTACTGGATTCAATTCGAGCACTACCTGCCGAGCAACAATCACACCTATTCCTATAGTCCCGATCGCACCGTGGACGTTGGCGGCCTGCGGTTCATTTACGATGTTCAGTCGATCAGGAATTACAGCGCGGTCGAGCTGGATCCAGCTTCCGATGCCGCCGCAGTCGTTGGATTGTTGGCGAAGCACAATCTTCCCCGACCGACGCGGGTGGCGCGGGTGCGCATGTTCCACTTGCCGAGCGCGGATCGTCGGAGCGAGCTGATGATCATCTATGGGGAGGCGTTGCCGCCGGACGCGAAGATCCCCGCGGCAGCGGAAGGCACAGCGCTCGACACCGCGGATCCTGCCGCGGCGAAGCTGGTTCTCCAGCACGCGCTTCAGGGGATGACGATTCGCCGACACTAGACCGCGGCGACTCAGATCGATCCTCCCCGCGCGGAGATTGGCCTGCTTCGCGGGCTGTCACACCGGAGAAGCATTCGGTGTCCGAGGAGGCAGAGCGTGCCGACCTGTCCGGTTTTTTTGGCGACGAATGTCATCATTCGAGGCGTAACAAAAGGACGCACTCGCTCTCGCGAGTGCGTCTTTTCTCCGCAGGCGCGCTACTGATTGCCCGGGGATCGGGTCACCACCCAGATGTCGGTCCGCCCCTGCCCCCCGTCGCGATTCGAGGTGAAGATGAGAGTCCGGCCATCCGCGGAGAGGCTCGGTTGCATATCGTTGAACGCGGTGTTTAGTGCCGCGACGCCGACCGGTGGCGACCAGGGTTGATTCACGTTGTTGCGGGTCGAAGTGTAGATATCGAAACCGCCGAGACCGCCGGTACGATTGGAGGAAAAAAAGATCTCCTTCCCGTCCTTGCTCATCGTGATGTGCTGGTCGTTGGCGGCGAGCACGTTGAGCTCGGGCACGAGGACGGCGGGTCCACGAGTCTCACCGTCGCGTGATATAGACGCGTAGTAGATCTCGGGTTGCGGCACCTCGAGGGTTGCCCGGTTGAAGTAAAGATTTCCACCGCCCTCCTCGGCGCTTTGGAGGTAGAATGCCGCCTGTTGGCTGCCATCCGCGACGTTGACATCGGGGCCGAGCCGAGCCGGAGGTCCCCACCCGAAATCGTCATTGGGATTGGCGCGTCGCGATACGTAGAGATCGAATATTCCGGCTCCCCGGCCGCGGTCGGTCTGGAAGAACAGCAAATGTCCATCGTTCGACAAACGCGGGCCGGCATCCTGACCGGCGGCGTTGAACTGTTCTCCAAGGTTCACCGGCGCTTGCCATGGACAATCAATGCAGTCGCGGCGAGCAACCCAGAGGTCTGTTGATCCGAACCCACCCGGCCGGTCGGAGGTGATGTACAAACTGAGCTCGTCGGGGGAGAGGGCTGCGTTCATTTCACCGGCCGCCGAATTGATTGTCGCGCCCAGGTTAACGGGAGCGGACCACTCGGCCGCTGAAAGCGAGAAGTTGGCTGGCACGGATGGGGAAAGCGATGGTCCAGCCGAATCAGTGTGACATGCGAGGAGCGAGACGAGCGGCAGCACCGCCGTCACCTTGAAAAGGATCGCGGTTCTCATAAGCACCTCCCGAGCACGTATCGAGCGCGGACACCTCGTGTCTCCCATGATGGTTTGGGAGCGCACCGGCGTCGGCAGGAGGCGTCAGAGCTGAACGAGGGATTTCCAACCTAGGGAGGCATGCCCGGGAGCGCCAGAATGAGATGAGCGTTCAGTGTCGTTGAGGGTTGCGACATTGAATCTCGTGGGCAGACTGCGTCGACTAGTGCATTTGCACCATGCGCCACAGAGCCGAGCGCTTAAACTGGTCTGCCGTTCTCGACAACGATTGCCGACTCTGTTTCGAGTTTCGGCCTTGCGCTGGAGGTTTCATGAGAAAGCTCACGCTCGCTGCCGCCCTGGGACTCGTAGCCCTCTGGGCACACGCCCTTCCTTCTCAGAACCCGGAGCCCGCAAGTAGCACCGCAGGCCGGCTTGTACTGAGTACCAACTCCGCTGAGGCAAAGGCGGAATTCTGGAAAGGAATGGAGGAGTGGCAGACCGGCACCTACGCGAGTGCGACGCGGCATTTCGCGCGCGCGTACGCCCTCGACAACAACTTCGCGCTCGCGCACCTGCTGTCGATGGGGGAAACCAAGGCTCGAGAGAATCCGGCGGAGCGTGATCGTGCAGTTGCCGACGCGGCAAGGCAATCGACCGAAGAGGGATTGTTCGCGCTCGCCTGGCGTGAGAAATCAATTGCCTCAACCTCGGCGCGTGTCAAAGCGACGTTGGCAGCCGCCATGCAGCTGATGCCCAACGAGCCATCAATTGCCACCGAGTATCTCTGGCTTTCGGGCAGCGATGTCGAAAACGCGAAAAAAGGGCTCGACTCGGCGCGGGTGTGGCGCGCGCGAAACGCGAGCTACACTCCCCTCGCGCTGCCCATTGCATATCTCGATCTCGCTGCGGGCGATACCGCCGGCGCGTTGCGCGCCGCCGAGGAGTACACGCGAATTACGCCCCGCGCGTCAGTCGCGTATGGCAGTTACGGCGGAATACTGTGGACCCTCGGTCGCTATGACGAGGCTGAGGCCCAATTTCAAAAAGG
The DNA here is from genome assembly GCA_035248505.1 of Gemmatimonadaceae bacterium. Lineage (GTDB taxonomy): Bacteria > Gemmatimonadota > Gemmatimonadetes > Gemmatimonadales > Gemmatimonadaceae > UBA4720. The sequence goes on along the minus strand of DATFHK010000054.1, from coordinate 4,216 downwards.
CATAGGACTGTCCGGGCATCCTGATTACGGTTGGGATCCTTCAGCTGCGCTCGCCGAGCTGTACATGGTACGCGGACGATACACCGACGCGCGCACGGTAGCGACGCAAGCGCTGTCGCGCGCTATGGATGCCGACGACAGTGCGTTTTACATGTCGGCGCTGGCGGGTACGTACTTCGCGACGGGCGACAATCGCCGGGCGATGCAACTTCTCCAGCAAGCGCGCGAGAAGAGCGCGACCGTGGGCGGCATTCAAAACCCGTATCCGCTCGACTACGCCCTCGCCCAAGGAAGCGCGCTCTCCGGTGACTTGAGTGGAATGCGCTCGTACCTCGGTCGAATTCGCCCGCAAACTGCTCAAGACTCCGCGGTGCTCAATGCGAACTACGCTTTTGACTACCTGTATGCTGGCCAACTGGACTCGGTGCCCGCGTACAGCGATCGGCTGGCGACAATCACCAGTGTAGAGTGGACCGGGCCGGTGTCTCATCGCGTGCGGGGCCTCGCGTTGGTTGCCGCCAAACAATGCGCGCGCGCACGGAGCGAGCTCACGCAGGCGGCGGACAGCGTGACACCACAAATGCGTCTCGCCGCCGCGGAATGTGAGCTTCAGGCCGGCAACCGCGCCGCTGCGGTTGCGCAACGCGACCGGGCGATGTCGTCGCTCAATTTCGTGATCTTCATTCCGTCAGACGTGCGCGAGCGCGTCCGGCTGGCGCAGATAAAATGATGCGGTACGCGCAGGGACGTGCTCTGTGCACGTCCCTGCTTCTTTTGCTACTCAGCTAGCTTCGCCGCAACTCCGAGGCGGGTGTGGACGCCGAACTTCGCCATCACATGCTCTATGTGGCGACGAACTGTATTGACCGAAATTCCGACAGCAGTTGCGATCTCTTTGCTGGAGTAACCGCGCTGTAGAAACAACGCAATTTCAGTTTCACGCCTGGTCAGGCCGTTGCGCAAGGCAGCTGCCCTCGGATCCAATGCGCGCGAGTCATGAGCATCTACGAATACGGTCGAGCAGATTCGTCCGCCCCGTCGCTCATTCCCGAGGAGCGCCGCCGAGAACGTGTAGTGCGCACATTGTGTCCGAACCTCGCTGGTTGCGCGCCTGGTCGTTCCGATGGACGCCTTCTTCGCCGCGTGTGAGACCGCTGCGCGAGCGCACTCGGCGATCTCGTTTCGCACCACGGCTTCGTCTCGATCGTCGCCGAGCAGTCGACTCAGATGGTCATTCACATGCAGGATGACACCGTTCCGGTCACACAATGCGACCCCGCACGGAGCAGCATCTGCCATCGCGATTTCTGCGCTTTGCCTGCGCATCATCGTCGTATATGCTTTTACTCCGCCAATGAGGGCCGGCAGGATCATATGCAGCTTGACTTTCTGCCGGGCCACCGTTTCGGCTGGTTTGCGCTCATCCTCGTAGTAGACGGCGATGGTCGCCGGTATATCACCAGCGATGACTTCGTCCATCATGCACATGGGCGCGAGCAGATGATTGGGTAGCACGATGTCGTTATCGATCAGCGCATGACGCGCCCATTCGGGCGGGGGGAAAGTGCGCTCCGGAACATCGACGACGTCTGGCTCACCGCCGAGGACTGTATTGCCGTCAACCGGGAACGCGGACGACGAAGCATCGCCATCGAGAACCAGCTGCACAGCACTGCACGCATCCCGCTCCCACTCTTGTGCATCATCGTACTCGAGCGGGCTTAACAGAATCGTGGCAGCGCGGACGAGCGCCGACAGCTCACTACCAGAGAAGAAGAACGACACGGACGATTCCTCTCTGCCTCGTCGAGGAAAAAGCGAAGCGGCATCCACATCTTTCCGCCCGCAAAGCTCGTGAGGCTGCGGCAAGCATAGGGGTAATCCTGTATAGCCACAAGAGCTTCGAACGGTTGACTAGTCGATTGTCGTCTGGATAGCGAAATCGATGGCCTTGAGGCGCTTTCGATGGTGCGTCGTTGCGGAACTGCAAAATAAGAACTACCGGCAGGCGGCCTTTGGCCTAACCGGCCCATGGCTACGGGCTCTTCGAGTGGCGTTTGAGGATCAGCGCCTAGGTAACGCGCAGGCGCCCAGGCACCTTCTCATCGTTCCGGTTTCGCGAGACAGCTGGAGGTCTGCCCCGAGCGCCACCGGAAGAGCCCGCGGCCAACAGCCGGTTCGGCCAAAGGCCGCCTGCCGGCAGTTTTTATTTTGCTTTTGAATCCGTAGAATAGGCAGCAAAGGAGGATCGATGAGAGGAACCACCCGCTTCTCTGCTCTTCTCGCGCTGGTCTTTGTCGCCGGATCTGCAAGCGGCCAGACCGTCGCAACCGCACCGGCACCCCGCACGGTCGCAGGCTTCGACGTCGCCCGGCTCGCGCGCATCGACCAGTTCCTGCAACGCTACGTCGACGACAACAAGATCGCGGGCGCGGTAGCGCTGGTGCTGCGCGATGGCAGGCCGGTGTACGAGCGCGCGGTGGGATGGTCTGACAAGGAGTCGGGCCGACGCATGACGACCGACGCCATCTTCCGCATCGCTTCGCAGACCAAGGCGATCACGTCGACGGCGATCCTGATGCTCGTCGAAGAAGGCAGAATCGCGCTCGATGATCCGGTGAGCAAGTTCATCCCCCAATTCGCGCACACCACCGTCGCGACGCGGTCGGATACGGGACGGGTGATCACCAACGCCAAGCGGGAGATCACGATCAAGGATCTCCTCACCCACACGTCCGGCATCTCCTACGGAGTAGATGCGATCGTCGCCCCGCTCTACTCGGCGAAGGGACTGGGGCCCGCCGCGGGCTGGGGCTGGTACACCGCCGACAAGGACGAACCCATTTGCACCACGATGGAGCGCCTGGCGACGCTGCCGTTCGTCGCGCAGCCCGGCGAGAAATGGGTGTACGGCTACAGCATCGACGTACTCGGCTGCGTCGTCGAGCGCGCATCGGGAATTCCGCTCGATCAATTCTTCTACACGCGCATCACCAAGCCGCTGGGGATGAACGACACCTTCTTCTTCGCCCCGAGCGACAAGGCGCAGCGCGTGGTGACGGTGTACATGAACGACAGCACCGGCCGGCTTGTGCGCGCGCCGGACGGCCCGCGCGGTCAGGGCAACTATATAGTAGGGCCGCGGCGGAGCTTCGCGGGTGGCGCGGGCCTGCTATCGACGGCGCGGGACTACGGGCGGTTTCTGCAGATGATCGCGAACGGCGGGCAGCTCGACGGAGTGAGGATTCTTTCGCCCAAGACTGTCGTGCTGATGACGACGAATCAGGTTGGAACGTTGTTCGGCGCGCCGGCGAGCGGATTCGGCCTCGGTTTCAGCATCAACGAGCAGGTGGGCGGCGACAACCTGGCGTCGGTGGGGAGCTACGGTTGGGGCGGCGCTTACGCCAGCCAGTACAAGGTGGATCCGAAGGAGCACCTGGTCCTGGTGTTCATGATCAACCAGCTGCCGATCCACACCGACATCGCGTCGAAGTTTCCGACGCTGGTCTACCAGGCGTTGGTCGAGCCGAGGATGTAATCGCCCGTTGGAACTGCGGAACTGCAAAATAAAAACTACCGGCACGCGGCTCTCGGCCGAACCGGCCGATGGCTCCGGGCTCCTCGAGTGGCGTTCCTGGATCAGCGCTTAGACATCGCGATAACGCCTCGCTACATCAGTCAAACCCGAAGCGAGAGCCGTGACGCCACCAGAAGAGCCCGCGGCCAACAGCCGGTTAGGCCAACGGCCGCCTGCCGGTAGTTTTTATTTTGCAGTTAAGGCCCGACTCAAGCTCGATTGAGCGCCTGAAGTATCACGTCGAGGTCGAACGGCTTGGCGACAAAAGGTCTTCCCGTGCCAGTCAGGAACTGAAACAGATCCTCGCTCACGATGTCGCCGGTCAAAAACACCACGCGCTCGGCGAGGTCGGGGCGCTTGCTCTCCCACTGCCGAAACACCGTCTGACCTGAGATGTCAGGCATGCGGATGTCGAGGAAGATGGTGTCGAACATTCCGTCCCGTCCCACCTCCAGCGCCTTGCTGCCGCTGTCGACCATCACCACCGTGTGACCCGCTTTCTCGAGGAAACGCGCCAGCGCTTCCCGGATCGCGGCTTCGTCGTCAGCCACCAGAATGTGAAGATTTCTCGCCAGCGACGGCTGCGAGTCGGTTGGCGTCGATGTGCTGACCGGATCCGATGCGACGAATGGCAGCTCG
>DATFHK010000053.1:0-19789 GCA_035248505.1 Gemmatimonadaceae bacterium | reverse complement strand
GGCTCGTAGCGCATGACATAATAGAGCGAGCCGTCCACTTCTCCCGAATCGTAGAGCGGGACGATGTGTGGGTGCTGCAGCTGCGCGACGATCTCGATCTCGCGGAGAAAATGTCCGGCAGCCAGCGCCGATGTCACACGCGGGTGCACGACTTTGACTGCGACGTCGCGTTTGTGTTTGAGGTCGCGCGCGAGAAAGACCGTCGCCATCCCACCCTCGCCGAGGTCCTTGAGCACTTCATATCGCCCGCGCAGTCCCGACGGAAACTCCGCGTGATCGTGCTCGAACAACGCCGCGAAAATCTCGGGCGCGGAGCGGGTAAGAAGCCTCGGTTCCATTTCGCATTCCTCGAGCAGGCGCTCGAGCTCGGCACGGCGCGCCGCATCTCCCGCGCTGAGATTTGCTATCAGAGCCGCCCTTCCCTCGATCGGCGCGTCGAGCAACGCATCGATGACCGCCGCTAGCTCAGACCACCGCTCAGACTCGTTGGAATCCACGCAATCCTCCGCCGCCGCCCGCTATAACGGAATCCCGCGCCGAATCAGGACTCGAGCAAGCGCCTGAGAAGCACGCGCGCCTTTACCCAATCCCGTTGCACGGTGCGGACAGTAACGCCGATGGCTTCGGCCGTTTCACCCTCGGTCAGGCCGCCGAAGAAGCGGCACTCCACAACCTGCGCCAGACGCGGGTCGATCGCTGCGAGTCGCTCGAGCGCTTCGTTGAGCTGAAGCAGCATGTCGGGCTGATCTTCAACACCAACGGTGTCGTCGTTGAGAGTAATCTGTCGATGAACGCCGCCACGCTTGAGCGCAACGCGTTCCCTCGCTCTATCGACCAGCACGTGACGCATTGCCAGCGAAGCAAGGGCGAGGAAGTGTGCGCGGTCGCGCCAGCCAGCGCGCGATTGGTCGGCGAGCTTGAGATAGGCCTCGTGAACCAGACCGGTGGTCGACAGAGTTGCACCGTGTCCGCGTGACGCCAGGCGGCGGTGCGCGATGGCGCGCAGCTCCTGATAGGTCAGGTCGACGATTTCAGCGACCGTTTCCTGAGCGATGTCGTATTTCGCCACGACTCCCCGTTATCCCAAATGCGCTTCTCTCGGCACCACGGCTCCAACATACGCCGCCGTGGTCCGGGCAAACAGGACGCACTCATCCTCTCAATCAGGAGTCTCCAGATGTTGCTACTTCACCGCAGTGCGGTCGGCCTGCTCGGCCTCGCGCTCATTGCTACGGCGTGCAAGAACGACAAGGAAACACTCGGTCCGCGCGACGGCACCCCGCGAAGCACCATCGCGGTGCCGAACACCGCTCACATGACCATGGGCTCGGGCTCGACTTCCACGCTACTCGGCCGCGCGACGTTCGCCGATGCGACCAAGGAAAACCTCGATGTCAAACGCAAGTCGGACGACTGGCGCATTCAGTTGAAGGCCAACCCTGCATTCGACATCGCTGTCCAGAGCATCGACTTCCAGCCAAACGGCCAGAGCGGTTGGCACCAACATCCGGGGCCGGTGTTCATCCAGGTCGTCCTCGGCACGTTGACGTTCTACGAATCTACGGACCCGGATTGTACGCCGATCGTGAGGACGGCAGGCCAGGGTTACCTGGACCTCGGCGAGTATCCCCACATCGCTCGCAACGAGAGTGGCGCACTCGCTCGCACCGTCGTGACCTACTTCGCGCCGCCCGGTGCGCAGCTCAAAAGCGACGCACCGAACCCCGGCAATTGTCCTTTCTAACGCGGTACATCTCTGATCCGTGGTGAGCCGCCTGACGACACGTTGGGCGGCGCCACCACTCAAGGACCGGTTTTACTTTCCTGCCAGCATTACCCGGTTGGTGGAGAGCGATCCGTCCGCGTTTTTCTTCGCCGGCACGACTACCTGATCGCCGGTCGCCAGCTGCTTTGTCGTCGTTTTGATCTGAGTGACGGGAGTGTTCGGCGGCACCGCCACCTTTGTCGATCCTCCGGCGTACTGGACTTCCATCGTCGAGCCGCTGGCGTTGGCGACGTTGCCATTCGACATCCGCGACGATGCTGTTCCGTTGGTCATCCGCGACTGGGACACGGCGCCGTTGGTCATGCGATTACCCGGATTGCCTGCTGCGCCTGAATTCATCATGCGGCTGCCTTCGCCGAGTCCGCGCAGTTCCTCGGGGAAGATATGAATCTCGGTCGCTTTTTCGGATCCGTCGGGTTGTTTCACCGTCGTCACGCCGATGAAGACGTTGTCCTTGACGTCGGCCAGCGTCGCGGGCTGGCGAGAGAAAATCTGTAGTGGCGGAGTGACGGCAATAGTGACGTTGCCGGTCGACGTCGCGACGACGACTTGGGTCGGTGACGCGCTCGCCACCGTGCCTCTAACCATTGTAGACGTGTCGGAATTAGCGGTTGCGGTGGTGGTTGACGATGTATCTGATGCGGACGTATCAGCGCGCTGAGCGCAGGCGGCGAACAATCCGGTTGTTGCAATGGCGAACGCGAGCGGCGTCCAGCGCTGGCGAGAAAACATCACATCCTCCGTTGTATGATCGATGGAACACGGTAGGTCGCTGCAGTTCTCGTGCTCAATTGCGGCTATCGATCGTGAGATAGCCAACCTCCGGCGTCAGAAACCGCTGGCGTAACTGTTTTGAGTGTGTATGACGCGGTGCCTACCCGCCGTGTCGATGCTCCGCCTTGAACACCATGCGCCAGGTCGCGCCGCCGTCCGCCGAGCTCTCGAACAATTCCTCTACGCGGTCGCCGACCGGCAGGAGCGTGATGCGCAGGCGAGACGTATTCTCCGTCGGCGGGTCGAGCAGCGCGACGAAGCGGATACCGGGACCGTCGTAGGTTGGATCTGATTTCCTAAGCTGCACGCCAAGTGGCGATGGAACCTGATTGGACACGTAGACCTGCTTCCAATCATGCGAGCCAACATCGTAAGAGGAGATGCTGATCCCCTTGTCGCCGACGGGTCCGGTCCACTCCGCGGTGATCGCGCAATCCTCGACCACCCTTCGCACGCGCTGAGCCGCGTAGCGCTTGCCGGTACTGTCGTAGACTGCCCAGTCGCCGACCCAGAAGGCGAGGCGCTGAAAACTGGAATCCGCTGCGCAGGGCGAAGTTTTCGCAGCTTGAGCATGCGCGATCTCAGAATTGTGAAGAGGAGCGAACAGTAGGCTGACCGCACTCGCGATCACGGTAAGCCGCGAAGGTATCGTATGCATGAATCTCTCAGATTCGTTGGAGACAACGAACCTTTGTGTGATGCATCCTGCCTCACAAGGCACACGTCAGCTTCGTTCAAAAATCCGGCGCACTTCTGTTCAAAACTTCTGCCGCGACCTATGGATCTCCAGGCCGCGGATCACGGCTGGCAATGCGGACAGAAATATGTCGTGCGCTGGAACTCGCCCTGCCTGATCATCTCGATCGGCGTCGCGCAGACGAAGCACGGCTGCCCGCGACGACGATAAACCCAGTTGCGCATCCACGGCTCGAACTGCAGGTCGGGCGGTAACGTCACCGTCATCCCGTACTTGAAGCGGCCCTCCTGCATCAACGGAATCAACTCTGCAAAGAATACCTGGAGCTCAGACTCGCTGATGTCCACCGCCGGTCGGCGCGGATGAATCGTCGCCAGGAATAATCCTTCAGACTTGTAGATGTTGCCGATCCCCGACACGATACGGTCACCCGCTCGCCTACCAGCTGTCTTAGCGCGTCACCCCACCGCGCGACTGCGTGACCCTCCGCCATGACAGGATGGAAAGGCGAGAAGGGTGCCGCCGTCAGATTCCATTCTGGTTCAAAAATTGGACTTGCCGCCCACCGGCGGCGAACCCACGTTAGAGCCATGACTGCCTACGGACAGTTCTGTCCCGTGGCACTCGGCGCCGAGATCTTCGCCGAGCGCTGGACCCCGCTCATCCTGCGCGAGCTACTCATGGGCGGACGACGATTCTCCGACATCCATCGCGGTGTGCCGAGGATCTCCAGAAACCTTCTCACCCAGCGGCTCCACGCGCTGCAGCGAAGCGGGATCATCGAGCAACGTTCCACGCCTGAGGGACATCAGGAATACCATCTCACCACCGGCGGGCGTGAGCTCGGCGCGGTGATCGATGCCCTCGGAACGTGGGGCTATCGGTGGGCGGCAAAGGATCTCGCCGACAAGGATCTCGATCCGGACTTTCTGATGTGGTCGCTGCGAAGACTGGTTCGCGTCGATGCGCTGCCCGATCAACGAGTCGTCCTGCTCTTTCGATTCCGTGGACACCACGACCGGCTCTTCTGGCTCGTATTGCAGCGGCCTAATGTCGATCTCTGTCTGTTCGATCCCGGATACGAGGTAAATCTGGAGATTGAAGCCGTCGTCGAGGCGCTCGCACGTGTGTGCCTCGGTCACCTCTCGCTACTCGAAGCGATGCGCGACGGCCGCGTGGAAGTGCACGGGCCCCCGCACTACCGTAATGCGCTGCCGAGCTGGCTCGGCGTAACCCGATTCAAAAGCCTGGCAACCACCCGCCCGACTGCAGCCGTGTAAGCTGCGCGTCAGTTCATTTTTTGGTCTGGTCGCGCTCGTCTGTTCAGACCTAAAGTGCTCCCCCTCGGATTTCGCACAATCATCAGAAGGAGGAGACACATGAGCGCAAAAACCGGGATCCTTCTGCCGATAGCGGCAGTGCTACTCGCAGCGTGCGCGGATGATCGCAGCCCGACTATCGCCGCACCGACCACGGCGACAATTAGCGCGGGCATCGGCAGAGCCACGGCTGCTGATTTCGACGCCGGCGTACCTGTCGCCTACTATCAGCTCTCGCTCACCTTCAGCAAGCTGACCGGAGGCTTCACTCCGCCGGTTCAGGCGCGCGCGTTCGGCTACATGGGACTCGCGCTTTACGAATCGGTGATCGGCGGCATGCCCGACAATCAATCCGTCGCCAGTCAATTGCACGGCATCGGGGCGCTGCCCCAGGCGAACGGAATTCCGTACAACTGGGCGCTGGTCGCGAATGCCGCGATGGCGGAAGTCATGCGCGGCTTGTGGGGCGATCAAACCAACAAAGCCAGCGACAACATCGCCGCACTGAATGCGCTCGAAACGAATCTGGCGTCGCAGTACGGCGCCGGCGTACCGCCGGGAATCGCAAAGCTGTCGAGCGATTTCGGTCGCTCGGTCGGCGCAGCGGTGTTCGCGACATCGCGCGACGATGGTGGCGATCGCAGCTATCTCACCAACTTCCCGCCGTCGTACGTGCCGCCGGTTGGTCCGGGATTCTGGGTGCCCACTCCGTCGACACAAGTTGCGATGCAGCCGTTCTGGGCAACGACAGTTGGAACGCTCGCCCTGGATCGTGCCGCCGAGTGCAACCCGGGTCCGCCACCGGCGTACTCGGAGGATCCGAGCTCCCCGTTCTACGCCGAAGCAAATCTGGATTACCAGCTGTCGCAGAACCTCACTCAGGACCAGCGCACGATCGCTCAGTATTGGGCAGATGGCCCAGGAACGATCTCCGGACCCGGTCACTCCCTCGCGATCGTGAATGAAGTCATCGACCAACAACACGCGAACCTGGCGCAGGCTGCCGAAGCGTATGCTCGCGCGGGAATCGCTGACGCGGATGCGCTCACCGCGATTTGGCAGGCGAAGTATCAGTACAATCTGATTCGGCCAGTCACGTACATCAGAAGGGTGATCGATGCCAGCTGGAGTCCGCTGCTACCGACGCCGCCGTTCCCCGAATACGTCTCGGCGCATTCAGGCCAGTCGGCGGCAGTCGCGGCGACGCTCGAGGCATTGTTCGGTGACAATGTTGCGTTCGTCGATCACGCGCATGATGCCGACGGATTCGCACCGCGCTCGTTCACTCACATCTTCGCAGCCGCGGAAGAAGCGGGAATTTCACGCATCTACGCCGGCATTCACTTTCAATCAGGCAATCTCAATGGCCGCACGCTCGGCCTTTGCGTCGCCGAGAAGGTCAACTCACTGAATTGGCGGCGTTGAGCGGAGCTTTGCTCGTTGTTGCGCCGGCCGTCTGGTACTCGACGGCCGGCGCTCCGGTTGAACCGGTAGGGGTTAGCGCCCGGCCTGCGCGCCCACAGCCGGATATGGCTCCTCGAGTGCGGGAGATCCGGTCTCCAGCAATGACTTCAGGTTGGAGATGACCTTCGGCCAACCGCCGGATACAGCGACGATGAGTTTCGACGGTTCACGCTCGATGGTGTGGATGACGGAGAGCTTCACCGCTCCTGCAGCCGGTTCGAGCTCCATCGTGCACAATGAATCACCTTCGGCTTTGAGCTCCGGCTTGTCCTGATGTCGCCAGCGAATCACCAATCGGCGCGGCGGGTCGGACTCGACGATCTCTCCCGCATCGCTGACCTTGCCACCTTCGTGAACCATCTTCCACGAAGATCCTGGCGTCCAGTCGCTCTCGCAGTGGACGCCGAACCAGTACTGCTTCATGAATTCCGAGTCGTCGGTGAGGGCCGACCACAGCTTCTGCGGCGTGGTGCGGATGTAGGTCACGTAGACGAAGGTCGATCTAGGCATTTGTCTTCTCCAAGCGTCGTTGAAGGTTGGCGAGCGCCTTGAGGCGCGGTTTCTCGAATTTCGAAATCCAGCGGTCGTAGATCTCCTGGAGCGGCACCGGATTCAGGAAGTGGAGCTTCTCTCGGCCGCTTTTCACGGTAGCAATGAGGTTGGCCGCCTCGAGCACGTCGAGGTGCTGGGTCACGCCCTGCCGGGTCATGTCCAGGTACTCGCACAGCTCGTTGAGCGTGCGCCCGTCGTGGGCATGGAGCACGTCGAGCAGCTTGCGCCGGCTGGGATCGGCGAGTGCCTTGAACAAAAGATCGGTGTCGCGTCGGGGCGTTGTCATAGGCAAGGCATTACTTGCCTTTAGTATAGGCAAGCCGATACTTGCCTGTCAAGAGCCAGCATGCGGTCACCCTGGTTGTTTAAGTTGGCCTGGTAGCGGTCGTTCAAGGGCGTCCCGCCAGCCGCCGCCGCGCGAGGGGTGGTACCTTTCGGGTTCACCACTCGCAGCACCGCAACCATTCATGGACTCCTCCGCCATCAACAACCGTCGGACAGCGGACCCATCCGTCGTCACCATCGGCAGCTTTGTCACTCGATACCTCACCGAGCCCACATCAGCGGCGTCATACACTCTCGTCGAGCATACGCTTGGCGCCGGTATGATTGGAGAACCGGCTTGACACCGGCAAACGTGCATACCGCGTGAAACTGCTACTGCTGCTTCTGGCATTGGGCCAGACACCGGACTCTTCTTCGATCCAGCGGGCGCGACTCGATTCGCTTTACAGAGTGCGCGATACGACAGGGCTCGTCGCGGCGCTGCGGGCGTGGAATGGTGAATCCAGCGCACGCATTGAGCTGTATCGCGGCGTCAGCGCAGTGTGGACCGGGCGGGTAACGCAGGCGATCGGAATTCTGCGGCCTTTGCTCGATTCCGCGCGCGGCAGCCTCACCCGCGCCGAAGAGCGCGCCGCCATCAGCGCACTCGCCGAGAGCTATGCCCGCAAGCGCCAATACGCAGACGCGACCGCGTTGTACGACAGCGAGCTCAGGTCCGTCGATGTCACACTTGATTCAACGCGCGCCGCCGAGAAGGCGAAGGCTGACTCCGGGGTGGCGAAACCGATTCTCGATGCGTTGACATCGCCCGAGAAGGCGCCCGCCGAGCCGGCTAAAGTCCCCGGACAAATTTCCTTCATCGGTCTGCTGGTCTCGCTGTTTCTACTCCCAAAAATGCTGCAGCGCTTTCGCATTCCCGGTGCGATTACGGCGCTGCTGATGGGATTCGCGGTGAGTCTGATCGGCTGGTTTCCCAACGACGTCACGATCCGGCTCTTCTCGACGCTGGGAATCGTGTCGCTGTTTCTTTTCGCGGGTCTCGAGATCGACGGTCGCGAGCTGCGACGCAATGTGAGGCCGCTGATTTTGTACGGTGCGATCTGGACGGTGCTGGCGCTGGTTACCGGCTTTGCCGTCGCGCGCCTCCTCGATCTGGAGGCGCGGCCGGCAGCGCTGCTGTCGCTGGCACTGGTGACGCCGTCGACGGGATTCATTCTTTCCACATTGTCGACGTTCGGACTCACCGAGCTGGAGCAGAAGACGGTTCGCGCCTATGCGATCGGATCCGAGTTAATCGCGCTGACAGCGCTGTTTTTCATATTGCAGTCGACGTCGGCGCGGCAGCTTCTGATCGCAATCGCGGCCATGACGGCGGTGGTGATCGTGATTCCGATGGCGTTCCGAACCTTCGCTGCGGTCATCGCTCCTTACGCACCGAGATCCGAATTCGCGTTTCTGCTGCTCGTCGGAATTGTCTGTGCCTACGCGACGCTGCTGCTCGGCGTCTACTATCTCGTCGGCGCGTTCCTCGTCGGCGTCGCGGCGCAGAGGTTTCGGGCGAAGCATCCAGCGATGTCGTCGGAGAGAATGGTGGACGCGCTGGAGGCGTTCGGCTCGGTGTTCATACCGTTTTACTTCTTTCACGCCGGGACCGAGATTCTCGCCGAGCATTTGTCTTGGAGTGCGCTGGGGATTGGCGTGATGCTGGTGGCGGTGTTCGTGCCGCTGCGGATCGCTGTGATTGCCGTTCATCGCAAGATCGCGCTGCGCGAGAGCTTCGCAGTGTCGCGACGGGTTGGCAGCGCGATGGTGCCGACACTCGTCTTCACGCTGGTAATTCTTGGAATACTCGTCGAGCGATTCGATCTGCCATACGCGTTGGCGGGCGCTTTGGTGTTTTACACGGTGGTGAACACGACGCTACCAGGGTTTGTCCTGCATGCGCAGCCCGTCGACTTCGAGGATGTCGAAGCGCTTCCCGCCGATACCTCCGCCGAGCCGCAGCTGCCTTGAGTCGACAGCATTTATTTCATATAACGAAAGCCGTATGAGATTGACGTCATTCATTGGTTGGCTGGTCGCCGGCGCGATCATCGCGCCCGTAGCGGGCGGACAGGTGCGCAATCGACCGACAGCGCCGGTAACGACGACGCTGCTCGTTCCGGATCGCGTCTGGGATGGCGTGACCGACGCGCCGCATTCGGGTTGGGCGGTGTTGGTGACCGCCAACAAGATCGTCGCTGCAGGACCTCGCGCTCAGATCACGGCGCCTGGGGGCGCGACGACGATCGATTTGCCGGGCACGACGCTGATGCCGGGTTTGATCGACGCGCACTCGCACGTGCTACTGCATCCGTACAACGAGACGTCCTGGAACGATCAGGTCCTGCACGAAGCACTGGCGCTGCGCACCGCGCGCGCGGTGAATCACTTGCGCGCGACCTTGATGGCAGGCTTCACCACTCTGCGCGACCTCGGCACCGAGGGCGCCGGCTACGCTGACGTCGGCCTCAAGCAGGCGGTGAATCAGGGAATCATTCCGGGACCGCGACTGTTCACGTCGACGCGCGCGATCGTAGCGACCGGCGCGTATGGTCCCGCGGGATTCACTCCCGAGTATCAGGATCAGATTCCCCAGGGCGGGCAGGAAGCGAGCGGGCTCGAGCAGATGGCGCAGGTGGTGCGCGATCAGATCAAGCACGGCGCGGATTGGGTGAAGATCTACGCCGATTATCGCTGGGGACCGAACGGCGAAGCCGAGCCGACTTTCACGCTCGACGAGCTCAAGGAGGCCGTGGACATCGCCAACAGCTCCGGCCGCCCGGTGACGGTGCACGCGACGACCGCTGAAGGAATGCGCCGAGCGATTCTGGCGGGCGTGACCACAGTAGAGCACGGTGACAATGGGACTCCTGAAGTCTTCAAGATGATGGCGGATCGCGGGATCTGCTTCATTCCCACTCTCGCTGCGGGCGATGCGATTCTGCAGTACAGAGGCTGGAAGAAAGGCGTCGACCCCGATCCGCCGGCGATCGTCGAGAAGAAAAAAAGCTTCAAAGCTGCCCTCGACTCGCACGTGACGATCTGCAACGGGAGCGACGTCGGCGTCTTCACTCACGGCGACAACGCGCGTGAAGTCGAGATGCTGGTCGAATACGGGATGTCACCCGTCGCTGCGCTGCGCTCGGCCACGTCCATCGACGCGAAGATGCTGCGCATGGGCGACCAGCTCGGGCAGGTGAAGGAAGGATATCTCGCCGATCTGATCGCGGTCAAAGGTGATCCGACGAAAGACATCTCAGCGATTCGCAACGTTCAACTAGTCATGAAAGACGGGACGATCTACAAGCAATGACGCGAGACATCGTATGCGCTTGATTATCGCGCCGATTCTTGTCGCGGGAATTGCGTCGATGGCGCACGCACAACAGAAGCGCGTCGAGTACGACATCTCATTTCCAGATCCGGCGCAGCACGAAGCACGCGTAATCGCGACCTTCGCCGGCGTTACGCCTGGTCGCGCGCTCAACGTACGAATGAGTCGATCCTCGCCCGGCCGCTATGCGGAGACGTTCTTCGCCAAGAACGTATACGACGTCTCGGCGACCGACGGCCATGGAAATGCGATCGCAGTAACACGACGGGATACGGACAGCTGGGATGTTGTAAGCGACGACGGAACCGTGCGCGTTTCGTACAACGTTTGGGGCGACCGAACCGACGGCACCTATCTGAGCATCGATCACTTCCACGCCCACATGAACATGCCGGCCACATTCATGTGGGCGTCCGATTTCGAGCGCGCGCCGATCCGGCTCGCGATTCATGCTCCGGCGGGATGGCGAATCGCCACCCAATTGCGACCGACCGGGGATTCGGCGGTTTTCACCGCGCCGAGTTTGCAGTACTTCATGGATTCCCCGACCGAGGTAGGGCCAGTGTCGTGGCGCACGTGGACGGCATCGTATGGAGGTAAGCCCTCCACCTGGCGTCTCGCAGTCCACTTCCTTGGCAACCAGGCGCAGCTCGACACTTTCGCGACAATGGCGCAGCGCATCGTCGCTGAAGAAGTCGCCATGTGGGGCGAGCCGGCTGGATATGACTACGGCACTTACACCTTCATCGCCGACTATCTGCCGTGGGGCAACAGCGATGGAATGGAGCATCGCAACTCCACGATCATGACGGGTCGGATGCAACTCGACACCCGCGAGACCGTCATCGCGAAACTGGAGACCGTCTCACACGAGTTCTTTCATTCGTGGAACATGGAACGTCTTCGCTCGCGACAGATCGAGCCGTTCGATTTCGCCCGCGCCAACATGTCGGACGCACTCTGGTTCGGCGAGGGATTCACGCAGTACTACGGCGAGCTCTTCATGCGGCGCGCCGGGCTTTACAGCGACAGCGAGTATGTAGCGCAGCTGGGGAACGAAATCGCCGGCGCGATCAACTCGCCCGCGCGAGCCCACGGATCGCCGATGCACATGAGTCGTCTCGCGGTTTTCTTCGACGGCGGAACGTACGCGGATCCGACCAACGCTTCGAATGTCTTCCTCTCCTATTACACGTGGGGCGATGTCATCGCGGCCGCGCTCGATCTCATTTTGCGCGAGCGTTACCAGAGCTCACTCGACGACTTCATGCGCCTGCTGTGGGTTGATTACGGTCGGCATCAGTCGCTGACATTCGAGCCGGAGCGACCGTATACGGTCGCAGATTTGCGCAACGAGCTGGGCAAACTCACCCGGGATCCAGCATTCGCCAACGATTTTTTTCACCGTTACATCGAGGGCAACGAGATTCCGGATTTTGCGTCGCTGGTTACCGCGGCAGGACTCGTCTTCGCCGCGGACAGCGTGATTGCGCCCGCACTGCGAATTGCGGCTGACAGCGTGGGGAACGGGGTTCTGGTGCTCCGAGCTGCGCAGAACGGTTCTGCCTACGCCGCTGGCTGGAGCAATGGTGACATTGTGGTGTCGCTTGACGGCGAAGCGGTCAGATCGCCCGCCGCTCTCAACGCAATCGTGGCAAAGCATCGTGTGGGCGATGTCGTTGCGTACGAGATACTCCAGAAAGGCAGATTACCGTTCAAAGGATCAATCACGCTAAAGGGCATTCCAACTTTTCAGCTCAAAACGCTCGAATCGGTGGGCAAATCACCCACCGCCGCGATGGTTGCGTTTCGAAGGAGTTGGCTCGGCTCAAAGGTCGGCAACCCACGGTGAACGAGCTGACCACTAGTTGGAAGTTGCCGCGTATCACACGATCCCAGTGATGAATCACAAACTCGTTTTCGCCTTCCTCTGCGCAGTGGTCGCTTCGACTGCCGCCGCGCAAACTCAGTCTCCATCACAAGCTGACCTGGCTCGCTGGTCGCGCGAAGCCCAGAGCGTGACGATCACCCGCGACGATTGGGGAATTCCGCACATCTCGGGGAAGACGGACGCCGACGCGGTGTTCGGTCTCCTTTACGCCCAGGCCGAGGATGATTTCAATCGAGTCGAGACGAACTATTTCGTTGCCCTGGGCCGCGCCGCGGAAACTGACGGGGAGGACGCGATCTATCGCGACCTCAGGTACCGGCTGATAAACAATGCGGATTCGCTGAAAAAGATTTTCTCGCGCGCCCCGCGCTGGCTCCAGTCAGTGATGAACGCGTGGGCGGATGGTTTGAACTTCTATCTGTACAAGCATCCCGAGGTGAAGCCAAAGGTCATCACGCGCTTCGAGCCGTGGATGCCCCTCGCCTTCAGCGACGGTAGTATCGGGCCGGATATCGAATCGGTGAACTTGACCGGACTCGCCGCGTTTTATGGTGGCGAAAGGCGAGAGGCCTCTCGCGTCCCGCCTCTCGCCTCCCCCGACAAAGGCTCCAACGGCGCTGCTATCGCGCCATCGAACACGCTTTCGCATCACGCGCTGCTGCTCATCAATCCACATACCTCGTTTTTCTTCCGCGCCGAAGTGCAGGTCACGAGTCAGGAAGGTTTGAACGACTATGGCGCGGTGACGTGGGGGCAGTTCTTCGTCTATCAGGGCTTCAACGAACGCGCTGGCTGGATGCACTCGTCCACCGGTGCCGACAACATTGACGACTATCTGGAGACCGTATCGAAGCGCGGTGATCACTATGTCTATCGCTACGGCAACGCCGAGCGACCGGTAACGGAAGACAAGGTCGTGATTCGCTACAGGACTCCTCAGGGAATGGCGAGCAGGAACTTCACGATCTTCCACACCCATCAAGGTCCGATCGTGCGCGAGCAGAATGGGAAATGGGTCGCCGTGCGATTGATGCAGAAGCCGCTCGATGCGCTCATCCAGTCGTTCACGCGAATGAAGGCGCGGGACCTCAAGGCGTTCCGTCAGACGATGGAGCTGCACACCAATTCATCCAACAACACCACCTACGCCGACGCCGACGGCAACATCGCGTACTTCCATTCCAATTTCATTCCGCGGCGCGACACGTCCTTCGACTGGACTCGTCCCGTCGACGGCAGCGATCCGCGCACCGAATGGCACGGCGTTCTGTCGATCGACGAATCCCCGAACTCCATCAATCCTGCCAACGGCTGGGTGTTCAACAGCAACAACTGGCCGTGGTCAGCGGCCGGTCCGAACAGTCCCAAGCGCGAGAATTTCCCCGCCTACGTCGAGAAGAGCACCGAAGAATCACCGCGCGGCCGTCACGCGTTGCGCGTTCTTCCCGACAAAAAGGATTTCACCGTCGCGTCACTCATCGCCGCGGCGTACGACAGCTGGCTGCCGTCCTTTGCGCGGATGATTCCCGGATTGCTCCAGTCTTACGACAGACTTCCAGCGACCGCGACACTCAAGGCGAGCCTCGCTCCCCAGATCGACACGCTGCGTACGTGGGACTATCGCTGGGGCACGGGCTCGGTTCCGACATCCCTCGCCGTCTTCTGGGGTGAAGACATCTTCAATCGCATCGGCGCCAAGGCGCGTGCAGCCGGGATGTCGCAGGAGACTTACGTAATGGAGCGCGCCACCGATGCGGAGCGACTCCAGTCACTGGAAGGCGCGGCGGCGCGACTCGAGAAGGACTTCGGTCGCTGGCTGACGCCGTGGGGCGAGATCAATCGCTTCCAGCGCATCACCGACGACATCTTCCCGAAGTTCGACGACGCGCTGCCGAGCATCCCGGTTCCGTTCACGTCGTCGAGATGGGGATCGCTGGCATCTTTCGCCGCGCGTCAATATCCCGGAACGAAGAAGTGGTACGGCACCAGCGGGAACAGCTTCGTCGCCGTCGTCGAGTTCGGCGACAGCGTGCGTGCGCGGGCAATCACGGCCGGTGGTGAGAGTGGCAATCCGTCTTCGCCTCACTTCAACGACGAGGCCGTACGCTATAGCACCGGGAATCTGCGGGACGTGTACTTCTATCCGTCGCAGCTCAAGGGACACACCGAGCGCGTATATCACCCCGGCTCCTGACCGTACAACCCTTGCGCGCGCTTCTCTTCGTACTCGGATGTGCATTGCCGGCGATCGGTTTCGCGCAGCACGCTCCCAAGAGTCTTCATCACTACGTCTTCTACGGTCAGGATCGCGACCGGATGCGTGTCGACTCCGCGTTTCTCGCGATTAAGGAGCTCGAGGGCGCGCAGATCTCCTACACGTGGCGATCGCTGGAGCCGGAGAAGGACGGATACGACTTCAGCGCGGTCGAAGATGATCTCGCCTTTCTCGCTGCGCATGGCAAGAAGCTTTTCATCCAGCTGCAGGACGTAACGTTTTCCAGCAAATGGGTGCCTGTGCCGCGCTACATGACGCGTGACACCACGTATCACGGCGGTGCCAACCAGCAGTACGCAAATAACGATGATGTGCGCGCCGTCGCCCAGGGTTGGATGGCGCGCCGCTGGGATCCCGCAGTTCAGGCTCGGCTCTACAAGCTCCTTTCCGCGCTCGGCGGCAAATTCGACAGCCGGATCGCCGGAATCAATTTCGCCGAGACGTCGGTGGAATTTGGTGAGAGCGGAAGATTGTTTCCTTCGGGATTTACGTTCGAGCGATATCGAGACGCAATCATCGAGAACATCCGGGCGCTCAAGCGCGCCTTTCCGAATTCAGTGACGCTGGTCTACGGCAACTTCATGCCCGGCGAGTGGCGCCCCGACGACGACAAGGGTTATCTGCGCGCGGTGTACGATTCGGCAAAGGTGTTTGGCGTCGGCGTCGGCGGGCCCGATGTGCTGCCGTGGCGGCCGGGCCAGCTCCAGGGACCGTACCCACTCATGCGCGACGCGTCTCGCGTTGTCCCGGTCGGCATCGCTGTTCAGGAAGGAAATTACGACGAAGTGAATCGGGCGACAGGAAAACGAATCACCGTCGACGAGCTGTACCGCTTTGCGAAGGACTATCTGAACGCCGACTACATCTTCTGGTATATCGAGGAGCCGTACTATTCGCGGGATGTAATACCGTTTGTGCGCGGAAGACCAACACCGTAGGGCCCTTATTCGCAGGCGATCGAATGCTCAACCTTGCAGGGCCTTAGTCGTCTTCTAAGGATGAGAGCCAACTTCGGATCATTGCTCATCCTGAGCGCGTTCTGCCTCGCGTGCAATCGCAGCGAACAGCGATCGACAGCGAGCACAAACCAGATTGATTCCATACATGCAGTGGATGCTGCCGTCTCAACGCAACGCGCTGATTCCACGGCATCGACCAACACTGATGTCATCGCGACGCCCCCTATCGCGAACACTGACGCGCAGCCGCAGTCGCCGCAGACGTCTTCCGCTCTGCCCATCGTCTCGCTTATCAATTGGAAATTCTTCATGGGAGGCGACGGCGCCGCCAAAGTCGAGGTGCGCTTCGGGACGAGCGCTGACACGCTTCCTGATCTGTTTGCAGTGCGGGATCCACTCGTCACAAAGGACGGAATGGTTCACGGCATCAGTACGAGTGAAGACGGCGGTGCGACAGGTGGCTTCGACTACGATCCAGCAACGAGGAAACTCACGCGATTCCCGTTACCGAAAGACGTCAACCCTTCTTTCCCCGATCTCGAGCTGAATGAGTCTGCCAGCTGGGTGGCATACATTGCACACAGCTCAGGCTATTCGTGGGCGGTCGTGCGAACCTGGCCGCGTCTCGAGCTGGTGGCGAAGAGCGACTCCTCACCTGGCTACCCGTCCGACGCCGATACGGACGTAGTCGGATGGGCTGATTCAACCCATTTCAACCTTCGTTACGTGACACATTCTGGCGCGGCGGTCATGGTCACTGGCGATGCACGCGCGAGAACGATCAAGATCGATTCAGTCACCAGAGCAGATCTTTTGGGAAACTGATTCCTCGCGGGCAGTGCGGGTGTGATCACGCACGCATGACTGCAAGGAGCGAGACAAAGCAGGATCGCCGGATATCGGAGTCGGACTTTCGGGCTCAAAATCATCGACCCACTCGTCTAGTTGCCGGTGTCGCAAACGACCGATAATTATCAGACAACGATGCCTAATGGATATGCACTCGCATGACTAGTCAAGCCTCGGCAACCGCTCAGCATCAGACTCCCTCGTACACTGCGTCTGCAATCGCAGCCGCGCTCGTGTTCACACTCTATTTGCTGACGCTCTCGCCAACGGTCGCGATGTGGGACACCGGCGAATACATGGCGGCGGTGAAGGTCCTGGGAATTCCCCACCCTCCCGGCAATCCATTCTTCATGCTGCTCGGGCACGCGTTTGCCTCGCTGCCGATTCCAGTCTCGTATGCGGCGAAGATCAACATTATGGCGGCGCTCGCCAGCGCAATCTCGGCGGGACTCTGGTTCCTCATCACCGAGAGAATCGTCGGCAGATGGATTGACGAGCGATGGCAGAGACGCGTGGTCGCAGGCATCGCGACATTGCTCGGCGCGACTGCGTTCACCGTTTGGAATCAGTCGGTCGTCAACGAGAAAGTGTACACGGTGTCGTTGCTGTTCATGACCACCGTGACGTGGCTGGTCATGCGGTGGATGGAGAACCCCACCTCGAAGCGAGCGGATCGACTGCTCGTCCTCGCTGCGTTTCTGATCGGACTCGGCTACGCGAATCACCCAGCCGGCTTCCTCGTCCTGCCGGCGGCAGGACTCGCGATCATCACTACGCGCGCACGCACGCTATTGCGCTGGCGACTGATGCTCGCCGCCGTAGGCGCCCTCATACTCGGACTCACGCCGTTCGCGTACGAGCCGATTCGCGCAGCCTACTTCCCTGCGATCAACGAAGGCGCTCCGACAGCGTGCGACACCAGGCTCGAGGCAGACTGCACCTTCACCAAGCTCACCAGGGATCGCTGGGTCGACGTCATCAGTCGCGCCCAATATGGTGAGAAGATTGGGCGACAGGCGCCGTTCACGGCGCAAGTCGGAATGTGGTGGCTCTACTTCAAATGGCAATGGCTGCGTGATTCGCACGAAGTGATGCCCGGACTCCAGTTCGTGCTCGCCGTGCTGGTTCTCGCGCTTGGTTTCCTCGGTGGATACCTGCACTGGAAGCGAGATCGACAAAGCTTCTGGTATTTCGCGCCATTGATGTTCACGATCACGCTGGCGCTCATCTACTATCTGAACTTCAAATACGGCTGGTCGCAGAGTCCCGACCTTGGCAACGATGTAGATCGCGAAGTTCGCGATCGCGATTACTTCTACATCTGGAGCTTCTCGGCGTGGGGTGTGTGGGCGGCTATCGGTCTGGCGTATGTGTGGCAGCAGCTCGCGTTGATGATCGGCGCCGAGTCTCCTTCGGAAGTCGGCAACAGGAACCGCAAGCAACAGCGAAATGCGACGCGCAACTGGCCGACGCGACGCGGTCTCGCGCTCGCCGCACCGGTTCTTCTGATCGCGCTTATTCCGCTTCTCAGCAACTGGAAGTCCGCCTCGCGCGCCGGCAACACCTTCACCCAACAATGGGCGCGCGATTACCTGAATTCCGTCGAGCCGTACGCAATCGTCGTTGCCAACGGTGACAACGACACCTTTCCACTCTGGTACGCGCAAGAAGTAGAAGGCATACGTCGCGATGTGACTGTCGCGGTGACGACGTATCTCGGCAGCGACTGGTACGCCCGTCAACTGATCCGGCGGCCGGTGGAGACTTACGATGCGGCGAAGGGGCCTGCGATCTACCGCGACAAGGAATGGAAGAAGCCGGTTGGCCCGCCGCTCAAGATGACCTTCGCCGAAGCGGATGCGATCCCCGATTACGTCGAGGTCGATCGACCGTCGATTTTCCGCAAAGGTGACGTCACCCTGCGCATCCCGCCGAGTTACCTGATGCGGGATCAGCTGGTATTGCTGCGGTTGATCAGAGACTCATTCCCCGAGCGACCGATTTACGTCTCGCTGGGCGGCGGTCACGGGCTGGGGATGGAGCCATATCTGCTGACCCAGGGGTTCGTGCAGAAGCTCGTCGACCATCCGTTGACCGATTCGCCGGCGACGCCAAAGATTGCCGGGATGTTCGTCGACGCGCAGCGAGGAAAGGCGCTGTGGGACACCGTGTATCGCGCGCCGGATTCGCTCAAGAAGGAAGGAGATTGGATCGATCGCGCTTCCGCCAACATCCCGTACGTGTACGTCTACTCGGGCGCAGTGCTGGCGCAAGCCCTCGAGAGAAAAGGCGACGACGCATCGGCGATGGTGATCACCGACAAAGTCAAGCAAATCGCGAAAGACGCGCGGATCAATTTCCCCGGGACTTGAATGTTGCGAGGCAACTGCCGCGACTATTCGCGCCGCAGTTGCGCCGAATAGATCCGCCACTGCCGCTGTTCGCGCGTGGCGCCATCGACCATCGCTCGGCGAAGCGTGTAAGTGCCAACAAACTTTTGGCGCTCGCCGCTGCGCAACGTCGCGTCGACGACGACAGGAACTGTGGCGTACTGCGAGCCGGCGGCGCCCTCGACGCGCACGCTGTCGCCAATCGCTACACTCACCGTCGCTGTCTGACTGAAACCGGCCGCGAATTCCGGCGCGGTTTGCTTGCTCGCTCTCCCCGAATCGGACCATAGCGCGTACGCGTCGTCGAAGCGGTGAGACTGAATCGCCGAGTAGTAGCGGCGGATGACTGCGGCCGGCGTCGAATCGACAACCGGTCGCGAGACTGCGACTGCGGGCGAATCGACAGGCGGCGGCGTGTCAATGACGCTCTGGTTCGACATCGTCGTCGATGCGGTCACTGAACTCGGCGTCCGCGATTCGCGGGCCTGGCAACCAGCAGCGCAAATGAGGATGGCGGCGAGGGTTCTCGCTTGTGGTGTGTGCATCCCAGAACGTAGTCTACTAGGTGGTATTGTCATACTACCAACTGGGAGGATTTATGACCCTGATCCGTCGTACCGGTAGTCTTCTCGCGCTCACGCTGTCATTGGCTTGTTCGTCTGACAGCATACTCCTGCCTCGGCAGGGACTCAGATTCTCCTTCGCACAGAACCAGTGCGGCCCCGCGGACGGACCAGCAGTGGCGATCTTCCTCACTCGCGATCCCACTAATGGTCCGACGCCGGTAGCGCCTTACGCGCGAATCTACATCGACCTGAGTGGCAGCACTCTCGATGGGCGCGCACACTCCGTTGCGCCTGGCAGCCCGGATGCGTTTGCAACGTTCAACAGAACTGCCGACGATTACGAGATCGCCAGTAGCGGAACCGTCGTCGCCACCTACTCGAGCGCTGACAACACCATCAGCGGATTGGCCGACATTGTTTTCACCGGCGCCGGCCACCTGGTCAGTGGATTCAAGGGGCCGTTATTCCCGTTGGCGGCACTCTGTCCGTGACGCGATGGACGCAACGCTAGCATGAAATCGCCGCCGCCGATCGGTCGACTCGTATTGGCAGTATTGCTGATCAGCGCTCCGATTTGCTCGCTCGAATCGCAGGCGACGTGCGCTA
>DATFHK010000052.1:0-9943 GCA_035248505.1 Gemmatimonadaceae bacterium | reverse complement strand
ATCCAGGCTGCGACCTCGATCACGGGTCGTCCCGCAAACAGTCTTGCGGTGGCTTGCGCGGCACCGATCACAATGGGAACGAAGAACGGAAGCGCCAGCATCGGCAGCAATAACTCTGCAAGTCGCGTGTTGACCGCCATCGCGCTGAACAACGTCCCAACGGCAGTGAGTCCAAGCGCCGCCAGAATTGCAATCGCGAGCAGCGGTCCCACCACGGTGCCAAGCGGAAGATTGTAGAAGATCACGAGCGCTGGTATCGCGATCAGCTGCACCGCGATCACGAAGATGAGATTCGCGATCGCTTTGCCGAGAAAGATCGCTTCTCTGCCGACGGGCGACGCGAGAATGCCATCGATGGCGTGGTCTGCATTCTCGACTCCAAACGATCGGTGCAGGCCGAGCAGACCGGAAAAAGTAAAGATCACCCATAGCACGCCCGGCGCGAGATCGCTGGTCGTCACCGCGGTCGGATCCCAGGCAAAGTAGAAAATCACCAGACCCAGCAACGCGAACACTACCGCCGAGAGGAACGCCGTGCGCGTGCGAAACTCGATCGCCAGATCCTTGCGCGCGATCAGCCACGCCATCGAGAGAGTGTCAACCACCGACGGACAGCGTCTCCCGGTAAAGCTCGCTGTAGGTGCCGGTGTCGACACGCGCGGCGCTATCGAAGCGAACGAACTTTCCGCGCTGCATCACAGCCGCATGCGTCGCCAGCGACAATCCCTCGAGCAGATTGTGGGTGACGATGATGATCGACGTCCCTGCCGACAGAAGCTCGCGCAGCAGCACCGTCAACGCCCGCGCGCCGCTGTCGTCGAGGCCGCTGTACGGTTCGTCGGCGAGCACCAGCTGCGGCGAATGAACCATCGCCCGTGCGATCGAAACGCGCTGTTGCATCCCGCGGCTGAGTGACCGCACTGGAGTATCGGCGCGTTCCAGCATCGACATGCGTTGCAACGAAGCGTCGACCGCCGCATGCTGCTGTCGCATCCCATACAGGCGCGCGGCGAAGGAAACGTTCTCACGGGGAGACAGAGCATCGTAGAGCATGGTGTGGTGCGAGATCAGACCGACACCTCGCCGCGCATCGGAGCCGCCGGGCAGTGGAATCCCTGAGATCTTCGCCCTCCCTGACGTCGGCTTGAGCAGTCCCGCCAGTACGCGTAGCAGCGTGGTTTTCCCTGCCCCATTCGGTCCGAACAGCGCCAGACATTCTCCCCGCGCGAGCGAGAACGTCACGCCGGCAACAGCCGGACGCGACCCAAACGCGCGTACGAGCTCCGCCGCCTCGACGACGGGCGGTCCCGATTGAGCAATTTCAGTGGACATTCGTCCCGTAGCAGAAGAGAAGGCAGCCCGAACGGCGAAGCTTCGTCTAGAACTTGCCACTCTGGCGAGAGCCGCGCAAAACAGAGTATCCTTGAAATCTCGCCAGCGCAGTGACGACAAACTCCTTCGCGCCAATGACACAAGACATCGACGTCCTCCTCGAAGAAAACCGCACCTTCGATCCATCCGCTGAATTCCGTCGCCAGGCCAACATCTCCGATCCCGCCGTTTACGACAAGGCGGCGCGCGATCCGGAAAAATTCTGGGCCGAGCAGGCGAAACAGCTCGATTGGATCAAACCGTGGGACAAAGTACTCGAGTGGAAGCCGCCGCATGCGAAGTGGTTCCTCGGCGGCAAACTGAACGTCGCCGCGAACTGCGTCGATCGCCACGTCAGCGGCGGACGCGCCAACAAGACCGCGCTGATCTGGGAAGGCGAGCCGGGCGACAGTCGGGCGATCACTTACGCCGAGCTGCATCGCGAGGTTCAGCAATTCGCGAACGTGCTGAAGAAACTCGGTGTGCGCAAAGGTGATCGCGTCGCGATTTATCTGCCGCTGATTCCCGAAGCCGCAGTGGCGATGCTTGGTTGCGCGCGCATCGGCGCCATTCACTCCGTCGTCTTCGGCGGTTTCTCACCTGATTCACTGCGTGATCGCATCAACGACGCGAAGGCGAAGATTCTCATTACCGCCGACACGGGTTATCGGCGCGGCAATCTCGTTCCGCTCAAGAAAAACTCTGACACGGCGCTCGAGGGAACCGATTCGATTGAGCAAGTGATCGTGGTCAAGCGGGAGTTGTCGGGCAAAGGTCGGCTCAACGTCGCCGGTCTCGACAAGGCGAAACCGATGACCGGCGACGCCGGCGCGACGATGAAACCCGGTCGCGATCTCTGGTGGCACGACCTGATGAAAGACGCGCCGGCGAACTGTGAACCTGAAGTGATGGACGCCGAGGATGTCCTCTATATCCTCTACACGTCGGGCACCACCGGAAAGCCGAAAGGCATTGTGCACACCACCGGCGGTTATCTCACCGGCGTGACGATGACCACGAAATGGGTCTTCGATCTCAAGGAAGACGACATCTTCTGGTGCACTGCCGACATCGGTTGGGTGACGGGCCACTCCTATCTCGTCTACGGTCCGCTCGCCAACGGCGCGACGTGCGTGATGTACGAGGGCGCGCCTGATTGGCCACAGCGCGATCGCTTCTGGGACATCGCCGAGCGACACAAGGTGACGATTCTCTACACCGCGCCGACGGCAATTCGCGCGTTCATGAAGTGGGGCGACGAATGGCCGGCGAAGCACGATCTGTCGCAGCTGCGACTGCTCGGATCCGTCGGCGAGCCCATCAATCCTGAAGCATGGATGTGGTATCGCGAGCACATCGGCGGGAATCGCTGTCCGATCGTCGACACGTGGTGGCAGACCGAGACCGGCGCAATCATGATCTCGCCCCTGCCTGGGATCACCGCGACGAAGCCGGGCAGTGCGACGATGCCAATGCCGGGCTACACCGCCGATTTGCTCGACTCCACAGCGCAGCGAATCGACGTCGGCGGCGGATTGCTTGCGATTACCAAGCCGTGGCCATCGATGCTGCGCACCATCTGGGGCGACGACGCCCGCTACGTTCAGACTTACTTCTCGAAGTGGCCAGGGAGAGCCGACCTGTATTTCCCCGGCGACGGCGCCAAACGCGACGAAGATGGCTACTACTGGATTCTCGGTCGCGTCGACGACGTACTGAACGTCGCGGGCCACCGCATCGGCACCATGGAAGTCGAGTCGGCGCTCGTCGAACATCCGGCGGTTGCGGAAGCAGCGGTGGTGGGCAGGACTCACGAACTCAAGGGCCAGGCGCTGGCGTGTTTCGTCACGCTGCGCGATGGCCGTCCATCGAGTCCCGAGCTGCGCGAAGAGCTGCGCGAATTCGTGGCAAAAAAGATCGGCGCGCTCGCGCGCCCCGACGACATTTTGTTCACTGCTGATTTGCCGAAAACGCGCTCGGGAAAAATCATGCGCAGGTTGTTGCGCGACATCGCCGAAGGGCGTGCACTCGGCGACACGACGACGCTCGCGGATCCAAATGTCGTGGCGAGCTTGAAGGATCAGTACGAAGAGAAGGAGAGCTGATTTCTATCAGGCAATCGCGCAAAGGAGCCGGCGCGTAATGCTCTTGCTCGGCAAAGCTTTAGGCTGACAAACCGAACAAACGCCGACGCATTTTCGCGCTGGCATGAAGTGCAAAAGTATTTCTTGACTCCTCAGGGGAAACCACTAAGTTAGGCCCTCGTAGAGGGTGCCAACTCGCTCGAAAAAAATGCGGGTTTCGCGAAGGATTTTTTGCGAAAAAGTCAACGGATTTCTCTCCGGAATTGGGCAAAAACCCGGTTGCAGGAGGGGTCCGTTTTCGTCTTATAGGTGCACGATACACACGCTTGAAAAGGACCGGTTTCAGCACCCCTTTGCTCGTTGCCGGCACCATCAAATACTCGGAGAAAAAACAACAATGAAGGCGACTCGTTCCCTGTTGGCCGCGATGGTGCTCGCAAGCGTCATCGGCGCTACCCAGGCCAACGCGCAGTGCAGCGGCAACGCTGGTAGCTGCAATACCACCAACACCGCTTCAGTCACCGTCGGTGCACTCGTCAAGCTCGGCATGAGCTCGGCGACGACCACGTTGACCAACCCGACCGCTGATGACGTCGATGCCGGTAACGTCATCGCTGATGCTGGCCCGAGCTTCACGATCAAGGCGAACCGCAGCTGGACGCTGAAGATCAAATCAGCAAATGCTACGAACTGGACCTACGCGGGAACCAACTCCGGTGTGAAGCCGATCGGCGACCTTGCGTGGTCGACGGCTGCCAACGGTACGTTCGCCGCAATCACCAACACCGACGCGACGTTCACTTCTGGAGCGAGCGCGAGCAACGGTGCAGCGGCGCAGGCGTTTTTCCGCACCAGCTGGTTGAGCGACTTTACGAGCGCAAGCAATGCTCCTGGTACGTATACCTTGCCGATCGTATTCACCCTCACGGCTCCGTAATTGATGCAGAATTCTGGCTCTCGCTCGCCCGAGAGGGCGGGCGCAGAGCGCAGAGGGCGAGTGCGGGGTGCCGTGCTCGCCCTCTGCGCTGTAGGGGCACTGATTGCGCCCCCTGCGTCGGCGCAGCTCCTTGTAGATCCGCTCGAGGTGACAATTCTCACCGCGGGCAGTGATCGGGTCGCGTCAAGCTTTTCACTGACCAATACCACCGACGCTCCGGTGCAAGCGACGATCTCGCGCTCGGATTGGGATCGCGTCGAGAATGGTGACAATCGCTTTCTGCCAGCTGGGTCCACCGGCGCGTCATGTGGGCAGATGCTGAGCGTGTCGCCGCTGTCGGTGCGCATCGAGCCTCACGCGTCGCGCGTGGTCAGGCTGGCGGTGCAAAGCAGTGCCGCGCTGACGCGCGAGTGCTGGGACATCGTCTTCATCGAAGAAGTCCCACAACGCAGCACCACGAACGGCAATTCACTCCAGTACATCTTCCGCACCGGTGTAAAGGTTTACGTCGCACCGCCGGGACTGTCACGCGATGGCGCGGTGGAAGACATGCAGATCGTCGATGCGCAGGCGAAGCCCGCTAACACCGCGCGGCCAGCCAGCACCGCCGGCACCGCGGCGAAGAAGCAGGTCGCGATTCGCTTCCACAACACCGGTGGCATGCACCTGGTGGCGAAGGGACATCTCGAATTTCGTCGTCTCGACAATTCGCTCGCGCGGCAAGTGCCGGTCGAAGAGTTTCCGACTCTCCCCGGAGCGACGCGCAGAGTGCTGGTCGATATTCCAGCTGATCTGCCCCCCGGCGATTACGTCGTGCTGGCACTGATCGATTTTGGTGGCGCTGAGCTTGTTGCCGGCCAGATCGATTACCAGGCGAAGTAGCCAGAATGCGCCGCCTGCAGCGCAAGCTCCGTGGCGTGAGCACCAGCGTATCAATCGCGCTGGCGCTCATTGCCGCTCCGCTGTCGGCGCAAGCCACGAAGACCAATCTCACGCTCGGTGGCGCGACGATCACCTTCCCAGCGCCGACCGCAACGGACTACATCAACGGCTACCTGTACTCGACCGCCGGCGTGACCTATACCATCGACGCGCAGAATGGATTGCCGCGGACGACCACGATCCTTCTGCGAGCGACGTCCGCGGACCTTGGCGCCGGAAAAGCACTGGCGGACCTGGAATGGAGACGTTCCGATCTGACGACCTGGAACACCATCACCAATACCGACGTGCAGGTCGAGCAGAAACCCGTGACGCGCAATTTGCTCAACGATCCGTGGGGCAACACGATTTTCTTTCGCATGAAATTGAGCTGGACGTCGGACGCGCCCGCGACATACTCGGCGGGATATCAGATCACGCTTTCGCAAACCGTGCCGTGATCAGGCTGCGCGAGCTCAGAACCGTCGTTCGGGTGGCACTCGCAATTCTCGCGACGCCACTCGTCGCGTTTGCGCAGGGCGCACCCGTGGCGCCCGGTGCTTTGAACGTCACGCTCGCATCGATGGTGGGCGCTGACTCTGATCGTACCGCCGGTGAGATCGCGTTGCCTTCGGTGACGGTTTCCGGCGCGCCGCGCAGCTATCAGGTCGTTTCGGTTCCATTGCCGGCCGCGCTCGCTCAGCTCTCGTTCGTGCAGCTGGTAATCGTCCCGCGCGGTGATTTCGTCGTACTCGGATCCCGCAGTCGCGATCTGCACCCGCGCGCGGATCATCTGACCAGGCTTCCCGTCACCATCGGCATTCCCGCCGCCGCGCTGGCCGGACGAACGATCGCAGCCGAGGCGCGCTTCTCGACGCTTGGCTCGCCACCGCTCGTCGTCCCGATCGAGATCGACGTCAGCCTGGTGCGGAAAGTTCTTCTGCGCGAAGGCAAGGGACCGCTCAACGCGCAGGCGGGCAGCGATGTGCTGGTGTCGTTCGAGATCGTGAATGCGGGGAACGCGGTCGAGACTATCAATCCGGAGCTCGATCTGCCGACCGGATGGTCGGCAAGAGAGATCAGGCAAAGCTCGGTGCAAGTCTCGCCCGGTGAGACAGCGAAGCGCCGGGTGCGACTGAAAGTGCCAGCGCTGTCGAGCACCGGCTCGTCTTTTGTTCACGTGATCCTGCTCGCGGGCAAAGACACGCTCGCCGCGGAGACGATGACCGTCGAAGTCTTCAACTCGAGCACCATCGGTCGGGAATCCGGGCCGACAATTACCTCCGCGGTCTCTCAGGCGATAGACGAGAATGGCCAACCAAACCGCGTACTGTCGTTGAGCGCGACTGGCGCTCTCTTTGATTCAGTGCACGTCGACGCGCGGATGTCGCAGGGATCAGCACTGGGCGGCGCCGCCAGCAACGCCTTCGCACATCTTGGCACTTATCAATCTTCCGCATCGGTGATGTTTTCGGCGCCGTCCGGGCAATTGAGCCTCGGCAACACCGGCACCTCATTCTCCGACGTGGCGGGACTTTATCCGTACGGCCAGGGTCTGCTGCTACACTCGCAGCATCCGACGTGGAACATGGTGGCGATGGGCGCGATGTCGATGAAGCTACCAGGCTACGCAGAGCGCAAACCAATGCTCGGCTTGCGCGTCGAGCACCAGCTGGGAGTCGCGCAGGTAAACGGATCGGCCACCCATCTCGAGGACACCGGCCCAGCACCACGCAAGTTGGACGCGATCGGTCTCGGTGCCGCGGTACCCGCGTTTCTGGGAAGCACTTTCAAGGCGGAAGTCGCCGAGCGTCGATTCGCCAGCGGAGCGGGACTTGGGTGGTCGAGCGAACTGGTGCGCCTGGCAACGGAAGGAAACGAGGAGCTGCGCGTAACACACGCGCCCGGTGGCAGCGATGCTTTCGCACGCGCGACGGATGAAGTGGCGGCGAATATTTCCGAGCGCATTTCGTCGCGTGGTCTGATCAGCGCCAGCGCATGGCGCACAACTGACCAGACATCGCTGTTCAGCGGTCTCAAGTCGAACGGATTCTCTCTGCGTCCGCAGCTCAATCTGTTCCGCGGAACGTCACTGGCGATCGAAGCACGGACTTACCAGTTCGATGCGACCACCCGCCCGACTGCTTCCGACGCCGGTAGCGCGTTCGGCACGCGCGAGCAACAGCTGGGCATCAGTGTCAGCAGCTACCTGCGCCAGTACTATCTGAACTCGTCCGCGTTCCTCGGCAACGTCACGCGGACGGTGACGCCGCTCGGTCAGGCCGTGATCTCGGATCGCACGCCGCGCAACTACTGGACTACCAATGCCGGCATCTCGGGCGCGAGTGGCGTGCTCGAGCTGCAAATGCGAATCGAGCAGACGCGTGACCGCGGCGGATTCGTCAATCAACAGAGCCTGTACGGAATCCGCGGCGAGCAAGTCGTCCTGCCGTGGCTCGGTGGGCTGCGCGGTGAGGGAGAATTGCAGCGGGTCAACGGCTTTGGCGACGAGAAGTCTTCCATTGTGCGCGCTGGCCTGGCGGTACCGGTCATGAACGGCTTCGCTGTCAAGATCGACGCTGAGCGCAGCTCGATTTTCCACTCGACGACCGGCAAGGTGCCGTGGGTATTCGGAGTTCGTTTCGAGCACACGCTGATGGTGCCGATGCTGCGCACGCCGGGCACCACGGGTTACGTCTATGAAGACCTCAACGGCAACCAGCGGCGAGACGAGGGCGAACCGGGCGTTCCGGGCGCAATGGTGCGACGCGGCTCCGAGACAGCGGTTGCAGACGCGAGTGGCAAGTACCGCGTCGGCGGTGACAGCAGGCAGCCGGTCACAATCGACGAAGCGTCGCTGCCGGACGGCTGGTCGGCAAATGGTGCGGGACGCGGCAATCTTGGCGTCACGCTCTCCACTGCGGCGGAGGTCGAGCTGGTGGTCGCGCCACGTTCCGGCATTTCGGCCGTCCAGGTGGATCTGAGCAAAGCACGCGTCATCGCGCGCGACAGCTTGGGTCGTGAGTGGGCCGCGATCATGACGGGTCCGACGACGGCAACTTTCCAGTCGTTGCCAGTCGGCAGCTACAAGCTCGATTTCGATCTGTCGGAGTTGAGCGAACCGCTGGTGCCGCGCACGCCGATTCCATTGCTGATCGTCACCGGCAACGAATCAAAATCCATCACGGTCACCCTTGATCCGCGTCCAATTCGCATGTGGAATGGCAGTAGCTCCCGCAGCACTGACAAAGGCGCAGAGGGCGAAACCAAGGCCACGTCATCTTCTCAACCGAGCGGATCGTGAGAGCGGTTCTGCCCCGCGTCGTTGTCTCGACCGCGTGTGTTCTGGCGGTGTCCGCTTGTCTCAAGTCCACGGAGCCACAGCCATCGCTGCTGCAGCTCCAGGGGACGTGGAGCTATACCGGTGTGCAGACGTCGCCAATTCTTGAGAATCTCTCGGGCACACTCACGATCTCTCGTGAATCGGGAACCAGCTTTCAGGGTCGGCTCACTGTGACCGCGACCAACACCCAGACCGGCCAGAGTACGCTGCTTGATGGGCTCGTTAGCGGCGCTGAGAGCGGCCAAGTGATCGATTTCGACGCGAATCTGGAGTCGAACCCCCGCAGACACGTGGGACAAATCGTTGCCGATACGATTTCCGGGACCTGGGTCGGATCGACTACCAGCGGGACGACATCTTCCGGAACCTTTAGAGTCGAGCGTCAGCAATGAACACGGTGCGGTCGGTCATAATCATGATTGCGGCGCTTGCTGCGTTCGCCACCAGCGCCATCGCGCAGTGCACGGCGTCGGGTAGTCCGGGAAGCTGTGGCCAGCCGGGCAGTGTAGCTGTGACTGCAGGCAGGGTCGTGCGCTTGCAAATGAGCGCGGGATCGACGTCGCTCACTGCACCAACGACGGCGGATTTCGACGCCGGATTCAATTCGACGACGGGGCCGACGCTAACGGTTAGCGCCAACGCACCGTGGACGCTTCAGATTCGCGCGGCGTCGGCGCTGTGGACGGCGACGAACACGACGACAGGGGTGGCGGCCCGGGTGGACAAACCGTCTACCGATCTGAAGTGGAGCACCGCGAGCGCGGGAGCGTTTACTGCGCTCAACGCGAGCGATGCCACGCTGATCACCGGATCCGCGACGGCCAACAACGCGACCACTCTGTACTTCCAGACGCTGTACGACTGGTCGCTCGACACACCCGGCAGCTACAGCCTGTCGATTGTCCTGACGTTAACCGCGCCGTAACGCATTCGGCGCCGTTTCGGCGTTGCCGCATTCTGCAAAAACCCCTGCAAAAGGCGAATGCCGTCCGGACTTGAGTCCTGATTCACAAGGTTAACGCTCCCGAACTGACGGCAGCGTCCGTGGTTGCCCGGGGAAGTAGCTCCCCGTCTTTTGCTTGCAGGCGGCTTACGCCTCCTGCATCCCAAACCGCTCCAGGAGAGTTAATGTCGTTCAACAAGAAAGGTTTCACGCTGATTGAGCTTCTGATCGTGGTCGTCATCATCGGCATTCTTGCCGCGATCGCGATTCCGAAGTTCGCCAACACGAAGGACAAGGCTTACGTCGCTGCGATGAAGTCGGACCTTCGTAACATGGCTACGTAT
>DATFHK010000051.1:0-7617 GCA_035248505.1 Gemmatimonadaceae bacterium | reverse complement strand
CCAGAACGCAGACGGCGTTCTCGCGCGCGACACGTCGAGGCGCGACAGGAGGCGCGCCGCCAGAAGTTCACCGACTCCGCGCTGGTCCGACATCCACTGCCACGCGGGGTGCGATTCGATTTCCAGGCGCAGCGCGGTCGCGGCGTCGGTCTCGTCTTCGCTCGCCCGCCAGTAAGCTTTCTCGAGCACGCGCGGTGCGCCAACGCTGTCGCCCCGCGAGATCACCTTCAGTAATGCATCGGGATCACCGGCAATGCTGCCGAGCCCGTCGAAAGAGCGCCCCTGAAAGAGCGCGCGCAGCCGTTCGCCGTGGGCAATACGCGAGCGCTGCGCGTCTTCGTAGAGCTGATAGAGCAGCCTGAGATCGTGCGCGCCGTCTACTGAATCGGAAAGACGCTGAAGTGAGATCGCCATATCGTATGCGTTGCTTCGTCGTTACACGCAACGCTACAGCGCGGTACGGTCGCACAATGTCTAAGTACCGTAAAGTTTTGGCGGTGAATCAATTCCGACTGCAGGCGCCGAATCTTTCTACGAGCGTACTGCCGGCAGCAGAGTGACTCATGCGGACGGTTGGATTGCCACCGACCAGCCAGACCGATCCATGAAACACCACCGCACGCGCGTAATTCCTCGGCGTGCGCATTGACGCGGACTTCGACCATCCGTTGCTCGTTGGATCGAATCGCAGCACTTCATCGAGCGTGGTCTTGCGCGCCTGCGATTCGCCGCCAAAAACGTAGATGCTGTTGCAGTACGCTGCTGCTCCCGCGGTACCGCGCGGCTCGATCGACGGCGCCGCGCTCCACGAGTCTGTCTCGGGATCATAGATCTCGACGTCGCCAAAATCGCCGGGACCGCTGCGGCCGCCGATCGAATAGAGCTTGCCGTCGAACACAACCGCCGCCGGACTTCCCTTCGAGCGCAAGAGTGGAGCGCGCTCGATCCACCGATTGGCCGCAGGATCGTATTCCGAGTGATTGGCGAGTGTAGTCTGTGAGTTGCCGCCACCGATGACATGGATCTTCCCGTCGAGCACCGCTGCGGCATGACCGCCGCGCGGCTCGGCGAGTGGCGCGGCGCTGGTCCAGGTATGCCCATCGACGTCGTAGACGAGGACGTCTGCGCTGGGGACGTTGGTCGTAGTCTTGAATCCGCCGATCACGTAGATCCGGCGGCCGATCACCGTCGCAGCTGGCGCATTCAAGCCGTCGCCAGGCAATCGCGTTTCGTCGCGCCAGGCGGTGCCATCGAAGCGCTCGACATCGAGCACAGGTCGCCCACCTTCGCCGGTGCCACCGATCGCATAGATCGCGTCGCCGGTGCTGACGACCGCGTGTGCGGACCGCGCGTGCAACATCGGTGGCGCGCCGTACCATGTACCCGTAGTCGGGAGGCCGTTGCTGACGAGCGGCCGAGTACAGG
The DNA here is from genome assembly GCA_035248505.1 of Gemmatimonadaceae bacterium. GTDB lineage: Bacteria > Gemmatimonadota > Gemmatimonadetes > Gemmatimonadales > Gemmatimonadaceae > UBA4720. The sequence goes on along the minus strand of DATFHK010000051.1, from coordinate 6,192 downwards.
ACACCACCGCGAGCAGCCAAAGCGAGTGTTGCGCGAATCGATTTATTGAACGAAGCATGTGTCAGGCTACACAGCGGCGTGCGATGTGAACGTCAACATCTCGTAAATTCCGCCGCCTTCTGAGTTTTGCGCTGCTCGAGAGGCGTCAGACGATGCGCATGTAGCGGCAGGAGTTGAACAGCACCAGCGTCGTCACAGCGAGCGCCACCAGCGCGGACCCGAGGAGGACCAGTGCGTACCCGATCTGGTTGGGAATGCGTGGACGCATCGCCGCGTCGAGCCCAAAGAATTCGGGAGCGTCTCCGCGCGCGACATCGAGCCCGGTGGTTATGGCGCTCCAGCCGACGGCGATCACGAGTGTAACGAGTACGCCTGCCTCAAACCACAGGTAAATGCGAAGCCCGCGCAAAGACCAGTGCGAGACGATGAATCGGTCGGCAGCGGAAAAACCGGTGAGATCGATGGTCAGCAATCCACCGACGACCGCTATTGCGACGAAACCAGCCAGCCACAATACCAACAGCCGCAAGCGGGCCGCGCTCATCCGAACTGTCGTAGCAACCATATTTTCGTGACGAGCGCCTCCTGCGCCAGCAACGTAAACTTTCGCGCTCTATTATTGCCTACGGCTCAATGCGCAGCCCCGTTGCGTCTGGGAACCTTGCCATGATTCCCCAGCCACCGAATCGATCGGTGATGACTAGTGAGATGTCATTTGCGCCCGCGCGCAGAGGCAGAAAGACTCGTGCCTGATTGAGCGAGATGAGTCCGTCGCGCCGCGCAAAGAAGTCGTAGGAATCATCGCGGAAGAAAATCGGCGAGCCGTTGAGGAACAGCGTCACCCGATCGCTGAACCCCAGATCGAGCGGTCGCGTCATCGCGCGTTGCGCAGTCACACGAATGCGGGCGACGATGCCAACGAAGTTCGTAACGCGTGGCATTGGCACGACACGATGAAGCTCGACGAATCCGTCCGGCTCGATCGGTGCAACCCGGAAGCTTGCCGTCCACTCGGGCAGGATTGTCGAGACCGCGCTGTCCGGCGCGGCAAACGCGGGTCCGAGCTCCCACTTCCCGACGATTCCAGTCGGCAGCGCCGGCTCGACGGGGGCATTCGCAAAATCGTACGCCACGACCGAAGGACGCACGACGAGATTCGCGTACCGCACCGCCGGGCCGCGGCCAGGTGTGCCGACCGGTACGAGAGAGGTGAACGCGATGTATCCGGGCTGTGGATCGCGCGCGAGTCGCGGCACCACCATGAACGGCTTGGTAGTGTCGTTGAGAAAGAACGCCGCGCGCCTGCCGGCGACGACGATGCGCAGATGCTGCCAGACATTCGGCACAATGTCCGGAGCGGCGGTTCCCCGTGGTCCCCAATAAAGCTGCCACGCGCTTTGCCCCTGGTACACTGGCGCGTACTGCGCCGCATCGGCCAGTCCCGACTTATGCGGACGCAAATAGAATTCTTCGTGCTCGCCTTCGTTCTGCGCGCGGAAGGTTACATAGGCGAAAGAGCGACGTCGCGACGTCATCAGATCGACGTCGATTGTGCCGTCCTGAAAGATGATGTCAGGACGTGAAGCACTTCCCGTTTCCATGCGCAAAGTCTGACGGCCGTCGAAGGTTTCGACGCGCGTCGAGTCGCCACCGAATTTCCATTGCGGATCGGCGAACGAGATCTGTTGCGCGATCAGCTGCGGGGCAAAGAACACAAGCGCTAACAGTGTGACTGAACCCCGTCGCAGGCTCATTGTTGCTGCTGCACGCGTGGCTTGTCCGCCAAGGTCACCGAATGCCCGAATCGCCATTGGCTGTGCTCTCTTTCCTTTTTGGTTGTTGCCACCATTGCCTTAACCATTGGCATCAACTCCCGCTGGGCAGGTGTGAGAATGGCACCGACGGTGTCAGGCTGCTCCCAGAAAACTTTCCAGTACAGTTTGTCGCTCGCTCTGGCGCTGTCCAATTCCGCCTTGCCGGCGGCACCGGCTCCACGGGAGAGGAATTCACCCAGCGGCAGGTAGATGGCGCGGACTTGCTGAGAGAATGCGGAATCAGCGCGCGTGAGCGACGCGATTTGGTCTCTAGTCAGGAAAAGTGAATCACTCTGCTCGAGAATCAGCTTGTATACATCCGACGTCGTAGAGAGATAGAACGCCCCAAGTGAATCTGCCGACCGTCGCTGCCATCCCTGCGGGCTCTTCACCGGCTCGGTGGCACGACGCAGTTGCTGCAAATCGAAGTCAGTCGAGAGATCGAAGGAAAAATCGATTACGATCCTGAACGGATTCCTAAGCAGTGTGTGCGCGGGCCGGGTGTCTGCGAAACGTGGATTGACGTCGTAGTCGAATCGCCCGTTCGCCACATCGAAGCTGCGCGGCCTCAGCAGCACGGGATCGGGCGAGGCAGAAGAACCCCAGCCACGCAGTTGATCGCCGTGAAGCAGTTGATCGACTCCCGACAGCACGTTCTGAAAGTACACGTACGGCGTGACTCGCCGGCGCCATTTGCCGGGGATAGGCGGACTCCACTGTACGTTCAATGATTGCGTCCATGGACCACGACATCCATTTCTTGGAGCGACCTGGCCGAGGTTCTGACGCAAGCACGCACGCGCTACCGGCGACCCGTTGGCGAGCAATGCGCGCAGCTGATTGGCAAGGTTGCCGTCAGCGGTTTGATCCGGATCCGGGATGAATGCGCGGTCGCCGCTTCTTCCATCGCCGTTGACATCGCCGCCGATTATTGGCGTAAACGGGAGCCCTGACTGAGCACGGGCGAACAGCGTAATGCCGCCCGTTTTGCTGGTCGACAACGCAGTCGTGAGTACGAAGATATGGCGGGCATCGTTGGCGCTCGGCGCCCACTCTCGCTCGCGCGGATCGCCGAAGGCGGCACCATCAAAACCGCGGTACTGCCGCTTCGTCGACTGCAGAGTGTACGCGAGCGAAGCAAAGAGCTGCGCGCCACTGCGGAATTTGAACACGTCAGGTGACACCGCCACGTTGAGCTGACCACCGTAGCCTCTCAAATCGCTGACTCGCAGGCCAACGCCACCATATGCCGTGGACCGGCGCGACTCGACCGGCGACACCGCGCCGCTCCCCGGATCGATCGACGCTGCGGATACATAGACCGGTCGGTTCGCCTCGCCAGCGAGATTCATCTTGCTCACGCCGTTGAAATTGGGGTCGATTAAACCCGGCTGTGACAAATCGTACGACACCAGAGTTCCGACTCGATAGAGAATGCCGTGCGCGCTGGTGTTCCAGTCCAGGGACGCACGCCAGCTGCGCGGAACGTCGTACGACGGATCGATCAGCGTCGCCGTCGGCACACGCTCGGCGAGCACGCCGCTTCCATCGGCGCATTGCGTTGGAATCGACGCCGGGTCGCTGGTGAACAACGACCAGTCTGGTGTGGGAACGGCGGAGCCGATGCAGCTCAAATAGGTCGTACCGTTGTCGAGGCCCGTAGATGCGGACGCATCGGCGAGGATACCGGGACGCAATAAATCGCGGAATTCTCCAATGCCGCCCCTGAGAGTGCCTGACATGTAACGGTAGTAGCGGCCGACATTGTTCTGCATCGTTCCCTGGCCGTTGTCCTTGTCCCGATTGTAAGTCAGCGTGAAGCCGATTCGCGGACTCACGTGCACACGGGATGGCGCGGCGCCGGTGCGTACACCGAGAGCCTGCTCGAGCGCAAGGTTGCGCGCGGGTTTGTCGGCGAAGCCGTCGCCCTCGACGCGCAACCCGTATTGCACATTGAAGTAGCGGGTGGCGCCGAAGGTGTGAGCAAACGCGGCGGCCGCGTTCCACACTTTGCCCTCGCGCGCCGGCTCGCTCAGCGTGCGCGTGAAACTGCTCGCGCGACCGGCAGTGAAATCGTCGATCGAGTTGAAGGTGTAGCTGCCGAGACCATTCGCGAAGCCGTCCTGGCGCAATCCATCGAGTCGTCCCCACAACAACTCACGAAACCGATGCGTGCGGCCATGCGCATTCCACGCGTTGAGATTGCTCGCCTCGAGAGTCCACCGCGATTCGAGCGTCGGCAATGAGCCACCACCGAGGCTGACCGGAGTAACATCGGTGCCAGCGCCCAGATCGTCCGAACGCACAAGCACAGTAGCGGCCGGCAATGTCTGGTAGGGCGACATCGTCGTGCGGACCCCGCTCAACGCAAGGCGCGTTTGGTCGAGTGCTCTCCGGCCGGGGCCAAAAAAAGTTTCGTACGTTAGTTGCGCGCCGAGGTTGCGCTCTCGCCTCTCGCTGCCCGTCGATGGGGCAGACAGCGGCCCCAGCCCCACCGGGCGATCGCGCGTCAAACCCGCGTACGTCGTGAGCGTACGGTCGGCGGCGAGCGTGTCACGTGTGTCGTCGAAGCGACCGATCCAGGTCACCGCGTCGTGCTCGCGGTTGTTGGGGACACTGCCTCCCGCCAGTGGAATTCCCATTGGCGCGGCGAACGCCAGCAGTCGCGCTACAGAGTCCGGATCGGCTCCGGCGTTGAGCAATAATTGGTCGTTGGCGTCGAGGAGCGTCTGCGGGTCACTCAGCGACTTCGAGAGATCGAGAGCTACGTTGTAGGTGAGCGCTTGTCGAATCAGCTCACCGTCTGCGCCGGCACTGGCTCTTGCTCCTCCCGTAGGCGCACCTACTGCCCGGCCGGTAGCATCAGTGAACTGCAGCATCCTTGGATCGAGGGTGAGGTAGGCCCGGCGCTGCTGGTATTGCCGATCGCCCGGTCCAAGCTCGACGTCGATGTTTGCGCCGGAAAATCCGCCACGCGTCACGTCGTAGGTTGCGCCTGTAACGCGAGTCTCTGCGCGCGCTGCTCGCGGGATGTTGTTCGCCGATATTCCACTCCCATTGAGAGTAGTGAGATTCGATTCGGATCCCGCGCCGAGGATACTGGGTCCGCCCGCACCCATCGTCACGTTTGACATCGTGCCGGCAACAGCGCCAAGATCGCCGGCCACTGTCGGAGGCACTTGCCCATAGACCCCATTCTGCCAGGCTTCTGCCGATCCCGGTTCCGGACTGTGCGGATCGACCCCGACAGCCGCGCGTTCAGGTTTGCGCGCCTCGATGCGCACAGCACCGAGGGTTGCGATCGGAACCGGGTGCAACACGAAGTTTGCAACCAGCTCGTGCTCGTCGGCTTGGCGTTGCACACGACGGCGAGCAGAGACAAAACCGGTTGCTGTGACGTAGACCAGATAATCTCCGGTGCCTTGCTCGAAGCGAACGCGGAAGTTGCCCGAGCTGTCGGTCGCCGATTGTTGAGTGGCGCGGTCCGGACCCCGGGTTACGATGACGGTGGCGACGATCGCGCGCGACGAGTCATCGGTGACGCGACCCCGGATCACGTCGGCGGAACTGTCCTGTGCCTGCGCCACGACATTCGCAACACCGATTGATGCGAGGACCAGCCAGAGACTGCGGGCGCGGAGAAGCATCATCCTGTCAGTACGGGTGCAGAGCAAACGAGTTTCTCTCGGGTCATCTGAGAAAAACTGACCGATACTTGGACAGAAATACCGCAAAAATAGTTGGCCCTGAATACTCAGGGGCCTGCGGGTTTGACCGGACTCAGGCGAATCTGGGGTGCAACAGCGACGGGCTACGCGCAGGAAAGTGCACGATCTCCGACTCGTAGCGCACTGGGTGTCGCAGCCATTCCTCGGCGTCGCCCGCACTCTGAAATGCGCGGACAGTGACCTTGCCTTGATCCGTCATCGCCTCGAGCATGCGGCCCTTCCCGAAATCGGAGGGATTGTGTGTGACGATTGCCCACGCATGCCTGCCAATGTCTTGAGCGAGGACCTGCAGATAGTACACGACCTCGCGCAGATACTCGATCGTGGCGTCGTTCGGTGTGCCGGGCTTGCGATCCCAAAGAAAATTCATTCCCTGGCGAAACTCGGGATCCGCGGTCGCTTGCTCGACGACCTCGCGCAGGTGCGCGAGGGTAGGAAATTCCTCCCAATACAACGAGACGAAGTTGCGCTCAACGTCTATGCGGTATACGGGATCCATACGATCCTTGGTCTATTTCCTCGGCATATATGGCAAGATTATCGCCACACTAGCCCCCCGCGTTTGAGGGTACAAATGAGTATTCGTTGTTCTGAGCAAGGCGTTTGAATCCTGGGCGACGTAGTCGGTGATTATTCGGGCATCTACTCCG
>DATFHK010000050.1:0-2717 GCA_035248505.1 Gemmatimonadaceae bacterium | reverse complement strand
GGACTCGGCAAGACAACTCTCGCCGAGCTGATCGCAAGAGAGCTGGGAGTGAATATCCGCAGCACCTCCGGCCCCGCGCTCGAAAAACCGGGTGATCTCGTCGGCACCCTCACGAATCTCCGCGAAGGAGACATCCTCTTCATCGACGAGATCCATCGGCTGCGGCCAATCATCGAAGAGTTTCTCTATCCGGCGATGGAGGATTACAAGATCGACATCCGCCTCTCCGAAGGACCGAAGGCGCAGACGATCACGATGCCGATCGAGAAGTTCACCCTCATTGGCGCGACGACACGACTCGGCATGCTGACGCCGCCGATGCGAGCGCGATTCGGAATCGAGCAGCGACTGAATTTCTATCCCGCCGCCGATCTCGAGCAGATCGTGCACCGCACCGCCGAAGTGATGCAGGTCGAGATCGATGAGGATGGCGCGCAGGAAATCGCAAAGCGCGCGCGCGGCACTCCGCGCGTCGCCAATCGCCTGCTCAGACGCATTCGCGATTTCGCCCAGGTGCGCGCCGGAGGACGAATCACACGCAAAGTCGCCGCCGACGCGCTCGTTCTACTCGAGGTCGATCAGTTCGGCCTCGACGATATGGACACCCGCATCCTCAAGACGATCATCGAGAAATTCGAGGGCGGGCCGGTTGGCGTTCAAACGATCGCCGCCGCCGTCGGTGAGGACGCGGGCACGCTGGAGGAAGTCTACGAGCCCTTCCTCGTTCAAAATGGATTTCTGCAGCGGACGCCACGGGGTCGCGTCGCCACCGCGCAGGCATATCGGCACTTCGGATTCAATCCGCCCAGTACGAACGGCGGAAGCCAACAGCCGACTCTTTTTTAGGTCCGAAACCGTAGGAAGAGCAATCCTTCCAATCTGAGGCAACGATGAATTTCCCCCAGGTTTTCTTCGGCACGCTCCGTGAGCACTACATCATGCTGTTCAGCGCCGCCGGAAGCGTCGCCCTGATTGCCGGGTTCGTCGGCGCCTGGATCGGCAGTCACCTCGCGAGCCGAAGGTCTTCACGCCTGGTGGTGAAAGAGGTCGCCAGCGAAGTCGCCAGCTCGCCGCAATTTCAGCAGCTGATGCAGGCGATGGACGTGCTCTCGGTGGAAGTCGAACGCCTCTCGGAAGGCCAGCGTTTCGCGGCTCGGCTGCTGTCGGAGCGCGCTGAGCGAGATCGCCTGGCTCCACTCATGTCCCGCGAACGGAAGGCGGAGCACAACACACCACACTGACGACGGCGGTGCGCTCTGCCACAGCCGCTCCGCGCTAAATCAATTCAGCGGTAACGCGAATCCCAACGCGTGGCTGCCATCCGGCAACGCAAAGACCTGAGTCCGCAAAATCGCGCGGTCGAGAAAATTCTTCGGGTGCGCGTGCGCGTAACGAACGACTTTCAGTCCGCTGAAGGTTCCAATCGCTGCGCCAAGGGCGACGTCGCTTGCCCAATGCTTGTCGTGATACATGCGCGAGACGCCGACCAGCGTTGCGCCGCCGTACATCGCCGGCGCCACCAGCCAGAAATGATGCGGCCAACCGCGTTCGGCTTCGCTCACGACCGCAGACGCGGCTGCAAAAGCGGCGGTTGTATGGCCGGACGGAAATGATTGACGATCGGCGTTGCCAAAGCCTTTAGCGAACTTGAAGTCGCGCGCGGTGGTGTCGCCGGTGACAAATGGTCGCGCCCGACCGGTCAACCCTTTGAGAATCCACGCTGTCGCTCCGCCCATGAGGACTGCTTCGGTGCCGTGCCATCCGAGATCCTCGATGCCGCGATGGTTCGTAAATCGGCCGATCAGATAAAGCGACGATCCGATAACGATCGAGCCGGGATCGGCGATGTACTCCACACCGTTTGATGCGTCGTTAAGAAACCTGTTCGCCTTCGACCTCTCGTTCGTAAGACGTCGCGCGATCGACCGGTCGAGAGGAAACATCGCGATCGTAAGCCCGGCGAATCCGACCGCCCTGAGTGCATCGCGACCGGTGAACAGCGGCGCACCCTGCGCGGTATCGACGACGGACTCAGGGCGCTGCAGAGCAAAGCCGACGAGCTGCGGCGCTCCGCCCACCGCCTGTGCAGCGGTGATTTGGAGCGGACAAACTACAAGCGCCAACACGTGCAACAGGCCCGCCCGCGTACTCGGCGTATGCGTACTCCGAAGTAGATGTGCGTGTCCTGTGAGCAACGACGATGCCGCTGAACATTACAGCGACGTTTCACCGCCTTGTCAGGCATCCAAACCCAAACGCCAGCTCCCCCTGTCGAAATGCCATCCTCGATCGCAGTGGCTACACCACGCGATCGCTAACGCTGGGCCCGCACGGTCTGGACGAGCGCGCGCATCTGATCTTCGTCGACGAATCGCGCATGGACTTCGCGTACCCCGGTGCGCTGGATCAGCTCGCGCGCGTTGGGGGCGCGCACGCCACCCGCGGCGATAATCGTGATACGATCGCGCGCCTGTTTCACCAGCGCCGCAAGAGTAGCGGCTCCTGCAGTTGCCGACACGCCACCGCCCGAAGTGAGGACGCGGGCAATGCCCAGATCGACGAGATCTTCCAGGGCGGCGTGAGGATGCGCCAGCGCATCGAACGCGCGGTGAAAGGTTACCGGCACTCCGTCGGCGGCGGCCAGCAATCGCAACAAGTGCGAGGTGTGAAGCTGGCCATTGGCGGCGACCGCACCGGTGACGATTCCTGCCGGCCGG
>DATFHK010000049.1:0-49680 GCA_035248505.1 Gemmatimonadaceae bacterium | reverse complement strand
CCTACAACCTAATGATTAAGAGTCATTTGCTCTGCCAATTGAGCTAACGGCGCTTGCGATCGCTTGGCGCGCCAGGAGGGAGTCGAACCCCCGACCCACAGCTTAGAAGGCTGTTGCTCTATCCAACTGAGCTACTGGCGCTTGAAGACTGCGAAAATTAGCGGTTTGGGAGAGGCTATTCAACGTTCGGGAACTGCAAAACAAAAACTACCAGCCGGCTGCCGGCACCCGTCAGCCGGCTGCCCCGAGCTAAACCGATCAAGTACCGCCTGAGGCGAGACTCTCGCTCAACACCTTTTGCAGTCTGCGCGTCAACTCGCCAGGCTTGCCGCTACCCACGTGACGGTCGTCGAGCCTCACAATCGGCATCACATCCGTCGTCGTTCCCGTGATGAACAACTCGGTCAGTCGAGGGATTTCGGCGGCTTTGATTGGCGTTTCGTCGAGAGCGATGTTGAGACCGCGGGCGAGGTCGTGCAGCACAGACCGCGTGATGCCCGGCAGAATGTGGTTGTCGCATGGGTGCGTGCGCAGCGAACCGTCGACGACGCCAAAGAAATTGGTCTTCGCTCCCTCGGTGACGACGCCGTCGCGGATGAGCATCGCCTCGAAGGCGCCGCGCTCCTTTGCCGTCTGCGACGCGAGCACGTTGGGAAGGAGGTTCAACGTCTTGAGATCGCAGCGTCCCCACCGTAGGTCGGGGTGCGATATCGCAGTGGCGCCCGATTGCGCCAGATCAGAGTACGGCTTGAAACGCGCGACGGAGATGTAGACCGTGGGCGCCACAGGCGGCGACGGAAAATTGTGGACGCGAGTGGCGACGCCCCTGCTCACCTGCATATAAACAGTAGCCTCGCCCTCCATCAGGCCATTCTCTCGCAGCAGCTGCGAACCGATCTCCGCGAACCGTTCTGGCGAATCGGACTCCTCGAGAGTGATGCGGAGCCCGTCGAGACTGCGACGCAACCGGTCATTGTGGAATCGAGTCGCGAACAATTTCCCGTTTATCGCGCGCAGGACTTCATATACGCCGTCACCAAAGACGAACGCGCGATCTTCGACCGACACGCGCGCTTCCGCGCGCGGATAGAACTTACCGTTTAGATAGACGACGTCTTTTTTCGTCATCACTCCGCTCCCGATAGCGAGACAGTTGTAGAGATCGCGAGACCTGTGGAATCAGCTCAGGACTTGGAGCCGGGTGCGCTATACTCGCAGCCACCGGTGCCGTAGACGGGCGTCAGTCCGGGGGCCGGGTCGGTGATGGTGCCGCTGAAAGTTCCATTGCTGTTGATCGTACCACGCAACTCCATCCCCGTCGATCCGCCGGAAGTCAGAATCAAGTCCGTGAAGCCATCCGTGAAGCGAACCGTTCCCGACAATGGTAGAAGCGCGCCGGATGTTGCGCTCCGCCAGGAACTCGTGCTCGCGGCGCTACCGTCGCTCTGCACGACGAGGTTGACGGGAATGATGCTGCCGTTGGCGAGCGCGCCCCCTGTGCAAGCGAGTGTCGTTGTTTGGGTCAGTGTCAGCGTCCACGTTCCGGACGCATCAGCCTGCGTTACCGCGCCGCCCCCACCACCAGGAAATCCGAGCAGCGGATCTGTGCTCGTCTCGCAGGCAGCAGCGAGAGAGACGATGGCGAGGCAACCGGCAATGACGCGAATCAACTGATCCTCCGAGGTAGATTAGCTTGCGCTTTACAATGAAACGTGCAATTCGTTTGCCGCCATGGAGCTACGTTCTGAAACGCGAGACTGCTGGGTGCGTACACTCAATGTAGTAGCCAGCCGAGCCGAATAAATGCCGCCAGATCCCAATCTCATTGTCCACGAAGTCTTTTCCTGGGTCGTGCCTGGAATCGTCACCCTCATCCTCGGCTACCCGATCGTGCGTCTGATCACCAAGTGGCTGGAGCCGCGGCCGCTGCCGCCGCGCGAGCTGTCGACTATCAGCGGGCGGCTCGAGAGAATCGAGGCTGCGGTTGACGCGATCGCGGTCGAGGTGGAGCGAATTTCAGAATCGCAGAGATTCACCGCGCGACTGCAGTCGGAGCAGGCGAAACGGCTGACCTAGCGGAAGCGGAAGCGTGAAGCGATTGAGCGAACCGTCCTGTTTGGTGCGTAAGGACAAAAAAAAGGAGCGTCTCACGACGCTCCTTTTTTCGTTCATTCAGTGGATCAAGTGCAGGTGATCACACCGTTGGTCATGTCGCAGGTGTGCGCGGACTGCGAATGAACCGCGTTAGCGCTCCACGACGGCGGCGGGCCCGCAACGTTGGTCACCGTGATGGTGACGTTCTGCGACGGCGTGAACCCCTGGAGTGGCGCAGCCATCGTAGCGGTACCACCGAAATACGCACCGCCGTTGTCGGCGGCGTACTGCTCTTCGTAGGTGGCGAGGTTGCGCAGGTCAGACTTCATCTGCGCGACGTACGCCTTGTCCTTCGTATTTGCAAACTTCGGGATCGCAATCGCCGCCAGAATACCAATGATGACGACGACGATCAGAAGCTCAATCAGCGTAAAACCCTTTTTGGTGCTCATTGAACGAACTCTCCTGAGTCAGTTATTGACGGCGAGACGGTGCCGCCAACAGCTGAGAGACGGGACGTTTCGCGGTATCGCAACCCGTGTAATGGCAATGTCATTGCCAGATTCTGGCACCTCTATAACCCACTGTACATGCGATGGTTACGACAGTTCTTTAAAGTACTTTAGCAGGTCGAAAGGCCGCAATTTGCAAGCTGGGTTGCAGTCTGCCTTCGGGGTAAATCCGGGTGCAAAAAAACGCTAGCAGCCGGCCGGAAGTCGACGGCTGCTAGCGTCTACAATCAATCGGGGCGCCCGGATTTGAACCGGGGACCTCCTGCTCCCAAAGCAGGCGCGATACCAGGCTACGCTACGCCCCGCAAAGACGACGCAACCTACTATATCCGGCCTTCCACGCGCAACGCAGTCAGCAGCGCGCGAAATGCACGCGCGCGATGACTCACCAACGCAGTGTTGGAGAGCGCCGATTCCGCGAACGTCCCGCCCAGCTCCGGTGCCTCGAAGTACGGATCGTAACCAAAACCCCCGCTTCCGCGCGGGTGTTCCAGCACTCGCCCGTGAATCTCGCCGCGCCGCACTACCTCGATGCTCGCATCCTTGTAGGCGGCGACGCCCACGTACTTCGCAGCGTCGGTAAAACTCGCGCCTTCTCGCTCTTTTGCTTCGCCCATTAAACGCACGAGCTTCTCGTTGTTTGCGACGTCAATAGCTGGTTCTGGCACTCCGGTGACGCCTGACCAGCGCTTGCTATACACTCCCGGCGCTCCGCCGAGCGCGTCGACACAAATACCGGAATCATCCGCAAACGTCGGCAGGCCCCCGGCGCGGTCGTAGAAATAGCGGGCCTTAGCCAGCGCGTTCTCCTCGAATGTTGGATACTGCTCGAGGTCATTCTCCTCGGCCCGACGGTCGACGCGCGCCCCACGCAGATCGATCACATCGAGGTGAAAATCCGCGAAGATCTGGCGCAGCTCACGCAGTTTCCCTTCGCTGCGAGTCGCCAGCAAATAAGGACCGCGACTCACTCCGCGAGCGCTTTAGCCTGCGCCGAATCCAGCGCGCGAATTCCGGAAATTGCCAGATCAAGGAGGTCGTTCAGTTGACGTCGGTCGAAGGTGCCGTGTTCGCCAGTGCCCTGCACTTCGACGAATTTCCCCTCGTTGCTCATCACGACGTTCATGTCGACTTCGGCGCGGACGTCTTCTTCGTAGTCGAGATCGAGGCGTGGTTCACCATCGATGACTCCGACGCTAACTGCCGCGACGCGGCGCTTGACGGGAGTTTCAGCGAGCTTGCCGTTCGCCACCATCCAATCGAAGGCATCGACGATTGCGACCGACGCACCTGTGATGGCTGCCGTGCGCGTTCCCCCGTCGGCGACGAGTACATCGCAATCGAGCTTGACGGTGAATTCGCCGAACTTGAAGTCGTCGAGCATCGCGCGTACGCTGCGGCCGATCAACCGCTGGATCTCCTGGGTACGCCCGCCGAGCTGAGCGCGTTCACGTGCGGTGCGAGTGCGCGTCGCACGGGGAAGCATTGCATACTCGGCGGTCAACCATCCCTCGCCGCTGCCGCGCCGCCAACCCGGCACACCTTCCTCGACGGAGGCTGTGCAGAGCACGCGAGTCGTACCGAACGAAATCAAACACGATCCTTCGGCGTACGGCGCGACGCCGCGCTCGAATGTCACGGCTCTCAAGTCAGTCGGTGCGCGCCCGGTACGATTTGTCTTAACGGCTTTCACTGAGCTTCCTGATGATGTTGGTCGTCGAATGGCCTGGCGTGAGCGGTACCACTACTACCCGACCGCCCCAGCTTTTCACTTCCGTCGCGCCGACGATGGTGTCCTCCGAGTAATCGCCGCCTTTGACGATCACGTCTGGGCGCAAAACCTTTACCAGGTTGAGCGGTGTATCCTCCGGAAAGACTACGACCAGATCGACACATTCGAGCGCCGCCAGAACATAACTTCGCTCGGCATCGCTGCGCATAGGTCTTGTGGGTCCTTTCAGCCGGCGCACCGATTCGTCGCTGTTGATGCCGACGATCAGCGAATCAGCGGTTTTTCGCGCGGCGGTCAGCACATCGATGTGTCCCGGATGCAGGAGGTCGAACACACCGTTGGTGAAAGCGACCTTTCCTTTCCGGGACGATCGCCACTTCTCCGCTTCCACCCATGTTGCAATTTTGACCGACGGATCGCGCGGCTTCAGAGTCTGCTCGCCGCCACTGGGTGGAAGTGAAGTACGCGCTCCTTGTTGAACGGCAGGCGGATCACTTCATCGTACTCGCTCGATATGGTGATGACGGTCGGCGAGCGGTCGATGCTTATCTGCGCGGCGTCGACCGGCAATTGCAAGGTGTCTGCGAGCGCGGAGAGACGAGTAGTGATTTGCTCGTCGGTCTTATCGGTGGCGAATCTCGCCTCCTGGCCCATCGCGTCCTTGAACTGGTAGTAACGGAAATAGGCTTCGCCAAAATCGATGCTGAAATAAATCGCCACCACCAATACGAGCAGCGTGACCAGGCAGCCGAGTCTGCTCTCGCCGCGGCGGTTCACCACTGCGATTGCGCTCCTTCGATCATCTGCTGCACGATGTTGTCGATCGCCTTCTTTCGTCCGTCGGCCTCGGCGCGCTCCTGGTACTGTCCCTGGGCGATGAGGCCTTTGCGCTGCCACAACGTTTTGCCGGTGACCTGATCCACCATCTCGATATCGACGGTGAGCTGCAGCTGGCGAGCGGCGGTGGTGACTTGCTTGTTGTTGGCACTGTAGCCGATCGGGATGTCGATTTCGTAGCGCTGAATGGTGCCGCGGACGATTGCATTTGCCTTGGCTTCAGAGGCGTCGCGAAGACCGAGCCGATCGTGGAGACCGACTCGCAATGCCTCGGTGAGCTCGCGAGGCAACTCAGGCGTCGCTGTCTGATTGTCGAAAGGAAGGATGGCAACCGTCCTGATATGAGTTGGAAGCCCCCCGCCGGTGAAACCGTACGGGATACAAGCAGTCAGCGCGACCAGGACAAGACTATAAGCTCCAAATCGAAGCATCGAAAGATCCGGTTTGCTCTCTTAGAATCGTCAGCTCGAGTTTGCGTCTCGCGCCGGGTGATTCGTACACGACGCTACCATTGGCATTGCGCGTCAACCTGTCAACGATCTTTCCATCGTTGATTCGTTCCAGCGCGACCAGCGTGTCCCCGCGAATTGCTACTCGCCACTGAACCGGACGACCGATGTCGGCGCGTAGCAAATCACCGTCGAGCTTGACGACCGTGTCGGGCAGCGCCGGAATCGCCAGTCGGCCGAGCGCCGCCCACATCATTGGTGTCGGCGGCAGGTAGCGCCGCACGAGATCCGCGCGCGGTGTGCGTAGCGAATCGCCGATCAGGAGCGCTGCGCCGGCACCGAGTCCGCCGCCAAGGAAAAAATCGAGCCGTGCGCTGTCAGGCGCGGCGGTGCGAACGGCACCGTCGCCACGAGCGGCGAGATCGCCTTCCGCATAGTCCCACCTGAAGGTGATTTGACGATGGCCGGAGGGCAGCTCCAGATCGGGCAGCGAACGATTTGGAGCGAGAACGCCTGGAAGCGGCTTAGCCGATGGCAGGCACGCGACAGCGAATAACGCCGAGATAACAAGCAACGATCTCACCGTGCGTCGACTCGGCTGATGAGATCACCCTGTACTATTTTGTCGAGGACGTCGTAGCCGCGAATGACTTTACCGAAAACGGTGTAGTGGCCATCCAGATGTGGCTGCGGCGAGTGCGTGATGAAATACTGGCTGCCTCCGGTATCCGGACCGGAGAGCGCCATGCCGACTGCACCACGCTCGTATCGATTTGGATTCATTTCGTCTCTGATTGCGTAGCCGGGTCCGCCGTTGCCGTCATCGCGTGGATCGCCATCCTGCGCGACGAAGTTCGGAACGACGCGATGGAAGCGGGTGTTCCGATAGTATCCAGACCGCGCCAGCGTAAGAAAGTTCCAGGCCGTGATCGGTGCGTCGTCGCCGAATAGCTCCAGCTCGATTGGTCCGCGCACGGTCTGGATGGTGGCACGCGGACGCCTTCCCACAAGTGAAGGAACGACCATTGAGCGGACGACGTTTTCGTACCAGGCCGCCGGGCGCGCGCTGGGGCGAATTGTACCCCAACTCTTCCAGAACGGTAGCTCTTTCCCGACAGCGCGCTCCAGTGGATCGCGGGGTGCGGTCTCGCGAGCGAGGTCGGCGCGCAATGTCGGATCGATGGATGCGCTGTCTTTTTTCCAGAGGGCAGTGACGTACTGGAGTGCCGCGATTCGCGCGTCATTTGCGGAATCACGCGCTGCCGTGCGATAGCTCGCCATCACCGCGCGAAGATCTTTCGCGGAGGGTCTGTCGGTGAGCGCTCCGATCACCGTCGCGCGCACATAGAAATCGGGGTCCTGCAGTCCGTGGATCAGCATTACGTGAACGCTGTCCTCGAGTGGCATCGAGGCAGGAGGTGCGATCGCGGCGTACGCAGATTCGCGGACGCGGGGATCGGCATCGGCTAGTAGCGGTATTGTGCGCGACAGGGCGAACGCGCGATCTAAACTATCGCCGGCCGCATTTGCCACGGCCGCACGCAGACGCCAGTCGGTACTTTTCGCCCACTGCGCCAATTGAGAGGGACGCATTCCAGCGCGAACAGCCGACGCCAGCAAAGAAGCGCGATAAACGATCGAGGTATCTGCGCTCCACAGCCGATCGAAGTCTTTGTCGCTTGCCGTCATAACGGGCCCAATGCTCTGCGCAGCTGCGATGCGTACGTTCGGATCCGCATCGCGCGTCCCCACGACCAGGAGTGGTTTCGCCTGCGGTCCGTAGCTGCTGAGCGAGCGCAGCGCATTTATTCTGACGTGCGCGTCGTCATCCTTGACCAGGCGCGTGAGCGCGGAATAGGCCCGCTGTCGCAACGAATCGCCGGCAGCAGCTTTGGTCAACGCGCGCGCAATCTCCGCTCGAACCTGCGGCGCTCCGATCGAGCGGGTGTCGTATGGACCTGGTATTGGCGGTTTGGTTCGACGCGCAGCCTGTCGCGCGCTCGGCAATTGCTCCAGCTCGATCAAATCACGGATACCCGCCGGCGCACGCTGTCGCGCGATCGCGTACGCAGCTGCCCACACCACCGATGGGTTCTCGGCGCCCAGATACCTTCTAACCGCGGTCAGCGGAATCGGACGCAGCTTGGCAGCGGCCAGAAGCAACTGAATCGTCGTCCCGTCGTCGTAACTGAACCCGAGCGCGCGAGTGAGAGCTGCGCGAGCTCGTTCACCGATCTCGCCAAGCGCCCAGGCCGCTTCGTGCGCCACGGCCGGTTCCGGTGTGAGCGCTTCAGAAAGTTCCGCGATCGCCGCGGAATCATGAAGCAAGCCGAGGGCGTAGGCAGCGTTGGAAGCGACGTGCGGATCCTTGTCACGCAACAGCAGAAGTAGCCTCGGTGCTCCAGCGCGCGACCATTCACTGCCGACCTGACCAATCGCGAGAGCGGCAGCGGCTCTAACCGCCGGCGATCCAGCGGCCAGCAGTCCATCGACCAGGCTGGTGTCGAGCTGTCGCGTGTCGGTCATCGCCAGCAGCTCGGCGTACATCTTCACCTCGCCCCGATCCAGCGTGCTCCGCCCGCGCTGGGCGGTCGCGGAATGGGCGAGGGTGACGAGAAACGTGCTGGCGAGAAGCGCGCTAGCGAGAAGTGGGCGAAACGGCATCTTCGAGAAGTTTGCGAAGGTGATCGGGAAGTGTCGTCAATCGATTGTCCCGAGTGAGTGTCGCGAGCTTGGTGGAGGCAGTTACAAACCGTTCGCCCGTCTCGGCGTTGGTGATCACGTAGTCGAATGTGATTAAACGCGACCTCACCTCGCGTACGGTGGTGGTGACACGAATGAGGTTGTCGTAAACCGCGGCCGAGTGAAATCGCAATGTAGCCTCGACCACTGCCAGGGCGACGTTCTGCTTCTCCAACTCCGAGTAGGGAGTGCCGAGGGCGCGAATGAACTCAGTGCGACCCATCTCGCACCAGATCAGGTAGTTGGAGTGGTAGACCACCTGCATCTGGTCGGTTTCCGCGTAGCGCACGCGAAACTCGATCGCGTGCGAGCGAGGCGGCGGGGTCATTGGCAATAGGTTGGAGTCGACAAAATCATCGAGTAACTTGTGCCGTGCTCAAAGCACCGTGCTACATCGTCTCCGACGCCCACCTCGGCGTCGCCAGTCCACAAATCGAGCGATCCTTCGTTTCGTTCCTTCGCAATCTGGAGGGTGAAGCGAAATCGTTGATCATCAACGGCGATTTGTTCGACTTCTGGTTCGAGTGGAAGACTGTCATCCCCCGTCGCAGCTTTCGCGCCCTCGCCGCGCTCGCCGAGCTGCGCGATACTGGGCTGGACATCCTGTGGGTCGCCGGCAATCACGATTGCTGGGGCGGTGAGATTCTGCGTCAGGATGTCGGCGTTGACTACGTGTTCGGTCCGTGGGAAGGCACGATCGCCGGCTGGCGAATTCGCGTCGAGCACGGCGATGGTCTGCGTGACAAGGAAGATCGCGGATATCGAATGATCCGCCCGATCATGCGCAATCGATGGGCGATCAAGGCATTTCGGCTGCTGCATCCAGATTGGGCGAGCGGACTCGCGCACGGCAGCTCGAACGCCAGCCGAAACTATCGTGCGCGAGACGAAGGTCGCGGACTGCGCGCCTACGCCGAGCAGGAGCTCAAGCGCGCGACAGATCTCGACGTGCTCGTCTACGGTCACTCGCACGTCGCTGCGCTCGAGCGCATGGACAATGGGCGCGTCTTCGCCAACGCGGGATCGTGGCTCGATGCGCCAACGTTCCTTCGTCTCACCGACGAGGCGCTCGAGCTTCGGGAATGGGATGGCTCAACCCAGGGTGCGTGTCTCAACTCGGTCAATCGCTGAACCGAGGAAGCGCTGGCCGAGCGCGAGAAACGTGTCGGGCGCATCGGAAGCGATGAACCGGTATTGCGCGTTGTTTGGTGAGTCGTTGGCGATTCCGTTCTCTCGCAGTCTGTCACCAGTCTCGCGCGCGGTTTCCTGAGCGCTGTCGATGAGTCGCACTTCGCGTCCGACGACGTTGCCGATGACGGTCTTCATTAGCGGATAGTGGGTGCAGCCGAGTACGAGCGTATCTATTTCGGCGGTGATCATCGGCGCCAGATAATTGCGAGCGATGGCCCGTGTCGGTTCGGTATCGACCCACCCTTCCTCGATCAGCGGCACGAACAGCGCGCACGCTTGCGCGGTGAGCTGGACGTCTGGCAAAAGTTTTTTGATCGCCTTCTCATAGGCGCCGGAGCGAATCGTGCCGGCGGTTCCAATCACTCCCACGCGGTTTCGTTTGGTGGCTGCGACAGCGGCACGCGCACCGGGGCCAATGACGCCGATGATCGGGAAATCAAACTCCTCCCGCAGTGCAGGCAGCGCGTGCGCCGTGGCGGTATTGCAGGCGACTACGAGCGCTTTTACGCCCTCGCCCTTGAGATAAGAGACGATCTCCTTGCTGTATCGCAGCACCGTGTCGGGGCTCTTTGGCCCGTACGGCACGCGAGCCGTATCGCCAAAGTAAATGATGCTTTCATTGGGAAGCTGCTGGATCAATTCGCGCACGACGGTGAGACCGCCGATCCCTGAATCGAAAACGCCGATCGGCGCACTGCTGCTCATCGCCAGCTCACAGATGCGTAAATGACTCCGCCGCGCCGGCTCGCTACGGTTCCAATGTTCGTTCGGAAATCCCAGAGATTTGCCGCGACGTACGCGTCGGCGCCGGAGAAGAGGTGGTTGAAGATGATGGCAGCGATCCAGTCCTCGTAGTGTGTGCGCCGCGCCTTAACACGATCGTCGGTGAATCGGCTCGCGATGTAAGTGTCCGGAATCGGCAGCCCGGTTTTCGGATCGATCTGGGCGAGGCCGGTGTTCTCGTCGATTTTGTAGGTCGCGACCACGCTGTCGCCTCGCAGCGCCTTCGCTTCCTGCAAATCAATCGCTGACTTTCGTGCCATGCCTATCGATCCGACCTCGACGACGGCAAACAGCATCGCGGCTTTGTTGCGGCCGAAGACGGTCTGTGCATACCCGGGCAGGAGCAGCGATGTGAGGAATGCACGCCGTGGACTTAGTGGTGGCTTGGGAACGGTGTCCGCACGCTGCTGGGCGCCGACGCCGGCGCGAGCGCTATCGCGCTGCTGGGCGGCAAGCGGTGTGGGCGCCGCAAGGCTTATGATGTACGCGACGAAGAGCGCGGTGGCGGGAGAGTGTGGGAATCGAACCCACCCGACCCTACGGCGTAGGGTCACAGTGATTTTGAAGATCACGGAAGCCACCAGGCCCCATCCACCCCCACTCCACTCAGCGCACTTCGATCGCAACTTCTCCCCGTTGAATGACCTCGCCGACGACCACCGCGCCTTCGACTCGTGAAAGATAGTCGGCGGTCCGGGCCTGGCTCACCGTAACGAACAGGCCACCGGAGGTCTGAGGATCGAACAACAAGGCGCGATCGACGTCGTCGCCTTTGCCCCACCGCACCATCTCGCGCAGATACTCGGCGTTTCGCTTTCCGCCGTCGGTCACCAGACCGGCAACAGCCGCATCGCGCGCGCCGGGGAGCATCGGAACAGAGTCTAGTTCGATCGCCAACGTGACGTTGCTGGCGCGTGCGATGTGAGACGCGTGACCCAACAGCCCGAAGCCGGTGATGTCGGTGGCGCAGCGCGAGCCAACCGCCAGTGCAGCGCGGCTTGCTTTTCCATTCAGAGTCTTCATCGCATCCAGCATCGTGCGTTGCGCATCGGCAGCAAGCTTGCCCCGTTTTCCAGCCGTTGCGAGAATGCCGTTGCCGATTGGTTTAGTCAGCACGAGCTTGTCGCCGATTTTGGCACCGGCGTTGGTCAACAGGAAATCCGGATGCGCGCGACCCGTTACTGCGAGACCGTATTTGAGCTCGGTGTCGATGACGGTATGCCCGCCGACGACAACGGCGCCGGCCTCATGCACTTTCTCCTGACCGCCGGCGAGGACCTTGGTCAAAACATCGAGCGGCAGCTCCTTCGTCGGAAACGCGACGATGTTCATCGCCGTCAGCGGTTGGCCACCCATCGCATAAACGTCGGACAACGCGTTTGCAGCGGCGACCTGACCAAAGTCAAACGGGTCGTCGACGATTGGCGCGAAGAAATCCACCGTCTGCACGAGCGCGACGTCGTCGGACAGACGAAAGACCCCGGCGTCGTCGAAGGTCTCACGACCGACGAGTAGGCGCGGATCGTTTTTTACAGGGAGCGCGGCCAGCGCGCGGGATAGGTCACCCGGACCCATTTTGGACGCTCAACCCGCGCAACGCGCGAATTCCGTCAGATGAAACAGCTCTTCGCGCGTGTGCGATGTGCTCATGACATGCCGCTCTTACTTGCCGACCGTCGCAATTACGTCGATCTCGACCAAGGCGCCCCTCGGCAGTGCACTGACCTGCACCGTCGAGCGCGCCGGACGCGCGTCACCCAGCCACTTGCCGTAAACTTCATTCAGAGTCGGGAAGTTCGAGAGATCGCTCAGATAGACCGTGGTTTTCACCACGTCATTCCAACCGACACCGGCGGCGCTCAGCACTTCCTGCAGGTTTTGCATGACGCGGTTGGTCTGTTCGACGATTCCACCTTCGACCAACTTGCCGCTCGCCGGATCGAGCGGGATCTGTCCGGCCGCGTAGAGAAAACCGTTGGCGACGACGCCTTGCGAGTAGGGTCCGATTGCCGATGGCGCTTTATCAGTGCTGATCTTTTTCGAAGGCATCCAGGCTCCAGTAGAAGTGCGCTCAGCCGAATCGCGAATGTTACTCAGGACGCCGCTTCGAAGGCCAGCCCGAACAGCCGCTGTGCGTTCTTCGCGGTGGCGTCGCCGAGCTCGGCGGGATCGTCGCCGCGCGCCCGCGCCAATCGCACGACCGTATTGATCACCCACGCCGGTTCGTTTCGCTTTCCTCTATGTGGGATGGGCGCCAAATAGGGCGAATCAGATTCGACCAGCAATCGATCGCGCGGGATCAGTCGCAGCAGTTCGTCGTCCGTCCATTTCTTGAAGGTGATGATGCCGCTGAACGAGACGTACCAACCGGCATCGAGCGCGAACGACGCGAGATCCGCACTCCCCGTATAGCAGTGAAGAACGCCAATGACTGCCGCCGTTCGTGCTTCGCGGATGATCGCGCGCGTATCGGCTTCAGCGTCACGCGTGTGCACCACTATCGGTTTGCCGACTTCCTTCGCCAGCGCGACCTGCGCCGAGAAGGCGGCGCGCTGCGCTTCGCGCGGCGAATTGTCGTAATGATAGTCGAGACCGCATTCGCCGACGGCGACGGCAGGACCTTCGAGCAGCGTCCGCAGCTGCGGGATGTCTCTCGTGTCCACGAAATCCGCGGCATCGTGCGGATGGATGCCGGCGGTTGGGAAAACGAATCCCGGATTGTCCACCGCGATCTCGCCCGCGACTTTGGCAGCCGCCAGCGATTCCCCAATGCAGACGATGGCAGCCGCGCCCGCATCGCGGGCGCGGGAGATTACGTCGTCGCGGTCACCGCCGAACGCCGCGTCCGCGAGGTGGGCGTGGCTGTCGATGAAGATGGGCGGCTGCCCGTCTTGCGCGGCCATTTGCGTTCGATCCAGAGGAGTACTGGTGCTGCTACGTAAATCGAGCTGAAGGTTCCAGTAACGATTCCAAACGACATCACCCAGGCAAACGGCCGGATTACTTCACCCGCGAACAGCAACAACGCCAGGGTCGCGGCAAAAGTGGTGACGTGGGTCATCACGGAACGCGGCAGCGTCTCGTTGATCGAGCGGTTGAGGGTGTCGTAAAGACTCTCTTTCCTGCCCTTGCGCAGATTCTCGCGCACTCGATCGAAGATGATGATGGTGTCGTTCAACGAGTAGCCGAGCACGGTCAGAAGTCCCGCCACGACCGTCAGCGAAATCTCGAGGTGCATCAGCTTTAGAAACGCGATGGTCGTAAAAACGTCGTGGCTCGTCGCAATCACTGCCGCGAGTGCGAATCGCCACTCGAAGCGGATCGACAGGTAGACGAGCGTAATCAGGAACGACAGCAGGATCGCGATGATTGCACCGCGTTTTAGTTCGTCGCCCACTCTTGGGCCGACGGCTTCGGTACGCTTGACCGTGACGCCGTTCTCACCAAAGCGCTGCTTGAGAACTGCCTGGATCCTTTGCGCAACGTTCGTGGCGCCTTGAGCCTGCGCCTGGACTTGCGCTTGCTCCTGCGCGCGAACGGTGAACTCCCGATTGGTGCCGAACTGCTGAATCTCAGCGCCGTGAATCCCGGCCTTGTCGAGCGTTGACCGTATGTCGCCGACGTCAGGTGCTTTCGCAAACTCGAGTTGGAGCAGCGTGCCGCCCGTAAATTCGATACTGAGGTTGAGCGGCTTGATGGCGAGTGAGACAAAGCCGAGCAGGATGAAGGCGATGGTGATCGCCGCCATCACTTTCCACCAGCGAATGAAGTCGTATTTGGTATCGTGAAGAATGCGAAGCATTAGATGCTCAGGCTTGTCTGGGCTTCGCGCGAGCGATTGAGCCAGATCATGTAGAAAGTGCGAACGACGAAGATCGCCGAGATCATCGACGCCGCGATACCGGCGAGCAGCGTGACCGCGAATCCGCGAACAGGCCCGGTGCCGTACTGATAGAGGACCGCCGCCGTCAGTGCAGTGGAAACGTTGGAGTCGACGATCGCGCTCATGGCGTGACGGAATCCCTCGTCGATCGCTGTGCGTACTGTCTTCCCGTGCGCAAGCTCCTCGCGGATTCGCTCGAATATCAAAACGTTCGCATCCACTGCTATACCGATGGACAAGACGAAACCGGCTATTCCCGGCAGCGTGAGTACGGCGCCGAACCCGGCGAGTGCCGCGAGAGTGTACAGGATGTAGAGCGCGAGACCGACGACAGCGAGCACTCCGGAGAAGCGGTAATAGCCGAGCATGACCACTACGACGAGTACCACGGCGATGATGCCGGCGGTGATTCCCTTGTGGATCGAGTCTCTGCCAAGGCTGGCGCCGATCTGTCGGTAGTCCGCGACTTTCAACGGCACCGGGAGCGCGCCGGCACGGAGTACCAGCGCCAGGTCCTGCGCAGCCTGAAGATCCTTACCGCCCATGGTGATCTGACCGCGCGCGCCGATTGCGTTCTGAATCACCGGTGCGGTCATGACGCGATCGTCGAGGACGATCGCCATGAAATCCTTGACGTGTTTTGCCGTCTCGGTGCGGAAGCGCCGGGCACCTTCGTTGTTCAGCGTGAACTCGACAATGTTGCCTTCGGTCGGCGATGTGTTCGGCTTGGCGTCGGTGAGGTATTGGCCGGTAATGATAGGCTTGGCGTCGAGGACGTATAACGGCCGATAGACCCGATTGCCCAGTGAAACGGTATCACTTCCCCAGCGCACAACCTTGCCCGGCGGAAGGACTGCCTGAACCTGCGGCATCGCCAGATACTGCGTGACTGTGTTCACGTCGGTCTGCGCGACGTAATACTCGCCGGGCAGCTGGCCCTGCTGGACGAGTTTCGAGAATGCTCCGGGACCACCCGTCGTACCTGCGACTGCCGCCGTATCGTTCTTCGTCGAGTCGGTTTTTTTGGCGGTGTCGGCAGTGAACAAATTCTGGAGGCCGGCGTTGCCCGTATCGGTCTTGGCCGGTGTCGTCCCCGCCGCCGTTGCAACGTTCAGCTTGGTGTCCTTCAGCAACGCGTCGAGACGCGGCAGTGTCTTCTCGAGCGCCTGCGTCTTGTCGGTAATCTGAAATTGCAGGAACGCTGACTTCTGCACGATATCCTGCGCGCGCTGCGGGTCATCGATTCCAGGGAGCTCGACGATAATCCGATCGTTCCCCGCTTTCTGGACGAGCGGCTCCGACACACCGAACTCGTCAATGCGGTTACGCACGACTTTCAGCGCGTTCTCGAGCGCTTTACTCTTGTCGGCGACTGCGCCCTTCGACTCGTCGACTTCCAGCTCGACGTGCATCCCGCCCTGCAGATCGAGGCCGCGCTTCAGCGGAACGCGACTGACTGTGTCGTAGACGTAGACGCCGTTACGCTGTACGCGCTCGATGACGGTGCGCGGAAAAAGAAACCAGCCCGACAGGATGATCAGGCCGAGGATGATGGCAATTCGCCACTTCAGATTCATGCTGCGAAGGAGAAAAGTTTCAGTTCGGGACTAGCCGTTAAGGTTACCGGCCGCAATAGGTTGAGTCAACGCATTTCTTGCTTCACGCTCGTCGTGCGCGAGCTGTTTTGTCAGCTGTTCCACTGACGAAAACTTCCGCGTATCACGCAGACGCGCGACGAAATCGACGCGCACGTATTCGCCGTAGGAATCTCCGCTCTTGTCGAACAGGTGAACCTCCAGCGACGTAGCCGAATCACCGAACGTCGGTCGGGGACCGAGGTTCATCATGCCGCCAAACGCACCGCTCGGGGTCTGCACCCGCACTGCGTATACACCTTCAGGCGGCAGAAGCTTCCGTGGGCGCGGAGGACCAAGATTGATAGTGGGAAACCCGATGGTCCGGCCGCGCTGTGCTCCGGGAATCACCTTCCCGCTCACCGAGTAAGCCCTGCCCAATGCGTCGGCGGCACGGATCAAGTCGCCGCCGGCGACGGCCCGGCGGATCGACGTCGAAGAAACCGAGAGTCCCTCACCGGTCGAAACAGGATCCACCACATCCACCTTGAAGCCGTCGCGTTCACCGAGCGTGCGCAGAACGGCAACATTCCCGGCGCGCTGGCGACCGAAACCGTGGTCGTAGCCGATCAGAAGCTCACGCAGACGGAAGCAGCGCCGCAGCACCAGCTCCACGAAATCTTCCGCCGAATGCGCCGCCAGCGCCGGCGTGAATGGCAGCACCGCCATGTAATCCAGGCCCGTCTCGGCGAGGACTTCGAGCTTCTCATCGTGGAGAGTGAGAAGGAGCGGAGCCGCCAATGGATTGACGACCTCCAGCGGATGCGGCTCGAAGGTCACCAACACGCTCGGCACACCGAGCGACCTCGCGCGTGCGACGAGCCGCTCGATGACATCGCGATGACCGCGATGCACTCCGTCAAAAGTACCGACGGTCACTACCGTGGCGTCGACGTGCGGCGGAAGACCCGAGTCGTCGATGTTGAGCTGCTCAGGCATCAGCAACCACGCGCAGCCATTTCACGCGCTGCGGATCCCGGGTGAGGTTGTCGAGCGTCGAGGCATCGGCGACATCGAAGCTTCCCGCTCGCGTACGTCTCAGCGAAACAAGATGCGCCGCCGAGGAAGTGAGCCTGCCCAGATCCCGGCCGAGCGCGCGAATGTAAGTGCCACCGCTGCAGGTGATCACCGCCGACATGCAACCATCGCTGTAGGAATTGACCTCCCACGAATGAATGGTCACGTCAACCGCAGTCAACTGCAGCGGCTCACCGCGTCGCGCGGCATCGTAGGCACGAGTTCCATCGACACTTTTCGCCGAGAACGCTGGTGGGACTTGTGAAATAACTCCCGTAAGGCGTCCGATGGAATCTCTGACTGTGCGCTCTGATGGAATCGCAGCGGTGCGGATAACTGTTCCGGTGGCGTCGTCGGTGTCGGTCTCTTCGCCGAACTTGATCATCGCCTCGTAGATCTTCGGCTCGGTGTCGATGAAGGTCGCCAAGCGCGTCGCGCGTCCCATCAGCAGTATCAGCAAGCCCGTCGCGAACGGATCGAGGGTGCCGAGGTGTCCGATGCTGCGCTCACCATAAACGCGGCGCACGCACTGGACGACGTCGTGCGAAGTCATGCCCGCAGGCTTGTCGATGAGCAACAATCCTTGTACCGCCCCGCTGCGCGATTCGAGCGACTCAGTCCTCTTTTTTTCCACGCGCCGCGGCGGCATCCTGTTTTTTCACGTCTGCCAGCAACGACTCGATGCGGGCCGCGCGCGCGATGGTGTCGTCTTCCTTGAACTGGATCTCGGGCGCGACGCGCAGCCGCAGCTGACGCGTGAGGTGAGACCTCAGGTGCGACGCGATGCTGTTCAACCCATCGAAGGTCGCCTGCTTCTCGGTGTCGCTGCCGAGGACGCTGACGTAGACGCGGGCGTGACGCAGATCGGGGCTGACCTCAGCCGCGGTCACGGTTACGAATCCAACTATCCGCGGATCCTTTGCCGATTCGGTAAGAAACGTCGCTACCTCGACGCGGACCGCTTCGGCGACGCGGTCCGCTCGACGCGTGTTACGCAGACGCGCCCGCCGCTGATGTCAGAGTGCGCGCGACCTGCTCCTTCCTGTAGCACTCGAGCACGTCGCCGACCTTGAGGTCGTTGAAGTTCTCGATGCCGATGCCGCACTCGAATCCTTCGCGGACTTCCTTGACGTCGTCCTTGAAGCGGCGCAGCGAGCCGATGTTGCCATCGTATATCTCGACGCTGTCACGAATGACGCGAATGCGCGCCTGACGATTGATCACGCCGCTGCGGACCGAGCAGCCGGCGATGACGCCCATGCGCGGCACCTTGAACAGCTCGCGCACTTCGGCCTCGCCGAGTACGACTTCCTTCTCCTCCGGTCGCAGCATGCCCTCGAGCGCAGCGCGCACATCCTCGATCGCCTCGTAGATGATCTTGTAAAGCTTGATCTCGACGCCTTCGCGCTCGGCGGCGGCACGCGCATTGTTGTCGGGACGAACATGGAAGCCGACGATAATTGCACCGGAAGCGCGCGCGAGCAGAATGTCGCTTTCGGTAATCGCACCGACGCCGCGGTGAATGACGTCGACCGAGACTTCTTCGTTCGACAACTGTCCGAGCGCATCGGCGAGCGCTTCCGCCGGTCCGCCCTGGTCGGCCTTGATTACGATGCGCAGCGTGCGCTTCTGACCCGGCGCCGTCTGCGACATGAATTCCTCGAGCGAAACGACGCCCTTGGCGGTGCGACGACTCTTCGCCTCACGATCGAGACGCTGACGACGCTGCGCGATCTCGCGTGATTCGATCGCATCTTCGACGACGACGAATTGATCGCCGGCGACGGGAACGCCCCCGATGCCGAGCACCTGCGCGGGAATTGCAGGACCAGCCTCCTTGACGTTGCGGCCACGCTCGTCGAGCAGCGCGCGCACGCGGCCAGAGTACATGCCGCAGATGAAATCGTCACTGACACGCAGAGTACCGTTCTGGACGAGAATCGTCGCGACGGGTCCTTTGCCCGGATCGAGTTGCGCTTCGATGACCGCGCCTGCCGCCGGACGATCGGGATTTGCTTTGAGATCGAGAATTTCCGCCTGCAGCAGAATCTGATCGAGCAGCGCGTCGATGTTCGTTCCCTTCTTCGCCGAGACTTCGCTCGACAAGACAGTGCCACCGAATTCCTCGAGTACCACGCCGTGCTGCAGCAAATCCTGCTTCACCTTGAACGGATTCGCCCCCGGCAGGTCGATCTTGTTGATGGCAACGATCATCGGCACGCCGGCGTTCTTGGCGTGTGAGATCGCTTCCACCGTCTGCGGCATCACCTGATCGTCGGCGGCGACAACGAGCACAACGATGTCGGTAACCTGCGCACCACGCGCGCGCATCGCCGTGAACGCTTCGTGACCCGGCGTGTCGAGGAAAGTGATCGATTTGTTCCCGGGCAGCGTGACGTGATAGGCGCCGATATGCTGCGTGATTCCGCCCGATTCGCCGGCGACGACGTTCGATTTGCGGATGTAGTCCAACAGCGACGTCTTGCCGTGATCGACGTGGCCCATGATGGTGACGACCGGCGGACGCGTGTGCAGCTGCTCCTCGGTATCCTCAGCGGCAGTCGACTTCAGGTCGGCGGCGTATTCCTCTTCCTTGACCGCCTGGAAACCGAACTCGCCGGCGATCAATTCGATCTGATCGAAATCGAGGCGCTGGTTGATGGTGATCATCAGGCCGAGATTCTTGAACGCGAAGCCGACGATCTGGACCGCGGGAACCTTGAGGATCTGGGCGAGCTCGCTGACGGTGATGAACTCGTTGACTCGGACCGTCTTTTTCTCGCGTTCAGCCTCCGCCTGGCGCTGGGCGGCGAGCTCCTCACGTGAGCCATCGTCACGACGCGCCGGACCACGTCTCACGGGTCCGCGCATCGAAGCCATGGTCTTGCCGATGTTCGCCTGCACTGCTTCCTGATCGACACCGCGCTTTCCTTTCTTGCCACGGCGGCCGCCGCGATCCTCACCGCGAGAGGGCTGCCGATCTTCGCGACGAGTCGGAGCGCTACCAGCGCCGGGTGCCGCTGATGCTACCGGACGAGGCGGGGTAAACGGAGCGCCGGTGGCGATCGGACGCGGGCGCGGTGCACCCGGAACGACGGGCTGCGGCCGCTGGCGTTCGCGACCGTCGGTGCTCGGTGAAGCGGCAGACGGTTGCGCAGCTGGAGGCGTTGGCGCGGTCGGTGAGGGCGCCGGACGCTGTGGCGCAGTGGGACGCGGACGCTCGATTACCGGCGCTTCTGCCGAAGCAGCGATCGGCGGCGCAGCGGCGGGCGGCGACTGAATTGGAGCTGGCCTGGATTCGGGAGTAGAGACGACCGGAGCAGGACTCGGCTCAGGAGGCGCTTCCGCAACAACGCGACGACGACGACGAACGGTCGACGCCTCCCCGGCAGGAGCCGCCTCCGTCTTTGCCTCGGGTGCGGGTGCCGCGGTCGCTCCGCGACGACGCCGGGCAGTCGCTGGTGGCGCGGCAACCCGTGCGCGCTTCTCGCGCTCCCAACGGGCGCGGATGCGTGCGACCTGATCGTCGCTCAGCGGACTGAGATGGCTGCGCACCGGAACATCCATCTGACGAAGAAGATTCACCACTTCATCACTGGAGATTCCGAACTCGCTCGCCAGGTCGTGCACTCGAAGCTTACTCAAACAACGTCCTCCTTAACGACGTTCGGCAAAGCATCCACGCTCAGAGCGCGAATGCCTTTCGCCAATCCCTTATCCACAATTCCAACCACTGCTGCCGTCTCGCGACCGACCGCGTTACCGAGGTCGGTGGCTGACGGCCCGGCGAGCACGCTTATCCCTCTCGCCTGTAGGAGTGGAACGACTTTATCCAAACTGTTGCTAGAAGCGTCGGGGGCCGCAATAGCCAGATGAAGTTTTCCGCGTTTCGCGGCGTCCCTAACCCTTTCTACACCCACAACCGCCCCTCTCCCGCGCACGCCGAGCCCGATGAGGCCGATGAGTTTGCGTTGCTGGTGCGGATCCATTCGTTACTCGGTAGTACCGCCCTCGCCGCCAGCACCGGACTCCGGTGTCGACGCATCGCCTTCAGACGTCATGGCGTTGCTCGCTTCCGCATCAGCGGCGGTGGCCGCCACTGCCTCCTCGCCCGATTCAGGTGCTTCGTCGGTGGTGAGCTCGTTCAAGATCGCCATTAGTCGATCTGCTTCTTCCGGCGCGATGCCGGGAAGCCGCAGAAAATCTTCACGCTCCAGATCGATGATGTCGTCGAGGGTGCGATAGCCTGCCTCTTCGAGCACCGCGACCGTTGCCGGCTGCATTCCTTCCAGCTCGCCGAGGCGGGGATTCACACCAGACACGGTCTCGTCGCTGGGCAGCGGCGCAAAGATCGGCTGATCGCTCCCCCGCTCCATCCACTCGCGGCTGGAGTAGAGCTCGATCTTCCATTCCGTGAGCTCCGACGCGAGCCGAACGTTCTGACCATTGCGACCGATCGCCAATGACAGCTGGTCTTCGTCGACGATCGCCTGAATGGTTTTGGTGCCGGGATCGCTGAACACGCGCGCGACCCTCGCCGGGGCCAGCGCCAGCTTCGCGAAACGCTCCGGATCCGCGGACCACGGCACGATGTCGATTCGCTCGCCACCGAGCTCGTTGACGACTGCCTGAACGCGCGAGCCTTTGAGACCGACGCAGGCGCCTACCGGATCGACTGAATCGTCGCGTGAGAAGACGGCGATCTTGGTGCGACTGCCGACCTCGCGCGCGCTGGCGCGGATCTCGACCAGCCCCTGCTGAATCTCAGGTACCTCGAGCTTGAACAACGCCTTCACGAACAAGGCATCCGCGCGGCTCAAAACGAGACGGGGACCTTTGGGAGTCTCCTCGACGCGCTTGAGAACGGCGCGGATGGGATCGCCCTGGTGGAAGTGCTCACGATGGTTCTGCTCGCGGTACGGAATGATCGCTTCCGCTTCGCGAAATTTGTTCAGCATGATGACCAGCTTGCCGCGCTCGATCTGCTGGACTTCACCAGAAAGCAAATCGCCAACCCGGCTGGAGAATTCGTCGCGGATCTTGGAGCGCTCGCCTTCACGGACGCGCTGGATGATGCGTTGCTTGGCTGCCTGAACCGCGGTGCGTCCGAACTCGGCGAAATCGACGGGAATTTCCATCTGGTCGCCGATCTGGAAGTCGGGGTCCTCGTAGCGCGCCTCTTCGAGCGAGATCTGGCTCGCAGAATCGGTGACTTCCTCGACCACAGTCTTTAGCAGGACAATGCGGATCTGGCCCTTGTTCTCGTCGATGTCGACTTCGGCCTGGACGGTCGGTCCATGCTTCTTGGCGAGCGCGGCGTTGATGCCGTCCTCGAGCAGGCCGTGCAATTCAGCGCGGTCGATCTGCTTCGAGTTGGTCAACTCGCGGATCGCGGAAAGGATTTCGATGGAAGCAGCTGCCATGTTTGACCCTACCTGTTCCAGTGAAACGCCAGCCGCGCTTTTTCAACCGCGGAAAGCGGAAAGCGCCGCTCATCGCCGCGCTCGTTCAATACCGTTATTACTTCCTGCCCGGCATCACCTTCGACACCGGCTATCTCAACTTCGTCGGTCCGCCGGCCCGCCGGATCCCCGGGGACGTTCGTCGTGACCACCGCCTTCTGTCCGCTGAAGCGACGCCAGTCTTTGGCGTTGCGGAGCGGTCGTTCGATGCCCGGCGAAGACACTTCGAGCACGTACCGTTGTCCAGCAAAATCGTCTGCGTCGAGCTTGGCCTCGATGGCGCGGGATGCTGCAGCGCAATCGTCGACCGTGATTCGTTCGCCATCTTCCCGCTCGACCCTGACGTCGAGAACGGGACGACCTTTACTGCCGCCCAGCTTTAGCTCAAAAAGCTCCAGACCAAGTGGCTTAATCTCATTTGCCACAACAGCTTCCAGCGCTTCGTTCATACAGCGTCGAGGTTTGTTCGAGGGACAAAAAAATGTGGGGGGATCCCCACATTCCGTTGGCCGCCGAGTTGAACGCCCTAACCAATGTAGAGGACTGGCAGAGGCGAGTCAAGCTGATGACGGGCGCGCATCCAGCGTTGATCGCACCTTGTCTGCGAGCATGTCTGCAGTGAAAGGCTTGTGCAGCAAATCAGCTCGCGGATCGTGCAGTCCACGTCGGATGATTTCGTCTTCCGTGTACCCCGACATATACAGCGCCTTGAGGTCCGGACGGATCTGGGAGATCGCCTGGATTAACTCACGCCCGCTCATACCCGGCATGATCAGATCCGTGAGCACCATGTCTATCTGATCCGGCGCGGCAACGAAAGCGTGGAGCGCCTCTCTCCCATCGGCGGCGGCGATTACCCGGTAGCCGCGCTCCTTGAGGATTCGTTCGACGAGCTGCCGCACCGCTCGATCGTCTTCGACGATGAGCAGCCTTTCGGATCCGGAGCGGCGAGTGGGAACGACTTCGCCCGGCGCAAGCTCGGCTTCGGTTCGGGGGAAATAGATGCGAAAGGTCGTCCCTCGTCCCGGCTCGCTATCGACGGTGATCGTTGCACCCGATTGCTTGACGATCCCGTAAACCGTCGACAGGCCCAAACCGGTGCCCTTCCCTTCGGGCTTCGTCGTGAAGAAAGGTTCGAAAATGTGCTCGCGTGTATGCTCATCCATTCCCTCGCCGGTGTCTGAAACGGAGAGAGCCACGAGGTTGCTCGGATCCAACCGGGTGCCGACGATGTCAGGGTTGTCGGGTCTCACGCTCGACGTTTCGATCCTGAGCACGCCACCGTCAGGCATCGCGTCGCGTGAGTTCAGCGAGAGGTTGAGAAGGACCTGCTCCAGCTGCCCGCTGTCCGCCATGATGTGCCCTATCGAGTCATCCGGAATGATCTGCACCGAGATGTCTTCGCCGATGAGTCGCCGCAGCATCGGCTCCATGCCGCGAACGACGGAATTGAGATCGACGACGCGCGGCGTCAGAACCTGCTTCCTGCTGAACGCGAGCAATTGCCGGGTCAACGACGCAGCGCGGTGGGCTGCGCGCCGAATCTCCTCAACATCCTCGCGCTGATTGCTGTCGAGATTCTTCGCCTCGGCAAGAAAATCCGTGCGGCCATTGATCGCGGTGAGCAGGTTGTTGAAGTCGTGAGCGACACCGCCCGCGAGCTGGCCGACCGTTTCCATTCGCTGCGCCTGGCGAAGCTCGGTCTCAAGCGCCTTCTGGTGAGTGATGTCGCGCTGGTTAATGACGATGCCTTCCACGCCTCGCACGTCGTGAAGGTTTTTGGCTGTCACGTTCAGCGTGCGCCAGCTGCCATCCGCGTGGCGGTAGCGAACTTCGTCAGAGCGGGCGCTGCCTGGTTGGTCCGCGACCTCGTTCATGAGAACACGGGCCGCCAGGACGTCATCGGGGTGAACGAGCTCAAAAAAACTGCGGCCGACCAGCTCGTTCGGTTGATATCCAAGGACTGGGGTTACCGCTGGACTCACGTACCGGCGCGCTCCGCCTTCCTCGACAATGCTAACGATCTCGGCGGCGTTCTCGATGATCGCCTGAAACCGTGTTTCGCTCTCTTTGATAGCTGCGAGGCGCATCTCGGTTTCCGCGCGCGCGATCCGGTGCATGCGGCCGAGAAACCAATAAATCACGACGGCGGAAAGGCTCCAGCTAAAAACCATCTCGAAGAAGTGGAGCCCACGGAATGCAACCGTGTAGACGATAGTGCCGATGACGACCAAAAAAATTCCCAGGGTAGTAACGACCTGGGAGAAGAGGCGATTTCGAGATGTGAGCCGGACGCCCAGTACTGCCGCACCGAGCACGAAGAACATGAAGAGGAGCGTGTAAATCAGCCGGGTGATCGGGTACGGATTGGATTGCCCCATCGATCCGAGCTGCGCCAGCAGTGACACGTCAGGTCTCCGGCTTCATGACTCCCACTATCACGGCAATTTGGCGACCGGCGTCTCCGGCCCTGTGAGAGAAGAAACGGTCGTTATCGCAGCGCGTGCACGAGGAGCTCACCGTGACTCGCTTGACGCCGGCGTTTTTTGCTTGTTCGGCGATGAGCGATCGTAGATCAACGTGGCCCGGTCGCGTGGTCGGCTGACCGGTGAGCTGTTCGCGAACGTCGGCGCTCACCTCGTAGCATCGTCCGCAGATCGCCGGGCCGAGGTGGACGGCGAGATCTGAGGCAGGATAGTCGTAGCGCTCGAACAACTCGATGGCCTTCGTGGTTATCTGCGCAACCGTTCCGCGCCACCCAGAGTGAAGCATTCCTACTATCCCCGAGGGATGCGCAAGGAATACTGGGACGCAATCGGCGATACCGACAGCGAGAGCGATGCCGCGCTCGCTCGCGATGTGTCCGTCTGCCTCGCTACTGCGAAGCCACCCTTCCCATCCCCCCGTGTGGACGAGGATGCGATTGCCGTGTATCTGACGTATGGACGCCAGTCGTGGGGCGGCACTCGCGAGCTCTTTCTGGACGGCGGTCCACCTGCCGATCACCTCGCTAACTGGCTCGCTTCCCGCCAGGCCGAAGGAGCCCGCTTCGCGCGTCGTGGTAAAGGCACGAATACCCCAAGCCTCAAAGTCAGTGACGACCTCCTTTGAGACTTCGGTCTGCTTAGTGTCTGCGATCGTCAACGCGGGTGATGGCAGCGCCGAGTGCGTTGAGTCGTTCGTCGATCCGCTCGTAACCGCGCTCGATCTGGCCGACGTTGTTGATGAAGCTGGTGCCCTCCGCGCAGAGCGCGGCGAGCAACATCGCCATGCCGGCGCGAATGTCGGGCGACTCGAGGAAAGCGCCGCGTAAACGCGTCGGCCCGTAGACCAGGGCGCGATGCGGATCGCAAAGGACGATGCGGGCGCCCATCGTCGACAGCTTGTCGACGAAGAACATGCGCGACTCGAACATCTTCTCGTGCATCATGATCAGGCCTTCGCACTGAGTCGCGGTCACGATCGCGATCGACATCGTATCAGCCGGGAACGCCGGCCATGGCTGGTCTTCCAGTTTTGGTACGTGACCGCCCATATCGGTCTGGATCTTCCGCGATTGCTCGGCGGGAACGATCAGATCGGGCCCGTCGACTTTGCACTCAATCCCAAGGCGCTCGAATCCCATGCGGGTGGACCGCAGGTGCTCGATACCGGCGTTTTCAATGCGGAGCTCGGAGCGAGTCACGGCAGCCAGACCGATGAAGGAACCGACCTCGATGTGATCCGGCCCGATCGTATGCGTGACCGCCTTGGTCCCGATCGGCCTGTCACCGTGAATGGTCATGGTGTTGGTGCCGACACCTTCGATCTGCGCGCCGAGGGTGATAAGGAAGCGGGCCAGGTCCTGGACGTGTGGCTCGCTCGCGGCATTGCGGAGGACTGTCGTCCCCTTTGCCGCCGCGGCGGCAACGAGCGCGTTTTCCGTCGCCGTCACGCTCGGCTCGTCGAGGAATACATCGGCGCCGCGGAAGCCATTCACCTTCATGTCGATCATCTTGCCGTGGGTGAACTCGGCGCCCAACTGCTCGAGAGCCAGAAAGTGCGTGTCGAGTCGGCGGCGGCCAATGACATCGCCACCAGGCGGCGGGAGCGTCACCCGACCGCAGCGCGCAAGGAGCGGAGCCGCGAGGAGAATCGACGCGCGGATCTTGGCGCAGAGCGTCGGGTTCAGATCGGCGGGTCTCAGATCTTTGGCGTGGATGTCCAGCGAGTTCTGCCCCACCCATTCCATCGACGCGCCGACGGATTTAATCAGCTCGACCAGCGTCTCAATGTCGCGAATGCGGGGGACGTTCTCGAGGTGAACAGGGTTTTCCGAGAGAAGAGCAGCCGCCACGATGGGCAGCGCGGCATTCTTATTTCCAGAGGGACGAATAGAGCCACTGAGGGTTCGGCCGCCCTCGACTACGAACTGTACTGCGGGCATTATGAAGTTGGGTCGGTAGTGAGTGCTTGTTGCGCAAATATATCGCAGTCAGCACTCTTTGTACCGTGATGTGAAGCTGCACTGTAGATGGCCTCTCACTTGCACACCCTACACGCATGACGGGATTGATTCGCGGCGCGGATCTGTTGCTGCAGGCAGCGACAGCGCTGCATGACACCGTTTACACGAAACAGATCGCGGCGCCGGCGACGCTTTTCGAAAAGATCACCAGCATCGCCAGCGGCCTGCTGACGATTACGATCATGGTGCTGGCGGTGTCGGTGGTTCCGGCAGCGTGGAATTTCCGAAAGAGCTATAAGAAAGTCAGCGATATGCTGGACAAGGTGTATGGCGACATCAATCCGCTGATGCGTCATGCGAGCGCGATCGCCGACAACGTCGATTACATCACGACATCGATTCGCGTCGACGTTCAACAGGTAAGTCAGACGGTGGCGGCGGTGAATCAGCGCTTGCAGCAAGCGGTGCAATCGGCGGAGGTTCGGATCACTGAGCTCAATGCGTTAATGGATGTTGTGCAGGAAGAAGCGGAATCAGCGTTTGTAGCAACGGCCTCCACAATTCGTGGAGTAAAGACGGGAATTCAGGCATTTGACGAGGAGGACTGGACCGATGGGGACTTCGACGAAAGCCGAGCCGACGACTGGGAAAAGCCGCGGCCGCGCGTCAGACCCAGAGATGGAACTGGACGAGGAGCGTGAGCAGCAGTACGACCTGTTGACCGCAGCGCTGATCGGCGCGGCGGTGGGCGCGGGAATCACGCTGTTGCTGAGACGCGGTCCGTCGGGTCGGCGGCCAGTCGGACCGCTGATGCGCTACGCCGGACGCGGTGCCGCGCTCGCCGGCCTGGCGGGGATGCAAGGCGGACGGTGGGCGGCATCGCGCGGACTCGAAGGAGCGCGCTGGGCGGGAGAAAGAGCAATGGAAGGAGCCCGGTGGGCGGGGCCACGCGCGAAGCGAGGCTTCAAAACTGCGGTCGAACGTGGTGGAGAAATGATCGACCGCCTGCCTGTCGACGACGTCGTCGATCAGGTGCGCGACTACGTCGATACTGCGCGAGAGGCGATCAACGACACAGTCAGAGACGAGCTCGACGATCTACGCAAAGCAGTCCGGCGCCAGCGTAAGCGCATCGGCATTTAAGGGGAGCCGAATGGAGCGCGCACGCTCGCGCGCGGTCATTGCCAGCAGGGTCGCACTCGCGGTCCTGCTTGCTTTGCTTTTGACGCCCAGCGTCGCGCACGCCTGGACGCCCGGCACGCACATTTTCCTTGGCGAAGCGGTTCTGCGGTCGCTGAGCCTGGTGCCGTCGGCAATCGCCGAGCTGCTGGCGGCGTTTCCGTACGATTTTTTGTACGGCTCGATTGCCGCCGATACGAGCATCGCCAAGAAGTACGCAGCAGCGGGCAGGCATTGTCATTCCTGGAACGTCGGACTGGAGATCCACGAGGCCGCCGATTCGGAACCACTCAGAGCTTTCGGGCTCGGGTATCTGTCGCACCTCGCAGCGGACGTAGTTGCCCACAACTATTTCGTTCCCCATCAGCTGACGATCACGTCGTCGACAGCCGCGCTCGGCCACAGCTATTGGGAAAGCCGCTTCGACACCCACATCGGCGAGCGATTCAGTCGCACCGCGAAGCAGCTCATTCTGCGCGATCATTCGCATTCCGACGATCATCTCGACCGCATTCTCAGTCCAACGATCTTCAGCACGCCGACCAACCGCCGAATTTTTCGCGGCATGGTTTACGTCGCCGACACCGAGTCGTGGCAGCGCATCTTCCATCTCGTCGAGGAAAAAAGCCGCTGGGATCTGAGCGACAAGGAGGTCGGTAAGTACATGGGCCGCTCCTTCGACTACATCGTCGATTTGTTGACGAGAATGGATCATTCCGAGCCGCACCGGCTGGATCCGGCGGGCACCGAACCGCTACGCGAAGCGAAAAAGGTGAGGCGTGCGGCGTTGCGTCGTGGTGGAGAAGAGCACGTACTCGAGCAGGCGGAACAACACTTCGGCATGCCGCGCTCTGAACTGAAGTACGCGAGCGGCCTGCCCGACCCGCTTTATCCTCCGCGCGCTGACAACAGCTGATTCACGCGCTTGGGGTCGGCGCGGCCCTTCGATTTCTTCATCACGAAGCCGACCAGCACGCCCTGCAGCTTTTTCTCGCCGGAGAGATAGCGCCTGGCTTCCTCCGGATGCTCCTCGAGAACCTCGTCGACCCACGTGGTGATGGCGCTCTCGTCACCGACCTGTGATAGACCTTCGTCGGCGGCGACTTGCGCGGCCGGTTTACCGGTCTCGACCATCAGCGAGAACACCCGCTTTGCAGCGGTGTGACTCACCGCGCCGTCGCGCACGAGGTTGAGCAGCTGCGCGAGATCGGCCGGCCGCACGCGGAACAGCGCGATGTCGATGTTCGACGCGCGCAAAGTCGCGGAGACTTCGCCCATCACCCAGTTGTAGGCTGCTTTTCCATCCATGCTCGCGCGCGCGACTCCCTCGTAGTAGTCCGCGAGCGATGGCGTTGAAGTCAGTTGTTCGGCCTCGCCAACGCTGATGCTATAGTCGCCAACGAAGCGTTTCTTTCTGACATCTGGCAGTTCCGGAAGATTCTCCTTCGCGTCGTGGATCCACTTTGGGTCGAGAAGCAGCGGACGCAAGTCAGGCTCGGGGAAATAGCGGTAGTCGTGACTGCCTTCCTTTGTGCGACTGGGCCTGACTGTTCCGAGCGTGGCATCCCACAGCAGCGTTTGTTGCTGAACGTTGCCGCCCGAGTCGAGAAGTTGAGACTGACGCTCGTACTCCGCCTCCAGCGCACGCTCGACTGCCGAGAACGAATTCATGTTCTTCACTTCGGTCTTCGTACCGAGTTTGGTTTGACCGAACGGCCTGATGCTGATGTTCGCGTCGACGCGAAGACTTCCCTCTTCCATGCTGACGTCGCTGACGTCGAGGTACTGGAGGATTTGCTTGACGGTGCGCAGATACGCGCCTGCATCAGTCGCGCTGCGGAGATCGGGTTCGCTGACAATCTCGATCAGCGGCACGCCGGCGCGATTCAAATCGATCGCCGTAGCTCCGGGATAGCGATCATGAATCGACTTGCCGGCGTCCTCTTCCATATGCAGGCGCGTGATTCCGATCTGCACATCCTTTCCATCCTCCGTCTTCCCAATCACTACATGTCCGCCCGTCGCCAGCGGCTGGTCGAACTGTGAGATCTGATAGCCTTTGGGAAGATCGGGATAGAAATAATTCTTGCGCGCAAAGACGGAGATCGGATTGATCTGGCAGCCGAGTCCCAGTGCCGCGCGCACCGCCAGCTCGACAGCTTTTTCATTGAGCACCGGCAGCGCCCCAGGCAGAGCGAGACAGACTGGACACGTATTGACGTTTGGTGGCGCGCCGAAATCAGTCGAGCATCCGCAGAACGCCTTCGTGCGCGTCTTGAGTTGGACGTGCACCTCGAGCCCGACGACCATCTCGTAGCGATCGTTCACTTGTGCGCGTCGGCGCCGAGCGCCGCCTCGAGTGCATAGCCAACGCGAAACATCGAGTATTCGTCGAAGTGCGGTGTGATGATTTGTCCGCCGACTGGCAGATTGCGCACGCGCCCGATCGGAACCGACATCGCCGGCACGCCGGCGAGATTCGCCGTGACGGTGAAGATGTCATTGAGATACATCTCGTACGGATCGCTGATCGCCCCAACTGGGAACGCGGGCGTTGGCGTGGTCGGCGTGAAGATGGCGTGAACGCCACTCGCGAACACCGAACGGAAATCATCGGCGATCAGAGTTCGCACCGCCTGCGCTTTCTTGTAGTAGGCGTCGTAATAGCCGGCAGAGAGTACGTAGGTCCCGAGTAGCACGCGTCGAGTTACTTCGGGCCCGAATCCCTCGGATCGCGTTGCATCATACATCGGGCGCAGACCTTTGCCCGGATCGACCCGCAGCCCATACCTGACGCCGTCGAAGCGCGCGAGATTCGACGATGCTTCGGCAGGCGCGATGATGTAGTAGACCGGAATCGCAAGCGGAGACTGCGGCAGCGATACCTCGCGCACCGTCGCTCCCATCCCGCGCATTTTCTCGAGCGCGCGTTCGCACAAATCGGCGATGCTCCGATCGAGAGAATCCGGGAAGTACTCTTTCGGTTTCCCGATGACTACACCCTTGAGCGTCGTCTCGCTTGGCGGCGGCGGCAACGGAACCGGACTTCGTCCGATTCGCATCGCTTCAGTGTTCGGGTCGCGCGCCGCGGGCGCGGGCTTGCCGAGTGCCGAAAGGCGATACAGCGGAACGTCCGCGTCGGAACTGGTAGAGTCCATCTTGTCAAAACCAGCGATGGTCTCCAGTGCGATCGCAGCATCGTCGACTGTGCGGCCAACCACGCCGATTTGATCGAGAGACGATGCGAAAGCGACGAGTCCGTAGCGACTGACGCGACCGTACGTCGGCTTCACTCCGACCACCCCGCAAAACGCAGCCGGCTGCCTCACGGAGCCGCCTGTCTCCGAGCCCAGCGCAATCGGCGTGATGCCGGCTGCTACTGCGGCCGCGGATCCGCCGGAGGACCCACCGGGCACCAGTCGCACGTCGTGCGGATTGCGCGTTGGACCGAAGGCGCTGTTCTCCGTAGATGAGCCCATCGCGAATTCGTCCATGTTGGTTTTCGCGATGATGATCGCCCCGTTGGCGCGCAACCTGGTGATCGCCGTCGCCTCGAACGGACTGACGTAGTCTTTGAGAATTCGTGAACCACACGTGGTCGGCAGACCGAGCGACGCGATGTTGTCCTTGATCGCGATCGGAACGCCGGCCAGAACGCCGACGTCGGCTGCTTCCTCCAACCGGCCATGCACGACCTCGGCTTCCTCGCAGCAGGCGTCGCGATCGGAATGCAAAAAGATGTTGAGAGCATCACGACCGGCACCGATGTCATCCGCGCGCTTGAACGCAGCATCGACGAGCGCCGACGGCGTTATTTCGCCGGCACGAACTCCAGCCGATATCTCTGCCGCGCCGAGCTTCGTGTAGTTGTCGATGGTCAAGCGCCGCTCTCGGCGGGATCTTCGTGGGTGGCGAGACGCGGGACGAGGAAGAACCCGTCGCGCATCGAAGGCGCGAATGACTCGAGCGTCCCTTCCATCAGCGGCGCCACGCGATCGTCGGGACGCAGCGGAGTGCCGCCGGAACCGACACCCGAAGCGGGCGGAACGGTGGAGGTGTCAACCTGTGACAACACTTCCATATGACCCAGGATCGAGCTCAGCTCGCGCGTCAGGTCTTCGACCCGCGCGTCGTCGACGCCAACGCGTGCCAGATCGGCGATGTGGAGCAGATCTTCGCGTGTAACCGCCATTAGTCCTGCCCGCGCTCGAGGGTGGTGTACGCCAGCTTGATTGTCTTCCGACCGACTGCTTCGTCGTCGAAATCGATCACCGCTTTCACTTCTCTGCCTACCCCGGTGAGCTCAGCGATCGAACCTTCGCCAAAAAGTTTATGACGAACACGCTCGCCTTTCACGTAGCGGGGCTCGTCCTGCGAGATCTCCGCCTCGGCGATCGGGGTCGAACGCCGCCAGCTCGGAACGTCGTAGGTCCGACGCGACGGATACGCGCCGCTGAAAGTACTGCCGGTGCCCTGCATCCGCGTACCGCGACCGAGCGTGCTCGCCTTGAGCGTCTTTCGCTCCTCCAGATTCGCGGCGGCGATTTCAGCGAGAAATCGCGACTTGATCGACGGCATCAGCTCGCCATTGCGGCGTCGCACTTCGGTGTGGGTGATGTAAAGCTTGAATTGTGCTCTGGTAATGCCGACGTAGAACAGTCGCCGCTCCTCTTCCAGCTTCGGCGGATCGTCGAAGGATTGCGACAGCGGAAATAGTCCATCCTCCAGGCCGGTGAGAAACACCACCGGATACTCCAGGCCCTTGGCGTTGTGGAGCGTCATGAGCGTGACTGCGTCCGCTGATGGATCGACGGCGTCGGCGCCGGCGACGAGCATCGCGCGCTGCAGGAAATGATCGAGCGGCGTGAGGCCGACCTCACCTCCGTCATCGATCACTGTCTCGGCGGCGCCATCGATCAACGCGCTGACGTTTTCGATGCGATCGCGCGCTGATTCGGGACCTTCGGCCTGTAGATATTCCACGTACCGAATTTCGGCAATCAGATCCTGGAGCAGGACGTCGACGCTGGTATCCCTGGCGCGCTCGCGCAGGGTCGAGATCAGCTTGTCGAAATCAGCCAGCGCCTTTCGCGCTGCGGGCCGCAACAGTGACTGGGTATCCTCATCAGCGATGGTTTCCATCAGCGAGCGTTTGGCGCTGCGCGCGCGCGCAGCGAGCATCTCGACAGTCGAGTCACCGATTCCGCGTTTGGGAACCGAGATCGCGCGTCGGAACGCTTCCTCGTCGGCCGGATTGGCGATCAGTTTGAGATAGGCCATCAGGTCGCGAATCTCGCGGCGGTCGTAGAATCGCACGGAGCCGACGAGACGATACGGGATTATCTCGCGACGCAACGCGTCTTCGAACGCTCGGCTCTGCGCGTTCGTGCGATACAACACGGCGAAATCCGCGAGGCCGCGCCCATCCTGATTCTGGCGGGTCTTGATCTCCTCGAGCACGAAGTCCGCTTCGTCGCGTTCGTCCAGCGCTGCTACGAGCGTTACCGCCTCACCGGCGGGACGAGTCGGGCGAAGCGTCTTGCCCTTGCGACCCTGATTGGGCGTAATGGCGGCGTTCGCGACCTCGAGAATGTCCGGTGTGGAGCGGTAATTCTCCTCGAGACGAACCACGCGTGCCGCCGGAAATTCTTTCTCGAAGTCGAGGATGTTTCTGATATCGGCGCCCCGCCAACCGTAAATCGATTGATCGTCATCACCGACGACAACGACGTTCCCGTGCTTGCTGCCGAGGAGCTTCACGAACTGGAACTGCGCGCGGTTGGTGTCCTGGTACTCGTCGACGAGGATGAATTGGAAACGATCGCGATAGCGCGAGAGAGTTCTTTCATCCTTCTTGAAAATCTCGACCGGTAGAACGAGCAGATCGTCGAAGCTCACCGCGTTGGCGCTGCGCAGAGCCGGCTCGAGCCTGGTGTAGACCTTCGCCGCCGCGCGCGAGACCGGATCCATCGCCAGCTTGTTGTACTCCTCGGCAGACACGAGCGCGTTCTTGGCATCGGAGATGAGCGAGACGATGACTTTCGGACTCCACTGCTTGGGCGATAGTCCTTCCTCGTCCATTAGGCGCTTGATGAGGCTGAGACTGTCATCTTCGTCATAAATCGTGAAACTGGATGTGCGGCCTACGAGCGGCGCCGCGGTGCGCAAGATGCGCGCGCCGATGGCGTGGAAGGTCCCGCTCCACATTCCCTTTGGCTCGTCGCCGAGCAGCCGCGCGATGCGCTCACGCATTTCACCCGCGGCTTTGTTGGTGAAGGTGACGGCGAGAATCCGTGATGGATCGACGCCGTGGTGCTCGATCAGTCGCGCGATGCGCGTGGTGAGGACGCGTGTTTTGCCGGATCCGGCGCCCGCGAGAACGAGCATCGGACCCTCGAAGTGAAGGACAGCTTCGCGCTGGGCGGGATTCAGGCCAGCGAGCGGCTCGGCCTCGGTCGCGGTCGCGATGGTGGTGTCGTCGGACATTTACTGAATTTATTGGGCGAGCCGAGAGCCTTA
The DNA here is from genome assembly GCA_035248505.1 of Gemmatimonadaceae bacterium. Taxonomy (GTDB): domain Bacteria; phylum Gemmatimonadota; class Gemmatimonadetes; order Gemmatimonadales; family Gemmatimonadaceae; genus UBA4720. The sequence continues at coordinate 15,199 of DATFHK010000049.1, read as the reverse complement.
AATGGCTTAACTACAAAAGGAAGACTACCAGCCTGCAGCCATCGGCCCCGCAACCGGGCGCCACGAGCTGTTTCATATTCCGGCCAGCAAGCCGCTCGGGACCGCAGGCTGCCAGGGCCCAAGGCCGCCGGCTGGTAGTCTTATTTGTGTGGTTTACCCGAGCACCATATCAAACGTCGCCCCTTTCTCCGACGGGACGAGGAGCAGCTCGCCATGGTGACTGTCGCGCACGATTCTCCGCGCGAGCGACAAGCCAATTCCCCAGCCTTTTTCCTTGGTGGAAAACCCGGGCTCGAAAATTTGATGGCGGATCTCGCGCGGGACGCCGGGGCCGTCGTCTGACACTCGCACGCGAACACGGCCTTCGGGCAATGCCTCGGCGGAGATTTCAACCCGACCATCGCGACCGGCGAGGGCGTCGATTGCATTTTTTGTAAGCGATTCCAGCGCCCACTCGAGCAGAACCGGATCCCCCTGCACGACCAGATCACCCTGATGCGAGGCGGAGACGGTGACGCGCTGGGCGAGCGTGGGCACGCGGGCGCGGAAGTAGGCGGCGACGCGATCGACGAGATCGCCGAGGTTCACTGACTCCTGATGCGGCGGGCGGCCGATGCGCTCGAAACGGTGTGCGACACGTTTCAGCCGCTCGAGATCGGTTTCCATATGATCGAGTGCCGCGGTCGTGGTCGGCTCCGGATCACTTTCGCGCAGCAGCTCGATCCAGCCGCTGATGCTGGAGAGCGGTGTGCCGAGTTGGTGCGCTGATTCTCGCGCCATGCCCGCCCAGATCTGCTCGCGATCCGCGCGCCCTCTGGTGCGCAATGCGTAAGCGCCAGCGAGCACCACGATCGCTATCATGATCGATTGCAATACCGGAATCAGAATCAGTCCGCGGACGAGCGGAGTGTTGCCGAAGTGGACCGTGCCAATCCCTGGCTCGACGATCGGCACGTTCTGACGATCGAGCTCGGTGATGTAGTTGCGCATCTCCCGCGAACGCAGCGGCGCCGTGAACGGGATGTTCGCCGTGTCGGTTGGCAGACCGTTGGGATCGGCGAGAATCATCGGCACGCCCGACTCTCTGATATGCCGCGACAAATCGAGCAGTGCCGCGTTGGCGGCGTCCGGATTGGGATCGCTGAGGCCGTTGTAGACGCGCGCGTACATCAATCCGACGCGCGACGCTTCCTGACGCAGCTCATGGACGACGGTACGAGTATACAGGACGTACCACACCAACAGCGCGATTACGCCAATCGAAATGAGCGTTACCGGTGCCAGCCGGCGCATGTTCAGCCCAGGCGCTCAGCGCCGAGATATTTTGCGAGCGCAGCCGGAACGTGCACGCTTCCATCCTCCCGCTGATGATGCTCAAGGATAGACGCGATGATGCGCGGGAAGGCAAGACCCGACCCGTTCAGGGTGTGAACGAATCGCGGTTTGCCGCCTTCGGCAGGCTTGTAGCGGATGTTGGCGCGACGAGCCTGGAAGTCGGTGAAGTTGCTGCACGACGACACCTCGAGCCACTTCCCTACACCGGGCGCGTAAGTCTCCAGATCGTAGGTGTGCGCGCTGGCAAAGCCGGTATCGCCGGCTGCGAGTCGGACAACGCGGTACGGGAGCTCCAGCAACTGGAGGATTTTTTCCGCGTGACTGGTGAGAAACTCGAGTTGGTCGTTCGACGTCTCCGGCGTGGTGAACCGAACGAGCTCCACTTTGTCGAATTCGTGGACGCGCAACAATCCGCGCGTGTCCTTCCCCGCCGCGCCGGCTTCGCGCCTGAAGCAAGGCGAATAGCCCGTGATTGCTTTCGGCAGGTCTGATTCCGCGAGAACCTCCTCGCGAAAAAGATTGGTGAGCGGAACTTCCGCCGTCGGGATCAGATAGCCCTCTTCGTCACGCAGCGCGTACATGTCCTCGGCGAACTTGGGCAGTTGGCCGGTGCCGGTCATGCTGTCGCGATTGACGACGACGGGAACCCACTCTTCCTCGTAGCCGTGCTCGCGCGTGTGCACGTCGAGCATGAAGTTCATCAGCGAACGAACGAGCTTCGCACCGGCGGCGCGAAAGACTATGAAACCCGAGCCGCTGATCTTGGCGCCGCGCTCGAAGTCGATCAGACCGAGCTTGACGCCGATCTCCCAATGCGGAGAGACCTTCGCTCCTTCGCGCGCGGTGCCCCAGCGTCTGATGATGGAGTTTTTCTCTTCACCACCCGCGGGCACCTGGTCGAGCGTGACGTTCGGGATCTCGAGCAGGATCGAACTCAGCTCTTTTTCGGTCTCGGCGAGCTCGCTGTCGAGGCGTGCGATTTCGTCGCCGAGGGCGCGTGATTGCTGCTGGAGATCGTCGGCAGCTTGTCCCGCGCGTTTGCGCTGACCGACCTGTTGGCTTACTGCGTTGCGCGCGGCTTTACGTTCTTCGACAGCCTGGATCGTATCGCGGCGGGTTTTGTCGAGTGCGACCGCGCGATCGATCGCCGGCGCCAGCGCGTCGAGTGCGCCGCGCCGCGACATGCCGGCGCGTAGTGCGTCGACATTCTCGCGCACCATCCGCAGGTCGTGCACGAATCAGAAATCCGGGAGGCCTTCTGCGAACGAACGGAACCCGCAGTTAGGATCGAGTCCCATTTTGAAATAGATCGTGCGCGACGACAGGTTAACGCTGTCGACGGAGATCTTGGCGTAGATGTTGGGGTTGAGCGCGAACTGACATAGATCCGCGCTGGCGTTGTGCGCCGATTGCACGACGATGGTCTCGCCCGGCATCGCGACCAACGCCGAGTCCGACTCGTAACCGGTTTTTGGCGCCTCCGTCACCTGGTCGAAAGGCAAGCCGACTCTCTGGAGGGCAACTGGACGTTGTCCGGCCGACGCGACAACCAGCTTCACCGGATAGATCACCGTATTGCCGTCGGCGTTGATGTCAAACGCGACATCGAATTGCGCGAACCCGTCGACGTGTACCGGCTGGCGCGACAGGAACGCGACCCCGCTCGGATAGTTGGGCGGTGTTCCCGACAATGCGAAGACCGACAACGTGTCGACTGAGTTCAGCAGTGACGCCTTCAGTCCGGTCGGATCGCCGCAGGCATTCATCAACGCAGCCGTAAGAACGGCGGCAATAATTGCAATACGCGCTTTCATGCGTGGAATTTGACAGAAAAGAAACTGGCGGGGTTGCTTTCGATAATACCCCGTAACTTACGACAGTTCAAGCGATTGGCTTGACTTCACTCGTGGCCAATCCTAGCTTCGCACTTTCTCACCACCATGCCTAATATCCGGGATTTCACGAGCGCGCTTCGCCAGCGTCCGGGAGTCGATGCGGTTCTGGTACTGGGTCGTGACGGCCTGCTGATCGAAGGTTTCGCGGCGCCTGGTCTCAACAATGAAGACCTGGCGGCGCGAGTCCCCGCTCTCGTCGCCGAAGCAGAGACGCTTGGCCGCGCCACCGTACAGGGAGCGCTGAACACAGCGATCCTCGAGCACCAGAAAGGTTACGCAATCGTTGCCGCACTTGCTGATGATACTCTGCTGTTGATCCTGCTTCGTCCGTCGGCCGATCTCGGTGGACTGTTATTTGACGTTCGTCGGTATCGTGGAAACATCGCTTCGCTGATCTGACGTGGCCGACAACAATACCTCGCACATTCTAGTCGCTGACGACGAACCCCATATCGGGCGCATCATCAAGATGAAGCTCGAGCAGGGGCCGTTCAGGGTGAGCATCGCCTACGACGGCGAGGAAGCACTCGCCTTCATCAACAACGGCGATCCGGTCGATCTCGTACTCCTCGACCTGATGATGCCCAAACTCAGCGGGCTCGATGTGCTGCGTAAAGTGCGGGAGCAGGATCGATTCAAGAATCTGCCTTGCATCATTCTTACAGCGGGCGGTGACGCGAAACACGAGCGCGACGCGCTGGCGCTAGGCGCAACACAGTTCCTGACCAAGCCATTCAGTCCGAAAAAATTGTACGCGCTCGTCGCGCGTCTCACCGGGGCGCCCGACGAAGCAGGAATAAGCGGCGAGTGAGCCGCTGGACAGTCGTACTGGCAGGTGGCATTGGCTCGCGGTTCTGGCCGCTCAGTACTCCTGAGCGACCGAAGCAACTACTTCCCCTCGCCACCGACAAACCGCTGCTGCAAGACGCCGTCGACCGACTGGCACCGTTGGTCGATCCCTCACACATGCTGGTACTGACGAATGCCGATTTGGTGAAACCCATCCGTAAGCTGCTGCCTCCGTTGCCGCGCGAGAACATTGTCGCCGAGCCGAAGCCCGCCGGGACTGCGGCTGCTCTCGCCTGGGCGGCGCGGATCATCGAGGAGCGCGATGGACCTGACGCGACGATGATCTCAGTGCACGCTGATTGGGCCATCGCCGACGACGATCGCTTTCGCCGCGCACTCGAGGACGGCGAGCGCCATGCAAAGAAGACCCACATGCTCGTAACCGTAGGCGTCGTGCCCAGCAGAGGCGATCCCGGCTTCGGCTATATCCAGCCCGAAGACCCGGACGAAGCGATTTCCCAGGTGCAACGATTCATTGAGAAACCAGATCGACAGCGCGCGGAGAAATTGCGCGTCGAGGGATATCTGTGGAATTCGGGAATCTTCATCTGGACCGTCGGCGATTTTCTCGCTCAGGCAAAACAGCATGCCGTCGAGCTCAGGAAAGCCTTGTCGCTCGGACCCGACGCGGAGGCAGACGAATTTTTCGGCGCGGTTTCCCGTCCGATATCGGTCGACAACGCAGTGCTGGAGCGGAGTAAGAACGTCGCAGTGGTGCGCGGAGACTTCGGTTGGGACGACATTGGGACATGGAGCGCGCTGCGGCGCGTGCGTGACAAGGATGAATTCGGTAACGCGACAACTGGGGACGTGCACCTGCTTGACTGCGCGGACAACGTCGTGCACGCCGATGAGGGTCGCGTAGTGATGTACGGAGTCGAGAAGCTGGTGGTAGTGGTGCACGAGGGAATGATGCTGGTGACCACGCTCGATAAAGCCGCGGACCTCAAGCGATTGGTCGAATCGCTGCCGCCCAAGCGGACCAAGGCATGAGCGTGCTTTTCTTCTACGACGATGCGCGCGCGCGCCAGTTCGAGCCATTCGCGCTGACGCGGCCCGTGTGCGAGCTGCGCGCCGGCACTTCACTGATCCGCCACCGCTGGGAGCGCGCGACTTCGTTGCGCAGCGCCGGGTTTATCAGCGCAGGCCACCTGGCGCAGTTCGAGGAAGGAGATGCGCCGCCGGCTGCCGCACCGAAATCAGAGATTCCGGCGGGCGCGATTCTCGTCAACAGTCGATGCGTAGTTCCGCACGACTTGAAGATCGATCACTTCGATCTGCTAATGTGCGAAGGCATTGCCTGCGCGGTACGGCTGGCGCGCGCAATGCCCATTTCCCAATTCGCCGATGGCAGCGTCGACATCGGGTCGATTCAGACGAGTCTTGGCGGTCGCAGAATCGGCGGGCGCTGGATCAACGAAGTCTGGGATCTGGTCGGGACACTCGATCAGCAACTGATGGAAGACATCCCCCTCCGCGGCAAATCGCTGGAGGCGGCGGGAAAGGTCACTGCGACCGTGCTCGGCGACCATCCAGTGTTCATCGAAGAAGGCGCCGAGATCCAGCCGTACGTAGTTCTGGACGCGCGGACCGGTCCGATCATGGTACGGAAAGGCACGACGGTCGCGCCTTTCACCAATCTCATTGGTCCGATGTACGTCGGCCGCGACACGCAGGTCATGGGCGATCGGATTTCCGGATCGTCGATCGGCGATCATTGCAAAGTGCGCGGTGAGCTCAGCGCGAGCGTGATGCTCGGACACTCGAATAAAGGCCATTCCGGCTTCATCGGTCACTCCTACATCGGGCGATGGGTGAACATCGGCGCGATGACTACGACGAGCAATCTCAAGAACACCTACGGACCGGTTCAGCTATGGACGCCGACCGGAATGCGGAGCACTGGACTACAGTTTCTCGGAACGTTGTTCGGGGATCATGCGAAGACGGGCATCGGTACTATGCTCAGCACCGGCACAGTTGTCGGAGCGGGCGCGAATTTGTTCGAGACGGAGATGCCGCCCAAGGTGGTGCCGCCCTTCGCGTGGGGCAGTGTTGAGCCGTACGACACGTACGACGTCGCTAAATTCCTTGCAGTGGCGGAGCGAGTCATGGCGCGCCGACACATCGAGCTAGGTGAGAAAGGCCGCAATCAGTTGGCAGAAGCGCACAAACGCAGGTGGAGTGTTTGATGAAGTTGTGGGTGTTGGGAAGTGGCAGTAACGGAAACGCAGTCCTCGTTGAGACCGATCGCTCGCGCATCCTCGTAGATGCGGGATTTTCGCCGCGCGAGCTGAAGAAACGACTCGCGGTTGCCGGCGTTGCCCCACAATCAATCGAAGCGGTCGTCGTCACCCACGAGCACACCGATCACGTGAAGGGTGCGGCGTCGGCGGCGCGTAAATGGGGCTGGACGATCGTTTCGACCGCGGGAACACGGATGATGTGTCCCGACTGGACCGACGTGCGCACGATCCTGACGCCTCGCAAGAGCGAAGTGACGATCGGCGATTTTCGGCTGGAGACCGTCCCCGTGTCGCACGATGCCAACGAGCCGATCGCCGTGATCGTGACATCGCTCGGCGAAGGTTCGCGCGCAGGAATCGTCTACGACCTTGGTCACGTGACCGAGACGATTTATCGCGCGCTTGATAAGCTCGACCTGCTGGTCATCGAAGCCAACCACGACGAGGGCATGCTGCGCGCGGGGCCATATCCGCCGTCACTTCAGGCACGCATTCGTGGCAAGTTTGGTCACTTGAGCAACACCGCCGCCGCGCAGACGGCGATGCAGTGCATTCACTCCGGTCTCAACAACATTGTGCTCGCCCACCTCAGCGAGCAGAACAACACCCCGCGCGTTGCGATGTCGACCGTTGGCGACTCGCTGCGGAAGAGCAGATTCAAAGGTCGTTTGACAGCGGCGTCCCAGGACAACGTTGTCGGCCCAATCACCGTCGGCGCCAGCACGTCTTCCGCGGTCCCGCTCCAGCTGGCGCTCGGACTTTAGTTAACGACCCTCGAGCTCGCGCTCGCCGGGGACTTTGCGCTCCGCCCGGCCCTCGCCCGGGTGCGCCTGCGCTTCGTGAAAGCGCTCGCCTTTTAACCTGATCGCGTCGACGAATCTCTCGTACTCGGTGTCGGAGAGTTCGTCGGCGATCGCCGGCACCAGCCCCTTCACCAAAGTGATGCGCTCGGCGAGCGTCAGCTCATTGATCGATGTCACGAGCTTGCGCAGCCGTGGATGATTCATCCACTCGGTTTCTTTGCTTGTCGTCATTCCTGCAACGCCTCCCTGGTGCATCTAGCGTGAGATCGTAGTCGCGAGCCATGCTCGCTGATTCGCGAGAATTGTTCCCGGATGAGCTTACCAAATTAGCCGCGCCGGTGGAACGGCATTTGTAATAATCATCCGTATCCCAACGACCAACAAATCAGGTGAAAAGAAGCCCCAAATGATCGCATCCCGTAAGAAGTTAGCCATGCTCACCCTCATCGCCTCGGCGGCGGTGAGCGCAGGAGCCGCAGCACAAATAGAAGTGCCGCAACACGCGGCCTCCGCCGGGCGCGACACGACGACGCATCTCGCACCGATTAGGCTTGTTGCCGACCTAAGCGCGAGAACGCTCAAGGTCAAGCGCGGTGACGAGACGATCAAGACGTTCGACGTCGCGGTCGGTCAGGATCGCTATCCCACACCGCGCGGCTCGTTTGAGATCCGAAAGATCGTCTGGAACCCGAGCTGGCATCCACCCGACTCCAAGTGGGCGCAGGGCAAGAGTGCGAAAGGCCCAGGCGACCCGGGCAATCCTATGAAAGTCGTGAAGATGTTCTTCAAGGAGCCGGACTTTTACATCCACGGGACCGACGACGTGGACAGCCTCGGTGAAGCGGCATCGCACGGATGCCTGCGCATGGATCCCGATGAAGTCGCTGATCTGGCTAAGATAGTGATGACTGAAGGCGGCCAGCCGCGCGAAGAAAACTGGTTCTGGCGCATCATCCACTTCCGGCGCGAGTCGAAAGTTGTTTACCTCGACAACCCCGTGCCGCTGACGATCACCGATTAAGCGATGGCAGCCGGCTTCTCCGACTGGAAGCCGGCGAACCATCCCGCCAGCAATTTGAGAATCGACGCCAGGATGTAACCCATCGGCACTCCCTGGTGCCCCGCGATTGAGCCTCCGACGGAGACGGCGATCGCAGTGATCGCCAGCACGATCCCGTGCGCGATGAAGTTGCCCGACAAGCTGCGCATCAGGACCCGCGCAAAAAGGTAAGTGAATAGGGTGCCGCCAATTACTCCGATCACGCCGCCCGCCTTCTGGCCGAACGCGTCGTAGGCTTCGGGAGTCAGCCCTCGTGCGATGCCGTAACGATAGACGGAGGCGACGAGAATGATGGTGATGATCGTGCACACTTCGGCAAGCAAACCGTAACCGAGGGCGGCGAGCCACCGGTTACGGTTCGCAGCTGCCGGAGGAGCGGTCACTGCTTGATGGTGAACGGCGCCGTCCAGCGACGATCGTCCCACGCAAAGCTCAGAACGCCACCACTGCCCTGCGGCTCGACACCAATTACAAACTGCTCAACCGGCGTCGATGCCGGGGTCTGCGTGAGATTGACGCGCGCAAAGTCCTTGTCGGCATGGTAGTCAGTTCCCCACTGGCCGGTTTCGCTGTTGAAGATCAACTGCGCGCCGTTTGCCGAAGGTACTGTCCAAAGGGTGTACTTTCCGGCGGGAATGACCGTCGAACCGAAAGCGAGATCCTTATCCGTCGTAAATTCGGTTGCGGCATTCGCGCCGGTGCGCCAAACCTGATTAAGCGGAACGACGTTGCCAAAAATCACGCGACCGCGCTTGAGCGGCCGACTGTAAGCGACGGAGAGGTTCGCGCCGCCGACTGCGCTACGCACGGTGTCGGGTGGTGACATCTGACCCATCACTCCGCCGCGCGACGCTTCCACCGCTGCCCACGATTTGGTGAGCGCGGCGACATCGAGATTCGGAACCCTCTGCGCCACGGTCTTGATCGTCGTCGGAGTGGCGTCGACGCCAAGGATGCGCCCACGCGAATCCACGCGGGCCACTTCAATCCAGCCGGGGAAGAACGTACTGGTGAAAGAAACTGAATCAGCGCCACGACGGCGAAGGATGATCGACGGCGATGGACCCGAACCGGGCGCGACCAGCACGTATGAGACGCTATCGCTGCGAAGCTTCGAGGAGGCAAGCAATTGCTCGTAGATACCATACGCAGCCGGTTCGGTACCAAGGAATGGCGATGCACGCCCGCGATAGATGCGCCGGCCGCTCGCAGTCGTATCGCGCTGACCGTTGCGAGTGGTCTCGATCACGGCGAGAGTGTCACCGAAGGTCGTCACCATCCGCATCGTCGGCGGCGAACCCGCTCCAGCGGACGCGCGCACCACCGTCGTCGTCAGGTTCTTTATGCTCCCGTCCGGAGCGAGATCGCCGACATAGTGGATAGTTCTGACGCGTGGGTAACGGAGCACGAGGTCACCCTCGAGCTTGTTGGCGGTGCGCGTGTAACGCTCGACGGCCACCGTGTCGTTGCCGAGTCTGGTCACGATGTACGACGGCGTCTGTGCCCGTGCGGCAAGCGGGGCGATGACAAGGAGTGCTGCCGCAACTTTGACTGACATGAGAATCACCTGCTGCAAACGAGGTTGATCAATCCGGAGCAGTTGATACTGCAGCGAAGCGCTTCTCTATGCAACGCTCACACAACTGCCTCGACTTCTTCCCTTGGCTCGCCGGCGCTTGATTCGCGGGCGTCGACGACTGCATCGAGCGCGGTCGTCACATCGACCACCAGATCATCAGGGTCTTCAATGCCGATCGACAGCCTGATCAGGCAATCATCGATGCCCGCGATGCGTCGTGCAGCCTCATCCATCGACGCATGCGTCATCGTCGCGGGATGCGCAACCAGACTCTCGACACCGCCGAGTGATTCGGCCAGCGTGAAACAACCCAACGCCTCAACGAAGGTTTGAACGCCGGTTAGCCCGTTTTCCACTTCAATGCTCGCCATCGCGCCAAATCCGTATTGCTGCTTGCTGGCGAGTTGGTGACCCGGGTGGGTTTGAAGTCCAGGGTAGTAAATGCGCCGCACGGCCGGATGATCGGCGATGGCGTCGACCACCGCAGTTGCATTGTTGCAATGCACGCTCATGCGAGCGTGCAGCGTCCGCAGCCCTCGCAGCGTGAGGAAACTGTCAAACGGCGCACCCGTGATGCCGAGGCAGTTCGCCCACCATGCGAGCTCCTCGCCGAGCGACGCATCGGTCGCGATGACCGCGCCGCCGACAACGTCGCTGTGGCCGTTGAGATACTTCGTGGTGGAATGAACGACCAAATCCGCGGCAAACTCGATCGGTCGCTGCAGGACTGGTGAGAGAAAAGTGTTGTCGACGGTCACGATTGCGCCCGCATCATGTCCCGCGACAATCACCTTTTCCAGATCGGTGATGCGCAGCAACGGATTGCTCGGTGTCTCGATCCACAGCAGGCGTGGCCGCTCGAAGCGAATGAGCTCCGGCGCCGTGTCGGCGGTGAGATCGGCGAAATGCACATCAAAATGTCCGCGCGCGGCGAGCGATCTGAGCAGCCGATGGGTACCGCCGTAACAATCGTGAGCGGCAATCACCAACTCGCCTGGTTTGATCAACTGCAACACCAGATTGACGGCCGACATGCCGGTGCTCGTTACGACACCCTTCGTTCCTCCTTCGAGGTCTGCGAGTGCTTGCGCCAGGTAGTCTCGTGTCGGATTCCCTGTTCGCGTGTAGTCGTAGGCGCCCTTTTTCCCAAAACCATCGAAGGCGAAGGTCGAGGAAAGGTGGATCGGTGGGACGACAGCACCATGATGGAGATCAGTGGCAATGCCGGCGCGGACCGCCCGCGTCGCTGCGCCTTTGGCGCGATAGCCGGGTGGGATTCGGCGCTCGCTCATAACACGGCCCTCAGCTCGACGTTGAGAAGCTCCTCGATGAACGGAGCAAGGCGGTCTGCGTCTCCAAGAAACGCGTCATGACCGAATTCCGAGTCGATCTCGATGAGCTGGGCGGGACCGCCGAGCCGCTGAACGAGCTCGCGCGATTGCTCGATCGGCACCAGTCTGTCACTGCTGACTCCGATCACGGTCGTCGGAACGGTGATATGCTCGGGACGCACCTGGTGCAGATCGAGTGACAGCGAGAGCGCATTGTATTTCTCCGACGTCCAGCGGTCGGCGAAATCTTCTCCTTTGCGACGCAGATAGTTGCCGATGCGGTCTTCGACGGTGCGCGAATCCGTCGGCTCGCAATCGATAAACCGTTCCTTGAAGTAGTGCGGCGTCAAATAGCTCGTCATGGCGATGCCACGCGCGATGGTCAACGCATCGCGCTCGCGACCGATGTTCGAGCCGAGCTCGATCACGCGCCGTTGCAGGTGACGCAGCGCGGTTGCCAGCGGATCACTCTCGTGAGCGGCACCAATGACGATCAGTCGCCGGCAACGCGTGCGATATGCGGCACCAAACGCGAGCGCCACCATGCCACCGTAAGAGGCGCCAACGATCGCGTGCAGGCACCGAATGCGGGCGTGGTCGAGGGCGCTGGCAAGCGCATCGGCCTGATCGAACGTCGTCACGGTGGACGAGCCGCGAAAGCTCGACACGTAATCGATACCGATCACGAGAAATTGAGTGGTGTCGATCGCACGACCAGGTCCGACGACATCCTGCCACCAACCCGGTTGCGGATCGATTCCGCTGGAAGTGACGTGACGGGTCGCGGAGATTCCGCCGAGTACTGCGACGACGGGCGCGCCAAGCGGGCCGACCAACTCGTAGCTCACACCGTCGGACGTGCGTTGAACCTGCGCGTCGACCGCGCGCGGAGAGTCTGAGGTGATCGTGAGAATGCTCATTGTAAGTTGACCTCCGCATCGGACAACTCGACCCGTGCAACGGCGATATCGCGACCGAGTCCAGTCAGCGTTTCTGCGAGTGCCGACCACGGAATCCTCTTTGTCACCACACCGGAGCTCCGCGGCTCGTGCCAGCTGCGCTCGACTCCAATTCCTTGCGTGCTCAGAAGATTCTCGAGGGCGACGCCGCGTGACGACAGCAGCCAACGGTGCGCGCGCGAATCGCCGGCCGGTACGAAAACCTTGCCGTGAGCGCCTCGGACATTTGGCGGTGGCGACGTGCGCAGCAAATCACTCAACAATGCACTCGCAGTCGGCGCTGCGCCGGCGCCTGGGCCTGACACAGTGAGGGGCGCACTCCAGCCCTGATCGATTTCGATTCTGTTCTCCTCTCCCACAGTGCGAGCAAAGCCGCTCGCGGCGCTCACGACCGTCGGCTCGACCGACGCGACGACGCGGTCCCCATCGACATGCACGCACTCGGCGATCAGTCGCAGCCGGCCGCCGAGCCCGACTGCGGTGCGAACCAGTTCCGGAAGCCGCGGCAACAGGCTCGTGCGACGAATGCGTAACGACGACGGCGCTATTCCGAAGGCGACCCAGCTGGTGATGGCGAGTTTCGCGGCAGCGTCGCGTCCGTCCAGATCCTTGCTACAGTCGGCTTCGGCCAGTCCGCGCTCACACGCCGCGGCGAGGGCCAGGTCCAATGGCGCGCCGCGCTCGAGCTCCGTGATCACGAAGTTCGACGTTCCGTTGAGGATTCCGCGGACAGCGCGCGGCGGTGAGGCGCCGAGCAAGTCGCGAAGGGTGGAGATAACGGGCGCACTTGCGCCGACGGCAGCGCCGAAATCGAGCGAAGTCCCACGCTCGCTCGCCAAGAGTGAGAGTTCGTCGCCGGCGCCGGCGATCAGCTCCTTGTTGGCGGTGATGAATTTCCTGCCACGCGTGAGCGCGGTGGCGGCGATGGTGTGCGCAGGCTCTTCGCCACCGATGGCTTCGACCACCACGTCGGCGTCGGTGGCGAGAAACGCGTCGAGATCGTTGGTGAACAACGACTCGGCCACCGGCACGTGCCTGTCGCGACGCGGGTTGCGTACGAGTACGCTGGTGACGGAGAACTTCACTCCGAATCGCGACGCGATCTCATCGCGTGCGTCGTGGAGGAGGCGGACCAGGCCGCCGCCGACAACTCCACATCCTGCCAATGCCAATCGGACTTCATGCTGGGGAGTCATTCTCGTTCCTCGTAAAAAGACTCCGCGCATTCAAAGCAGAACGCCCGTGGCTGTGTGGCCGCGGGCGTTCCTCGCTTTTTAGCATTTATTTAACGTGGCTGCAATACGCGGCAAATCACCACAGGGCACTTCGATTGTCTCGGGATAATATGTGCGCCGACTCGGATCGTCAAGCGCGACCGTGTCACGCGAAAACGAAATCAGAGACTGTCGAGGAAGAAAAAAAGAGGGGCGCGGAATCCGCGCCCCCCACGGTTTTGGCCGCCAGCCGCAGCGGCTGGCCCCAAGCCGCTTCTAGTACATCCCGCCCATGCCGCCCGGCGGGCCGCCAGCCGCGGCTGCGGGAGCCGGCTCCTTCTTTTCGACGACCAGCGCTTCGGTCGTCAGCAGGAGTCCCGCGATTGATGCAGCGTTCTGCAGCGCGGTGCGAGTGACCTTGGTCGGGTCGATGACGCCGGCCGTGACCAGATCCTCGTACTCGTCGGTGAGCGCGTTGTAGCCGTAGTTGTTCTCCTTCGAGGTCCGGATCTTCTCAACCACGATCGAGCCCTCACCACCGGCATTCTGCACGATCATGCGCATCGGCTCTTCGACGGCGCGACGGACGATCTCGACACCGATCTGCTCATCGCTGTCTTCGAGCTTCACCGTCTTGAGCGACTTCTGCGCGCGGACGAGTGCAACACCACCGCCGGGAACGATTCCCTCTTCCACCGCGGCGCGAGTCGCGTGCAGCGCATCCTCGACGCGAGCCTTCTTCTCCTTCATCTCGCTCTCGGTCGCCGCACCAACGTTGATCACGGCGACACCCCCGGCGAGCTTGGCCAGACGCTCCTGGAGCTTCTCGCGATCGTAGTCGGAAGTGGTCTTGTCGATCGCTGCTTTGATCTCCTTGATGCGACCCTTGATCTTCTCCTCGTCGCCCTGGCCATCGATGATCGTCGTGTTTTCCTTGTCGATCACGATGCGCTTGGCGCGGCCGAGATCGGTCACGACGGCGTTCTCGAGCTTGAATCCAACTTCCTCAGAGATCACCTGACCGCCGGTGAGCTGCGCAATGTCCTCGAGCATCGCCTTCCGACGATCGCCGAAGCCGGGCGCCTTGACCGCGCAAACGCGCAGCGTGCCACGAAGCTTGTTGACGACCAGGGTCGCCAGCGCCTCACCTTCGACATCCTCGGCGATGATGAGCAGAGGCTTGCCCATCTGGGCGACCTTCTCCAGGATCGGCAGCAGGTCCTTCATCGACGAAATCTTCTTGTCGTGAATGAGGATCAGTGAATCCTCGAGTACCGCTTCCATCTTCTCCGGATCGGTGACGAAGTAAGGCGAGAGATAGCCGCGATCGAACTGCATGCCCTCGACGGTCTCGAGAGTCGTCTCGAGGCCCTTCGCCTCTTCAACCGTAATCACGCCGTCCTTGCCGACCTTCTCCATCGCCTCGGCGATCAGATCACCGATCTCCTTGTCGTTGTTCGCGGAGATCGCGCCGACCTGTGCGATTTCTTTCTTGCCCTTGGTCGGGACGCTCATCTTCTTGAGCTCCTCGACGATCGAATTGACACCGGCGTCGATGCCGCGCTTGAGCGCCATCGGGTTGACGCCGGCGGTGACGTTCTTGAGACCCTCGCGGAAAATCGCCTGGGCGAGAACCGTCGCGGTGGTGGTGCCGTCACCAGCGAGATCGCTCGTCTTGGTGGCGACTTCCTTCACCATCTGGGCGCCCATGTTCTCGAGCGGATCGGAAAGCTCGATCTCCTTGGCGACGGTGACGCCGTCCTTGGTGACGGTCGGCGCGCCGAACTTCTTGTCGATGACGACGTTCCGGCCCTTGGGGCCGAGGGTCACCTTGACTGCTTCGGCGAGCTGATCGACGCCGCGCTTGAGAGCCGCGCGTGCGTCAGTGTTGAAGTGGAGTTCCTTGGCTGCCATATGTTCGCTCTTTT
>DATFHK010000048.1:0-24390 GCA_035248505.1 Gemmatimonadaceae bacterium | reverse complement strand
CGGATTCCGCGGCGACCGAATTTGTCCTCGTAGGCGGGTCCGATGCCGCGGCCGGTGGTTCCGATTTCCTTGTTCGCCGAGCTCTGACTGTCGACGAGCTTGTGGTAAGGAAGAACGAGGTGCGCGCGATCGCTGACGTAGAGTCTGCCTTCGACGTCGATGCCGTCGGAGACGAGCTCGTCGATTTCGGCGAATAGCGTCTCCACATCGAGCACAACGCCGTTGCCGATCGCGCAGCGAACGCCCGGGTGCAGGATGCCGCTCGGAATCTGGTGCAGGACAAACGACTTGTCGCCGATGTGAACGGTGTGGCCGGCGTTGGCGCCGCCCTGATATCGCACGACCCAGTCGGCGCGTTCAGCGAGGACGTCGACGAGCTTGCCCTTGCCTTCGTCGCCCCATTGGGCGCCGACTACTACTATGGTGCGGGTTTGATGGTCGAACATAGAGAGGGAAAGTTAGTGTACTACAAGAGGAAGACTACCAGCCAGCAGCCGTGAGCCCTTGCGGCCTGCGGCCCCGAGCCGTCACAATCTGCAAACGAACGCAGCTCGGGGCTGCCGGCCCGTGAGCCCACGGCGGCCGGCTGGTAGTCTTCCGTTATGTAGTTGTAGTTAGTCCTTCGGCGCCGGCGGTGGTGGCGGCACCAAATCAATGACCCGCGGGGGATCGTCCGGCCGCACGACGCTTCTGATCGGCAGCACCACCGTGAACGTAGATCCCTTGCCGAAGGTACTCTGCGCGAACACGTGGCCGCCGAGCGCGTCGACGAGTTTACGCGTGATGCTGAGACCGAGGCCGGTGCCGCCGAACTCGCGCGTGCGCGATTGATCGACCTGGCGGAAATCCTCCCAAATCGAGCTGAGGTCGTCGGCGCGAATGCCAATCCCGGTGTCGGTGACATCGAATCGCAGATCCGCCTCGTCCCGCGAGATCGCCACCGTGATTCCGCCGTGGTGCGTAAACTTCACCGCGTTCGACAGCAGGTTGAGCAAAATCTGCTTGACCTTGGTTCGGTCGGTGTGCAGCACGAGCTCGCCCGGCGGCATCTCGACGTTGAACGTCAGCTTCTTCTTCTTGACCAATGGCTCGATCTGCTGTGAGATCTCCGTCATGATGTCGGCGAGCTTCACGTCGTCGAGATGCAACGGCATTCTGCCGGCTTCGATCTTGGCGAGGTCGAGGATGTCGTTGATCAGCGCCAGCAGGTGCTGGGCGGCGCCCTGGATGCGACTGAGTCCCTCTTCCTGGCGCGGCGTCAGATCGCCGTAAATCCGGTCCAGCATCAGTGACGCGTAGCCGATCAACGCATTGATCGGTGTACGCAGCTCGTGCGACATGCTGGCGAGAAACTCGGACTTGAGTCGGTTCGCCTTCTCCAACTCGCGCGACTGCCATTGCAGCCGCGTGTTCTGCTCGGCGAGATCGGCGGTGGCAGCGCGAATCCTTTCCTCGAGCTCGTTGGAGAAAGTCTTGAGCTCATCGTACAGCCGCGCGTTCTCCACCTGCTGCGTCAGGTCGTGGAGCACGGACACGATCGCCAGCGGCTCCCCTCTACGATTCAGAATCTTGCCCGACACCACTTCGACCGGCAGCTCACCGCCGCCGTCCGGGATGTGAAGCGTCATCTGCTCGCGTCGCGCGAGCGATGGACTGATCGTGAAATCGGAAATGAACGTGGTGAATTTGGTGTCGTTCGCCTGGACCGTATGTGAACGCTCCCAGTTCGCGCCCTCAGAAGCCTCGAACAGCTGCTCGGCTTCCTTGTTCATCAGGATGATGTTGGATCGGTCGTCGGTGACGAGAATCGGGTCAGCGACGTTTTCCAGAATCAGGTTCAAGCGATCGCGCTCACGCTTGGCTTCGATTTCAGCCAATCGTACGCGCTGGACCTGCCGCTCCAGCTCGTTGGCCGCGCGCCGCAGATCGGTGACGTCGCGCAGAACGGTGACCGTCGACGCGCTGTGGCCATCATTGGCGTTGAGCGTATGGGTGAGCACCTCGAACAAGAGATCCGTACCTTCGTCGGGATCGACCAGGTTGAGCTCGCGAGCAACTGCTCCTTCCGTCGAGGTCATCGCCGCCTTGGACAAGTGCGATGTGAAAAGAAGGTTATTGATCTCGACCGCGCGTCGTCTTCCCTCTGAATCGTGATCGGTGACCGAGAGCAGATGCTCGGCGCGCTGGTTTTGCGCGATGATGTCTCTGTCCTCGTTGATGATCACGATCGGATCCGGCAGCGAGTTCATGATCGTGGTCAACATCTGCCGCTGCTGGTCGACGCGCGCCGTCGACATCCGGAATTCTTCGACGGCGGCCATGCGCGAGAGGACAGGTCCAGCGAGGGCGGCGGCGTGGAGGAGCGCGGACACAGTCTCGTCGTCGGCGGACGCCTCGAGCAGCGCTACACCGCCAGCCGCGTGACCGAGTCTGCGTCTCCGCTCGGCAACGATGTTCTTGCGAACCTGGCATCGTGGCAGCTGTATCGCCTCGATCTCGGCATCGCTCAGGATGTGCGGCGCTCCGCGATACTGCGGCTGCGGGAACGGAATCGCGGTCCACTCGCTGAACGGCAAGCCCGGTCGCGGCGTCGATTCGTCGCAACTGACCGCCTGCAACGACAGCGCGGATACCACAAGTGGATTCGACAGATCGTCGACCGAAATCTCGATGTGCGGCGCAGTAGTGCGCTCGAAGCCGATGTTGGCGACGCTGATGAAGCACTTGGGCGGGCTGTCGAGCGTCAGCGCGATTGCGCGATCCGCGCCCACGATGTCCGCAAACTGCGCCAACAGGAATCTTGCCGCAGTTGCGAAGTCAGGTGCTTCTGAGATGGCGGAGAGAAGCTCGGCTAAACGTTCTCCGCTGAGTTGCGGGCTCGGCGCTACCGCGGCACTCTCACGCTTGGAGTCGCTCAAGTCGCCGCTTCAGATCTGCATTTTCAGTCCGCATCCGCTCGAGCTCCTCGGCGCCGCCGGTTGTCAGCTCGCGCGGCCTGGAACCTGGCGCGGTCAGTCCGACTGCTTCGGAGTACTTCAGGTAGGTGTCGATGGATGCGACGACGATACGTGCTTCGACGGTCGCCAGCTCGATGCCGACGAGAGAGACGCGAACCCACGCGTCGATGACGATTCCTTTGTCGAGTACGCGATCAAGAACATCAATTAGCGAGCTACCGCTCGGGGACCGTTCAACTGCCATTGCTTTACTCCTGTTGTCTTGCTGCCGAGGCGGTGGTTGAAGACTCGTTGATCGCAGGACGCGCGTGGGTGCTCAATCGCGGATCCGTGCGCCACCAGTTGAGTCCAATCTGCTCGGCTTTATCGATCGAGCAGATCAGGAGACGAACCTGAATCGTGAGAAGTTCGACGTTGGCAAGGTTGATCTTGATGTCGCCGACGACGACAAGACCCTTGTCGAGCACTCGGTCGAGGATGTCAACGAGGCCATAAGTGCGCGACGGGGATACCAGGTCTGCCAAGCAGTCGTCTCCGTTCGGCTCGCAGGCCGGTTATCGTAACTTGCCAAGGGGACCCAGGTCGATCTGAAGGTCTTCGTCCGTCAGTCCGAAGATTTCCTTCATCTCCTGCATTCGGTCGTTGAGGCGCAGCAAAGCGACGCCGAGTTTCTCAATCTCGGCCTCGCTGAGATGTCCACCCTCCATTCTCCGAACGGCCTGGTGCTCTAAGACCTTACGCAATACCTCAATCAAGGTCAAGACGAGCTTGGCCAACCCATTCTCGATCTTTTCAGGATCTGTATTAAGACGCTGGGGCAGCCCTTCAGCAACCTCTGCCAGCGGGGCAATTGCTGCGTCAGCTGGCGGTTGGATTGCCTTCACCACCT
This sequence comes from Gemmatimonadaceae bacterium, assembly GCA_035248505.1. GTDB lineage: Bacteria > Gemmatimonadota > Gemmatimonadetes > Gemmatimonadales > Gemmatimonadaceae > UBA4720. The sequence goes on along the minus strand of DATFHK010000048.1, from coordinate 20,544 downwards.
CGCTGTCCGCAACGTCAGGTGCCGCCCTTAGTTGACCACCCGCGGCACCGCGTGAGATGCGGGTTTGATGGCGCAACGCGGTCTCGACAGCGGTGAGCAGCAAGCCCAGATCGAGCTTTATCAAATCGATATCGGCGACGGCGAGCATCACTTCGCCGCGCAAAACGACGCCCTTGTCGAGGACGTGACTGAGAACCTCGGAGAGCTCGATCCGCGAATCGCCAAGTAGATCGTCGAGCTCGTTCACTCGGATCGCTCACCGACGAAGTGATACGGCGGCCAGGGTCCGGTGAAATCGAATTTGAATCCCGATTCTTCGTACTTGTCCACCATGTCGGTGAGCGCGCGCTGGAATTCAACGAGTCGGGACGGATCGACGAGGAACGACGCGTTGAGAATTGCGCGTCCCTGCTCGCGGGGTGCGCCGGAGTTCACCGGCTGCTCACGAACCGTCGCCATCGAGCGATCTTTCAGTGCGTCGAAGATTTCGGTCGCCGCTTTGCCGGCAACATCGCGACCCGCATCACGCCGCCGTTCGTCGATTTTTCGCTGCAGCAGATACTTCTGGCCCGGCGAGGCCTTTGCCGCTTCTTCCTCGAGCTGTCGCAGCTCGGCGACGTGAGAATCGAGGTTCTCCTTGAGCACGCCCGCCTGAACGTAGACCCGAACGATGAACTCGCGCCCCTTTCCGAGTCTCGTGAAAGTCTCGCGCAGCTCCTGCTGCCGTTTCGTCAGCATGCCCTTCACTGCCTTCGCATCGCGAAACAGCGTCCACATCGGGAACGGAATCACCGCGCTGTTGTCGGATGCCCACGTCAACACTCGGTCGTGCGCCATCGCGCGCTCGCTCACCCAGTCGACATCAGCGGTGAGTGCTTCGACCTTGGCTGGAGCGTAGTCGTCAGCGCTGACCGAGGTCGCGAGCGCGGCGTAGTCTCCGCCGGGGATCAGGCTGACCTGGCCGCGTTCGATTCCTTTGGGCGCATTGGCAATGTTGATCGAGGCTGGTACGACACCATAGACGTAGCAAAGGCGCTCGATCATCGGGGGTGAGGGACGAACCTATTCCGACTCGTCGCTTTCAGCAACGCGCACGGGCCCGCCACCGACGGACATCCCGAATCGCTCGCGCCATTCGCGCACCTCGCGCAGCCGCTGCATGACCTCGGCTTCCTGCTTCACGTACTCGTCGTCGTCGATCTCACCCATCTCCAGCTTGAGCTGGAGCGCCATCAAGTCTTCCTTGATCGGCGTGTCATCGGTGAGCTGCTCGCGCACGGCGCGGTCGACCTTGTCGAGCGTGAAGCGTGTGCCCCACACCGGGCCAAGGAACGGTGCCAGCAGGATGTTGGTGAGAAGTCCCATCGGCGCCTCAGGTCGCCTTTTCCAGCTTCAGCTTGATGTTGACGAAGTTGTACGGCGGCCACGGGCCCGTGTACTTGAAGCTGAGTAGATCCTCGTACTGGAGAGAGATCGCCTTCACCTTTTCGTCGAAGGCTTTTTCGTATTTGCGATCGACGAGGAAGGCAGCATTGAGAATCATGCGATCGCCGATAACCTTGTTGCTGCGACTGGCGACCGACACACTCTTCAACTGCTCGTGGATGTCAGTGACGTACCGATTGCTCGCTTCCTCCATCGCTGCCTCAACGAGACGGCCCAGCTGCATTCGGGCAAAGTAGGTCGACGACGCAGCGTTGCGCGTGATTTCGTCCTTCAGACGGCGGATCTCGTCGTTGTCGCGCTCGATCGCCGCGACCACCTTGTCCCGATCCCACAGGATCTTGAGCCCGAACTCGATCTTGTCCTGCATCTTGTCAAGCACGTCGGTGAAGGCCTGATACGTTGATCTCAGCAAGGCCTGCACGTCGTCGTCCGAGCGAAACACCGTCCCGAAGGACATCGGGATCAGCGTGAACTCGCGCATCACTGTTTCGTTTACGAACTCGTGTGCGAGCACGTTCTCGCGCGTGGGATCGTAGATCACGATCGGTGTGTCACTGACGACTGCTGATAGATCCTTGTGGGCGATGGTGTAGACGCGCGAGCCGCTGCCGATGCCGATCTCGCCGAATTCGCGCGATCGATCGTTGCGAATTATGCAGTAGACGTATTTGCCTTCAGCGGGAGCCAGTTCGGTTGCGGAGACGCTTTCTGCAGTCATTCCTGTACGCTCTTCAGACAGGTCATTTCATGGCGGCAATAAAGATCCAGATGCCGATCGTAAATCCGATGCCGATCTTGAGAACAGTAGACACAACACGTCCGATCAACGCGCCCTTAGCGACGCGAGTGGCATCACCTGCTGACGATCCACCAGTGAATTCCGCAATGAGCGCTCCGATAAAGGAGCCCACGAACGCACCAATGACCGGGCCAATGATGGGAAGCGGAAACCCAACCATTGCGCCGATGATGCTACCTATGATCGCCCCCCATCCTGCACGACGCGAGCCGCCGTACTTACGGGCGTAGCTACCGGTCATTGAGATATCGAGCAGCTCGGCGACCAGCGCAAGCACGCCGACGGCCACCAGCGTGAACCAGCCGATGGGGTCGCCGGGGACGACGAGGTTATAGACGACCGCAGACGCCACCATGATCCAAAGTCCCGGCAAGCCGAGGACGATAAGGATCAGGGACAGAACAATTACCGCAGCGAGTATCAGGAGATACATCAGCTCATTTCCCTGGCGATTGCTGAAAGGAGGACGCCGGCTTGTGCCGCCCCCTCCCCCGTCAGCTTCGATGAATTATCACCTCGCGTGTGAATGCGCGCGAGTGTACTTAACGTACCACGACTCAGTGTAATCGCTGACCAGCGACCGTCGTGTGCGAATGCCATGCTGTCCGCCATGATCCCCGGAATTAGGCGCCCGACTCTGAGATCCAGACCCAGCCGCTTCGCCTCATTTTCGGCCGATACGGTGAGTCGCATCGGCTGCGCGTCGTTGTACATGCAACGAAAACGACCGGCGTCGTCGACGGTGTCGCAGTTCAGAATCACCAAATGCCCTGGTGCCGAACGGCGCCACGCCAACGCGCCGGCGAGTCCCAGTTCTTCTCCACTGGTAATCAGTACGCCCAGCGCGCGCCCGTCGTTTCGCAATTGCGCGGCGAGAATTACAGCTGCAACGCCGCTGACGTTGTCAACGGCACCCGGTGATGCATTACCGACAAAGCAGAGTCCGCAGCCAACGGCACCAAGAATCGCGAGTACTTGAGCCGTCACAATCATTGGCGCCATCCGGCTTCCCCAGATCACAACCGCGAAACTGCCCAGGAAAACGAGGACGCCTGCCAACTGCAGTGCAATACTGCCGGTGATTCGGAGCAGCATCGGAACGGTCTGGGACTTTGAGTCGAGATGCGCCATGAGCCACACCGCCGGCTGACCCCGTTTAGCGACGAGATTGACAGCTATTGATCGCGACCATGGGAAGTCGAGGATCCAGCCCCGCCGGATCGGGTTGACGTTTAGCACGACCGCCGCACGCAGAACGATCAGCGCGAAGATGCCGCCGATCCAATAGCCCATCAGGCTCAATGCGCCTAAGCCGAAGAACAGGATTCCGAGAACGACCGCCACCAGAGGCGGGCCCCAGAGCCCCAGCCATTGCGAGTAGACGAACGGCATCTCCTCGCACGTAAAGCCCGCGTCCTCAAGCTCACGTCGGCAACGCGCTCTGGCCACGGTTTCCTCGTCGCTGCCGGCGAAGCGCGGGGCCCGCGCCAGGTCGTCGATTAGTGACTTCGCTCGCTCAACGAGCTGCGCTTGATCCATTCTCCGCGCCGAAGAACCCCATCATGTCTTTCACTTCGGCCATCGTCGTCTGCGCAATCGATCGCGCGTGCTCGGCGCCTTTGGCGAGGTCCCGGCGCATTTTGTCCGGATTGGCGGCAAGATCCTTCGCCCGCGCGCGAATCGGCGCCAGCTCCTTCTCCATCGATTCATGCAACACCTTCTTGCAATCGATGCAGCCCCAGCCCGCGGTCCGACATTGCACTGCGACGTGCTCCACTGTCGCGGGCGGACTGAAGTATTTGTGCAGATGATAGATGTTGCAGACTTCCGGTGTGCCCGGATCCGTCCGACGGACGCGTTTCGGATCCGTCACCGCCGGTCTGAGTTTTTCCCAGATTGACTTCGGATCTTCGAGAAGATCGATGGTGTTGCCGAGTGATTTCGACATCTTGGCCTGACCATCGAGACCCATGATACGTCGTGCAGGTGTCAACAATCCCTTTGGCTCCGGGAAATATCCGGGTGGCGCTTCCTCGGCCGCACCGATGGCGCTCTTTACCGTCGACATGACTTTTTTCGGCGCCGGGTGCTTATAGAAGCGCGCGTTCCACTTGCGCGCGATCTCGCGCGACAGTTCCAGATGCTGGAGCTGGTCCTCGCCGACGGGAACGAGCTCAGCGCGGTACAGTAAAATGTCTGCCGCCTGCAGCACCGGGTAATTCAGAATGCCTGCCGGTACGCTCTCCTCGCGACTCGCCTTTTCCTTGAACTGAGTCTGTCGCTCGAGCTCGCCGAGTGGCGTGAGCGTGTTGAATATCCAGGCCAGCTCGGTATGTTCCGGCACCATTGACTGCACGAACAACGTGCATTTCTCCGGATCCAGACCTGATGCCAGGAGACCCAGCGCCATGTCTCCCGTTCGCACCCGCAGCTCGTCGGGGTCATAGGGAAGCGTGATCGCGTGGTAGTCGACGATGCAGAATAACGACTCGTATTTGTGCTGCAGCTCAACCCAGTTCTTCACCGCGCCGAGGTAATTTCCAATGTGCAGGGCGCCGGAGGGCTGAATGCCGCTGAAGATGCGGGACATTGCGCGTAATTAATGAGCGAGATACACGAGTTGCAAGCAATTTCAGAGGAGAAAACCGATAACAGAACGCTCGTCGAGATCGCTCTCGAAGCGGCGCATGCCGGCGCTCGCGTCATCCGTGATGCGACTGCACAGCGGAATAAACTCGTCTGGGAGACGAAGGGTCGATCGGATTTCGTGAGCGAGGTCGACAAAGCATCGGAGCGCGCTATCGGCGACGTGATCAGCCATCGTCTGCCATTCGCGTCGGTTCTGGGCGAGGAGCTTTCTCCCGATGAGATTGCCGGCAAAGGCGTCGTCGTAATCGCTGACCCTCTCGATGGCACCACCAATTTCCTGCACGGATATCCCGAATACTCGGTATCGATCGCCATCGCGCGCGACGGAGTGCTTTGCGCCGGCGTCGTGCTCAATGTCGTGCGGGGTGAGGAGTTTGCTGCAACCAAAGGTGGCGGCGCCTTCATGGATGGAAAACGCATTCACGTCTCCAACCTGCGCGAGCCAGGCAGAGCCCTCATCGGCACCGGCTTTCCATTCAAGAATATCGATCGGCTGCCGCACTACCTCGAGCAGTTCAGCATGGTCATGCGCGGTAGCGCTGGAATTCGTCGCGCCGGGTCCGCCGCCCTCGACCTGTCGAACGTTGCCTGCGGCCGGTTTGACGCGTTCTGGGAGCTGATACTGGCTCCGTGGGACGTCGCGGCCGGAATTCTGATGGTGCAGGAAGCTGGCGGAATCGTTACTGATCTGGACGGCAACCCGCCTGCGTTGAGCGGCGGTTCGTTTGTGGCCGGCAATCCGGCCATGCACGCGTGGCTGCTCCAGACCGTGAGACGTGCAAACATGAGCAAGGGCATTTCTTGATGAAGCTGGTCGAATGCGTACCGAATTTTTCCGAGGGCCGTCGGCCGGAGATCGTGGCGGCGATCCGTGATGCAATCGCGGCAATCGATGGCGTCTCCGTGCTCGACGTCTCCTCCGATGCGTCGCACAATCGCTCGGTGATCACCTTCATCGCGCCGGTCGACACCGCGGTCGACGCCGCGTTTGCGGGGATCAAGGCCGCGGCGGAGCGAATCGATCTGTGCAATCACAGCGGCGAACATCCCCGCATCGGCGCCACCGACGTCGTGCCGTTCATCCCGCTCGAAGGGTCGACGATGGAAGACTGCATTGCATTGGCGCGCAAGCTGGGCGACAAGGTCGGCCGCGAGCTACAGATTCCCGTTTATCTGTACGAGCGCGCGGCGACGACACCCGCCCGGGAGAATCTGGCCGACGTGCGCCGCGGTGAGTTCGAGGGACTGCGCGAAGAGATTGGTAAGAATCCGGCGCGCAAGCCCGACTTCGGCCCCGAGAAGATCCATCCGACCTGCGGCGCGATCGCCATCGGCGCCCGTCCATTCCTCGTCGCCTACAACATCTACCTCGGCGCTGCGTCGAACCTGCAGATCGCCAAGAACATCGCCAAGGCGGTGCGCGGATCGTCCGGCGGATTCCGCTATGTGAAAGGGCTCGGCCTGGAAGTCGACAACCAGGCGCAGGTATCGATGAACCTCGTCGACACGGAGAAGACCCCGCTGCACAACGTGTTCGATTTCGTGAAGATGCGCGCCGAGGCAGAGGGTGCTCAGGTCACATGGAGCGAGATTGTCGGACTCGTCCCCGAGCGGGTGCTGATCGAAACAGCGGTGAGTCGCCTGCAACTGAAGCAGTTCACCCCGAAACAGGTTCTCGAGCGACAGGTGCGTGAAGTTGTTAGCGGCGGCGAGAGTGTGAGTGGCTTCCTCGCCAACGTGGCGTCGTCGAACCCCGTGCCGGGCGGAGGTAGCGTGGCAGCACACGCGGGCGCGCTCGCCGCCGCGCTGGCTCAAATGGTCGCCGGGCTTACCGTAGGCAAAAAGAAATACGCGGCAGTGGATGTCGAGATGAAAGACATCGCGCAGAGTGCCGCCGCGCTCGGCAACGAGCTCTCGGCGCTGGTCAAGCGAGATGCCGATGCCTACGCGACTGTCGCGGAGGCGTACAAACTTCCGAAGGAGCCGGCGGACGCAGCAGCGAAACGCTCCGCGGCAGTCACCAGGGCGCTCCTCGGTGCGGCGGAAGTCCCGATCGAAACTGCGACTGCGGCGGTCGAAGTCGCAAAGCTTGCGCTCGCGGTGGCGGAGCGGGGCAACAGCAATGCGGTGACGGATGCGGGGGTTGCTGCGTTACTCGCGCACGCCGCGGCGAAGGGCGCTGCCTATAACGTCCGGGTCAACGTGCAGGCGTTGGAGGACCGGAGCAGGGGCGGGGTGCTGTTGCGGCGGGCGGAGGAGTTGGTAGCACAGGCAGCGGAGCTGGCTCAGCGAACGGGCGAGGTAGTCGAGCGAGCTTTGGCCACTTAAGCCGCAGCGACCTGGCGAGCGGCGCGGGGGTTAAGCCGAGACGGCAGCCGGTATTGCGGTAAGAACCCGCGGGCCCTCCTCCGTAATCGCCACCGTGTGCTCAAAGTGCGCCGACCTCGTCCCGTCCACGCTCACCACCGTCCACCGATCCGGCATCGTCCGCGTGGCCGGCCCCCCGATGTTCACCATCGGCTCGATCGCGATCGTCAGTCCGGGAAGCAATCGCTGGCCGCGCTTCGGCTTCCCGTAGTTCGGCACCTGCGGATCCTCGTGAAATCCGACGCCAATGCCGTGGCCCACGAGATCGCGCACGACGCTGAAACCAGCAGCTTCGACAACTGCCTGCACCGCCGCGCCAATGTCGCCGATGTGGTTCTCGGGCCGCGCGGCCTCGATTCCCGCGGCCAGCGCCTTCTTTGTCACGTCCAGCAGGCGTCGCGATTGGTCGTCGATCCCGCCGACCGCTACGGTCGTCGCTGAATCCGTGTAGTAGCCGTCCAGTTGCACACCGATGTCGATCGAGACGATGTCGCCCTCATTGATCACCCGCTTCTTCGACGGAATCCCGTGCACGATCTCCTGGTTGATCGACGTGCAAATCGACGCCGGGAAATTGTAGAGTCCCTTGAACGCGGGCGTCGCACCCGGATGCGAGCGAATGAAATCGTCGGCGATCTTGTCCAGATCCGCTGTCGTCATTCCAGCGCGCACACTCTTCTCGAGTAGTCGAACCGTTTCGGCGAGCACCTCGCCGCCGCGCGCCATGATCTCGATTTCACGCGCCGATTTGATCTGGATCATCTGGCCTCTCCCGCGGCTTCGCTTCCCGCCTCGCCGAGCGCCTCGAGCGCGCGCGCCGTTACATCGTCCACCGGTGCGTCCGCGTCGATCTTCAGCACTTTCATCTTGTGATCATTATACCAATCGATCACCGGCGCCGTCTGCGTCCGATATACCTCCAGACGATTGCGGACCGCTTCGGGCTCATCGTCTTTGCGCCTTACGAGCCTTCCACCGCACTTCTCGCAAGCACTGCCCGGATCGCGGCCCATGTACGGCGTCTGGCACCCTTCGCAAACGGTGCGTCCGCTCAGGCGTCTCACCAGCTCTTCATCCTCAACATCGAAGAGCAGAACCTTGTTGACGCGTTTGCCGATCTCGGCGAGCATGATGCCAAGTCCCTCCGCCTGCGGAACCGTGCGCACCGCACCATCGAGAATGGCGCCTTTCGCAGTCGCCGGCGATTTCATCACATCCTGGAGGATACCAAGAATCACCGCGTCGGGAACCAGATCGCCGCGGTCCATGTAGGCCTTGGCCTCTTTCCCGCGCTTGGTGCCATCGCGCAGCGCGGCGCGCAGCACGTCACCGGTTGCGATCTTGGGAATGCCCAATCGCGCCGCCAGCCTGTCCGCTTGCGTTCCCTTCCCTGCGCCCGGTGGGCCGAGCAGCACGATGATCATTCCGAGATACCCGCAAAAGATTCGGAGGAGCTTTTGGCTCCTCCGAAGGAATCTAGTAAGAGCTGCCGGTTGTGCGTCCCCTGAATCGCACTCGGCCCTTCTTCATAAAGCCGTCATACTTCCGGAGCAGCAGGTGCTGATTGATTTGCGCCAGCGTATCGAGCGCCACACCAACCACGATCAGCAGCGAAGTGCCGCCGAAACGGAATGGAACGCTGATCGCATCGGCGATGAAGACCGGCAACAGCGCGATGAACGTCAGGAACAGCGCGCCCGGGAACGTGATGCGTGACACGACGTGGTCGATGTACTCGGCCGTCTTCTGACCCGGCTTCACGCCCGGAATGAATCCGCCCTGCTTCTTCAGATTCTCCGAGATGTCGACCGGGTTGAAGATGATCGACGTATAGAAGTAGGTGAAGAAAACAATCAGAATCGTCTGCGACACATAGTAGAGCCATGTGCCGGGGCCGATTTTCTCCGCCCACTGCGCCGCGACCGCGCTGCCGCTGAATTGAGCGATGGCGCCCGGTACGACGATCACCGACGACGCGAAGATGATCGGCATCACGCCCGCCGCGTTGACACGCAGGGGAATGAAGTTCTTTGCCGCTTCGCGCTGGCGTCCACGAGCCATCGTCCGCTGCGGGATCTGAATCATCACGCGGCGAGCCGCGATCGTGATTGCAATCGTACCGGCGACAACTCCAACCATCACCAGGCCGAGCACCACCAGCGAGAACGGACCAACAGCCTGGGTCTTGATGAATCCGAAGGTGCCGAAGATTCCCGGCCAGAAGCGCTCGACGATCGAGAAGAAGATGATGAGCGACGCGCCGTTGCCGAGTCCGCGCTCGGTGATCTGCTCGCCAAGCCACATCACGAACATCGCGCCGGTGGTGAGCACGAGCACCATCTGGAGCTTGAACCCAAATCCCGGATTCTGTACTGCGTTCTCGAGTGACGATGTGAAGAGTGCGAATCCCCACCCCTGCACCGCGGCGAGGATCACCGTCGCGTAGCGGGTCCACTGGGTGACTTTCTTTCTGCCTTCTTCATCCTTCTGCATTTTCTCGACGGTCGGTATGACCGCCCCGGCGATCTGGAAGAAAATGCTCGCCGAGATGTAGGGCATGATGCCCAGCGCGAACACGGTCGCGTGGGAAAGACCGCCGCCCACGAACAGGTCGTAGAGACCGAGCAGTCCGCCCTTGCCGCCTCTGTTGGCGAAGAAATCCGTGAGCGCGACGACGTCAACACCCGGCGCCGTGATGTGCGCTCCCAATCTGTAGATCACGAGACAGATGAAGGTGAAGACGATCTTGTCTCGCAATTCGGGCGTGTTGTAGATGTTGCTTACAGCCGCCGCTGGAGCTGATTGCGCCATTTAACTCTCTACCCGGCCTCCGGCCGCTTCGATTTTCTGCCGCGCACTAGCGCTCATCTTGATGCCGCGCACCGTTACAGCCTTCGCGGCCTCACCGTTCGCCAGAAGCTTGGCGGGGCCCTTGCCGCGGCGGATCAATCCCGCCTCGATCAAAGTCTCCTCCGTCACTTCCGCGTCCTTCGGCAGTTTTGCCAGATCGTCGAATCCGACGACCTGATGCTCTACCCGAAAGATATTGGTGAAACCGCGCTTTGGCACACGTCGCGTGATCGGCATCTGGCCGCCCTCGAACTGCGGCTTGCCGCCGCCCGGTCCGTGGTGACCCGTACGTGCCTTGATACCCTTGTGTCCCTTGCCGGAAGTCTTACCGGTGCCCGAGCCCGGACCACGTCCGAGTCTCTTGCGATTCCGATGCGATCCCGGGGCCGGAACCAGGTTGTGCAGCCCGATTCTTTCCACGGCCGGTGCCTCGCCGGCACCGCGGGCTTTTCTCGTTGCCTTGGTCACCATTATTCCTCGCTTCCCTCTTCCCGCTTCCCTCTCCCCTCTTCTACGGGCGTCACCTCAACCAGATGACGCACGTGCTTAATCTGTCCGCGTAACGCGGGGGAGTCCTGACGAATAACCTCGGCCTGATGGTGCTTGAGACCGAGCGCCTCGAGAGTCAGACGCATCTTCCACGAATGGCCGATGCCGCTGCGCACCTGCTTGATGCGCACTTTACCCTCGGTGAGAGTCTCCTTGGCCGTCTTCTTCGGACCGCGGGTCCTCCACCAAACGTGAGTTCTAGGCATGGACCACTGCCTCCTTCGACTTGGCGCGCGAGCGATAGCCAAGGCTCGACGCTTCGATGCCGCGCTCACGTGCGATCTGCTCGACTGTGGTGAGCTGCTTCAGTCCATCGAGCGCAGCGAGCACCATGTTGTGCGGGTTGGTCGACCCAAGGCTCTTGGTGAGGATGTCGGCGATGCCGGCGCATTCCATGATTGCGCGCACAGCACCACCAGCGATCACACCGGCACCAGGCGCAGCAGGCTTCATCCAGACGCGGCCAGCGCCGTGGGAGCCGACAATCTCGTGCGGAATCGTGCCGCCGGTCATTGGAATCGAAACCATGTTGCGACGAGCGCCGTCGACTGCCTTGCGTACGGCCTCGGAGACTTCGTTGGCCTTGCCAGTGGCGAAGCCAACCCGTCCCTGACCATCACCCACCGCTACCAGAGCGTTGAATGAGAAGCGCCGACCGCCCTTCACGACTTTGGCAACGCGATTGATGGCGATGACGTTCTCCACGAGCTCACTGCCGCCTTCTCCACGGCCGCCCTCGCGATCACGTCCCTTGCCTTCGCGGCCTCTGCGACCGCCACCGCCACCGCCGCCCTGACCTTCACCACGCGGGCCGCCACCAGCGCCACGGCCACGACCAGCGCCGCCACGACCGCCGCCGCCGCGACCACCACGTCCGCCACCGCGGCCACCGCGAGCGCCACCACCACCGCCACCGCCACGCTCCTCGGCCGGCTGTTCTCCGCCTTCGGGAGTCTCGTTCTCGTTATCTGCCATTTATTAAAACTCCAACCCGCCCTCTCGGGCTCCGTCGGCCACGCCTTTCACGCGACCGTGATATTTGTATCCAGCTCTGTCGAACACAACGCGCGTCACGCCGGCATCCTTTGCCTTTGCGGCGATCCGCTTGCCAACCTCGACCGACTTTGCCGTCGGCTTTCCGTCGAGACCTGAATCGGTAACCGTCAATAGCGTGCGCTGAGCAGTATCGTCCACCAGCTGCGCGTAGATGTGTTTCAGCGAACGATAGACAACGAGTCTCGGTCTCTCCGCACTGCCAACGACTTTCTTGCGCAGGCGGAAATGACGCCGCGTGCGCAGCTGATCGCGGGACTTCGGTCTGGCCATCTTAGGCATTATTTCGCTCCCGCCTTACCAGCTTTGCCGGCCTTGCGACGGATCTGCTCGCCGACGTACTTGATGCCCTTGCCCTTGTACGGCTCGGGTGGCCTGATGCTGCGCAGCTCCGCGGCAACCTGGCCGACGACTTCCTTGTTGGCGCCTTCGATGACGATCTGCGTGGGCGCCGGCGCGCTCAGCTTGATTCCCTTCGGCGCCTCGTACTTCACCGGGTGCGAGAAGCCAAGCGCGAGCTGCAGTCCGTAAGGACGCGCTTCCGCCTTGTACCCGACGCCAACCAGCTCGAGCTCCTTTTTATAGCCCTTCGTTACGCCTTCGATCATGTTGGCGACGAGGGTGCGGCTGAGTCCGTGCAGCGCCTTGTGATTCGATTCATCCGACGGGCGCTCGACGACAATCTGATTGTCATTGAGCGTCACCTTCATATCCGGATGAAGCGTGCGCTCCAACTCGCCTTTGGGGCCCTTCACCTTGACGGTGTTGCCCTCGACGGTTGCAGTCACGCCCTTGGCGACGACGACTGGATGCTTTCCAATTCGCGACATCTATCTATCTCCTTACCAGACCAGAGCGATGAGCTCACCGCCGGTGCGCTTCGCGCGCGCCTGGCGGTCCGACATCACGCCCTGTGACGTGCTGAGGATCGCCATGCCGAGTCCGTTCCGCACGCGGGGAATCTCGGAGACACCCACGTACTTGCGCAGACCAGGCGTGGACACGCGACGCAGCTCCCGAATCACGGGCTGACCACCCTGCGCGTACTTGAGTACGACGCGCAGCATCTGTCGGCCTTCATCGGTGTCCAGCGTCTTGTAGTCCTGAATGAAGTTGTTCTCCTTCAGGATCTTGGCGATCTCAACTTTCAGTTTCGAAACCGGCATATCGACGCGGCGGTGCTTTGCTCCGCAGGCATTGCGGATTCGCGTCAGCATGTCGGCAATCGGATCTGTCATGCTCATTAAGTGATTTTCCTCGTTCTATCGTATCCACCCCTCGCCCGCAGCCCGCAGCGAACTTGGTTCGGACGCATAGAAATGAATGGTTACCAGCTGGCCTTACGCACGCCCGGGATCAGACCCGACAGCGCCATCTCTCTGAAGCAGATTCTGCAGATCCCGAACTTTCTGAGGAACGCGCGCGATCTTCCGCAGCGCCCACAGCGATTGTGCTGTCGCGCCGGGAACTTCGGCTTCCGCTTCGACTTCTCTACCATGGCCTTTCTTGCCATCTACATCTCTCTAAAAAAAGAATTAGCCCGCAACTCGCAATTAGCCCGCAACCCGCAACCAGCCCGCAGCTCGCAACGCAGCCCTAGCCCGCAGCCCTTCCACGACCGCGGCCATCCGCTTTCTCTTCTCCCCGGAACGGCATTCCGAGCTCCTTCAACAGCGCCAACGCCTGGTCATCCTTGGTCGTGGTCGTGACGAAAGTGATGTCCATCCCGTGGATCTGGTCTACCATGTCGTAGTTGATCTCCGGGAAAATCATCTGCTCCTTGACGCCAAGCGTGTAGTTGCCACGACCGTCGAATGAGCGGGTGTTGACGCCGCGGAAATCACGAATTCGCGGGATCGCCACCGTCACGAAACGATCGAAGAACTCCCACATCCGCGCGCCCCGCAGCGTGACCGCTGCACCAATCTCCTGACCCTGTCTGAGCCCAAAATTCGCGATTGACTTCTTCGCCTTCTTACGGACCGGACGCTGGCCGGTGATGATCGCCAGCTCATTGACGACGGTGTCGAGAACCTTCGGATTCTTGATCGCTTCGCCGACACCGCAGTTGACCACGATCTTCTCGAGATTCGGGATCTCGTGCGGGTTCGTGAACCCGAACTGGTTCTTCAGCTTGTCGCGGACGCTCTGTTCGTAGAGGATGCGCAGCCGCGGTGGAGGCACCGGCAAATCTTTACCAGCGTGCTCCTGCTGCGTCTGCGGCGCAGCATCCTTGCGGCCTTTCCCTCCGCCTTTCGCGCCGCCCTTCCCGCTTCCCGCGTCCCGCTTGCCGCTTCCCGTCTTCGCTTTATCGTCTGTCTTCGCCATATCCTATGTCCTCGCTCAGCGCACGCGGGGAATCGGCTCCCCGCTCTTTGCGCCGACGCGCTCTTTGCTTCTCCGACGTTCGACGTGCTCGGCATCGCTGTCGTAGCGCGCCTTCACTCGCGTCGGCTCACCCGATTTCGCATCGAGCAGCATCACGTTCGAGTGATGGATCGACGCCGGCGCCTCGCGGATTCCCGACTGCTCGTCCGCAGTGCGCGCCTTGCGATGCATCTTCACCATGTTCACGCCCTCGACCAGCACGCGGCCGGTCTTGAGGAAGACGCGAATGACTTTTCCTTCTTTTCCTTTATCTTCGCCGCGCATGACTCTCACCGTATCACCCTTCGACACGTTCAGCTTCACCCGCTCGGCGTTTCTGGCATGACGCGCGGTCAGTCGCTTGCCCGCCGTCTTCCTGTATTTCAAAACTCTCACTTTATATCACCTCTGGGGCGAGCGAGACGATCTTCATGTACTTCTTGTCGCGGAGCTCGCGCGCCACGGGTCCGAAAATACGAGTCGCCCTCGGCTCGCCGGCCTCGTTGATGATCACTACTGCGTTCTCGTCGAAGCGAATGTAGGAGCCATCCTTACGCCTGGTCTCCTTAGCCGTGCGCACCACCACCGCGCGCGCGACGTCGGACTTCTTGACGGTGCCGTTGGGGAGCGCGTTCTTCACCGCGACGATCACTACGTCGCCGAGCGACGCATAGCGCCTGCGGGTTCCGCCGAGCACGCGGATCACGAGCGCCGTTTTCGCGCCCGAGTTGTCCGCCACCTTGACCACCGATTCCTGCTGGATCACTGGTCGTCTCCGTTAACGTGCACGTTCGATGATTTCGACCACGCGCCACCGCTTGTCCTTCGACAACGGGCGGGTCTCCATGATGCGGACGGTATCGCCGGTCTTCGCTTCGTTCTGCTCGTCGTGCGCTTTCAGCTTCTTGGTGCGGCGAACCATCTTGCCGTACACGGGATGCTGGACTCTGCGCTCGATCGAGACCACGACCGTCTTCTGCATCTTGTCGCTGACGACCATGCCGACACGCGTCTTGCGCGAGTTGCGCTGCGTCGTCGAACCGTCGTTTCTCTGCAATTCAGCCATTACGCCCTCTTACTCCTTTTCGCACGGTTGGTCGCAGTGGCCGCCTTGCGACCGCGTCTTCCCGTTACCCGTCTAGCGTCGCGTCCACCGTGTTCCGCTTCGCGCTTCCCTGTTTTCGCCTCTCGCCCCTCGCCTCCCGCCTCTCGCCCTTCGGCCAAGCGGATGCCGATCACCTTCTCGCGCAGCACCGTCTTCAACCGCGCTACATCCCGGCGAATCACACGCAGACGGAGCGGATCGTCGAGCGTGCGCGTGCCCGATTGAACGCGAAGATTGAATCTCTCGCGCTCCAGCTCGGCGATGCGCGCGTTGATGTCCGCCTCGCCCATCTCGCGAATGTCCTTAGCCAGCATCGGTGTGACCCTCCCCTTCCTCTCTCGAAACGAACTTCGACTTCACGCCGATCTTCGCCGCGGCGAGAGCCATTGCCTTGCGTCCAATCTCCGGCGTCACGCCCTCGAGCTCGAACATCACTCGACCAGGCTTGACCACCGCCACCCAACCTTCTGGCGAGCCTTTGCCCTTACCCATGCGGGTCTCGGCGGGCTTCTTCGTGATCGGCTTGTCGGGGAAGATGCGAATCCAGACCTTGCCGCCGCGCTTGATGTGGCGGGTGAGAGCGACACGCGCCGCCTCGATCTGCCGATTCGTAACCCAGCCCGGCTCGATTGCCTTGAGGCCGTAGTGACCGAATGAGACTTCGTTGCCACGAGTGGCGAGGCCTTTCGTCCGGCCCTTGAAACGCTTCCTGAACTTTACTCGCTTGGGACTAAGCACCTTGAGATCTCCTTAGACGCCGGTCGAGTAAGTCTTGCCGCGGCGATCTTCAACGATCTCGCCCTTGAAGATCCAAACCTTCACACCGATGGTGCCGAAGGTTGTCTTCGCCGTCGAAGTCGCGTAATCGATGTCCGCGCGCAGCGTGTGGAGAGGCACACGACCTTCGTGATATCCCTCGACGCGCGCGATTTCAGCGCCGCCCAGACGTCCACCACACTTGATCTTGATCCCGCCAGCACCCATGCGCATTGCGCTCTGCACTGCGCGCTTCATCGCGCGACGGAACGAGATACGCTGCGCCAGCTGATTGGCGATGTTGTCGGCGACGAGCTGCGCATCCAGCTCCGGACGCTTGATCTCTTCGACGTTGATGCCGACTTCCTTGCCGGTGAGCTTGTTCAGCTCATCGCGCAGCTGATCGACTTCAGCGCCCTTCTTGCCGATGACGACGCCGGGACGCCCGGTGTGAATCGTGACGACGACCTTGCCCGGCTTCCGCTCGATGCGGATGTCGGCGATGGCCGCGTGACCCAGACGCGCCTTCAGATACTTGCGAAGGAGCTCGTCCTCACGCAGCAGCGACGGGAAATCACGATTCGCGTACCACTGCGATCTCCAGGTCTTGGAGACGCCGAGCCGGAATCCGATCGGATGTGTTTTCTGACCCATTACTTTTTGCTCCCTTTTCTCGAGCGGGACTTCGTTCCCGAGCCTTCTGCCTTGGCAGTCGATCCCTCGGCCTTCGTCGCCGATGCGGTCGCGGTCTTGCGAGCCGTGCGCTGCACGCGCGGCCGCTCTGCGTGAGCATCGAGCACGATCTCGACGTGGCTCGTTCTCTTTCTGATTGGAGTCGCACGTCCCTGCGCAGCCGGCATATACCGACGCAGCGCCGGACCCTCATTCACGATCGCGTGCTTGATGTAGAGCGTGTCTACATCCACCGACTCATTCTCGTTGCGCGAGCGGTACTCGGCGTTGGCAACGGCAGATGTCAGAACCTTCTCGACCTGCTTCGCCGCGTGCTTCTTGGAGAAGCGAAGAAGACCCAGCGCCTCGTTCACATCCTTGCCGCGGATCTGATCGATCACCAGCCGCATCTTGTACGGCGACTGCCGAGTCGTGCGCTGGATCGCGCTCGATACTCCCCTTCTCTCAGCGGCGTGACGCGCCGCGCGAAGTCTCGATCTCTCGCTCATTTCACCGCCGGCGTGCCTTTGGCCGGTGTGCCCGTTGCAGGCGCCGGAGCTGCCGCACCGGGACCACCCGTGGGTACGCCCCCCACCTTTTTATCGGTCGCCTTCACCGCACCGGTGTGACCACGGAACAGACGCGTCGGCGCAAACTCACCGAGCTTGTGTCCGACCATGTTCTCAGTCACGTAGACCGGGATGAACTTGTTGCCGTTGTGAACAGCGAACGTGTGGCCGACGAAGTCAGGCACGATCGTGCTCGCGCGCGCCCAGGTCTTGACCACCCGCTTCTCGTTCCTGGAGTTCAGCGCCGAGACTTTCGTCATCAGCGCTTCTTCGACGTACGGACCTTTCTTGATGCTTCTTGCCATATCCGATTCTCAGAATTGGTTACTGCGTTGCTTTGCCGCGCTTGCGGCCGCGGACGATCAGTTTCTGCGACGGGCGGTGACGATTGCGCGTCTTCACGCCTTCCTTCTTGCCCCACGGGCTGACGACGTTGCGTCCGCCGCGCGTACGACCACCGTGCGGGTGATCGACGGGGTTCATGACTTCGCCACGAACCTTCGGACGCTTGCCGAGCCAGCGGCTCTTTCCAGCCTTGCCGTGCGACTGCAGCTCATGCTCGGCGTTACCGACCGTGCCGATCGTCGCCAGGCAGTTGCCGTGGATCATGCGGGTCTCGGTCGACGCCATACGCAGGGTCACGTACTCGCCTTCCTTCGCTACGACCTCGAGCGCAGTACCCGCTGAACGAGCGAGCTGACCACCGCGACCCGGCTTGAGCTCGACGTTGTGCACGTCGGTGCCGAGCGGAATCTCACGCAGCGGCAGCGCGTTGCCGACGCGGCTGTCAGAGCCCGGTCCGGAAACGATCTTGTCGCCAACGGAAAGTCCCTTCGGGTGGATGATGTAGCGCTTCTCGCCATCCTCGTACTCGACCAGCGCGATACGCGCCGTGCGGTTCGGATCGTACTCGATCTCGCGCACCGTCGCCGTCACGCCGTGCTTGTTGCGCTTGAAGTCGATGATCCGGTACATGCGCTTGTGACCGCCGCCGATCCGACGCATCGCGATGTGACCATGATTGTCGCGACCGCCGGACTTCTTGAGCGGCTCCATCAGCGACTTCTCGCCGTGGCTGCGCGTGATCTCCGAGAAATCGGAGACCGAGCGGAACCGCGAGCTCTTGGTTACAGGCTTGAACTGACGAATGCCCATTGCTTACGCCTCGAAGATTTCAATCGAATCGCCTTCTTTCAGCGTCACGATTGCTTTTTTCCAGTGTGGACGACGTCCAACCGTCTGACCGACACGGCGGTTCTTGCCGCGGTGGTTGGAGGTCCAGACGCCGGTGACCGTCACGTTGAAGAGCTCTTCGATCGCGCGTCTGATCTGAGTCTTCGTCGCTTTCGGATGAACCCGGAACGCATACTCGCCGCGCTCCTGATACGCCGCTGAGGTCTGCTCGGTGACGATCGGAGTGACGACGGTTTCAGTTAGTGTCGGCATTACCTATTTCCCTTTCCTCTTGCCGGCCGATTTCCTGGCCGACGTTTTCTTGGCTGCTTTTGCTTTTGGCTTCGAAGCCTTGGCCTCGGCTTTTGCCGCCTTGCGCGCAGACTTCTTGGCGGTCTTGGCCTTCGCCTCCCGCTTCCCGCCTTTCGCCTCTCGCGGTTCCACATCCCGCGTCCCGCGCCCCTCATCGCCCTGCATCGCATAACCCAGCGCGTTCGACTCGATCAAAACCACATCCGACCAGAGGATGTGATACGTCGAGACGTCAGCGTATGGCATCACGTGAACGCGCTGCAGGTTGCGACCGCTGAGGAAAGCGTTCTGCTTCATGCCGTCGGTGAGGACCAGCACTTTCTTTTCGCCGGCGCCGAGTGCTTCGACCAACGATACCAGCGCTTTGGTGCTGGGCTTCTCGTAGTTGAAGCTGTCGATCACGAACAACGCGTTTTCGCGGGCACGCGCGTTGAGCGCGCTCTTCCGAGCGAGGGCGCGGATCTGACGTGGAACCGTCTGGCCGTACTTGCGACCGGTCGGACCGAACACAGTTCCACCGCCCGGCCAGTGCGGCGCACGGCGCGAGCCCTGACGGGCACGGCCGGTTCCCTTCTGCTTCCACGGCTTCTGATTACCGCCGGTCACGAGACCGCGCGTCTTGGTGTAGGCGAGGCCGAGCCGCTGGTTGGCCAGATATGCCTTCACCGCCTGATGCATCACCGGCATGTTGATCGTTCCGTCGAACAGATCGCCCGGTAGATCGACGCGCTCGCGCTCGGTTCCCCCGGCGGTATACGCCGGAGCTTTCAAAGTTTGCGTAGCAGTCTCTGCCATTAGCCTTGCTTCCTGATCATCACGATTCCGTTCGTCGGACCAGCAACGGAGCCGCGGATGTAAATGAGATTCCGTGCAGCATCCACGCGCTCGACGCGAAGGTGCGTCTGCGTGTGACGCGCGGCACCGTAGTGACCGGGCATTCTCTTTCCCTTGATGACACGCGACGGATCGGTGCCTGGTCCAATCGAGCCCGGGCGACGGTGCTTGGTGTTACCGTGAGTGTTAGGACCACCGCCGAAGCCGTGACGCTTGACGACGCCCTGAAAGCCGCGGCCCTTCGAGGTGCCGGTGACTTTCACCTGCTCGCCGGGCGCGAAGATCTCGACCGTGATCTTGTCGCCAAGATTGTAGGTCGGGACGTTCTTCTTGTTCTCCGTGAGCTGCGCGTCGTCGAGACGGAAGCTGCGAAAGTGAGAAGGCGCGGTTTGCAGACCCGACTTCGCGGCGTGACCGACGATCGCCTTGTGAGCGCGACGGCCGCGCGGTGTGCGCTCGCCTTTTTTCGACTCGCGCGCATGACGCTGCTCGCCGAAGCCGAGCTCAACCGACTCGTAGCCAGCCTGATCCTTTTTCAGAATCCGCGTCACCGAGTTCGGAGTCGCCTCCACCACGGTGCACGGGATCTGCTGCCCGTCTTCGTTGAAGATCTGGGTCATGCCCAGCTTTCTGCCGATAATGCCGATCATGACTTCGTCTACTCCACTTTGATTTCGACGTCGACACCAGCCGGCAGATCGAGCTTGGTCAGCGCATCAACCGTTGCCGCGCGCGAATCAAGAATGTCGATCAACCGCTTGTGCGTCTTGAGCTCGAACTGCTCACGCGACTTCTTGTCGACGTGCGGCGAGCGGAGCACGGTCCAGCGCTTCGTCTTTGTCGGCAAAGGAATCGGACCACTCACCTGTGCGCCCGTCTTCTCGGCGGTGCGGACGATGTCCGCTGACGCCTGATCGATGACGGCGTGGTCAAACGCCTTGAGCCGAATTCGAATTCTTCCTGCCATGATGATTCTCGAATGAGTTCTTTAGTGTCTTGCGCTTCCCTCTTCCCGCTCCCTCTTCCCGCTACTTCAGGATCTT
>DATFHK010000047.1:0-72225 GCA_035248505.1 Gemmatimonadaceae bacterium | reverse complement strand
GGCGAGCACTATCCGGTTCCAGCCGCCGGGATCCTGAGTGCGTCCGCCCGGCATCGGTCGCGATCCCGACGCACCAGGCCCACTCAGCAGCAACGCGAGCGAGTCGAGCGACAACATTGCGAATGCCGGTAGCTGCTGGTGTTTCAACGTGAAGCCTAAATGCTCGGTATAGAACGAGATCGATCGAGCGACATCGCTGACTTGATAGCGTACTCCGTGAAAGCGCATCCCCGCCGACTCGCGCTGAATGGCATGACCGTCGTCTTGCCGCATCATCTCACCTGATTCGTTATTGTGAACGCGCATGATTATGGAGATTTGAAATATGGCGAGCGTATGCAACAGTCGTTTCGGAAACCGACCGAAGCGCGCCACGTTGCTAACCGGGCTTTTGTGCGCGGTGGTGGGCTGCATGGGCGGCGCGCGCGGTTCACATTACCGCCCGCAGACCCGGGTCGTCACCGTTACAGCCGTGCCATTGCTCACGAGGGAGCTCGCGACGACTTATCCGTTCCTGGCGGCGGATTTTCGCAAAGGTGGAGTGCTGGAGGGCAAAGAAGTCTATGCGTTCGTGCCAGATCACGTGACGGCGTTCGAGGGCGATACTCTGCGCTTTACTCTCATAAATCCTGAGGACGACCAGCACACATTCGTTCTATCCAATCTCGCGGTGACAATGCCACCGCAGACGACCGTCAATTCAACCTACGTCGCGCGAGAGGCAGGCATCTTCCATTTCGAGTGCGATGTCCCGGCGCACAAGCCGATGATGTACGGTGAGCTGGTGGTCCTGAAACCGCAGTGACTTAGATCCTGGGGTTCGTCCCAGAGGCGATTGCTGTAGTGTGGCGATGAACTTGCAGCGTTCGAGCACGTATGGCTCTGGTCGCCCTTCTTCCCGAGCGTACGCTCGGATTGTTGCGCACTCAGCTCCCGAGAGAGGAAATCAAATGTGCGGCCAACTGGCGGGAACTCGATGCACTTGCCGCCATGCCGGACACGACATCGGTGATGTTGGATCCGGGTGTCGGTGGGCCAACCGGTCTCGAAGCAGCAATCGGTGTCATAGGCCGCCATTCTAGTCTGCCCGTATTCGCCTACGTTGCTCTATCAGCTCGGAGTCTCAAGGAAGTCTTTACCTTGGCCCGGCATGGGTTGACGGATGCCTTCTGCTGCACGGAGTTCAATCCCACAGTAGCACTGAGTGCAACGCTCGACCGTGTAAACAGCAACGCGCTGCCTTTTTCATTTCTCAGCCTTGTAGAAGCCAGGCTAGGGCAACTTCCTTGCGGTCTCGCCGCTGCCCTACGAGATGCGTTCGAGCGTCCGGAGGTTTACGACAATGTCTCCGACCTCGCGCGCCGTGCACGACTGCGAGCTCGCGGTCTTTCTCGTGAGATCGAAAGGGCAGGGCTCGGCACGCCGAAAAAGCTTCTGGCCGTTGCAAAGGTTTTGCGCGGCGTGTCGCACATGCAAACAGGCTCGATGTCGCTGACAGCGGTCAGCTTTAAGCTTCGCTATTCGGATCCCCGCGTGTTTCGCGACGCGATCGTATCTATTTTTGGCTGTTCTCCTAGTTTGTTGCGCAAGCATTGCAGCAGCGCCGAGGTGCTGCTCCACGTAAGCGAATGGCTTTACAAACCTTCCGGTCGACGCGTGCACAAACGCTTCCAAGCGGCTAGGGCTCAAAAAAGCTCCAGGCGCCGTCAGTGAGAGTTATGTAGATCGAGTTGCCGCCAGCGGCAGCAGCTGAGGTGAACGCGTAGTCGGTACGAATGACGAGGATGGCCGGGCATGGCGTACTGCTTACCGCTGGCCCGATCCAGGATGTATAAGGTTGCTCCATTGGAGGCGTAAACGAATTTGGATGTGATCAGCAAATCGTTGACAACCTGACCACCCTCGCTGGCCCAAACTTCAACACCGTCAGCGGCGCGATAGGCGTGCAATTTCATATCGGAGCCGTTGGCATAGACGAAATCCTCATACACTTCAGGGCCACTGATCAACGCGGCACCAATGCCAGATGGTGAAATCTGAGTGGGAATGTGCCACGCAATCTGTTGGGTCTCACGGTTGATCGCGTACAAATCACCCGACGTCATCGTTACGTACACAAGATTGTGCCATATGGCCGGGGCGTCATTCGCGGTAGTACCGGAGGAAAGCTTCGGCAAAATGACGCGCCACAATTCCCGTCCTGACAACCGATCCAACGCCAATAGCCACGCCTCGCCCTGCGTTCCAGTCAGATTAAGCGAATGCCAGACGGTCGCAAACACCGTGTCTCCGCTCAGGCGCACGCCCATCGAACCCGAGCGGTGACCCAACGTTGGCTCGACCGGCCACACCCACCGAGTCTGGCCCGTTTGTAAATCGACGGCACTGACTGACGCGCCCCAGGCTGGAATAAACACTGTCTGGTCGTCAGCGTCGATGCGTGCGCGTTGGACGTATCCGGGTCGAGGGTTTGCGTGCTCGACGGTGTCGAGCGGTGCTTCATACCGCCACAGCTCTCTTCCGGTGTTGGCGTCGAGAGCTGACGTATGAAACTGAACGGCGGTGACGAGAATCCCCCCGCGAAGTATGAAGTTTTCACCGCCGATCTCAGAAGAGACCGAGTATTTGCTGACCCCGATCTGTGTACTCCACTTTAGATCGCCTGTCTCCACATCGCGGGCGATAACGAATCCCGAGCCGGATGCGAAGAATGCGGTCGCACCGCTCACAACTGGCCGAGGGTTTGGGAAGCCCTGACTCTGCGTTACAAACCAGCGTTCGCGAACTTGTGCTTCTCCTGGTGGGACAGGGTCACGCCCGCATGCAGTGCCCAACAATGCGACCAGCGTGACACTGCGGCGGACCTGGATAAGATCGCTAATCACACTTGTTTTGAAGGTAGAGTGGCCGAGAGTCGCACACCGGAGCTCTTGTAACATCGATCTTCGGCTGTTCTCCGGCGCTCCTGCGCAAGCATTGCAGCGACGCAGAAGCACTGCTTCACCTCAGCGAGTGGCTTTACAAACGTCCGCGGCGACGCGCCCGAAATCGGCTCGCAGGCAGCTAGGGCTCAAAAAAGCTCCAGGCCCCGTCGCTCAGAGTTACAAAGAGTCTATTGCCGTCTATGGCGGCAGGAGACGAGAAGATGTAATCATACGATTTACGCGGATGGCCGAGGGCTGCGTAGCGTTGACCGGTGGCTCGATCGAACATGTACAGCGTTGCTCCATCTGACGCGTAGACGAATTTCGATGTCACTAGCAAATCGCGGTCAAACTGGCTGCCATCACTCGACCATACTTCCACGCCGTCTAGAGCGCGGTACGCGTGCAGCTTCATGTCGGAACCGTTCGCATAAACGAAATCTCCGTAGACTTCCGGACCAGTGATCAATGCGGTCCCCACGTTTGATAGCGGAAGCTGGGTCGGAATATGCCAGGCGACCTGCTGGCTGCCGCGATCCACAGCGAACAAGTCGCCAGAGGTCAGAGTCACATATACGAGGTTGTGCCAAAGTGCGGGCGCATCGTTAACCGTCGTACCGGAACCGATCTTTGGCAAAACCACTCTCCAAAGCTCGGCTCCGGTCAAACGATCCAACGCTAATAGCCACGCTTCGCCCTGCGTTCCAGTTTGGTTGAGCGAATGCCAGACGGTCGCAAACACCGTGTCTCCGCTCAGGCGTACCCCCATAGCGCCCGAACGATGACCCAACGTTGGTTCGACGCGCCAGACCCAACGGGCCCGCCCGGTTTGTAAATCGACGGCACTCACCGACGCGCCCCAGGCTGGAATGAAGACTGTCTGGTCGTCAGCGTCGATGCGTGCGCGTTGGACGTATCCGGGCCGAGGGTTTGCGTCTTCGACGGTGTCGGGGGACGCTTCATACCGCCACAGCTCTCTTCCGGTGCTGGCGTCGAGAGCTGACGTATGAAACTGAACGGCGGTGACGAGAATCCCCCCGCGAAGAATGAAGTTTTCACCGAAGATCTCAGAAGAAACGGAGTACACGCTAGTCCCGATCTGCGTGCTCCACTTTGGATCGCCTGTCTCCACATCGCGGGCAATGACGTATCCAGAGCCGGATGCAAAGAATACAGTCGCACCGCTCACGACCGGGCGAGGGTTTGGAAAGCCCTTGCTCTGCGGTATGAACCACCGTTCGCGAACGTGTGCTTCTCCTGGTTGTACAGGGTCACGCCCGCATGCAGCGCCAAGGAGTGCGCCCAACGCAACACTGCGGCCGACCAGGAGAAGATCGTTGAGCATGCTTGATTCAGTCGCCAAATGTCCTACGCGCAATTGCCTGAAGTGACATTGACCGCCATCGAGGCACTTCCCGAGTGGCCAGCAGTGTCAGTCACAGTTACCTGCACGCTGTAACTACCTTGAGTGGTCGGCGAATAGTCCAACTCTTCGTTCGAACCTGTGTCATAGGTGTCTCCAAACGCCGTCCAGACGTAGTGATACGCGCCGTTACCACCGGATACTCCAGCAATCCACGATCCAACGCAGCCGACCTGCACCTCGTTCGCCCCGCTGATGAAAACGCTCAAGCCACCCGGCGGCGGGGGAGGCACCGGCGCCTGCATCCGGATCTGCATCATCGCCGCAACGATTTTGTTAATACCGCCGGCCGCGTACTGGATGTTGAGATGATTAACCGTCGGAGCGGTGAAATGCACGGTTGTGTTAGTCAGCGACTCGCCGGGATAGACCGAGTGCGACGTACCGACCAGACCATCGAAGGTTTTGTTTGGGTCGCGTTTTTCCGCCGGACCCATCGTCCATGCGGCCCACCGATCGTCGATGCTTCCCAGTGCGTTGTCGACCTGGTTACAGAGTCTGCCGACTTGCGTGCGGATGATAAAGTTCCAGCCAATCTGGCGGCACGCCTTCACGATACTCTTGACGCGGTTCTTGTTATGAACGAAACCGTCGAACTCGTTGTCCTTGTACTGCGCTGAATAAGCGACCCGAAACACGGCGTTGCGACGGCCTATCGTTCCCAGCACGGCGGCGTGAGGGAGTGGGTCGGTTAGATTTTTGAGACGGTTTACGGTCGACGAAGTCGTTTTGATGTCGTTGAGCCCTTGAGTCGGAATGCCGAATTCGGAATTCAGCCAACTCTGCAAGCGTCCTTCAAAGACTGCCGTGGCGAGCTGCTCGATGTAGTTAACGGCAGCTTGACTCAAAATATTTCCTGCATGAGGGCGGTGCAGGATAGCGATTACGTTCTGAAAGAAATCGGACACCTCGTTCACGACATAGCCAGTAGCACGTGTCGCATTATCCGCTATGAGCGCACCTTGGTGTGGCGTACCGAGGGTGATGATACCGGCGACGAAGCCGTTCGGATGGGCGAAGTAGGCGTCGCGGCTCGTCAGGCCACCCATGCTGTGGCCGACCAACACGTGCGGCCTGCCTTCCCCGCCATACAGGTTGTAAAGGTTGGTCGCCTGAGTGTCGATGTATAGTTGGCCGTCGAGATCGGGGAATTCGGTGGTCTTCAGGTCTACTTGAGGACTGAGAAGGCCAGCAGTGTTCGGCGTCGTAAACCTTGAATGGTTGTCGTTAAAGCCGTGTATGAAAGTGGTGTAGCCGTAATTCAGCTGCGCGAACAAAGCGCTCGGCACCATCGCGAGGGCAATGACGCGCGTAATTAGTCGCAGCATCGTTATCTCGGAGAAGAGGTTATTTGAGCGCTGACGCATCCCATTGAACATTTCGTAGAGTTATGCGCGTCGTGCTGGTAACATGGCGATTGCCAATCAGGTCATCGCCAGTGACCTCCATCAACTCGCGAACGAACTTGCCGTTGATGAGTGACCACGTCATGTCTGCACGGACGTAACTGTTTGCGCTCCTGACTTCCTGGCGGCGGATCAATTCCGTGAGTGGATCGATCGAGAGGGTCTCCTCTTCACCACTCGATGAGGTACCTCGGAACTGCCGATAGCCCTCGGGTGACAGGCCGATCTCCGTCATGCTTTTTGTCAGCGACCGCAGAAATAGCCGGCGAAGCGGCTGTGGCGCCCCCGGAACACCGACCAATACATCCATGTCCATGCACGGTTCGTTGGAACAGTGCACCGGGTCCGGATCCTGTATTACTGCGTAGTAGGGCTCGTTGTACGACGCCTGCTGCTCGTCGGGGGTCGCAGCGACGAACTCGAAGCTTGTCGCACCCACGCCACCGGGGCCTTCCATTTGCGAGCCATTCTTATCGTAGTCACTCGTGGTTCCCGTCTGGTAAATCACTGTGCCTACATCCTCGGCGTAATCTGAGGTGGGTTCGGAACTGCCGATCTGTGTGATCTCCCCGTTGTAATCGCTTCCCGTCCATCCCTCGCAGATGTGCGCCGTATCAGTCACCGCCTCTACCTCGTACGGCGCTAGCTCAGTCTCGTTCGTTTGAGTTATCGCGTCATAGCTCACTCCACAACTGAATCCACCGATGGTTCCTCGGAATCCTCCAGGTGCTGAGAGCCTTGGGCCGGCCAATTTGGTCGAGTCGGAACATGCCCAAATTAGGAGTGCGAACACGCCTCCCCAGAAAAGCTTTCTGCGGTGCCGCATATGACAACCTCACGGGTGGAGACACACGCGTGCGCGAACCCTTCACGCCTAGCGTTGTGCCGTTGCCGCGGCAGCATGTAATTATTGGACCGGTAAGGAATCAACGCAGGCAAGATGACATCAACTGAAAGAAAAGCGGCAGCGTGCTGACAAAAAACTTCCGGTCGCGATAATCCGTCGCGGGTACGCACGGCGGAGAGGGCAAACCAAAGCTCCTGTTCTTAACCGCTCGCCCGGCCATGCGACGTAGTCCTGTTCCCGCCGAGGTAGATCGCAAATCCAATTACATTCGCGACCAGGATCACCGTAATGATCTTCGCCGCGAATACGCGCCAGCTCGGCACATCGATGATCGGAAACACCGAAAGCGTCGAGTAAAGCAACGACATCACGAATCCAGATGCGGAAGCAATCTTGAGCCACAGCGGAGGTTTCCTCTGCAGATTCGCGGCGCCGAAGAGTGGA
Source organism: Gemmatimonadaceae bacterium (assembly GCA_035248505.1). GTDB lineage: Bacteria > Gemmatimonadota > Gemmatimonadetes > Gemmatimonadales > Gemmatimonadaceae > UBA4720. The sequence goes on along the minus strand of DATFHK010000047.1, from coordinate 65,181 downwards.
ATCGCGAACAGCCCCAAATACGTGAGCGCATAAAGAATTCCCGCCGCGTTATCCAGCAGCTGAAACGCCTCCTGCACGCCGACGCCGATCTGGCCGGCGATCGAGAACGCAATCGTGATCGCACTCACGAACAGAATCGAATTCACCGGCGTCCCGAACCGCGGATCGAGCCGCGCAAACCAGCTCGGTAGCAGATTGTCCCAACCCGTGACCAGCGGCAGACGAGTGTTGCCGTTGAATACCATCGTCACCACGCCGATCTGCCGTAGCACCAACATCAGGATCAACACCGGCGCGAGCAAACCGACGATGCCCGATCCCGCAAAGCCCACACTCAGCGCCTGCGGAATCGGGCTCGCCAGATCGATGCGGTCCCTCGGCACCAGCGCAATCACACTGTCGGTGCCGAGTATGAACATCAGTGCGATGATCGGCGCGGCGACCAGCACCGAGCGGGTAATGGTGCGACTGGCGCTGCGTGTCTCGCCAGCCATGATCGCGACGTACTCGAAACCGCTCAGCGCGCCCAGTCCCATCTTGCCGAAGATGTTGAGACTGAGGGGAGTAACTTTCGGCGCTGTCACGCGGAGCGGATGATAGCCGACCGATCGGCCGTGTGCGATCGCCACGAAGGGCACGATTAGAAGCGCGGCGAAAGTAAGTACATGCGCAGCTCCACCGACGTCCTGCACCCAGCGACCAACTCGCAGGCCGAGCACCGCAATAATCGTCACCCCCAAAAGCGCCAGAACGCTCACCATCGGCGTGTACCACGACGTACTCAACAGCGTCGCGCTGCTTCCGCTCAGCACGTAGGCAGCGTTCGTCGCGATCGTGACGCCGAACGTCGCACCGATCAGCACCGCGTACGCCCACAGATTCCAGGCGACCATGAATCCGGCGAATCTGCCCAGCGCAATCGACGTCCACTGATACAGCCCGCCCTCGAGCGGCATCAGTCGCGCGAGGAAGATCACCACTGCCGCCTGCGGCAGATAATAGAAGAGGATCGCGAGCAGCCAGAAGACGGTGTGATCGGTGCCGAGCTTGGCGGCGGTGCCGACCCACGCCGAGCCGACCACGTACATGATCTGCATCAGCACGAGGTCGATGAGTCCGAGCTCTTTCTTCAGCCCGGCACTTCTGGCCTCGACCTCGGCGACGCGATCGTCTGCTAGCTGGCTGGACAAGCCCTCAAAGCTTCACGGCCGGGACAATTGCGCAACAGCCGCGGCTATCGATGTGGGCTTAAGCGTGCTCAGCCGACCCGCGTGTAAGTCAGAGCGAGGTCGCCTTCCCAATTCGCCCCGTCGCGGGATAATTCCCCGCGACCGACGATGGTGCGTCTGTCGGGCGAAATCGTTCCGGTAAAGCGCTGGGAGAATCCCGGAGCATTGCGCCACCACTTCCACACATTGTCGGCGAGACTGACCTCGTACCTTCTCGACACTCCGCGCTCGTCGAAGTACAGCATCGAGCATTCACCGGTGGTGTCATCCGTGCCGAAGATTGCAATGCCGCTCGGGATCTCTGGCTCGTCGATCTGAGAATGCATGACGAGAAAGGCGCCGCCCTCCATCCACTCGAACGAAGTGTGGCCGTGAAAAGTCTTGCCCGGAACTTGTGGATGGGTGCCGGTCGTGCTCCAGTCGCCGACCAACACGCTCAGCGGCTCCAGCTTCGGATTCGGCTTTGCCGCTTCGTTGCGCTTCTCACTGGTCATGATGGAAGATGGCAGGCTAAGGCGTAATAACAACCGGTGCACCAGGCCTGCATCCGTTTGCCCTCGGGAATACGCGCTGCTTTTTTGTGTTCAAGGCCGCGTAGGCCGCGCACCTACACGAGTCGGGGCCTAAAGCAAACCCGGGATTTATCGAGGCGCTGACGCCCGCTTTCCACGGTGGATGCTAAGCTGTTCGTCGGTCGCTAAGGAGCCCTGACCGATGCAGCACTGCGTTGAACCTCAAATGATTCTCGTCGCCGGACCGTTTCGATCGGGAACGGACGACGATCCGTGGCGAATGGAAGCCAACGAAGCAGTGATGACGGAAACGTCGCTGCGACTATTTCGCGCCGGCCACTTGCCGGTGATGGGCGAATGGTTCGCCCTGCCGCTCATAGAGCACGCGGGCGGCGCGACGGTGGGCGATCGAGTCTACAGCGAAATCTTTCATCCCGTCGCGCGGCGCCTCGTCGAGAAATGCGATGCGGTCCTGCGCATCGGCGGCCCCTCCGAGGGCGCCGATGAGATGGTCGTCATCGCCTGGCGACTGGGGAAGAAAACCTATTTCGCCCTCGAGGACGTGCCGAAGGCGCGCAAATCGATCACTTGAGCAGGTCGTGTGCGACGACGTATCGCACCAGGTCCTGCTTCGTCTTCAACCCCATCTTCTCCAGTAATCGCGTGCGATAAGTGCTCACCGTCTTGGCGCTCAATCCGAGCTGAGCCGCGACATCCTTGACCATCATCCCGCTGCCAAGAGCGCGCAGTACCTCAAACTCGCGATCACTCAAAGTTTCGTGGACTGCGCGGGTCTGCCCGGCGTCGATCATTCCCGCCAGGCGCTCGGCCATCGACTCGCTCACGTACTTGCCGCCGCGCGCGACGCGACTGATCGCCAGCACCAGCTGTTCCGGTGATCGATCTTTCGTCAGATATCCGCTCGCGCCCGCGCGCAAGGAGCGCGCTGCCCACTGGTCTTCAGGATGCGCGCTGATCACGAGCAGTTTTACGCTCGGATGCTCGCGACGCAGGTCCTTGAGGGTGTCGATGTATGTCGCGCCCGGCATGCTCACGTCGAGCAGTACGACGTCGACAGGCGCCGCGGCGAGCAGGCGAAATAATTCGACCGCGCTCGACGCCTCACCGACCACCGAGATCCCCGGATTTTCGCTGACGATGCGCCGCAAGCCTTCGCGCACGATCGGATGGTCGTCGGCAATCGCAACGCGAATCATCGACCTGTCCTCGTCAGCGGCACTCGCAACGACACCCGCGTACCGCGACCAGCCGCCGGCTTGATGCTGAACTCACCACCACATGCGAGCGCACGCTCGCGCATTCCCACGACACCGAGCGAGCGCGTACCTGTCAGACACGCGTCCGGCGCACCGACCCCATTGTCGGTGACATCGAGCGTCAGCAGGGAAGGCGTCTGCTCGAGGCGAATCTCGACGCTGGTCGCCTTCGCGTGACGCAGAACATTCGTCAGCGACTCCTGCAGGATGCGAAACGCCGAGCTGCCGATGTCATCGGGAATAGGCGTGTCATCGGTGTTGACGTCGATGACGACGTCCATGCCGGTGCGGGCGCGAAATTCCTGACCTTGCCATTCCAGCGCCGCTGCGAGTCCGAGCTGATCGAGAACGCTCGGCCGCAACTCGGTCGCGATGCGACGAACGGCATCAAGCGTCTGATCGATTCGCTGGATAACCGAGACGCACTGCGACATTACCTCGTGATCACGGGGTAATCGGCTTTTCATCCAGGCGACGTCGAGCTTCAACCCCGTCAGAGCCTGGCCGAGCTCGTCGTGAATTTCGCGCGCGACCTCGGTGCGCTCCTCTTCACGAACTTTTTGCAGGCGCGAGGCGAGGGCGCGCAGCTGCTCGGCGGAGACGCGGATCTGTTCGTTAGCCAGGTGACGGTCGGTGATGTCACGCTGGATGCCGAAGTGACCGGCAATGCGACCGCGCTCGTCGTAGATCAGCATGTAGTCGCCTTCGATGCGCATCGGCGCACCGTCCAGCCGGCGCTCGTCGGTTTCAGTATGCAGGTAACCAGCGTCGAAGAACTCACGCCATCGCTCCTTAGCCACCGGAATGTCGTGGGCGAAAAACTGCGCCGGCGTCATGCCGAGCAGCTCCTCGGCGGTCGAAGCATTGAACTGTGTCAGAATCGCGGAGTTGAGCTTCGTCATCCGCTGATGCTCGAACACATAATCGAGCACCTTGTCCTTATCGACGCCGTCATTCCACTCGACGGGATCGTCGAGCATCATGAAAAAGAATCCGTCGAGGGACTGCGAGAAGAACAGTTCGAGCAGTCGCTCGTTCTCGATGCCAGCTGGCTTTGCCATGGAGCGAACCCATGGATGTGGAGAACGGAAAGGTACGCGTCCGATCATGTGAATGGCAAAGAGGGCCGAGGTCGCCGCCTCGACCCTCTTTGCGCGGGGTCAAAACGCCTGCTTCGGCTCCCCGTAAATCAGATTGTCAAGGACAACGAGATCCAGAGTACCGCCTGCGCTGATGTCGTTGACCCCGGCGCCGAGCGCACCGGTGCCAAGGGTGATGCGCACGCGAGCGATGATCGGATCCGTGAACGTGACGCCAAGGAAGGACAGGCCGGCGGCGTCGGACCGGACCGGAGCACGAAAGGTCCCCAGGCTGGAGCCATCCTGCGCGAACAGCTGAATAGTTGTCTTGTCTGCGACATCGACATCGCTGAACACAATGCCGAAGCCGCGCGAGACCGCCGGCGTCGGCTGGCCAGCTACCTGGAACAGCTGATCGAGCTGATTGCTGCCGACTGGTGCGAAGATTTTTTTGGCGCTGAAGAACGTGAATTCCGTTGCATAACTCGGATTGATTTCTGCGAAATCAGTGGAGTCATTGCGGAACCCGGTTCCCGCCGTCGTGAAGACCGCACCTGCCTTCGCATTGGTGTTGAAGAAGTCGGGCGGGAAATTATTCTGGTTGTCGAACGGATTGGCGCCGGCGCCGTCCCAGGTTATCTCGCGTCTGCCGGTCGGCTGCTCGCCGGCGACGGTGTTGGCGGCACCAAGGACGTTTCTGAATTCGTCGACCTTTGCTGCGATGTCCCCGCTCGCCGTATAAACGGTGGCTTGCGGCCCCGGCGGTGGAGGTGGTGGTGCTGCGACTTTGTCACTGCCACACGCGACGATTGCAGCCAGCGTCGCAAGTGTTATTAACGATTTGAGCATCTGCGTCTCCGAGGAATGAATTCGAACGACGCGAAGCTACGGACCCGTTGAGTGTGGCGGGATCAGACGGACGGCGCGAAATCCCGTGCGCTGCTGTGAAAAATTGTGTAGGACGCGGGCTTACATCCTGACGCCGACAAGAGTTGTGCGGCAGTACGATCGCAATCTCATGGCAGCTTCTTGAGCGTGCGCTCCGCGCCTGGCCGCCTGAGCGTCATCGAGATCGCCTTCCCATCCGCGCCGAGGTTGAAGGTGACGGTCTGGGCTGAGCCTTCACGTCCGATGTAGAACGTCGTGCCCGACTGAGGTATCAGTGGGGCGCTGCCGCCGCGACTCGGAGTGAGACGAAGTGTGTCGCTCTCGACAGAGATCTTCACGGTGGCGCCCGGTTGCAATCCCTCGTAAGTGCCCTCGAACGCGGTGAGCGGCGCCGACATCTTGGGAGCAGCAGTCGCCGACTCGCGCTTCAGAATGAAGTGATCGCCGCCGGTGTCGAACCGCAGCTCCGTTGCTTGTGTAGCGGGCGCGCCTGGGCGGAAGGAAAGCAGCACGTCGCGCTTGGTGAAAGTCCAGTTCCCGAGATACGGCAGCACCTCCGCCGGCTGACCGTTGATCGAAAACATCACACCCTGCGGAGCTTGCGTCACGACGACAATCATGTCGCCCCCGCTCGCGAGTCCTTTGTACTTGCCGACCAGTGGTGACGGATCGCCGGTGAACTGACCTGGCGCGCGCGGCGGGGGCAGCACTGCTGCAGCGACGTCTTCCGTCGTCGCGGTGATTGCGTCGGGCTCGCTGTTTGTCAGAACGACGATCGCGAGCTGCGCATCCGGATACCACCGCGCTTCGGATGAGAATCCGAATCCCCCACCATTGTGGCCGAAGTATCGAAGCCCGTGACTGTCCTCGGCGATTGTGGTTCCCAGGCCGTATCGCAGGACTGTACCGTCGTTGAGTTTCGCCGGCGTGATCAACTCCGTGTACGATTTTGGAGACAGCACTTTGCCACCGTGCAGCGCCTGGAGCCAGGTGATCATGTCACCGGCCGTCGAGCAAACTGCACCGGCTGCATAGGTGGCGGTATGCACGATCTCGGGCGCACGACGACTGACGCCGTCGCGAATGAAATAGGGGCTCGCGCGATTGGGCACCGGCTTGGAGTTGTGGCAGTACATCGAGCGCGACATGCCGAGCGGCGTGAAGATTCGCTGCTGGAGATACTGCTCGTAACTCATGCCGCTCGCCTTTTCGATGATGCGGCCGAGCAGCCAGTAGCCGGTGTTGCTGTAGATCTCCATCGTCCCGGCGGGAAATGCGGGCGGATAGCGGCTGATGATTTTGTAGACGCTGTCGCGCGTGACGTTGGGATTTCGCATCAGTTGGATCGCGCGCAGCTCCGGCATTTCGCCGAGCTCGACGATGCCGGCGGTGTGCGCGAGGAGATGTCGCAGCGTGATCTTGTTGCCGGCGGAATTGAGCTCAGGCAGCCACCTGGTGACATCGTCGTCGAGACTGAGCTTGCCCTGATCGCGCAGCTGGAGAATGGCGACCGCTGTGAATTGCTTGGCGATCGAGCCGACCGGAATCATGGTGCTGACGGTCATCGGCGCATTGCTCTCGACATCGGCTTTCCCGTACGCAGCGAGCAGCAGTCTTTGATTGCCTTTATATGCGGCGGCGGTGATGCCGACCGAGCGACCGCCGCGGACCTCGGCGCCCGCGATCGAATCGAGGCGCTGAGTGAGGCCCGCGCTGTTCTGTGCCGACGCGGGAAGGGAGGTGAAAGCAGAGATGACCGCCGCTGCAAGAACGTATTTGGGGTTTGACATAGAGAGCTTGTGAGCGTGAGACCTCAAGGCATTGCCATAGTAATGCCAAGTACTTTGCGATACAAAGTATAATGCGTCGCTGGACCTGTCAACGGCCCGTCCTGACCACGAACCGTCGTCGGGCGCTATGTCAGTGTTTTGCTGGTGCTTCCGGTCCGGATTTCTTGTCGCGGAGCGGCGCGTCGATGGCTTGCGCGAGCAGACGCCTGAGATCGTCGTCCGTGAGCGTCGGCCACTTCGATCTGGGGTAGGGAAGTCGCCGGCGCGCTGATGTACCCAGCGACTCGAAGCAGATCCATCCATTCTGAAAATCGCCGAGGAAGTCGCCGCCGCTCGACGTCGATCTGCTGAGACCGGGCACCACCGACCACGCGCGCCACGGCCGCCCGCGATCGTCGCTGAACTCGCGGACGCCCATCACTTCTCTCTCTCCGGTTTGCTCCAGTTTCGGCGCGGGCTTGCCTGGACGCGGCGTGGTCGGGCGCATCTCTCGACCGGGAGCGAGGTCAGTTTTGATCGCTCGCTCGCGTTCCTCTGCATGCGCAGCGCGCTTCATGTGGCTGCGCACGTCGATGGTTTGTTTTGCTGCTACTGCAGCCGCGAGGAGATCGTCCTCGAGCCGGCGAATCTGCTCGGTCGTTTCAGTCGAAACGCCGTTCGCCTCTGCCTCGCACGCCGCGTGGAGTCTGTTGCGCAGCTCCTCTTCGGTGTCCTTGAGCAGCGATTGCAGCGGATCGCGTTCGGACGGTGGCGAAGGATTGGAAGGCATGGCGACCTCGCGATAGGTAACCTGATCCGTGCAAGACTTTTACCATCGCTCTGTGCTTTACCAGCGCCAACGCGTAGTATGGGATGCCAATCTCGATGACGACACTCCCCCACTCAGCGCCTAAGTTCGCTCCGTCGACCCAGGGTCATCTGCGGGCGCAGCTACAGACAGCGAGCTTTCGGATCACCGAGGCGCATTACCAACCCGGATTAAGGTTCGCCCCTCACGCGCACGAGCATCGGAGCATCACCGCAGTTCTCGACGGTGGATTCGCGGAGTGCTTTGGCAGCGAAAATCAGTCGTGCCGTCGGCAGAGCGTGTTGATCAAGCCGGCTGCACACGTTCACTCCAATGTTTACGGAAACACACCGACGCGATGTCTGCTCGTTGCCGTTATCAAACCTATTGGCACAGCGGACCGAATCTTCGATCGCGTCAGCCACCTCAGGGGCGGTCGTGCCTACGCCCTCCTTCTCGCCGTGCGTGACGAGCTGCACAATGGCGACGATCTCGCAGCAGCAGCCGCCGAGGGATTGCTGCTGGAGTTACTGGTCACGGTGGGAAGAGATGCAGATCCGGTCACTGGCTCGGTACCGTACTGGGTGAAGTCGTTAAGGGCGACACTGCGTGAGCGATGCCGCGAGCCGTTGGCGATGAACGACATTGGCGCCATTACCGGTGTACATCCGGTCTACGCAGCGCGCGTATTCAGGCGCTGCTACGGCATTGCGCCAATTGCTTACGCTCGGCAATGTCGGATCGATTGGGCGATCACCACTCTGCTCGAGACCAGTCTTCCCATTTCGTCGATCGCCATCGCGGCCGGATTCTCCGACCAGAGCCATTTCACCAGAGCATTTGCGAGAGTCACGGGCCGTACTCCCACCGCTGTTCGCCAAAGCGGTCGCCAGTAATTCGTCCGCTGGTTCATTTGCCGACATAATGGTTTAGCGCGGGCAAGACGCACCTGCCACGGCGCGGTAAGTTGGAGACCCGATTCGACCCAGGGTTCGACACGTGCGTCTCTCGACTTTGTCGCTGGTCAGTTCGATCGCTGCGTGGCTGGCGCCAGTGGCAATTTCTGCCGGGCAGCAGCCACAAGCGCTCCATGCGGGTGACTCGTTTGACTCGACGCTGACGGCCGGCGCCGTACACGATTATCAGCTGCGATTAAAAGCCGGCGAATCGGCCAACCTCGTCGTGACCCAAAAAGGTGTCGATGTCGTCGTCGAAGTGAGGAGCGAAACGGGGACACTGGTGTCCACCTTCGACAGTCCCAACGGACGCAACGGTCCGGAGCCGGTTGAGATCGTTGCCGACAAGGGTGGTAGCTTGACCATACGCGTGCGCCCGTTCGACAATCGCGAGCCGGTGGGGCAATACCATTTGGACGTAACGGCGCTGCGCAGCGCGACGGCAACAAGCGCGATGATGCGCGCACGACAGCTGGCGCGCGATTCGGCGACGTCGTGGCTCGCCAGACGTAGCGCTGCGATCCCTGCAGGCGGACGGGTATCGCCGCGCGATCCGTTGCCGCCTCTCGATTCTCTGGCGATGCAGGCGCGTGTGCTCGGGCTTGGCGAGGCCACCCACGGCAGCAGGGAATTCTCCGACCTGCGACTGGCGATCACGCGCCGGCTCGTCGAGCGCAATGGTTACAGGATCGTCGCCATCGAAGCCAGCACCGGCCGCTTGGCAATTCTCAATCGCTACATCGCGGGCGAGTTGCCGGGCGGTCCATACGTGACGGCTGCGCTGGAATCAGGCTGGATCGGCCGCCGAGCGCAGCGTGAGCTGTTGCCGTGGCTGCGGCAGTGGAACGCCGAGCATCCGAAGGATCGCGTCGAGCTCGTTGGCGTCGACCCGCAGGACATCGTGGTCGCTCGCGACTCACTGCGCGCCTTCCTCACGCGCGCGTATGGTTCTGAATTCATGACTCGGCTCGCACCGATGTTCGCGGAGCTCGCGGCGGCCGACTCGCAGACGCTGGTGTTCGGAAATTCGGACATCGACTCGACGACGCGTCGTTCGATCGTCGAGCTGATCGCCAGGCTCGATCTCGATGCGCCGGTCCTCATCGCGCGTTTTGGCAGATCTCAGGTCGAGTCAGCGAGCAGCACGGCGCGGCAGCTGCTCCAGTTTGCGGAGTTCAATTCCAATGCCGCGGGATTTCTGAATCGTTCCCGTGATTACTACATGGCGGCCAATCTCATCGACGCTCTGAGCCGGGCGGGGCCCGGGGCCAAAGCGGTTTACTGGGCGCACAACGCGCACGTTGCACATCCCGAAGGTCAGTCGGTGAATGCGCGCACCGCAGGCGCGTGGCTGCGCGAATGGTTGGGATGCGATTATCGAGCGATCGCGACCTCGTTCAGCGAGGGCTCGTTCGTGGCGCAGCTGCCCAACGATTTGACCGACAGGCTTGCCACGTCCGTGCTACCTGCGGCGCCAGGGGAGTCGATCGACGCGGTGCTCGGTGCAATTACAAAGGACGCCTCGATTGCTGCATGGCCCTGCCGCGTGGACAGCGCGTCGATTCCAAACTGGCTCACCCGGCCACATCCGATGCATTGGGTTGGAGCATTGTTTACCCCGGGATCGGCACCGACCGATTCGTTCAGACCATTCGACCTGGTCAAAGCTTTTGATGGAGTCGTTCATTTCCCGCGAGTCACGGCAGACGAGATGCCACAGGACAGGCCGCTCATTCCGGGCAGAAAGCCGTAGAACCTGCGCGCGCCCACTACTATTCATTTCAGGAGCAGATCGCGGGAGGCGTGGCTGTGAAAATCGTAATTGTCGGTGGAACCGGGTTGATTGGGTCGAGGGTTGTCAGCAAGCTGCGCGAGCAGGGACACGAAGCGATACCCGCAGCGCCGAGCGTCGGCGTCAACGCTGTTACGGGCGAGGGCTTGGCCGAAGCCCTGAAAGGCGCGTCGGTCGTCGTCGACACGTCGAACGCTCCGGACTATGAGGATGCGGCGGTGCTCAAGTTCTTCCGGACATCCACCAGTAATCTTCTCGCGGCCGAAGCAGCGGCAGGCATCGGACATCATGTCGTACTATCGATCGTGGGCGTCGACCGCCGCGCCGACAGTGGCTACTCACGGGCGAAGGTCGCACAGGAGAAGCTGCTCGAGAGCGGCCCAATCCCTTACTCGATCGTTCGCGCGACACAGTTCTTCGAGTTCATCAAGGGCATCGCTGAGGCAGCTAAAGACGGCGACACCGCGCGCGTGCCACCTGCGCTGATTCAGCCGATCGCTGCGGCCGATGTGGCAACGGCGATGGCGCGCATAGCGGTCGGGCCGCCATTGAACGGTGTCATCGACATCGCGGGCCCGGAGGAATTTCGGCTCGACGATCTCGTTCGGCGATATCTCGCCGCCCGCGACGATCGACGCACGGTTATCGCAGATCCCGACGCGCGCTACTTCGGTGGCAAGCTCGACGAACGCACACTCGTGCCGGACAACAACAGCGCGTCGCTCGGCGAGATGAAATTCGACGACTGGCTCAGTAGTCAGTTCGTGAGTGCAACTCGATAACAAGCGTCCAGGGAAGCTGAGTGATTTCACACTTCGCTGTTTCTCGTACGATTGCCGTCGTCGCCATGACGGCGATCGCCTGCCGCGGCAGCGGTCCGGAGCACAAGTACGGATTCATCGCGCGACTCGGTAACGACACTGTTTCCGTCGAAAGTCTGACTCGCCAGGGAAATAAAGTTGTCGTCGACGGCGTCGACCGATTCCCGCGCGTGCGACGTCGACACACCGAGATCGAGCTCGGCCCGGGCAGTACGATCCGACACCTCGAGATGGACATCCACACGCCGAGCGAGCCGGCGAATCAGCGCGAACGGCACGTGATCGTCGATGTGAGCAAGGACTCGGTCCACATCGTCAAGAGAGACGATTCCGCCAGGTTGAAGTGGGACTTCGCGACCAACGGCGCGGTCGCGATGGCGCACGTGCCGCAGATGTACTCGTTGTACGAGCTGTACTTCGACGCCGCGTTCGCTCGCGCCGATTCTCTGAAGCGAAAGGCGGGCGACACCGTGCAGCTGCGACAGTTCTACATCGATCGTGAATTCGATCGCTTCCCGCTGCACCATGGAGTCGTGCGGCTGGTGTCAGCCAATCGCGCGGAAATCAATCACGACTGGCTGTCGGGCACCGGCCAGGCCACGTTCGATTCTGTCGGACACATGCTCAGCTATTCCGGCGCGCGCACGACCTATCTGGTGGATGTCGCACGGCTCGATTCACAGCCCGATATCAAGAGCATCGCCGATCGGTGGGAAGCGGCCGAGAAAGCAGCCGGCGGATTTACACAGCTCAGCCCGCGCGATACTGTGCGCGCCACCATCGGCAACGACTCGATCATGATCGACTACAGCCGGCCGCACGCCCGCGGCCGCACTCTCGTCGGCGGCATCATACCATATGATCGCGTGTGGCGGACGGGCGCCAACGCCGCCACTCAATTCAGAACATCTGCGCCGATCAGACTTGCCGGCATCCAGCTCGCCGCGGGCACGTACACCCTGTGGACCGTTCCGCACCAAAACGGCGTCGACCTCGTGGTGAACGCACAATCCGGGCAGTGGGGAACCGAGTACAATCACGCGCGTGACGTCGGTGTCGCAGCGATGCAGTCGACGACGCTGTCAACTCCCGTCGATCAATTCACGATTTCCGTCACGTCGAACGACGCACGACACGGGACGCTCGCGATGGCGTGGGGCTCATTCCGCTGGACGGCGCCGATGGAGATTCGTTGAGGTCATCATAAGGTGATGTTTCATCACATGCCCAACAACCTTATTTCAGTTCTTTTTCTGATTGCCGTCAGTGCCTGCGGTAATGAGAGGGCGCGTAATGAGCAGTCAGGCGCAACAGGCCTGCACGAATGCGAAACTGAGGCGCGCAAAGTCGTAGAGCAACTCGGCACGCGCATGCGGATGGTTTCTCTGCTGGCTCCGGATAGCGCGCGGTCGCGAGCGATGCGTGACGCCTACGCTGAGCTCGTTACGCCCGATCTTCTTTCGAAATGGGAGAAGGCGCCGGACGCGGCGCCTGGACGTCAAGTCTCGAATCCGTGGCCGATCGGGATCGCGGTCAGCTCGGTTGCATCGGATAGCGTCTGCCGCGTGGAGGGCAATGTTGTCTACGTCACCAGCGCCGACACTATTAAAGAGGTCCAGCGCCGACCGGTGTCGATTCAGGTGCAGAAAGCAGAAGGCTGGCGGGTGAGCGCATTTAACTGGTAAGTCACTAATGGTGCCGCGCCGACGTTACCGTGCGCGGATCGCACGCGCGATGAGCTGTGCACGCGGGGCTCCACGCATACCATCGTTCTCGTCTGCGTACACGCGGCACGACTTGCCGTCCGTCTGAATTGATTCATTCTCGGCGACGACGTCTCGGCCGTTCACGAGAATCGTCGGCGAGCCGTAGTGCCGAAGTTGCTCCGGCGTTTTCTTATCCGCCCTCTCCCACTCGGTCCAGCTGATCTCGGTGCCGACATCCGAGAGTGCAGCGCGAATCATCGACCGCGCGAGCGCGACGTGCGGGCAGTCACGGTCGTAAACCAGTTCTACGCGTAGCGGCTTATTGACGTCGGTCATCGCGCTTCCTCCGAATTGCCGCAGGGCCGTGCGTTTTGCGCATTGGTCCGTTGCACGGTATGACTTCTTCTCGCGGCTGCACGTTGTCAAGGCCTGGGACGGCTCCCTCGCGATGCGATGATGCCCGCACGACTACTGTGGGGGATCAGGAAGCGGTGTCGGTCTGGTGAGCAGACCCTCGATTTGGATTCCGCCCGAGGCATTCGGCGTTCCAACGATCACCGCCCAGCAGTAGGCGCCGCCCCGCTGGTCGAGAGCGCAAACGCCATCACCGACCGTGACGTGAGAGAACTTGATTGCGCCACTCACTCTCGTCGGCGTCGGGTGTCCAACATCGTCCACACGTCCGATTCCCAATTCGCCCTCGGTGTTGTCGCCCCAGCAATACGCGTCGCCGTCGTCGGCGATCGCGCATGCGGATCGGGTACCAGCAGCGACTTCGGTAAAGTGATGGTTCCCGACAACTTTTACTGGAACTGCGCTCCCAGCGACCGAGCCATTGCCGAGCACGCCAAGCGTGGACGGCAAGTCATACCACGGAAGTGGCAGTCCGCCCCAGCACCATGCGTCCGCTGTGGTTGAAAGACCGCACGTGAATGCGTTGGCCGCTGATATGGCCACGAATTTCTCGTTGCTGGCAATTGCTCTCGGCGTGAACCAGCCACACGGGACCGTGTCGCACGAATTGCCGCCTTCGCCATAACTCGATCCTCCCCAACAATACGCCGTGCCGTCAAATGCGAGCGCGCACGTCTGCAAGTTGCCGGCACTTATTGTTTTGAAAGGAACGTCGGTGTTGACTCGCGTCGGAACAGACCGTCGAATCACCGTCCCGTCTCCGAGCTGGCCATTCAGATTGAAGCCCCAGCAATACGCCTCGCCGACCGCAGTGACTGCACACACGTGCTCGGCGCCGACGCTGATTTGAGAGAAGGCCTCGTCGCTTGCGACCTCCACAGGCACCGCGGAGCTCTTATCGAGACCATCGCCGAGTGCGCCGTAGAAGCCTTGGCCCCAACAGTACGCGCGGTCGTCGGTGCCGATCCCGCACGATGTTGCGCCACTGACGCTGATGCTCTTGAAGCTCACATCAGTGTGCACGCGAACCGGTTTGACGCTCGCAGTTATCGAGTCGCCCGTTCCGAGCGCACCGCTCGGATTCAGCCCCCAACAGTATGCGGCTCCATCAATGGTCAATCCGCACGAGTGATAAGTGCCTGAGGAAACTGCCGCCCATCGCTGTGAGCTGTTTGTTGTCGGTCCTGCAGCGTCGCCGCAGGCGAGATAAACGAGGGTCGTTAAGACGAGGACGGGTCGTCGCTGCACGATTGCAAGCGCAGCAACTGCCGTACCCGATCGGCCGCTTGGAATTTCCGATAAACAGATCGCGGTTCACTAAGCCGACGAAGCGCGCGCTCCTTTCCAGATCACCGCTGCGTCATACCCGTGGATCGTGCGCACGACGTCCGGGTTCCAGCTGTCGACACCGCGCATTGCCAGCGGTCGTAGCGCACGAAGGTCGATCACTTCATGTCCGGTTGCATTCGCGTTCGACAGCACGCGCGTGAGTCGCTGATCGCCGGCTTTGAATTCGTCGAACTCATCGCTCGAGACCGAGTTGAAGCTTCTGCCCGGGCCTAATACGGCCTGACGAGAACCCGCTCCAGGGAGAACGATGACGTGGAACGCGTGGCCGCCGTTGAGCGTGGCGACTTCGTCGGGCATCGAGCCGAGGTCGAAGATGTTGACGTAGTTCTCGCCGCGGATCATGTGGTTGTAACCGAACTTCATCATCACCTTCGGCTGCGATCCGCCTCGCTGTTCTTCGCGTAGCCGCTCGGCGAAGCCATTCCTCATCCATTGTGCGCGGCGATCCGCTGAGTCCCACGCGGTGCCGGTTTGCGCAACGGCGTTGATGGCGAGAGACTCTTCGAGGGTGCGCAGGATCATGTTGCTGTCGCGATCCGGGTTCGGCCACTGAGCGCGAACGGCAGACACAACGGCAGGATCGGGATTCGCCGAAAAGATGAAGGGAGTGTCGCTAGCCCACGACTTTGCCGACGCCTGCTTCAAAAGCGCGAAGGAATTTTTCGAGCGCGCCGGCACCCGTGGTTCGAGGCGGGCGATCAAATAGCGGTCGCTTAGAATCTCACGATCAAGTCCCCAGAGAACTCGTTCACCATTCGGCGCGCCCCTGACGACCGATGCGATGAGCTGCGCTTCTTCGCGCAGATACATCGGACTCCACGTGCCGGGCGTAGCGAAGAAATCCAGAATTCCCTGCAGTCCACGATGCCTCGCCGCTGTCTCGATGTCCTGCGCGATGATTGGCGAAAGCTCGATCGCCATGCGGGTGTAGCCCGATTCACGAAGCGCGCTGAACATGGCCGCAGACAGCTGCGCGGTTTCCGCGACTCCATGTTCCTCGCCGATCAGGGTGAACCGTGCATCGCGCGCATGCTGCACCAGCCAATCCCAGCCACGCCCCGATGGCTGGCCGTCGCTCATGGTCAGTGGAAGTCGATTTTTCTGGAGGGCTTCGAGAAGGCGCGCTTGCGGACCGGTCTGTTGCTGCGCAGTGGAAGGTCGGACGATCTGGCCGGCGACGCGCTTGCCCGTAAGCAAAAGCGACCCGCCGGCGAGAAGTAGCTCGCGTCTATTCATCCCCATACACGTTGCTCGGCCAAG
The DNA here is from genome assembly GCA_035248505.1 of Gemmatimonadaceae bacterium. GTDB lineage: Bacteria > Gemmatimonadota > Gemmatimonadetes > Gemmatimonadales > Gemmatimonadaceae > UBA4720. The sequence goes on along the minus strand of DATFHK010000047.1, from coordinate 49,320 downwards.
GTGGTGAGTTTATGACAGCCCGGCAGCGAAGAACGTTTTAAGGCTTAACCACGATTCTTCGGCCCGACGATTCAGCGCGCCGCCAGGCTCTTTCGACATCCGAGAGCGAGACAGGCTCCGTGGCGATGCGAAGCCTGCCGTTGGCAGCCAATGCCCACATCCGCGGGAACGCGTCGAAGATTGCGGTGTGCGGGATGCTGCCACCGCCACTTCCGTAGATCTCGATTCCGGAACTTCGTAGTGCGGCAGCGGAAAGCGAAACGGTGGGCCCAGCCATTTCGCCAATTTCAACCAGACGGACGGAACTGTTTTCGGCCATCACGTCATGGCGAGTTATCGCGTCGAGCAGGATTTCCGTCGGGTGGCCCCACAAATAATCCAGAACAATGTCGAATGGCTTGCGAGCGGCTTCGCGCTGAAAAGCCGCGATCAAGTCTTCATCCGACTGGTCGAGCGCGACCGTCGCATCCGCGCCAAGATCGGCCAGCGTTTCGAGCACCTGATGATTGCGACCGGCGGCGACGACGCGTCCGGCGCCGAGGTGCTTTGCGATCTGAATGGCGAGCTTGCCGGCCACACCGGTCGCGCCGAGTACCAAAACCGTTTCGCCTTGCTTGATCCGCGCCCGCCAAACCAGCGGGAGCCACGACGATAGTGCCGGATTGGGCAGCGCGGCAGCCGTGTCGTCATCGACAGCATCAGGTACAGGCAAACAGCGCCGGCGCGCGACGACAGTTCGCTCCGCCATCATACCATATGGTTGCCGAGCGCCGCCGCAAAAGACCCGAGTGCCATCGTCGAGAACGCCGACACCATCAACACCGCAAACGCTTGGGAACACGCGGTGACTGTCGTAGTGTGAGCCGCTCGCCATCGCCTTGTCAATGTTCTTGAGCGACGCCGCGCACACGTGAACGATGACTTCATCGTCGTTCGCTTGCGGCTCTGGAAAATCTTCGCAGCGAGGTGTGTCGCCGAGCGCGTGCAGTACTGCAGCCCTCATCGATGATTCCTGTTTCGCGGCGCGGTGCTTGCGGCACGACCGAGCACGGGAGGATGAAGATGAAAGGTGTAAACTTGCTAGAGCATAACATTTCGTTGCTGGCGGTGCTCGGACTAATGGGTATGGCGAGCAGTCCGTGCATCGCCCGCGGTCAAAACGCAGCGGCGCCGGCTGCCAACTGGTCGGCCGTCGAGCAAATGCTCGGCAGAAAAGGAGCTGCGAATCCTGGCGGCGTCGAGAAATTCGGATTCCCGCGCAGTGATCTGTCGGTGCGACTGGATGACGTCACGATCAAGCCGGCGCTGGCGCTGGGCGGATGGGCGGCATTCAAAGGCAGTCCGAACGGACAGGCAACAGTGATGGGTGACCTGGTCTTGCTCGAGAACGAAGTTGCGCCTGTCATGAGTGCACTGCAGGCAGGCGGCGTCGAGCAGACGGCAGTGCACAATCATCTTGTCAGAGAGCAGCCGCATGTCGTGTACATGCACATCCATGCGCGCGGCAATGCGCAGTCGATTGCGCGCACGATTCGCGATGCGCTGGCGCAAACGAAAACCCCGCTGACTACGTCGCCGTCATCGACTGCGGCGCCGCCGCCCGAGCTCGACACCGTGTCGATCTCGCGCGCACTGCGCGCGAGCGGAAAATGGAACGGCGGAGTTTATCAGGTCAGCGTGCCGCGTCGCGAGAAAATCACCGACGAGGGGATGGAAGTGCCGCCATCAATGGGCGTCGCAACGGGGATCAACTTTCAACCGACCGGAAACGGGAAAGCTGCAATCACCGGCGATTTCGTGCTGCGCTCGGCGGAAGTCAATCCGGTGATTCGTGCGCTGCGCGACAACGGCATCGAAGTCACAGCTCTCCACACCCACATGTTGACGGAGCGACCCAAGCTTTTCTTCATGCACTTCTGGGCAAACGACGAGGCCACGAAACTCGCTCGTGGCCTCGCTGTGGCGCTCGACCGAACTGCGTCGAAGCGGTAACTAGTGATCCATGTGGGCGTTCTTCGGATCGCCCACCTGGATCATCCCCACCGCGCCCTTCTCCGCGTCGGCGAAGCTGTGGGTGACGAACGGATATAGTCCCTCGCCGCTGCCATCCTTCGCAAACACCGTCTCGAACACCGCACCGCCGCCGGCGGGCACGTGATAGGTCTGCACATCCTCGAGCGCGTTCTTCGGATTTCCGTCCGGATACACTCTGTCGAAGATTGCACCCACAATGTGGAAGTCGCTCTCGAAGTTCGGGCCGGCGTTGACGACGAAGATCCGCACACGATCGCCTACGTCCACCTTCAGCATGTTCTCCTTGTACTGGAATGCGCGGCCGTTGAAGACAACCTGGCTCGCGTTCTTCGCCTGCTCTGCACTCCAGTCAGGAGTCGCGGGAAGCAGCACGCCAACCTTGCTGGTGTCGCCGGGCTTCGCGTAGAACTCGCTCTGCACCAGCACGAACTCTTTATCGGCCCTGGTGCCCCAACCATCCTTTGGATCGACGATGAACGGGAAGTACATGCCCTGCATCAGGTGCATCGTCACCGGCGGTGTACCACAGTGAACCATGAACGCGCCCGCGTCCCTGGCGACGAACTCGAACTGTACCGAATCCTTCGGCATGATCATGCGGTATGCTTTGTTGGCCGGGATTCGCGCCGCGTGAAAATCGATCGAGTGCGGCATCGGTGAATTGTTGATCACCGTCACCCGCACGAGATCACCGACGCGCACGTGAATGACCGGGCCGGGTACTGTTCCGCCGAAGGTCCATCCCTGGTACGTAACGCCTTTCGCGATCTCGAGCGTGGCGTCCTTGATAGGAATGCGGAATTCCTTCACCGGCGCGTCGACCACCGGAGCGAGACGCGCATCGTATGCAGGTGACGTGGCACGAACGAACTTGTCGAAATCGACTCGCTCGACCCGATTGTCGTGGCTGGCACCGGTCAGAGCAAGGAAGCCGCCGATAGCGCTGACTGCGATGAGTGAGGTAACGGCAACTTTATAAAAACGCATTTAAGTCTCCCAGGTCGTGTTGTTCCTACGGAGATCAAAATGCCCGCAAACCGACATTTTCTCGGTCGGAGTTTGGTGGATTCTTGCTGGGGTTACCCCTTTATCTGTGTAGGGAAACCGCTGACACGGGCGTCCGGCTGGGTAAGGCCCCAATCCACGCGGTTCAGCTTGCCAGTCCGCGCGCGGGTGGTGACTTTGCGATTGCAGTTCACCAAAAACAGGGAGCAACTGAACAATGGCAATCTTTAAGGAACAGACCGCCCAGCGCAAAGATGCATCGCCGCTGACTCCGGAAACTTTCCCGAAAAAGGATACAGATTCGTTTTCGACTCCGCTGCCAAGTTACGAGCCGGCGGTTCGCCCGCGTGCAAAGGAGGGCAAGGAGTCAGTAATTGCCGCTGGCCTCACCATCGATGGCAAGATCGAAGGCGCCGGTCACGTTCGCATCGCAGGACGTTTCAAGGGTGACGTCAATGTCGATGGCGACCTCACCATCGAGCCGGGCGCGAAGATCATCGGCTCCGTGCGCGCGGATACCGTTACGATTGGCGGCGAGCTCGAAGGAAACATCGACGCCGCCTCGCGTGTCGAGCTGCTCTCGAGCGGAATTCTCACCGGCGATCTCAAGGCGGGCTCGCTGACCGTCGCCAGCGGATCGCGCATGCGCGGCAACGTCTCGTTCGGTTGGGACGAATCCGTAACTGCATCGCCGCGACTCAAAGTCGAGGGTAACGGCGCATCGTGAGCGCGACGAGCGTCGGCACGCCGGGTAAGGCGCGGCTCTGCCCGCACTGCAAAGCGACGATTCTGCAGAGCGCGACGATCTGTCCTGCCTGCGATCACAGTCTTCGATTCGATTCACAGCGGAAGCGGCGAGCGGCGCCCAGCTTCTCTCCGCTCCGCGTCGAAGGCACTATCACGCATCCGGACGCGGGCGAGGCGTGGGAGTATTCGGTGGTGATCACTATCCTCGACGAGCAGCAACGCGAGATCACGCGTCAGGTCGTGAGCGTCGGCGTGCTCAATCCGGACGAGCAACGCACCTTCCGGCTCGGCGTCGATGTCTTTACGCCGTCGAGCGAGGAAGCGTCGAAGGAAAAGGTCGGGGCGGCTAACTAACAAGCTCGCGTCGGGAACGTTTTCGATGAGAACGTCGGCGGCGCGATACATGAGAGTTGCTCAAGCCGGTTACGGCACTACCTCGAAGTGTGCCATCATTCCGCTCGCATGATGCTCGAGGATGTGGCAGTGATACATCCACTCGCCCGGACGATTGTCGGGCATCCACGCGATGCGCACGCGACCTTTCGGCGGCACGTTCACCGTGTCTTCCCACGAACGGAACGCCGGCGGCTCGCCATTCACCTCGATCACCTGAAAGAAAAATCCGTGCAGGTGGAACGGATGATCCATCAGTGTATCGTTGACGACGTCCCACACCTGCAGCTCGCCCACTTTCACGGGGCGATCGCGATGGTGTGCTTCGTTGTTAATGGTAAAGTCGACGCCGTGTTTGAGGCTCATCTTGAAACCGAGATGGCACTCACGATTCGGCGTAGCACTGCGGTCAGCGAGCGGCTCGATATCACGCAGCCTGGCTGGAATCTCCACGTGAGATGGCGCAACTGGCCCGACGCGAATGGTCCCGAAAGTCTCATCTCGAGCTCGCGCAGCCGTCTTCCGATCGTAGCGTAACGCGTTGAGGTTGATCACTTCGCCTTCGGTAAATGGTCCGACGGCGATCTCCGCTCGATCAGCGGGCGTGAGCAGGACCTCATGCATCGTGACCGGCGCATCGATCAATCCGCCGTCAGTGCCGATCAGAGTGAATGGCCTGCCGTCGAGTGAGAGCCGCACATAACGCGCGCTCGATGCGTTCACGATTCGCCAGCGCTCGACTTGTCCGGCGGCGATCGTGAGCTCCGGCTCCTTCCGTCCGTTGATCAGTTTCGTAGGACCCTGACGACCGTCGTGATGCTCGAGCCACCAACCGGGCGGCTTGATCTCGCCTTTGCTATCCAGCTTCACGTCGTCGATAACGAGCACACGCTCCGCGTCGAACCGTGGCTCGTTCGCGCCGCGCACCACGATCGCGCCATACAAACCGCGCTCGAGCTGCACCGTTTCGTTCATGTGCGGGTGATACCAGAAGGTGCCTGCGTCCGGAAGCTTGAATCGATACGTGAACGTCTCGCCGGGCATGATCGGATGCTGCACCATGTCGGTGCCATCCATCGCCGCCGGAATCTGCAGGCCGTGCCAGTGAATCGTCGTCGGCTCGGGAAGGTTGTTGGTGAACCGAATCTCCAGCACATCGCCGACCCGCGCTTCCATCGTTGGTCCCGGTACCTGACCGTTGAAGCCCCACGCGCGCGTCTTGTACCCCGGCACGAATTCCCATTCGGTTTCGCGCGCTTCGAGATCGACTTTCACAACCGAGCAACCGGGATCGGGGATGGCGGCTTCGACCGCGCGCATGTACGTGACGGCGACATCGTCGCGAACACCGTGTGCTACCGGACCGTGCCCATGCGCGTGTCCGCCATGATCGTGTCCGCCGTGCTCATGGCCGTGATGATCGTGGCTGCCGTGATGCTCATGTGATTCTGGCGACATAGAACCTTCTTCTTTGGGGTCGAGTGGTCGGGGGTCGGGGGCCGGATTCCGAATATGAAGCCGGCTTCAAGACTCGTAAAGCACGGCCGAATCAGGTCTGTGCCTGGCGACTACGAGGAGCCAAATCATCCACGCCAGACTCAGCACCCAGGACAGCACTATCAGAATTGATTCGGTTCTCGAGAAGCCCTGCGAGCCGACGATCCAGCCCTGCGCCAGATATGCGACCCCCGATAGAGCAATGAGATACGCAATCGCGCGTGAAATCGCGGCTGACCGAATCACCGCCAGCGCCAGGAGGATCAATGCGAGACCCATCGCGATGTCCTGATAACTTCTCAGGCCCCACTCGATCCATCTGACCGCCTCGGCGCTCGCGAACCGCGCGGCCTTTTCCGCGTCCGCTGCGCTCGCCCACGCGACGTCGACCTGCTTGTTCGCGACACCGTCGACGGCCTGAAGCGCGCCGTATAGCGCGAGCGCAACGATGGCGCAGGCGGCGCCGAATCGACCTGCAAGTCTGGTGGCGATGGACTCTACGTCGAGCGCGAGGAACAACGCCAGCAGTCCCGCGAGCAGGATTGCGGTGGCAAGGAACTGAGCGAGATGCACCGCCGTCCAGATTCCATTGCTCGCGTATTCAGCGAATACCAGGGGGTGATTATTGGCGTCGCCATCGGCGTGAAATTGAGTGACCACGATATACAGGATCTGCCCGACGAGCATGAGCTTTGCGGCCAGCGATAACGACGAACGATCGTTTCTTCCGTCCATGGAAATCTCCGACGTTTGATATTGTGTTGCTCGCGATGTTGAGGCGCGGACAGCGCAGCTGTCAACTACATCGCCGCTCGCCGCATCAGCTGCGCGTTGATCGCAACGATCACAGTGCTCGCCGACATCAGCACGGCACCTACCGCTGGCGACAACACCAAACCCCAGCGCGCGAGGACGCCGGCGGCGAGCGGAATGGCAACGATATTGTAGCCCGCCGCCCACCACAGGTTCTGGATCATCTTGCGATATGTAAGGCGGGAGAGCGCCACGATGCGCGGCACATCGCGCGGGTCGCTGCGCACGAGGACGATGTCGCCCGCCTCGACGGCGACTTCGGTCCCCGCCCCAATCGCGATTCCGACATCCGCCGTAACGAGCGCGGGCGCGTCGTTCACACCGTCGCCGACCATTGCGACTTTCTTCCCCTGCGCCTTGATCTCCTCGATGCGCATCGCCTTCTCATCCGGTAGCACCTGCGCCAGCACGGTGTCGATTCCCAATTCTTTCGCGACGGCTTCTGCGACTGGTTTCGCATCGCCGGTGATCATTGTCACCTCGATGTGATCGCGGTGAAGGCGATCGATTGCTTCCTTCGATTCAGGTCTGATCGCGTCGGCAATTGCAAACGCGGCGATGATGCGATTTGCTTCGACGAGGAACACGGTCGTTTGTCCGCGTGACGATGCTCGCTCGACGAAATCGCGAAACCGCGCCTCGGACTCGATGTTCGACTTACGAAGAAGGTTGGGTCCTCCAACGGCGAGCTGCCGCCCCTCGACGACCGCGCGCACGCCTTTGCCTTGCTCGTACTCGAATTCGCTCGCTGTCGGCACCAGCGAACCACGCTCCCGCGCACTCTCCACAATTGCCTTGCCGATCGGATGCTCGGAGTCCCGCTCGACGGCGGCGGCCAGGCGCAGCGCGTCACTATCGTTCGTGCCCTCAGCCCCGACGAGCTCTACGACGCGATGCTCACCGAGCGTCAGCGTTCCTGTTTTGTCAAAAACTACTGAGGTGAGATTGCGTGCTTCCTCGAGTCCACGCCGATCGCGCACCAGCAGGCCTGCGTGCGCTCCGAGCGTCGTCGAAATCGCAATCACCAGCGGCACCGCGAGGCCGAGTGCGTGCGGGCACGCGATCACCAGGACGGTGACCATCCGCTCGATCGCGAACGCCGGATTTCCCGGGCTGATAACGAGCCAGACCACCAGAGTCAGAAATCCCGTCGTGAGCGCCACGACGGTGAGCATGAATGCGGCACGATCGGCGAGGGTCTGCGCCCGCGAGCGCGAGCGCTGTGCCTGTTCGACCAATCTCATGATGCCGGCGAGTGCCGTGTTCTCACCTGTGCCTGTCACTTCGGCGCGCAAGGATCCCGAGATGTTCACCGTGCCTGCAATCAGCTTGTCGCCTGGCTTCTTTTCGACAGGACGCGATTCACCAGTCAACATCGATTCATCGACCGTGCTCGTTCCGTCGCGCGCGATCGCGTCGGCGGGAATTCTCGCTCCGGGCCGGATCAGCACGATGTCACCTTCGCGCAGTTGATCGATCGTCACCTCTTCGATGCGATCGCCGACAACTCGCTCGGCGAGATTCGGCAGCAGTCTCGCCAATTCTCTGATGGCTCCGGTTGCCTGGGCAATCGACCGCATCTCGATCCAGTGGCCGAGCAGCATCACCGTGACGAGTGTCGCGAGCTCTTCCCAGAGCGGCATTCCCGGAAAGCCGAGCGTGATGGCGACGCTGAACAGGAACGCGACCGAGATCGCCAGTCCGATCAGCGACATCATTCCCGGCGTGCGGCTGCGCAGCTCGCTGACGCCGCCTTTGATGAACGGCGTTCCCCCATAGAAGAACACCGCCGTTCCAAACACCGCTGGAATCCAATGCGCGCCGGGGAACTGCGGCGGCGAAAAGCCGAACGCGCGTTGGAGCATGTGCCCCCATACCAAAGTGGGGATCGTCAGCAGCAGTGAGATCCAGAATTTGTCGCGAAACATCGCGACGCTGTGCCCGGCGTGACGATCGTGACCTGAATGCTCGGCATGGTTGTCGTGAGACCCGCCCGAGTGTGCGTGTCGCGCCGGCACGTGCTCAGAACTTGCGACGTGATGATGGTGGTCGTGCCCTGGATCCATGCTCTGGAATGGGTGCAGCGTTTGATTTGCGCGACCTCGCAGCCTTCTTGCACACGAAGCCCGCTATGAGTTTTGTGCTCCTCCGTTCGATCCTGATTCTACGCTGTTTGTTGAGTTTTGCGCTCGCTGCTTACTTCTGGACCCATTTGTCCAGCATGCCGTCGATTCTGCACTCGTTCGCGGCGTTTTCAGCAATCGATGGCGTGTTGGCTTTGCTTCTCGCCGTATTGATACTCGCTGCTGGATGGTACCGGGTGCTCGCGGCGCTGGCAGGAGTCGATGGTTTAATCCGGGTTTGTGCCGCGCTCTTCGTGTGGTTCGGGAAGGGCATGTTGAGTTTCCCGATAACACTCGTGCTTTACCTCGGAGTGCTGGCGACACTCGCATTCCTGCTCGCCCTGATGCGACTCTCCGCGGCGGGAAGACTCTATGGCGAATTGGGCAAGAATCCGTGGACTCTGGTTTTGATCGCTCAGGGCGTGCTGATCGGCGCGCTCGCGGCGGTGGCTTTCTTCGCAGCCCCGGATCCCGCGCGCGCGAGCCGATTGCTGGCATTCGGCGAGGTGATCAACGCCTTGGCGTTGCTCGCGGTCGGGCTGCGAGTGAGCCCGCCCGCGACGCGTCTTGCAGCGCGGTGAACGCTACTCGCCGTCCTTTACAAACTGCACCTCGCCCTCGATGCGCACCTTGTTCGCGACGAGCACGCCACCCGTCTCGATCGCCTGATTCCATTTGAGTCCCCACTCCCGCCGATCGATCTCGGTGCGGAAGCTGAACCCCGCGCGCGTCTTCCCCCACGGGTCCTTGCCGCGGCCCTGATACTCGCATTCGAGCACGATCTCCATCGTCGTGTCGCGGATGGCGAGATCGCCAACCAGCCGGAAGCGGTCTCCCTCTTCACGAGGTGGGTTGCCCTCGATGCGCGTGCTGCGGAAGTTGATCGTCGGGTGGTTGTCAGCATCGAAGAAATCGGCGCTGCGCAGGTGAGCGTCACGATCAGCAACGCCGGTGTCGATACTTGCCACTTGCAACGTTACGTCGACGCCGGCGTCGTCAGAGTGATCGCGGTCCCCACGCAGCGTGGCCTGCAGATCTTTGAACCGACCTCGTACGGTCGTCATCATCATGTGCTTGACTGAGAACTCGACGCTCGAGTGCGTGGGATCGAGCTGCCACGTGGTGGTTTCCATCGCGGTCGTGGCCATGTTTCCTCCTTGGGGATCTGATTCTGAACCGTGCGCTCGCCCTCTATCGAGGCGAGGAGCATGCCAGCGGTGACCCAGCTACCCGCGCTGGACGGGCAATTGGAGAATGAAAGAGCTGCCGCGCCCCGCTTCAGTTTCCACCGCGATGTCTCCGCCTAGCGCCTGAGCGATCTTCTGACTGATTGCGAGCCCAATTCCTGCCCCCTCGGCGGCGCGCGGATCGAAGCGCGTGAACTCTGTGAACAGCGAGGGAAGCTTGTCTGCCGCGATTCCAGGTCCGTCGTCGGTGACCGCGATCTCGATTTGCCGCTCGTCGAGCGTCGTCTGCATTTGGGCGAGGCGTGTTCGAATCTGGATGTGGCCGCCTTTCGGAGTGTACTTCACAGCGTTTGAGATCAGGTTTCCCACGACCTGCCTCAACCGCGCAGGATCGGTTTGAATGACCGGCAGCTCGGGCTCGACAGCGACGTTCATGTCGAGATCCTTCGCACGTGCCTGCCCGACGAATGCGTCCGCCACCTCACGAACTTCATCAGCGACGCACGTAGGGCTGCGGCGGATCTCGAGCTGCCCGGCCTCGGCGCGCGCAATGTCGAGTAAATGCGCGATCAGGTCCAGCGCCTGGCGAATCGAGCGCCGCACTTTACCAATGGTCTCGCGCTGTGGCCCAGTCACGTGATCGATGATCCCGTCTTCCATCAACTCGAGGTATCCGTCCGCCGCGCCGAGCGGATTCTTGACGTCGTGGGTGAAGCCGCGGACGAGGCGTGTGCGGCTGTCAGTCACGCGCTCGAGCTCAGCGCGACGCTCCTCCAGCCGCAGCGCCAGCAGGCGAAAGCGCGCGCCGAGTCGTGCTACGAGAAATGCGGCGGCTAGCCCGAGCAGCAGCAGGCCGGCGGTCGTGGCGGCCACGAGACTTTCGGTGCTCCCGATTGATGCCCGCCGCGCCGTTGTGATGCTGTCTATGCTGGCTGCAATCGAATCGGATAGACTTCGGATGTCGACGAAGGCATCATGCTGCGCGTCAAGCGAACGCGCTGACACCTCGGCGCTGGCGGTGACAAGAGCATCGAGCGCAGCGGCGGCGTGCGTCAGTCGGTTGACGTCTTTTGTGAGACCCGCGCGTCCGTCCCGATCGAGACGCCGCGCGTAAGCGAGCAGCTCCTGCTCTTCGCGAAGTCGACGCGCGCGCGTTTGCTCGAATTCCTTGGCGAGGCTGGTGTCCCGCGTAAGGAGAAAGCCGCGTCGCTGCGATCCCTGGAGCGCAAGCTCGAGCTGGACGCCTGTCACCCGCAGGCGGGCAGGATCGGCGATGTTGTTGATCTCGTCTCGCAGGCGCGAGACCCGTCGCTGTGTGACTCGCGGCAACAAAACCGCCAGCACCAGCGTGACGACGACGAGTATTAGCGGTAGACGAGTACCACGCCGGAGCTCATCGCGCTCGCGGCTCGAGAGCGCCGGCGTCTGCACAGCCAATTCTCAATTTCCTAAAGTCGTCCGCTGCCCAGCGCGTGAGCGATGTCGGTCTGTGAGATCACGCCGACCAGACTGCCGTGATCCTCGACGAACAGGCGTCGAGTTTCAGTATAAAGCATGTATTTGGCGGCGTCGCGCACATCGGCATGTGGGTCGATGACGTGTGCGTTCGGTGTCATTATCTCCTTCACCATGGTGTGCTCGAGAAACTTCGCTTGAGCGACGGCGTCGTCCTTCTCCGCGCTCGCCTGCAGAACGTCCGTCGCGGACACCACGCCCATCACCCGACCCGACGTCCCGACCACCGGAAGTCCCGACACGTGCGCATCGGCAAGACTGGATACCAATTCCCGAACCGAGGCGTCGGGAGCGATCGATTTCACATCCTTCTGCATTAGATCCGCTACGAGCATTGTCACACCCCTTGGCTGTTGTCGGACTGCCGCTTCCGCGAACTCTACCTTGAGACCGCTGCCTTTCGTCTGCTGGTTCTTATCGGCCGCATGCGTCGCCGCCGCAATGTTTGCGAGACTGCCTGCGCAGCCGCCATTAGCGCGCTGGACACCGCGCTTTTTAACCGCGACGTGCGACGTTCCACTACCACGCTCGGCAAACGCTTCAGTACTACCTTCACGCGACACACGATGTCAACGCCGCCGCGCGGGCCGTTTACGTCGCGCACTCTCACCGTGACGCGCTCTGCTACGCCTCGATATCTGCGAAACAGCGTCCGCACTCGTCGTCGTATGTATTCGCGATCCTCGTCATCCATCGCGACGGCGTGCACTCGAATGTTGGGCGTGGTGAGCAACGCCGGATTCCGCTCGCTCATGTCGTGGTCGCCAGCCCGACCTCGGACTCCGTGCTCGCAATCTCGCCCGCGGTTTCCGGATTCGGATGAAAAACGAGAACTGACATCGGTGCTTTCCTCGTTACCTGGTCGGCCACAGTTCCAAACACGAAACGTTGCAGCCCGCCAATACCGTTTGTCGCAATACCAAGAACATCAGCTCCGTTCCGGATTGCATAGTCCAGGATCGCGGTTGGGACGTCGTCGTGCAGAATGACCTGTTTCGTTGCCGAGATACGGTGCCTGGTCAGATAGTCTACCGGCCAGGATAGATAGGCTTCTGCATTCTCGATGTCAGTGTCCCACCACGGCAGACCGGGCTGCATGATCCGCTTCTGCGAGTACGTTTGCGGCGTCAGCACGTGCAGAACTGTCACCGCGGCATTTATTGCCGATGCGAACTTCACCACTTCCGGCATTATCTGCTCTGCAAGTGGGGAACCGTCGAGCGGCACAACGATCCGCCGCTCGGTCGCTTTGGAAGCTTCCGACACTAACGATGTATCCGGCCTCACTACGAGAACGGGCCGGTGCGTATTTCGGATCAGAAAATCGGTGACGCTGCCGAGGTTGAGTCTCTTCAGTCCTCCACGGGAATGACTCGACATCACGATCAGATCCGCGTCCAGCTGCTTTGCGTATTGACTCAGAGTGAGAGTGACGTTGCCCTCTTTGAGCTCCGTGACCACGCGAACGCGACCATTCGATCGGATGTTCTCTCCCAACCTCTCCAGTCTCTGTAAACGGGCGAGCTTTTCTTCCGCCAGTGCCTGCTCGATGTGCTCGAGCGCCGGAAACTGGGGTGTACTGTCGGCAACGATTGGCCGCGCCAGAACTTCAACGAGGTACAGGGTTGCCTCGAACCGCTCGGCAAGTTTCGCTGCCAGGGTGATCGCTGCATTCTCAAAATCCGATCCTTCCGTCGGCGCAATTATCGTCCGATACATTCTTCCTCCTCGATGCAGCGGAATAATCTTTTATTCCTGCCATCCTTCACGACGTGCGCGAGTATCGTCGATTCAGCTGGTGGAACTCCCAAACGTCACTGGCGGTGTCACGAGCATCGGCCAGTGGCCGTCCAGTATCAGTGTTCGCGTAATGCTGTCCAGGGGCAGACGCGTTGGTCCCTCGACGCGCTCGCTGCCGATAGCAATGAGCTCAGGTCCGATATCCTCCGCCGCCGCGAGAAGCTCTTCGGTCGGATCACCGATCCGGTGCACACTCTCCACATCAATTGCCTTGCCGGCGCGAATGTCGGCCGAGATGCGCAGGAAGGCATCGTCGATTTCGTCGCGCGTGGGTACTTCACGGTCGGCGACCGCGCCGGGCATGTCGGAGCTCGCAGTAGTGTAAACGAGCACGACTCGTCCATGTGGCTGGGCCAGATTCGCGGCGATGTGCGCCGCTTGTCGGCTGGACTCACCAAAATCCGTCGCCACCATAATCAGCTTTGGCTTGTTCGTCATGCCTGGTCGTACACCAATAACCGGTACGCTCGCCTTGCCCATGATGCGCGTGGCGGTGTTTTCTCCCATCGCCTGCGCGAAACTGCCATGACGGTTGATCCCTATGACAATGAGCTCGGCGTCGCAGGCCGCGGCTGCTTCAACAATCTTTGGCGCGGGATCTCCCACGGCGCTTTCGATTGGCCAATTCTTGTCTTCGCCAACAGCGGTGGCTATCAGGTCGTGCAGGATGCGGCAGCGATTGGCGTGGAAATCCTCTCCGAAAATTGCATCGTCGTAGGATTGCGCTGATGAGGACGGGTAAGGATGCCTCAGAGACCGGGTGACGTTGATTACCGTCGGAATCGCGCCTCGGAGAGTGAGCTCGTCGGCCAACCGGATCGCGACCAAAGCGTTGCTATCGTTTTCGATCGCAAGCAGAAGATTGAACGGCTGCCCGCTCGCCAGGTGGCGAAATCCGCTCGGCAGCGACGCACCTGCACGTCGAGCCCGACGCGCTGGCAGGACATCGCTTTCGGCTAACTCCGATGGAGTGCGATGGCCGTGCGGTGGCGGCTGCTCGTTGTAGTAGCCCATGAACAATCAAACCTCGAGAGGCCACATTACCTCTCACTTATTCTGCTGCAGAACGCCGGGATAAGCAACAAAGGGTGTAAGATTCAGCTACGGTGCAATGCCGCCGACAGTGGACTCTCGCGAGGAACGACAAGGAGGGTGAATGCGATTATTGAGACTGAAGACTGTCCTCGCTGCTACCGACCTCGAGCCATCATCCGATTCCGCGGTTGAGAGCGCAATTCGACTCGCCGACGCCGCAGGCGCAAAGCTCCACCTGGTGTACGTATCGCCCGATCGTCCTGGAGTCGATTCACCCAGCCAGGAAACAGAGTCCGCGATGACCGTGTTTCGCGAACGCGTCGGCTGGTCCGGAGACAACCGTCGAGTTCACGTCAGCACTGGCGATCCCGGGTCAACCATATCGCGGCTTTCTGATGAGATCAAAGCTGACGTCGTCGTCATCGGCCGCCACCGTCAGCGTGCGGACAGGAAGTCCTCGAGCCCTATCGGCAGCACGGCATACGATGTAGTCACGCGCGCGCTGGCTCCATGTCTGATCGCATCGCGGTCACTCGAGGTCCCGATTCAGCGAGCGCTGGTCGCAATCGATACGTCGGAGACCGCGCGCGGGGCACTGCTCGTGGCGCTGTCATGGGCGTCCGCGCTTCGACATTCCAGCTCAGATGCCTCTGCAACTACGCTGACTGTTCTCCATATCGAAACTCCGCAGCCTCTGTCGTCGCACGATGCAGATCGAAAGCGAATTGTCGATCACGAGCTCGATGTCCTGAAACGCGGGGCGGACCCCTGGGCCGGAGTGTCCGTGACGGCCGCGACAAAAAAATCCAAGGATCCTGTCAGCGGAATTATTCGCTTCGCCAAAGATCAGAAGCCGGATCTGGTCGTGCTCGGTACCCGCGGGTTGTCGGAGAAAAACGCTTCGGGCCTTGGATCGGTTTCGTCGGCAGTGACGAATCGGGTGGACATGCCGGTGCTACTGGTGCCGCCAGCAGTTTGGAGACAGCACGCGCGTGACATCGACTATCTCTGATCAGCCGAACGCGCCGGCAAAATTCGACTTGGGATTGTGGTTCGCGCTGCCTACTGCGGCCTCACGACCAGCATCGAGCACGGCAGTTTGGTGAGTAGCACCTCAGCGGTGTTGCCCAGGATCCGATCGGCGATTCCAGACCGCGCGACGGTGCCGATCACGAGCAGATCAATGCGTTTCTCTTTCGCGAATGGAGCGATGACTTTTCGGGGATCCCCCATCCTCACGTGCACGCCCGATGGTGCGATTCGATCGCGAAACGGCGCAATGACCTTTTGCAGCTCCTTGAGGGCCTCTTTCGCTGCGGCGCTGTGATAGCGCGCGATCGCCGCTGGAGGCACGCCTCCCCATCGCATCGGGCCATCGCCGAATGATTGCCACGCGTGGACTACGTGCACCTCGCCGTTGATCTGCTCGGCGAACCACAGCGCGGATTCCATCAGCAGCGCGGTGAACGCGTCGGTGTTTCGCTCGCGAAGCATATGTGCATCGACTCCAACCAGGACGCGCGGCGAGCGGCGACGGCGAGCGGCGCGTACCAACAGCACCGCGGACGGGCACTCGCGCACCAGCCGAGCGGCGGTTGAGAGTGTCGAGTTCACCATGCCGTTGCGCGGCGCGCTGACGATGAGCAAATCGTATCCACCGCGCTGCACTTCACGAACGAGCGCATCGCCCGGAGGGCCGTCGAGCACCACAGTGTCGGCGTTGACTCCGGAACGCCGGGCACGAGCGGCCGCGCGTTTCACCAAATCGCTGTTCCACGTTCGCACGAGCTCGGGCACATCCCAGCCGCGCGGGAGTTGTTCTACAGCGGCAGGGAGCTGCTCCATCGAGTTCGTAATGGTCACAGACGCGCCGCTCGCTGCGGCCAGCCGCGCGGCGTACGCGACCGCGGAATGATCGGACTCCGCTGCGGAAACGAGGAACCGGGTGAAGCGATGCAACGCCGCGTCCTCCCGCGGAAGGATTGCCGAATATAGGTTGAGGGAAGCGCGGGCTCCATACGGGCGCGCTCTTCAACCCAACCTTTGACGACCTCACTGGCAGCGACTTGAAGCACGCCGCACGTCTCGTCAGCCCCGTCGATCTCGCCCGCGATCACGTACTCGGCAATCCCGACGCCGATGTAACCCTCGTCGAGTACGGCAGCTACGCCTGCGAGTATTGTCATGCCGCGCACCGCGTCGTCCGTGATCTACGCGAGGAATTCGGCGACGGGATTCGCTACGTCTACCGGCACCTGCCACTCTCCGACCGCGTGCTCGCGACGCACGCGGCGGAGCTGGCGGAATACTCGTTCGCCACCGGTGGCGATTTCTGGCGCGCGCACGATGAACTCATGAAACGCAGCCACCGCTTCAATGATCACGATCTCGATCATGTGGCAGCGGAGCTCGGCGTCCCGCCCGCCGACGCGCGAGACCCGCAGATAAACCGCGCGGTGAGAACGCGCGTCCGCGACCAGGCAACGAGTGCCATTCGCAGCGGTGCGCGAGTGACGCCTACCTTCTACATCAACGACAGACGTTACGACGGCCCGTGGGATGTGGCGTCGCTCGCCGAAGCCATCCAGGGTTCAGTCGGCCATCGCCTCCGCGTGGCCGCGACGAACTTCGCACGGTGGGCGCCGTCGACGGGCGTGCTGCTGCTGGTGATGACCATCATCGCAGTGGTCGCATCGAATACGTCCGCTCGTGACGCGTTCGCGGCGTTCTGGAACACGCACGCCGGTATTGATTTTGGCGCACGATCGTTCGGGATGTCGCTCGTCGACTGGGTGAATCACGGATTGCTCACCGTGTTCTTCCTCGTCGTCGGTCTGGAGATGAAGCGCGAGTTCACCGTCGGGATGCTTGCGACCAGACGCGAAGCGATGTTTCCGATCGCTGCCGCCCTGGGCGGCATGACCATTCCCGCAATCGTCTATTTGTCGATCGCTCCGTCGGGTCCTCTGTCTCAGGGATGGGGCCTGACCATCGCGACCGATACCGCCTTCGCGGTGGCGCTCATCGCGGTACTGGGCGATCGGGTGCCGGTGGAGTTGCGCGTCTTTCTTACCGCGGCCGTCATCGTCGACGATCTCGTCGCGATTGCAATCATCGCCTTTTTCTACACTGAGGCGCTTGCAGCGGTGTACCTGGTCGCGGCCGTCGTCGTCACGGTCTTGCTCGTTGCGCTCAACCGTTGGAACGTCTACAGGGCGCTGCCTTATGCGGTGCTCGGTGTCACTTTATGGGCACTCCTGCATCTGTCCGGAGTCCACGCGACGCTGGCGGGTGTGATACTGGCAATCGTGACGCCGACGCGGCCACCACCGAATCTCAGGGCGTTGATGGCGCAGGCCAACGCCGTAATCGACAGCGAAATCGATCGCAGTGATCATGCACAATCACGCGAGGCGCCGTCGCACGCCGTACTCGAGGCGCTCGACATCATTCACGATCGCATCGAGTCGCCGGCGAGCAAGTTGCTGCGCGCCGCCGAGCCGTGGTCTAGCTATTTCGTGCTGCCGATCTTTGCGCTTGCCAACGCCGGCGTGACGTGGTCATCCGGGATCATCACCGGTCGCGGCGCACTCGTCGTCGCCATCACTCTCGGACTCGTACTCGGAAAACCGGTGGGCATCGTTGGCGGCGCGTGGATCGCGAGCCGCGTCGGCATCACCGAGAAACCCGAGAGCTATTCATGGCGGCAATTGTTGGGAGCTGGCGCATTCGGCGGGATCGGATTCACGATGTCGCTGTTCATCGCCGCACAGGCATTTCCCAACGCGGCCGATTTCAGCGCAGCCAAGATCGCGATCTTTCTCGCTTCGGTTCTCGCGAGCGTAATCGGACTGGCAATCCTCTGGCGCCGGCCGCGCGAGGCCTGACTTCGCTCCGGAACTGCGATCTTCGGCACGTCACGATGCTGACTCTGCCGCCCGCTTTCCTTTTGGAATCGTGAGCACGATCGAGATGATCGCGGCGACGACCATCAACAGATTAACCGCCAGCGCGAAGAACGCCGCCTGACGGATGGCGAGGTTGTCCTGCCGACCGGCGTAACTGATCACGCCCTCGATCCATCGAGCCGACTCGCCGCCTTTGCTCAGCGCCGTGAACACTGTCGCCGAAATTGCCACACCGAACGATGCGCCCAGTGAAGACGCCATTTTGTAAATTCCCGCGCCGCTGCCCGCCTGTTCATTAGGCAAAGCAGCCAGTGCTGCGTCGGTCGAAGGCGTCGCATAGAATGCGAGGCCGAGCCCGAACAACGTGAAGCCGATGATGGCGAGGATCTTGTAGGTTCCGAGCATCAGGTTCGTCGGCATCAGGCACGCGATCGAGACACCGACGATGAGTGATCCCCAGACCATTGGCGGCCGCGGACCAAACCGTTGCAGCAACTTCTCGCCGACGCGAATGAAGGCCACGATCGCGACCGCATAGCCGATGGTGAGAAATCCGGCTTGCTGCGCAGTCAGGTTGCCCCCAGTCTGCACCAGCAACATTGCAACGATCAGGATGCCCGCTGTTGCGTTGAGAAGAAAATTCGAGATGGTGGCGCCAGTGTAGGTCAGGTTCCCGAACAACCGGAAATCCACGAAGCCGTTCGGATTACCTGATTCGATCCGGAAGAAGAGCACTGCGAAGATGACGGCGGCCGCCAGCAGACCGAGCGACGGCAGGCTCGTCCATCCAAGGTTCGCGCCCTGAGTGGCGAAAACCTGAAGCGCAATCATCATTACCATGAACGTCAGCACGCCTGCCGTGTCGAACTTGTAGGCGCCTTTCGCAGCTACCCTGCTCTCAGGAGTGCCTGCCACCATCAGCATTCCCACCAGCGAGAGTGCCGCGCCTGCGAAGAAAATCCAGCGCCAGCCGACGTTCTCGGCCATGATGCCACCGAACAATGCGGCGAAGCCGGAACCGCCCCACGAGCCGATAGACCACAACGAGATCGCGCGCTGGCGCGCCGCGCCATCCCAGTACGCCTTCAACAATGCGAGGCTGGCCGACATGATGAACGCGCCGGACAGACCTTGCAGGATGCGGCCGAACATCAGAAACACCGCGGCCAGACTTCCGGAAGGAGCCAGGCCGACGAGCAACGATCCCGCGATGCTGAGCACGAAACCGATTTGCACCACCTTCACGCGACCAAACCGATCGGCGAGGCTGCCGACGACGACGATGAAGATTCCGGAGAACAACGCGGTGATCGAGACCGCGATGTTCATCAGGTTTGTCTCGACTCCGAGATCACGTGCCATCACTGGCGAAATGTTCAGCGTGGTCTGCGCGAACAGCCAGAACGCCAGCACGCCGAAGATGATGCCGAACAGGACGCGGTCATTGCCGACGAATTGGGTGTCGCGGCTCGGCGCAGAACTTCCCGTCGGCGTCGGCAACTCTTTCACTGCATTTGCCATATGGATGCGATTCCCGTTCAACGTGGTCGAGGAACGACTGGTCGGCTGCGGAAGCGGAACGGCTCGTCCAGCGCGCGCGTCAGGCGCGCATCACGGCCGTAGATGTCGGATCTGAAATTCACGCTTCCCTTGTCGTCGACCCACGACGTGAGGTAGAGCAATAGCACCGGCACCGGCCGCCGCAAGTTGACTGTACGAGTGCGGCCAGTCGCCAGTACACGAGCAGTCGAGTCCGCATTCCATTTCCTGTCAGCGAGGAGCAAATCGGCGAGCTCGAACGGCCGCTCGATGCGAATGCAGCCGGAGCTGAATGCGCGCGCGGTTTCGTCGAACAGCTCCCGGCTCGGTGTGTCGTGCAGGTACACGAGATACTTGTTCGGGAACATGAACTTCACACGCCCGAGTGCGTTCTGCGGACCCGGATCCTGTCGCAGCGTGAACGGGAATTTCGACGCTGAATACGAGGACCAGTTGATGCGCGACGCGTTGACGGTCCGACCCGACCGATCGAGCACCCGCATTCCCGCTGGAAGTGCGCGGATGCCTCCGCGCTTGAGCCGCGGCAGCATGTCGCGCGCGAGGATGCCGGGCGGCACCGTCCACGTCGGATTGAAATCGAGGTATTTGATCGAATCGCGAAAGATCGGAGTTCGCCGATAGGGCAGTCCCACCACCGCTCGACTCCGCCACACAGTGCTTCCACCGCGCACATAGTAAACGCTGTAACCCGCGACGTTGACGACGACGAAGGTGCTGTCGAGGTTGTGCAGCACCCAGCGACCGCGCTCGAGGCTGAGACGCATTTGCTGAACGCGGTCGCGGACGGGCACGTTCAGCGCGTTGCGTGTACCCGCACCGAAGACTCCGTCAGCGTCATCTCCGACGCGCGCCTGAAAACCGCGCACCGCGGCTGCGACCGTCGAATCGTAGACTGTCGAACTCGTGTCGGTTCCACTGGGGAGGTCGCCGGTTGCAAGCAGCCGGCGTTTCAAAGTCGGTACGCGCGCGTCGACCGAGCCGACGCGAAGCGTCGCACCTGACGGAACCGTCGGCCATCCGCCCGCTGATTCGATCTTTCGATAGCGCGCCAGTTCTCGCTTGAGCGAGGTGTAGAAAGGATGGCTTGGCTTTTCGCGCTCGAGCGCGCCGTAGACATCATTTGCATCGAGCGCTCGCTGCATCTCGACCGCCGGCTCGAAACCGGGCAGCTGGCGAGACATGTTCCAGTCCGCGTCGATGCGCTCCGGATCCACTTTGCCGAACATGAAGTGATATCCGAGGCGGATGAGTGCGTCGGTAAGCAGCAGATCATAATCGGCCAGCAGCGCGCTGTCCGGCGGTCGCTTGGCCGCGACCTCGTCACGGAGTTGTGCGAGGAGCGTTTGATTGTAGTCGCGCGGGTCGAGACCGTCCGCTTCCGCGCCCGCGATGGCGCGGAAGAGCTGGTCGATGGTGCTCGACGTCCACGCGGGCCGGAATCCACGCCTCTCGTAAAAGTCGGGCAGGACGATGATCGATGCGAGGCGACTTCCTCTGACCTCGAGCTGGCCCTTCCTGCGCAGCGTCTCGACGCGGGTTTTCAGGACGTCGCGGATCGCATCACTCTGCGCGGGTCCGGCCTGCTGAATGCTGCCGACGTCTCCAACTCTGCTGGTCTCCGCGACTTGTCCGGCTGGGCCCGCCTCGCCGCTCGACGGTGCGCAGTGAAACGAAAGCACTGCACAGGCGCACACCGTCGCATAACGAAGGCGCTGATCGATTCTGACCCAGCTCATGACACTGCTCGCATTCGGGTCGCTCGCTGACGTCGGCCTGTCGCGCTGTTGCGCGCGGTTCCATCGCAGGATATGACTTCTGCACAGACCTGCACGTTTGTCAAGATGGATGATTCCGGAGGTGTGTCATGGGCGCGAAAGCAACGGCGGCGAACGAACTCATATCGGGCGAGCTCGATCACCTGTTACCCGATCTGGAGAAGCTCTACACCGACATCCACGCGCACCCGGAGCTTTCGATGCAGGAGACGAGAACAGCCGGCATCGCAGCTGCCCGACTGCGCGACGCTGGTTACGATGTGACTTCCGGAATCGGGAAAACCGGCGTCGTCGGTCTTCTGCGCAACGGTGATGGTCCGACAGTGATGCTGCGCGCCGACATGGATGCGCTCCCCGTGAAGGAAGCGACTGGGCTTCCGTACGCGAGTACGGTCATTTCGACCGATCGCGAGGGCAAAACCGTGCCGGTCATGCACGCGTGTGGCCACGACATGCACGTCACCTGGCTCGTCGGTGCTTCGACCATGCTCGCGCAAACGCGCGACGATTGGCACGGCACAGTGATGGCTGTCTTCCAGCCCGCCGAGGAAACGGCGCAGGGAGCGCAGGCGATGATCGACGATGGTCTGTTCAAACGCTTTCCCAGGCCCGACGTCGTTCTCGGTCAGCATGTCATGGTTGGTCCGGCGGGCGTGGTCAGCTCGCGTGAAGGCGCCATCACATCTGCCGGAGACAGCTTGCAAATTCGACTGTTCGGACGTGGCGCGCACGGCTCGATGCCTCAGGCCAGCATCGATCCCGTGGTGATGGCCGCGGCGACGGTGATGCGGTTGCAGACGATTGTCTCCCGCGAGGTTGGCGCCATGGAGCCCGCGGTGGTGACCATCGGCGCGTTGCAGGCGGGCACGAAGGAGAACGTCATCCCCGATGAAGCCATCATCAAGTTGAACGTCCGCACTTTTGACGAGGGTGTTCGCAAGCGCGTGCTCGACGCCATCACGCGCATCGTCAATGCTGAAGCCGCCGCATCAGGGGCGCCGAAGCCGCCGGAGATCACGACGCTCGACCAATACCGGTTGGTAAACAACGACCCCGACGCGACGAAGAAAGTCGCCGATGCTTTCCGCAAATATTTTTCCGCTGACCGCGTGAGAAAAAGCGCACCCACGACTGCGAGCGAAGACTTCGGATCATTCGGCGCGGAGTGGCACTCGCCAGCGGTGTTCTGGTTTGTCGGAGGCACCGATCCGCAGACTTACGAAAAGGCGGAGAGCGAGGGCAGACTCGGCGAGCTCCCCACCAACCACAATCCACGTTTCGCGCCAGTGATACATCCAACACTGGAGACAGGAGTGGAAGCAATGGTGGTCGCCGCGCAGGCGTGGCTCGCCGCTTAGTCGAATGAATCCTTCGCAGTACGTCAACATCAGCACCATGGTGCTGGTGCTGGATCTCTGCGGCACCTTCGTATTTGCGCTGAGCGGCGCCATGGCCGGCATCAAGCACCGACTGGATTTCTTCGGCGTGCTCGTGCTGTCGTTTGCGGCTGCGAACTCCGGCGGCATCATCCGCGACGTATTGATTGGTGCGGTTCCGCCTCCCGGCATATCGGACTGGCGCTACTTCGTCGTCCCCGTTCTCGCGGGAATGGCCATGTTCCGCTGGGGGCCGATCATTCGGCGGGTTGAACGAGCCGTGCAGCTCTTCGACGCCGGCGGACTTGCACTCTTTGCCGTATCTGGCGCGCAAAAAGCGCTCGACTTTCACCTCGGTCCGGTCTCCGCGGTGTTACTCGGAATGTTGACCGGGATCGGTGGCGGGATTGTCCGCGATCTCCTGTCGGCACAGATACCATCGGTTCTGCGCGCCGATGTCTATGCTGTCGCCGCCATGGCCGGCGCTGCGGTGGTCGTTGTCGCCCGCATCCTGGACTTCCATTCCATAGCGGCGACTGTGATTGGTGCGACGCTTTGCTTCGGGCTTCGGTACTTCGCGTTGAGCCGCGGATGGCAGCTTCCGGAAGCGAGGTGGCACGATCGGCCAAACGGTGAGAACGGATGACGCTCGCCGGTACCACTCACATTCGCGGCGGATCATCGGCAGGGAACGAGGAATGCTACTGAAGGAGGCTGCGCCCCAACAGGAACGGACACATGCTCAATCGTGGAACGACGGCCCTCGTCTCGCTCTTCGCTCTGCTCGCCGCGTGCACGCCAACGTCCCCAGCCACGTCTCCGGCCCCTTTGGCGTCGGCCGACGATGGAACGAACTGGCCAACCTACAATCGCACGCTGGCGGGTGATCGCTACTCGCCGCTCTCGCAGATCAACCGATCGAACGTTGCGCAGCTCCGCAACATCTGCACTTACACGTTGCCTGAGGTAACGTCGCTGCAGACCGGCCCTCTCGTGATCGACGGCACGATGTACTTCACCACCGACACCATCTCCTACGCCATCGACGCGAGCAATTGTGCCGAGAGATGGAGAGTCGCACGCCACAGCGAGTCGCCGAGCGCGCTACTCGTGAATCGTGGCTTCGCGTACATGAACGGCAGGCTGTTCCGCGGTACTTCGGACGCGCACGTGCTGGCAATGGATGCCGCGACCGGTAAAGTGATCTGGGATCACGTCATCGACCTCAAACGTCCAGGCATCACCATCCCGATGGCGCCGATCGCCGCCAACGGGCTCGTGTACATCGGCAACGCCGGCGGCGATCAAGTAGGTGTCACGGGTCACGTCTATGCGTATGACGCCAGCGATGGACATTCAGTCTGGAGGTTCGACGTGGTGCCCGCGTCGGGTCCCGCGCGCGCGACGTGGAGCAATCCGCGACTGCCAATCTCTGGCGGCGCGTTCTGGACATCGTTCACCATGGATGCACTCAACGGCGTGTTGTATGTCCCGGCCGGCAATCCCGCTCCCGATTTCGACGCCGAGCTGCGCACCGGTGACAATCTGTACTCCAACTCGGTGATTGCGCTCGACGCGTCAACGGGGCGCATGCTCGCCTACAATCAGCTGGTAAAACGCGACAATCATGACTGGGACGTCGATTCGCCACCGACGCTCGTCACTAACACAAGCGGCCGCGCGATCGTCGCGTCGGCGAACAAGGATGGCCTTCTCTCCATTCTGGACCGTTCCCGTCTCACCGGCAGCGCCGCGCGTGCGGCTGGCGATCTCACATCCGGTCTGGTGCTGCTGTCGCAGACAGCGACGACCACTCGACGCAACGTCGATGTCGCGCTCTCACGCGACACCGCCACGATTTTCTGCCCCGGAATCCAGGGAGGAGTAGAATGGAACGGCGCCGCTTACAGTCCGCAGACCAACGCGCTCTACGTAGGGGCCGTGGATTGGTGCACCCAGGTACGGCTGAATAAGGATACCGTCAAACTTCCAGAGGCCGGAGGAACATGGCTCGGAAATGCGAACACCGACCTGCAGGTTCCCGCCGACCAGGCGCGCGGATGGGTCACTGCCTTCGATGCGGAGAACGGCGCTGTTAAGTGGAAGTTCCAGTCACCGCATCCCATTCTCGCCGGCGTGACGCCGACGGCGGGCGGATTGCTTTTCGCCGCCAACCTCGGCGGCGACCTCTACGCGTTCGATGTGAATGACGGCCGAGTTCTCTGGCAACACTCGACGGGCCAATCGAACGGTGGAGGAATCGTTACCTACGCGGTTGGCGGACGACAGCGAGTCGCGATTGCGTCGGGAATGAAATCGCCAATCTGGCCGGGCGGCGCACAACAGAGTCGCATCCAGGTGTACGGCCTGCCGTGACGACAGTCCTGGTCTAATCGCCAATCCCTGGCGGCGGCTGGAGCGGCAACCACAGCGTGAAAGTCGACCCGCGTCCGAGCTCGCTCTCGAGCGAGATTTGCCCGCCGAGCGCGTCCGCTAGCAATCTGCTGATAGCGAGGCCGAGGCCCGCACCTGGTTTGTTGCTGCCGCCGATCCGACTGAACTCCTGGAAGATGAACTCGTGCCTGTCCGCCGGAATACCAGGGCCCGTGTCGATGACGTCGATGACGACGAACTCGCTGTTCTCGAGCGAACCATTGGTGCGCCGCATCGCGCGCACGATTACCGAACCGCTCTTGGTGTATTTGATGGCGTTCGACAACAGGTTGGAGCCTATCTGTCGCACGCGGCCAATGCTCGTCTCGATGATCGGCAGGCCGGGTTCCACTTCCACCGAGAGTGACAGGTGGTTCGCCCGCGCTGCCGCCTGAAATTCCTCGCCCAGAGCGAGCACGAGCTCGCCGACGTCGACCGGCTGAACCGAGAGAGCTAGATGGCCGGTCTCGGCGCGCCCGAGCTCGTGCAAATCGTCGATGAGCGACAGAGCAGTCTTAATGCTGTTGCGGATGCGTTTGATGCTGTTTTCCTGTTCGGGCAAAAGCTGCCCGTAGATTCCGTCATGCAACAGCTCGGCGTAGCCGTCCGCGGCACCGATGGGATTCTTGACGTCGTGGCTGAATCCCCGAATCAGACGTGAACGGCTTTGTATCACGCGCTCCAGCTTTCGTCTTCCGTCGAGTGCCTCCTCGAGCAGCCTGACTTTTTCGTAAGCGAGCGCCGCCAGATGTCCCAATATCGAAGCTCGCGCCAAATCGTCGGCTCGAAACCGAGCGCCAGTCGGACTCAGGACAAACAGTGCGCCGATCGGCGTTCCCAGACTTCCAAGAGGGACAACGATTGCTTCGCTCGAGCCACTCTGAGAAGCACCGTCCGCTTCCAATGGCTGCGACGCAAGATCCTCAATGAGCATCGGCGAGCCGCTCGTGTTGACGAGCTCAGTGTGCGATCCCGCAAATGGCCGGACTGTCTCGAGAGCCGGCGCTCCGGCGCCAGCCCTTGCTCGCACCAGCACGTCTTTAGTGCCTCCATCGCGATCAGTGATCTGCTCTACGAACGCGCCCCGTCCCTCCACCACGTCGAGCGCCGCCTGGGCGATCAGCCCCGTGACATCCTCGACTGTGAACGCCCCGGCAAGAGCTTCCGCTGTTTCTCTCAGCGCGAGCTCCTGGCGCGCGCGGCGTCGAGCCTCTTGCAGCGCGCGTCGTTCGCGCAGAGTAAGAGCCATGACCGCGCCCAGCGCCGCGATCGCAGCGAGGACGAGTCCGGCGTTGGCGATCAGGCTCCAATGCTCAAGTGACTCGACCCTGTTATCCCTGGCGTCGATCTCCGCGGCGAGGTCCGATGACAGAGCGGTGAGCGCGCTCATCACAGATTCGTAGGCGGGGCGGCCGCCCTGGGCGACGGAACGAGCTTCCGCGGGCGTGAGCCACCGCTCTTTCGCGGGATTAGTCACTCGCTGCCAATCGTCCATGCGCGACCGGACGCTTCGGACGTGGGTGGTGGACTGCGCATCGAGTCGCGGCGCCAGTCGCTCGATGCTATCGAGTCGCGCTTCGTCGGCCGACATCGCTGAGCGAAATCGGCTGAACAATGCAGTATCACCGGACAGCGCGTACCCTTGCAACGCTCCCATTTCCTCGGCCATGCCCGATTGCAGCTGCGCCTGGATGACACGCGATGGCGCCAGCACGCCCGTCGTCTGTCTCAGGAGATCGGTGATGCGCAACGTTTGCCGTGCCGGTATCGCCACTGATCCGATCAGTGCGAGTACGACGAGTACGAGTGGCGCCATACCCACTGACCTGGACTCTGAATGAGGCTCCACGTTCGGTGCCGACTTCCTGATCCAGCTCATCGCGCCTCTTGCATTGGCCCCGGTGATATTTCCTCGCGCACCTGCATCTCGCCGGCCTCCAGCTTTTCGATTATGGAGGCAACGTGATCACGTCCGCGCGTCTCCAGTTGCAGCACGATCTCAACGTCACGCACCGAGATGTCGGCGTAGGCGCGCTGGTGCCTGACGTCGAGAACGTTCGCGCCCGCCGCGGCGACGATGGCGGTGAGCCTGGCGAGATTGCCGGGGCGGTCGGGAACGGTGACGGTGAGCTGTACGAGGCGGCCCTCGGTCACGAGACCGCGGTCGACGATCCGCTCGAGCAGGTTCACATCGATATTGCCGCCTGAGAGAATCATCGCCGTCACGTCCGATGGTCGCAGAGGAATTCGCTGGGCGAGGATGGCGGCGAGCGCAACTGCGCCGGCGCCCTCGGCTACCAACTTTTCGTTCTCGAGCAGCACGTGCACGGCGCCGGCGATTTCCTCTTCACTGACGCTCACGATGTCATCCACATACCGCTCGATGATCGGGTAAGTGAGCTCGCCGATCTGTTTCACTGCAATTCCATCGGCGATGGTCTCCTGTGATTCGATCTTCACAACCTTTCCCGCACGCCGCGATGCCAACGCCGACGCTGCGACCGCGGCTTCGACACCGAAGATCCTGAGCTCGGGCTTCTGTTCCTTGAGCGCGATGGCGATGCCGGAGATCAATCCGCCGCCGCCGATCGGAACGACGACCGCGGTCAGGTCCGGCCGTTGTTCAAGGAGCTCGAGACCTATGGTACCCTGACCGGCGATCACGCGCCGGTCATCGAAGGCGTGGACGAAAACGTATTCGTTCTCTGCTGCCATGCGCGTCGCTTCGAGCATCGATTCCGAAAGCGTGGCGCCGTGAAAATGCACACCCGCGCCGAAACGCCTCGTGTTCGAAACCTTGATCAGCGGAGTGTGCTCCGGCATCACCACCTGCACCGGCACTCCGAGCCGTGCTCCATGATACGCAACGGCTTGCGCGTGATTCCCGGCGCTCGCGGTGACTACGCCGCGCTTGCGTTCAGCCGCCGTGAGGTCGAGCAGACGATTGAGCGCGCCGCGGTCCTTGAACGATCCTGTACGTTGGAGACTCTCGAGCTTGATGTGCAGTGGTCCGGGCAGGCGATCACGTAATGCGAGGGCCTCGACGAGCGGCGTGACGGGTATGACACGCGCAATGCGCTCGCGCGCCGACGTGATGTCGTCGAGCTCGAGCTTTGTCACTCCTTCTGTCTCGCTGAGCCGATAGCAGCGCTCACCGCATTACCTCGCGCGATCACCCGGTGTGCGTCGACGGACAAACTTCCAGAGCTCTCTCGCCCACAGCACCATACTGGCAGCAGCTGCGCAACGAATCCAGTCACCGGCACCGAGTGCTACCGTTCCGAATGCGTTCTGTAGTATCGGCGTGTAAACTACCAGCACTTGCAGTACCATCGAGAGCGCAAGCGCCAGCCATACCCAGTGATTCGCGAAGATATGGGTGAATGCGCTGTTACGGTCGGAGCGCGCGTTGAAGACGTTGAAAAATTGTGCGAGAGTTAACGTCGTAAACGCCATCGTCTGCGCGCGACGAAGATCGCCCGTTCCGGGTATGAATCCGCCCGGCAGGGAGGCGTCGAGCGCAAACAGCGCCGCGATCGCCATCACGAGTCCGACAAAAAAGATTCCCATCCACATCTCACCGGTGATGACCGGCTCTCCATTGGGCCGCGGCGGTTGCCGCATCAGGTCATCCTCGGGTGCGTCAACGCCAAGTGCAAGCGCGGGAGCTCCGTCGGTGACGAGGTTTATCCAGAGCAGTTGAGTGGCCAGCAGCGGCAGCACCACCGCGCCGTTCTCCGACGGCAGTCCAAGCTTGCCGGCGAGCAGCACACCAAAAAACATCGTCAGCACTTCTCCGATGTTCGACGACAGGAGATAGCGAAGGAAGGACCGTATGTTCGAAAAAATCGCGCGCCCTTCATCGACGGCGGCAACGATCGAAGCAAAGTTGTCGTCGGCGAGAACGATATCGGCGGCTTCCCTCGCCACATCGGTGCCCATTATTCCCATCGCCACACCAATGTCTGCCGTCTTGAGCGCAGGAGCGTCGTTCACTCCATCACCGGTCATTGCCACTATCGCGCGGTCACTCTGTAACGCGTTCACAATGCGCAGCTTGTGGTTGGGGCTGACACGCGCGTAGACCGAAACCTGCGCGACGGTTTTTCTGAGACTGTCGTCGCCCTCCCTGTCTAGCTCGGTGCCGGTCATCGTTCGCCCGTCGGCGGAGATGCCGAGCTCACGCGCAATCACCGATGCAGTGCGCGGGTGATCACCGGTGATCATGATTGGACGGATCCCCGCAGCTTTCGCGCGCGTCACGGCGTCGGCAGCTTCAGCGCGCGGCGGATCGATCATTCCGATCAAACCGGCGAAGATGAGATTCTGCTCGACCGACGGCTCGACCTCGTGCCCGCTGCTGACCGGAACATCTTCGACCAGACGACGAATCGCGACGGCAAGCGTCCGCAGTGCTTCGTCGGCGAGCTGGAGATTCGTCCGCTCGATCGCAGATCGTCGGTCCGCTGTTAGCGGAACAGCGTCAGCGCCAATCATCTCATGCGAGCAGCGCGACAACAGTACGTCGGGCGCGCCCTTCGAGAACACTGTCTGCTTGTCGTCGCGCTGCTTGTCCCGATGCAGCGTCGACATCAGCTTGCGCTCTGAAGAGAAGGGAATTTCACCGAGCCGCGTAAACCGTTCATCGAAGTTTTCGATTCCGAGCCGTGCTTTTCGAGCAGCGACGATCAACGCGCCTTCCGTTGGATCACCGTCTACGACCCAGCGACCGTCTTCCTCTCTCAGGCTCGCGTTATTGGCCAGATCCGCAGCCGCGAGCGCACGCTCGAGCTCGTCGCGTAACCGGCCTTCAATCGCGTCCCCGCCGTCGAGAGTGGCGCCTCCTTCAGGCGCGTAACCGGAACCGGTGAACGAAAACCGGCCGCTCGCGGTAACCACTACCTTTACCGTCATCTCATTCCGCGTGAGCGTTCCAGTCTTGTCCGAGGCGATGACGCTTGCCGAACCGAGCGTCTCCACCGCCGCGAGATGGCGAACGATCGCGTTTCTCTTCGCCATCCGCTGAACACCGATCGAGAGCACCGCGGTCACGACCGCGGGCAACCCCTCCGGGACCGCGGCCACGGCGAGTGCGACGCCAAGAATCAGAACATCGACGATCCCCGCGAAGCCGCTGACATGTTCAACGACAATGATGGTTACGATCATTACTATCGCGATCCCGACGACGACCAGGCCGAGGATTTTGCCGGTGCGGTCGAGCTCACGCTGCAAAGGAGTTTTTTCGGAGGGTGTTTCTTTCAGCAGGCCGGCAATGCGTCCCATTTCGGTCGCCATTCCGGTGGCGGTCACGATCACGGTGCCGTGCCCGTAGCTGGCGTCGGTGCCGCTGAACACCATGTTGTCACGATCGCCGATCGCCGCGTCGCCGCTGATAGCCGCCGTATTCTTCGACACGGGCAGGCTCTCGCCCGTGAGAGCAGCCTCGGCGGTCATGAGCGCGCTGGCATCGACCACCCGGCCGTCCGCCGGGATGGTGTCGCCCTGCTCGATCAGTATGATGTCGCCCGGGACCAGCTCGGCTGCCGGTACTTTGTCGCGCGAACCACCTCTGATGACGGACGCGTCCCGTGCTGACATGGCGCGCAGTGCCGCCACCGCTGCCTCGGCGCGCGCCTCCTGGATGAAACCGAGCGTCGCGTTGAGCACGACGACCGCGAAAATCGCGATCGATTCGTACGGCAATGCAGTCTCTCGCTCGTAGAACCACAAGGCGGTAGAGACCGCCGTCGCGATCAGCAGCAGGATGACGAGGAGATCATTGAACTGTGCGAGAAATCGCCGCCACGCAGGCACCCCTGCTTCGGCGGCGAGCTCGTTGCGTCCGAACTGTCGCAGTCGAGCAGCTGCTTCATCGACGCTGAGGCCGTTGTGAAGATCGGTCTTCAAAGACCTCGCGAGGTCTTCGGCAGTCAGCCGATACGCGTCGGGAACGTTTTCAATCACATGACGCCGCCGAACGGTCTGTCAGGCGCGGCAGTCAACCCGATCACTCCTGCTGGACGGTGCTCACATTCTCCGCTTCACGCTCACTCTCCGTTGACCGCCCCGCGGAATCCAGAGCGTGGAACACCAACATTGAAATTGGAGATTGTCGAGTCACACGATCCGCTACGCTTCCAAGGAACAGGCGCTTGAAACCACCGGCGCCGCTCGTCGCGATCGCTATCAGGTCTGCGTTGACGCGCAGCGCGTAATCGACGATTGCCGACGGAATATCCTCGGCCAGCATGACATGCTTGGTGGCTTTGATTTCGTCCTTCTCGAGATCCTTCACGATTCCGGCGAGATAGTTATTCGCCGCGGCCATGTCTTCGTCCCACCAGGGCAGTCCGGGCTGCATGACGCGTTGCTGCGAATAAGTCTGCGGAGTCAGCACGCGCAGCAGGTTGACCGAGGCCTTCAGCGCCGACGCCAGTGTCGAAACGTGAGGCATGATCTGCTCGGCGACCGCGGAACCGTCGAGCGTCACCACAAAGCGATCGAACGTGATGGTCGCCGCATCTTCCCCTTCGAGAAGAGATGGCTTGGCAATCAGCACCGGTATATCCGAGTTGCGGATGAGATAGTCGGTAACGCTGCCCAACGTCAGTCGTTTCAGTCCACCGCGAAGATGGCTCGACATCACAATGAGATCGGCTTTCGACCTCCGCGCATAGTCGACGAGCGTGCGGTTGACGATCCCATCTTCGATTGAAGTGACGACGCGAATCCGGCCGAGCGCGCGCAGTTGCGCGCCGAGTGCGTCGAGCTTGCGCTGACGATCGAGCCGCGCTTCATGCCAGTCGTTCTCAGTGATTGCGAGTGGACTCTTGCCGGGGATGCGTTCGACGGCGACTGGCGCCGTCTCGACACGCACCAGTCTCAGTTCCGCGTCGAGCCGCTGTGCAAGCTGAACGGCGAGGTTGATCGCCGGACGCTCGAGGTCCCCACCCTCCGTCGGCACCAGTATGACCTTGTACATGAGCCCTCCTTATCCGACCGGCGGAGTAACCAGCATTGACCATCTCCCTTCACGAACAAGCTGACGACACACGCTTCCGAGGAACATCCGGGTGAGCAGCCGATGTCGCTGGCTCGCGCTTGCAATCATGTCGGGATCGACCTGCTCGGCGATGCCGAGGAGCTCGGTCGCCGCGTCACCCTCCCGTGTCACCAGCTCTACCTGGATCGGTTTTCCCGTCTTGAGTTCGTCCGCGAGACGCTCGTAGACTCGCTGAATTCCCTCGCTTTTGACTAGCGCCGCACCTTCGTCGGATTCATCCACCATCGCTATCGGCCACGATACATACGCGATGACGATCGTGCCGCCCGGATTAACGAGGTTAGCGGCAATGTGCGCCCCTTCCCAGCTCGACTTTCCGAAATCGGTCGCGACCATGATGCGACGCGGGAGCTGCGTGGTGTGTGGCCGAACACCGATCACCGGCATCGAGGCTTGCGTCATCACGCGACTAGCGGTGTTCTTGCCGAGCGCCTGGGCGAATTTGCCATGAAAGTGCACTCCCATCACCAGCAGCTCAGCGTGATGTTCCTCGGCCTCCGCAACGATCGTCGACGCCGGTTCGCCGACAACGGATTTGATTGGCCACGGTGACTCACCGTCCAGAGTCTCGCGGATGATGTATCCGATGATGTTCTCTTGTTCCTGCAAGAAGTCGGTACCAAGGGCTGCCTGCGTAAATCCGAAGGTCGCCTCCGCTGGATTCCCTGGCACCGGATTCATCAACGGCACAGACCGAAGCACCGTCGGCTCGGCGCCGCGATCGCCCAATGCCGCTGTCAGCTCGATCGCTGCGGGCGCATTGTCGTCGTTGTCGATGGCGAGCAGAAGTGGATATCGCACATGGGGAGTGAACAGGTGACGATAGGAGCCGGTCTCGGTTGCGACTGTCGACTCTGACGAGGTGGAGGGTGTCTGTCCGATCATGTCAGCCTCCTGTGGCTATCTATAGTGTAGCACACTTGCCAAGAAGTGCGCACGCTTGACTGCTTCTGGCTATCGCTTCGATAATAGGTGGCCAAATCGACTGATTCTCAATCACCGGCCATGCTCAACTCGGATCTGCTCACCGAATGGCGTCCATTTTTTCTAATGGTTGCGGGAGCCAGCGCATCGCTTGCCGGATTGATTTTCGTCGCCCTATCCCTCCATGCCCGACAGATAAGCACGTTTCAGCTATATCGCTATCGTGCGCGCTTGTCTCTTTCGTCGGTGATGGCGGTCCTCGTAATCGCCAGCCTCGTCCTGATTCCGCGGCAGAGCGCACTCGAGCTCGGCGTGAAGGAAGCATTTCCGTTGGCCGTCACCATCGGCGTACTCGTCTTCGGACTGCTTGAATTGCGAGGGATACGTGAAGCCGCACGCCGACCATACATCCTGCGCACTACGATCGGTCTCGTGCTGGCGCTCGTGATGAGTGTTGGCAACATCCTGCTCGCCACTGGCCGCGCGCTCGGCCTGCAGATTCTCGGCTTGTGCTGCCTGCTTTTTCTGCCGTGGATGGTCCACAACGCCTGGGCGCTGGTCATCGGTCTGACGGATGAGACCATCGACGCTAAAACAGGGAGCTGATATGAAGAAATGGCTCGGACGCATCGGACTCGCCCTCGTTGGCGTTGTCACTCTCGTCATACTGACTGGCGCCGGCTATGAAGTCGCGGGGCGTCGCAATGCAGCGCGCGAGTTTCCGCCGCGGGGCAAATTGGTTGACATCGGCGGGCGGCGCATCCAAATCGATTGTAGAGGCACTGGAACACCCACTGTGGTGTTCGAAAGCGGCCTCGATATGAGCGGCTCGTTGAGCTGGTATGGCGTTCATGATTCGATCGCGAAGAACACTCGCGCCTGCGCCTACAGTCGGGCGGGAATCATGTGGAGCGATCCAGCACCCGGCGCGCAAAGTGGAAAGAGCATCGCCAACGATCTGCATGCGACGCTGAACAAAGCGGGCGAGCAGCCGCCCTACGTATTCGTCGCGCACTCCCTCGGCGGACCATACGCGATGATTTACACGAAGTACTTCCCGTCGGAGGTCGCCGGAATGGTACTCGTCGACGCATCGCATCCGGATCAGGTCGAGCGAACGAGAAGTCTGACGTCGTGGACTCTCGATGAGGGAATGGCACCCGCGCGGAAGGCAGCGCCTTTGGCGCGGCTGGGAATCGTCCGCAAACTCACCGCCGCCGACAGTGCACCACCGCAGCCCGCTTACGCGGCTCGTGCAACCGCGGCGTATATACCAACGTCTCTGGCAGGGATGCTAAAGGAAGTCGATGCCTTCAGCGCCACGTTGGCAGAAGCCGGGACTCTGCGCTCGCTTGGCGATCGACCTTTGTTCGTTCTCAGCGCAACAAAGCCCAAGCCGGCGTCCGATCTCGCCGACATGAGGATGACCGCGGCACAAGGCGCTGAGTATCAGGCTCGCTGGGTGCAGATGCACAACGAGGAGGCGTCGTGGTCGTCTCGCAGTCAGCATCAACTTGTTCCCGAATCGGGTCACTACATCCAGTTCGAGAAACCGGCCGTCGTGATTGCGGCTGTGCGCTCGGTTATCGACAGCGTTCGCGCAACCACAAAGCGGTGAGCGCTATGTTGGAATGGTCGGGTAAGCCGAGAGCTGCGCGACTCATTCTCCGACGATGCTCGGCGCGCCGAGCGATCTCCCCGCCACCGCGCTCTCCTTGGCGAGCACGCGTCGCACGAAGTCCGGCCACCAATTCGTCTGGGCGTCGCGGGCCTTGTAACGATCGAGCTCGGCCCATGTTCGTTCGTGGATTGCCTGCCCCCGCTCGATTGCTTCGTCGCGACTTATTCCCTCGCGCTTGAGCGCGCGTCGACCGATCTGGGCGTGAAGAACTTCGTCCGCCCAGTCGTAATCGTGAAAGTGCGCGGATAGCGCATCTTCGGCAGCCACCGCCGTCTCGTACTCGAAGCGCTTTCCCGTCTCGCTCGGCATCAGCGATTGTTCGATGGCGTAGAGTAGGATCTGCCGCTCCTGCGGGCTGGCGTGAAGATTGAGCCGCAGCGAAAAGCCGACGTTGAGCGGGAGCTCGGTCCAGTCAACACCGCGCTGCTCGAATGCGACCGTGCCCATCATCGCGTGCCGAGCTTCGTCCCACAGCTGGCGCGAATAATCGAGATGGAATTCCCACGGCTGGTCCGCGCGCTCGAACATGAATGACGCCATCGTCTCCGGCACATCCATCTCGAGCGTGCGTTTGCAAAGCAGAGCGAGATTGCGCTCGTCGGCGGGGATCGCCGGATCGTTGTACACGAGGTGCGGTGGAAACTCGAAGTTGTACAGCCCTTTGAACCGAGCGTCGCGTCGCGGAGCAAAATCGGGCACGAAGGCTCCGCTTGCGCGTGCCGGTGGAAGCGGAGCTTCGGCGCTGCGGATGCGTACGCCAGCGCGCTGGTCGCCTTCGGCGAGTGAGATGCGCGGATCGCCGGCAATGCCGCGCGCCGCGTCCAGGTAAAGCTCGAGGTGTTCCTTCCACTCAGCGGCAGCGTGCACGCGCGCGACACCGAGCGACGCCAGCGCCGCTTCGCCCCAATCGATTGCTTCAGTCACATCGAGCATCGCAAAGCGCATGACGCGACGCGTCGGCTGGTCGACCAGCGGATTGGTCGCGCGCAAATGGTGCGAGTACGCATCGCGCAATGCCGGCAGCGCCACTGCGTAGATGCCAATCAGCAGTTCAGTCGTATCGCGGGCGCGGATCACCTCATCGAGAAACGCGTTCAGACTATCGTGCGGCGACTCGTCGAGTGACGGGGCCGGGTTTCGCATCTCGCTGATGCGCTTGCGCAGCCAGTCGGCGTGCTGCGCCGCGTACCACTGATGCAGTGCCAGCGCGCATTTGACTTCCCACTCCGGAGTGTGACTCAGATGCGCCAGCATCACGTTCATCAGGCGGCGCTCCGTCCAATGAATCCTTCTCAGCCGCTCGACGTTCTCGGCGACCGCGTAGCCGATGCGCCCTGCTTGCTCGTAAGTCGCAACGCCTGCCAGAGGAGGCGGCAGCGCAGAAATTTGTTCCGACATGTTTGCCTCGTTAGGTCAGCGCTGAATCTCCACCAGGCCGACCATGTTCAACCCGCTCTCGGCGATGACCAGATTGCCGTCATTTGTCGGCATCATGTTGCGCACGACTCCGCCACCGCCCGGAATCTTCCACGTCTGAAAGACGTGCGTCTTCGGATCGAATCGCACGAGCGCATTCGGTGTGACCCCGGTCTCCACGTACCAGATCGCGCCCCTGGAGTATGTGATTGCGTACGGCTGCGATTTCGGTCCACTCGGCGACGGCCACTCTGCTGTCGCATCGGTCTTTGGATCGAGTCGACCGAGATAACCGCGCGCGTAGTCAGAGTACCAGATCACGTCATTCGGATCGATGGCGACTCGCCGAGGACGGGTCGCCGCGTTGGGGAGCAAGTACTCGTGAATCTCCATCGTCTGCGGATCGATGCTCGCGACTTTGTTGGTGCCGAACTCGACGAAGAACGGAATGCCTTTAGTCGATACGACGATGCCATATGGAAGCGAGCGCGTCGTCGGAGAGCTGACGACCTTTAAGTCGCCAGTCTTTGGGTCGAGGCGACCAACCATGTTCGCGCCCTGTACCGTGAACCAGAGAGTTCCCGACTGATCGAAGATCGGCGTGTGCGGATCGCGCGCGCCCTCCGGCAGTTTGTACTCGGTGATCTGGCCGGTTTTCGGATCGAGTTTGCCGATGTAGCCCTTGCTGTTGGCGGTGAACCAGATATTCCCGCCTTTGTCGGCGGTGAGACCGTGCGGTCCCGATCCTTCGATCGTAATTGGATACTCTTTTATTTGTCCGGTTCTCGTATCGACTCGACCGAGCTTGTTGGAGAACATCCCCGTGTACCACAGGGCTCCGTCAGGAGTGGCAAGTGGATCGTGCGGACGGGATCCTTTCGTCGGCAGCTCCCACTCCTTGAACGCGACCTTTGCGTTCCCCGCCAGAACCACCGGCTGCGGCCTCGACTTCTCCGGAAAATGCGCAGCCAGGTATGTCGTGATCGTCTCCATGTCTCGACTCGGCAGACTGACCATCGTCGAGATGACGCGCTGCCACTGCTGCTTGGTGTATCCGTCGTTCACGATCATGCCCAAGCCGTGACAACGCGAGCAGGTTGCCTCGACGAGCTCTTTGCCAGGACCATCGGGAAGGTTGACTGGCGCGCCGCGGCCGCGTCCCTGCGCTGACGCGATGCCGTTGCAGGCGACGGTGAGTGTGGCGATCGAGATCAATCCGATTCGAGAATGCATAGCGCCTCCTTGCTGCTGAGGTATGCAACGCGAGCCGACCAAAATCCATGCCCTGGAAGAAGAAATTTTCTCGGTTTGACGCTCCCGGATTTCCCTCTCCGGGCATACGCCTTGACCTCTTGTACGCCGGCCTCGAAGACGCAGGAGCGCTCGATGAAAACTTTCAAACCCACACGCGAAAATGTCCGAGCGGGCGCCGCCCGCCGGATCGGATCGCGTGCTCTACAAATACAAGCCACGACATTGATCGCACTCTCGATTGCTTGCCTCGCAACGCCGGTGATGGGGCAGCAAACTCAACCGCAACCGCAGGCATCGCAGTCGCAGCAAATGCCGCCGATACGCGAGCCGCAACCGACCGACCCGCAGACTCAGCAACAGCAATCGGTGTTGCCGCCGATGCCTGCGCTCGCGCAGCCCGTCCCCGCGCAACCGGACGCGACGCAACGCGCGAACCGGACGCCGATGAGAACTGCCGTGCCGGCGAGAGCGGTGAACATGGCCCCGTCGATGGCGCGTGGCGACAGCGCAGCGCCGCTCGTCAATGGCAACTATGACGTTGTGCTCGACGTGCCCAACGTCTCCGTCGATGAAATCGTGCTCGATGTCGATGGTGTCAACGCACATGTCGCACTCGATGCGAAAGTTGCGAAGCTCGTCGAGATTAGCGCCGGCGCCGACGTCGGAATCCAGCGCGTTTACCTCGGCATCCGCGGTGTCCAGGCAGAAGCGCATCTAATGGTAGATCTCGACAACGTTACCGCGATCGTCAGCCGCGTGTTGACGACGTTGGACAACAATCCGGAAATCATCACTGGTTTGTATAACACGCTCAATAACACGGTGAGCACGGTCGGCAACGTCGCCAACACTGCCCTACAACCAAACGGAGTTGTCAGCCAGGCTGTGAACACGGTCGGTCAGGTTGCCAATACAGCGCTTCAACCGAATGGCGTCGTGAGTCAGGCTGTAAATACGGTCGGCAATGTGGCGAACACTGCGCTGCAACCGGGTGGTGTCGCCAGCCAGCTCGTTGAAACCGTCGGCGGAACGCTGAACAATCTGACCGGTCAGGGCGGTTTGCTGAGCGTTACCGGAGTGAATGCGCTTGGCAACACACTCGTTCGCACTGTCGATGCATCGGGTCGCTTGATCGAAGGAACGCTCGATGGCACCGGCAAGCTGGTGAGTCAGACGGGTATCGGTAACGTGCTGAATCTTCCCGCGATTTCACAGACGGTGAACCCGGCGACGGGTCAGATACTCCGCACAGTACAGGATGTCTCCGGTGCACTCATCCAGGTCACGCTCGACAACGCCGGCAAAGTGCTCGGTACGACTGTTCTCAATGCTGCCGGCCAGGCAAGCAACACCGTTGGTCAGGTCGGTAATACAGTTGGCCAGATCGGTAATACAGTTGGCCAGGTGACGAATGGTGTCGCTGGCGGGCGGAGCGTTGCAGTCGGCAACCTCGTTGGTCCACCGTTCCCGGGCGAAGGTGGCGCGGCGAATCTCGTCAATGGTGTGACGGGATCCGTTGGCGGATTACTCGGCGGCGTGCAGCAGATCGTCCTCGGATCGAAAACGAATGCGCAGGGTCAAACCGTGCAGCAGATCGTCGACGCAGCAGGTTCGATTCTCGAGCGTGTCATCAACACTGCCAGCGGCCAGATTGTGTCTACGAAAGCCCTCGGCAATGTTCTGACGCTGCCCGTTGTGAAGCAATCGCAGTTGAGCAACGGCTCGATAGTGCGCACCGTTCGCGACGCAACCGGCAGCTTGCTAGAGATCACGCTCAGTCCGAATGGTCTGTTGCAGATGGTCAAGCCACTCACAGCTGGTGCAACGAAGACTGCAGGCGATGTCGCCAGGACAGCGACTGACGCAGTGGCACCTGTTGCCGGCGCGGTTGCGCCAGCAACATCGGCACTCACGGGTACAGTTAACTCAGTTGCCGCCAGCGTGTACGATCCGGCGATGGTGTTGTCGAACACCACCAATGAACAAGGTCAGGCAGTGCAGCGCGTCGTCGATCAGTTGGGCAACATCACCGAGCGTACGCTCAACGCGGCCGGACAGATGATGATTCGCAAGCACAGTCGCAACGCGCGACTTTTGCCGCTCGTGCGTGAAAGCGTCGATCAGGTCGGGCAGACGATACGTGTCGTGCGCGACACATCAGGTACGCTGATCCAGCTCACGTTCGCAACGGACGGCAAGCTCACCGGTGTGAAGGTACTTCACTAGCGATCGAGATTGGGCGATCGAAGCAAAGCGTATCTCGCTTCGATCGTTTCCAATCGCTGCAGCTAATTCGGCGTAGCTAGTAGTCCCAGGGGTACGGTCCGTCCGACGTGCACGATACCTCGAACGTCACCAGCAGAGTTCCGAGATCCGGATTCAAATCGACCGTCAGCGGATTGCCGCTTGTTACACCGCATTTGGCGGCTAAACCCGAGAGCATGATGGTGTGCTGCGCCTTGCTGAGTCCGTCGATCCTTATGCGCGCGGGAACGCCAACCGCTTGCGCGGCACCGTTGTCGATGCTCACGCGATAGCCAGTAACGTCAACGTCTCCAATGCTGCTGGTGGTCGTTACCGTGATTTCGATAGCGCCGGTTTTCAGCGGTGGTGCGGTTGAATCACGCCCGCACGCAGGTAGGGTAAATGCGAGAAGCAGCAATGCCGGGAATGCAACGACGCGGTAACTCTGATTGACGCGCATGGGACCTCCTTGCGCTTGCGCATTCCATTTCCGCAGCGAGCGCAGGATCAATAGCTAAGGGCTATGCGAGGCGTGTCAATAGAAATCGCTGTGACTGCGGCTCAAACTGGCGGTTGCCGCTCGGCTACTTCGGATACGGCGCTGTATCGAAGTAGATCGCGAACGAGGTGATCTTGTCGTTTCGCACCGTGAAGATCTCTGCAACGTCGCTCTGGAACGTTGCTCTCCCGCCGGGCGGCTGCAACGTGTATCGCGTGAGCGCGCAACCCCTGTCTGCCTCGACGATCAGCTCGCGCACCTGCATCGCAGAAATCAACGAGTAAAAGCGCCGCAACCCCGGCAGCGCCGCTTGCTTTCCATTCACCTGCTTGAGCGGACTCGTCGCGCTGATGAAAACCAGGTTTTCATCCAGATACGACACCCAGTCCGTCTTCTCCATCACCGCCCTAAAAAATCCTTCGATCGTCTCTCTTGTCGTCATTTTGTTTTGCTAACCCAAGAACGTTGTTGCCTGCGCTTCCCGCTTCCCGCTTCCCGCCCTTCACTCCCACCGAAATACTTTCGCCGAAATCGCGACGCAGACGACGAACACGATCGCCAATGCGCTGATGTCCATCAGATGCGCCGACCAGCGATCGCCGATCCAAATGCCTTGCATAAGCGACGCCGAGAATCGAAGCGGCAGCACGCTCGCGATTGCGCGCAATGTCGGGGGAAGTGCGGAGATCGCGACGAACAATCCGCACAGACCGATCATCGGCCAGAAGATCAGCGCACCGATCGGCTGAGCAAATCGCGCGGTCGGGATCACGCTGGCGAGAATGAATCCCATCGCCAGAATCGCCAGCGTACTGATCACCACCGCGACGGTGAATCCGACGAGGGGAACACCCGACCCGATCGGGAAATAACGCCGACCGGCAAGTATCATCAGCGTCATCGTCAGCGCGGTGAGGAAGAGCTTCACCAGGACGTGCGCGGTGAGAATCGTCCACGGCCGCAGCGGCGTCGCACGCAGTCGCTTCAAAATTCCGCCCTCGCGATAAATCGAGATGATGTTGGCGAGGGACAGCACCGCACCCACGGTGACGGACAGCGCCAGCAATGTCGGTACGCCGCCTGGGCCGAGTAGTCCAGCAAACGGTTCGGATGGAGCGGCGTGTTCACCGGAGGTCGCCTTGCCGAGCAACACAAACAACCCGACCGGAATCAGTATCGTCCCAATCGCCCCCAGCGGCTCGCGCATGAAGATCTTGAGCTCCAGCCAGGTGAGCAGCCCGAGCCCTTTCAACGGATTACTCAAACGGCGCGCCCCCAATCCCCATCCTCCGTCCCGCCATTTCAGTCTCGCAATGAGTGTCCCGTAATCTTGAGAAACACATCCTCGAGATTGGGCATCTCTGTGCGAAAGTGCGTAACGGCGATCTGATTCTCAGACAGGCAGCGAATGACGTCAGTGACGAAACTGTCGCCGCTGCCAGTGACTGTGATTTGCGAATCGCGCTGGGCCACTGCCGTCACCCGCGGAATTTTTTCGAGGCTGGCGCGTGCCTGCGCGTCGACGGTCGTCACGGTGACGCTTCGTTGCGGACAATACTTGTCGACCAGTCGCTGCGGCGTGTCGATATCGATGATCCGCCCGTTCTCGATGATGGCGACGCGATCGCACAATCGCTCGGCTTCTTCCATTAGATGGGTCGTGAGAAAGACCGTCTTCCCGCGCTCACGAATGCCGCGCACCAGCTCCCAGATCTTGCGACGCGCCTGTGGGTCGAGTCCCGTCGTGAGCTCGTCGAGAAAAACAACTTCCGGATCGTTGATCAGCGCCAGCGCGATGAACAGTCGCTGT
This sequence comes from Gemmatimonadaceae bacterium, assembly GCA_035248505.1. Classification (GTDB taxonomy): domain Bacteria; phylum Gemmatimonadota; class Gemmatimonadetes; order Gemmatimonadales; family Gemmatimonadaceae; genus UBA4720. Next base: position 7,225 of record DATFHK010000047.1, on the reverse strand, counting down.
TTCTGGCCACCGGAGAGCGTCATGAACCACGCGTTGCGCTTGTCATCGAGGCCGAGTTGGTCGAGCAAATGCTCGCCGGTCTCGCGCGGGCGTCTGTATAGCGTCGTCCACAGCTGCACCGCTTCCCAGACTTTGATCCGCTTTTGCAACTGCGCTTGCTGCAGCTGGACACCCACGCGTTCCTGCAGCTTGTACGCGTCGCGCACCGGATCGAGACCGAGTACGGAGATCTTGCCGGAATTGGGACGTCGAATGCCTTCGACGCACTCCATGGTGGTGGTTTTGCCGGCGCCGTTGGGGCCGATCAGCCCGAAAATCTCGCCGTCGTAGACGCTGAACGAGACGTCAGCTACCGCTGTCGTCTTACCGTAGGTCTTTCTAATGGAGGAGACGTCGATGACTGTGCGAGCCATTACACAGGGAGCATGACTCCCGCCCGTTTAATCATCGGGCGGGACCTCGACATCATTACGATATCTGCTCGCTGATGGCTACCTGTTGACCGAGCAACTTGTTGCAGACTGCGGCGAGATCGAGATTGCTGTACTCGGAGCTGTCGCTCGCGCGCCAGATCCGATCGTTGCGCGGCTCCTCGATTGGACGCAGCGACATCTCACGTACCACCGTCGCGCCTTCTTTTCGTCTCGGTGATCCGCGCCGCGTGACGACGCCCTGCCAGACCAGCACCTGCAGCTCGCCCAGCAGTGGATCGGATCCAGCGCCGGCAAACCACGACACGCTCACCGCCGCGTTTTCCGCCTGCAGCACACACCCCGTGGGCGTACGATGTTGCTCGATGGCTTTCTTGGGCTCTTCACCGCGGCTGATCGTTCGTTCTGGTGCGAGGCCGTCGAGAAGCGCGTTCACTGAGCGCTGGACGTTGTTTCTGATTTTCGAGGTCGGGACGGGGGTGCCCTGATCGGTCGGCATGGTCATCGGGAGAGGGGAAACGTCAATTGGGAGCTTACGAATTATTCTCGCAACACCCACCGATGAAACTTAATCGATTGACACCTCAATATTGGTCGCAGGGCATGCCGAGTCGGTGTGCGAAGCACATCGTGTCGGCGGGCTCTCTATCGCGACTGGCAGTGCTGTCTCGGCGCAGGCTGTCCTGCTGCACCGTCGTCGTGGCGATGTTTCGTGATCGATGCGCGCGCGCCCATTGAAACCGGGCTCCAATCAACACGACGATGACGATGATGAACGCGATGAGACTGCGTGTGATTCGGCTGCGCACCGTGAAGCCCCCGAAACTGGTCGATGCGTAAGCCTACAGGTTTCCCGCGACCGGCGGATGAAGTCAGGATTAGGATTTGATGAAAGCGCGGGGCGCGGGGAGTCGCATATCCACCCACTTGTCGGCCTGGGCGCGACTGCACCTAACGTCATGCAGCCGCGCCAGAACAAGGCCGCGACGTGATTACTTCTTGGCGACGCTTTTCTTAGTTGGATCGTCGGCTGGATTCACGTAGGTAAGCTGGAACGGCCCGACCGCGTGCACTTGCACGATCGTATGCGTTCTGGCGACTGCCCAGTGATGTTGCTGGGCCGGCGCCGTCGCAAATCCACCCGCCGTCAACGCCATTGCGCCCTTCGTGTCGATTTTGTCACCCATGCCGACGAGGAAGTTGCCGCTGATGACGGTGATGTGCTCGTCCGTCGGGTGAAAGTGCGGCGGGACTTTGTACCCTTTGGGCATATCGAGGCGCACCGTGAACAGCTTGGACGTTGATGGATCGCCCTGCATCACCGCCATCTTTGCTCCGGCTGGAAAAATTGCCGGCGCGGGCCCCCACTTTACTGCTTTCTGTGCGAGCGATACCTGCAGCGGTACTGCGAGGGCGAGGACGAGCGCGGTTCTGATCGGTCGCATGCTTCCTCCGTACGGTTTGTTGAATTGGGTGCGGGTCAAAACCCGCGTAAACAATACACTGGCCCCACCTTACGCGCAGATGACATCCGCGCGAAAAATCAGAGACGATTCGGTGAGTCTGGATCGTGACTGGGCAGATACGCCACGCCGGTTCCGACCAGTGACAACACTCGAGCGAGCGTGTCGTGATGCTTGCCGACGTCGGCGATGAAGCCCTGATCGTGTTGCTTCTCCAGCGCCCAACCCGTGTAGGTGACGTCGCCCGCGATCAACACATTTCGCTTGCCCGTGCGCACGAGATAGCTGGTGTGACCGGGTGAGTGACCGGGCGTCGGCAGCGCGACGATCGATCCATCCAGGGTCACCGGCCAGCTGCCCGGGAATCCGAGCATCGGCGGACCATCGAACTCGAACAGCTGCGGAAAGAAGCCGCGATGCACCGGAGCAGTCATCGGTCGCATCAGCATTCCCGGAAAATGTGCGACTGGCTCCCACTCCGGTTTCGCGACCCACACGCGTCGCGCATCGAACTCTGCCAGTCCGCCGACGTGATCGCCGTGCAGATGCGTCAGCAGCACGCGATCGAAATCCGCGGGCCTGTATCCCAGCTGGGCGAGCTGAGGAACGAGCGCCTGATCGGGGGAGATGCTGAACCGCGTGCGCGTGACACCACCCTTCGTATCCGGCCGCGCGCCGGCATCGATCAGAATCAGCTCCGTCGGCGTCTCGATGATCCACGACCACATCGGTAGTGGCGCCGTGAACTCCGGATCGCGCCACAGCGCGCGAATCAATCCGAACGGCCCGCCATGCGCGGGACTGCCCTCGAGAAACGTCGGCTTTAGTTGCAGAGTGCCGGTTGTGAGCGGAGTGATTCTGATCGATGCCCGAGCGCCAGTGTAGCGATCCGCGCGGTGTCGTTTGTGAAGTACAGTTGGCTTCATCTCAGTTGAGCACGCCGTTCACGTTTGGCTGAATCGTGCACTGGTAGCGATAGACGCCTGGCTTTGTCATCAGCCGTTCGACCTCGACGCTCAGATCCGGGTCGTCGGAATTCGAGCCAGGCGCACCGGGGGTGTCGAATGGGAGCAAACGTCCCACTGCGCCGTAGGCAAACGTGACATTCTGACCGGGCCTCATTTCAGTCTGACCGTTCAGGCTGGTGATCCGCTCGCAGGCCGCGATCGCCAGCAGAGCCTCGGCGCCGGTGACTGTAAAGTTGCGTGACATTGGATCGACTCCATTCGTGTGTTAATCGAAACCGCACGTGGAAAATGGGTCGATTCACCGGCAACGTATTGAACAAAGGCGCGAAGATTTTTTGAACGAATCTGCTCTCGGTTCAACCCGCACTGTTCCCGCTTACACGCGACTGGCGTTCATCCCGCTGCTGGCGTGGCTGACGTGGATTGCCTTTCACAGCGAGTACGGCTACGTGCCGCTGCTGAGCGACATCGATCTCGCTATCCACGAGTTCGGGCACATGCTGTTCATGCCGTTCGGCATCCCGATCCTTGGCAGGACGATGATGATTCTCGGCGGCTCGCTCACTCAGGTGGCGTTTCCGCTCATCTTCGTCGGATACTTTCTGCGCCAAGGCGAAGACGGCGCACGTCGGGATTTACTGGCGGCGATGGCATGCCTGTGGTGGTCTGCGATCAACCTGTTGAGCGTCGCCATTTACTGCGCGGACTCGCGCGCAGGTCAGCTCACACTTCTCGATGGATCGACTGGACACGAGAGTGACGCGCACGATTGGTACAACCTGCTCACCCACTGGGGATGGCTTCAGCACGATACAACAATCGCGCGTTGGATGCGCGCGATTGCGTGGCTCGTCTGCGTGGTTAGCATTATCGTCGCATTCTGGAGCGAGCGCGGATCGCTGTCGCGCCTCGGAAAGCAGCAGGCTTCCTGAAGCGGGCGCTTAATGAAAGTTGTCGTCATCGGCGGGACCGGCCACATCGGCACCTTCCTGGTGCCGAGGTTGGTTGACGCGGGGCATGAAGTAATCGTAGGCAGTCGCGGCAAGCGTGAGCCCTACCTGCCGAATCGGGCGTGGACCGAGATCGAGCACATCGAGATCGACCGGACTGCTGAAGATGATGCCGGCACCTTCGGATCTCGCATCGCAGTGTTAGACGCCGACGCGGTCATCGATCTGATCTGCTTCACTCCGGAGAGCGCGCAGCAACTGGTTGACGCGCTCAGGCCAGGCGAAACGCTGTTACTTCACTGCGGGACGATGTGGGTACATGGCGCGAGAGGCGACACGCGGGAGGCGAGAGGCGCCGTCACTGAGGACGAACCGCGACAACCATTCGGCGATTACGGGATCAAAAAGGCCGCGATCGAGCGACTTCTTCTAGACGCGACTGAGCGGGGCGACGCGCGAGCAGTCGTCCTGCATCCCGGACATCTGGTGGGGCCGGGATGGAATCCGGTGAATCCTGCCGGGCATTTCAACCTCGACGTCTTCAGAAAGATCGCGCGCGGCGAAACGCTGGTGCTGCCGAATGAGGGAGAAGAAACCGTGCATCACGTGCACGCCGACGATGTCGCGCAGGCTTTCGAGTTGGCACTCACGCGCTCGACGAAGGCAGTTGGTGAAAGTTTTCACGTCGTCTCGCCGGCGCCAATGTCGCTACGCGAATATGCGGAAGCGATGTACGCTCACTTTAATCAGCGGCCACGGCTTGAGTTTCTGCCGTGGGACGAATGGCGACACACGGCGAGTGAGGAGGAAGCTGCAGCCACTTGGGATCACATCGCCCATTCACCGAACGGCAGCATCGCCAAGGCGCGCAAAAGACTCGGCTACGCTCCGCGGTATTCGTCCCTCGACGCGGTCATCGAATCGATCTCGGATCGAATCAACGACTGAATAACTACGGCGCAGTCTCCGCCGGACGGCGCAGTCCGGCAACCCCGGTACGTCCGAGAAGCTGCTGATAGGTCACGAGCCGGATCTTTCCCGATCGCACCAGCTCCGCCAGCTCCGGCGACAGCATCGTCTGCAGCTCCGCGTTTCGGTTCGCCATCACTCCGGAGCCCGGAGAGTTCTGCGCCGGCGCATTCATGTCGTAGATGACTTCCATCTCCGGAGTCCGCTCGGCCACGTGCACTTCGATCAGGTTGACGCTGTCGTGACTCGCCTTCGCGAGATGGTCGAGAAACGCGGATTTCTTCTCCGCCACCGGCTCGCCCCACAACGTGAAGTACGACTCACCGAAATAATTCGAGATTCCGAGGCCGTACTTTTTGGCGATGCGCTCGGTGATCTCTCGCAGCTGCGGCGTCGCCCACGCCATCCCCATGTGCGCGTCGACGTAGCTGATCTTCAATCCTGAGCGTAGCGCGCGCTCGACCTGCGCCGTCAGTTCCCGCTCGACTTCACCAAGGTCGTAATGACTGGCGAGAAACGCTCTCGTCGACGGCAAAAAGTAGCCAACGCTGTCGACCAGCGATGGCACGCCTCCTTTGCCGAGGACCGGGCCCCAGCGGTAATTGCGCCATTCGGAGTTGAGCGCCAGATGCACACCGACGCTCACGTTCGGATACTTCTTCAGAATCTCCACCGCCTCCTGATACCAGGGACAGACGAAGAGCAGCGACACCGAGAACGGCATTCCGGTTTTCGCGACTTCCTCGACCGCCATGTTCACCGAGTGATTCATCCCGATGTCGTCGAGGCGAAGTAATACTTCGGGCGCATTGGCCTGTTGCGCGCGAAGCGCGTGCGGTGCGGCGATGATCGCGCCGCCGAGAAGGATCGTGGCGCAGATGCGATAAAGACGAATCATCAACTAGCTCCTGCTATCCGCTGACGGACCGTAGATGGCGGGCACCTTCGCACCCATCGGCCGCAGATACGTTGAAAGTTGCCCGCGATGGTGAATGGCGTCGAACAGGATAAACCATAGAAACTGTCCGGCCGGCTGCTCGTTTACCATTTTGCCGTTGAAGTAGAATTTTGCGATAGCATCCCACGCGGCGTCGTCCATCTTCTCGACTTCGCTGGTGAGCTCGTTCAACAGCTGCTCGAACTGCCGCTGCATTTCGTCGAACGCGGGTGGCGGATCGGTTTTCCATTCGCCGCGATTTTCCTTTGCCACCATCACGCACGATTTCAGCTCGTTGGTCATCGTCCACATGATTTGCTGCGCGGATGGCGATCGCTCGTGCGGCTTGTAGTCGCTGCGATCCTCCGGGACCGATTGCATCACGCGCAGAAAGATCGGATTCTCGGCGCGGCGGCGTTCCAACCAGAATTCCCGCGATGTCATGTCTGTCACCTGATTTGAATTGTCTGACGCCCCGAATGTAATTGCCGACGCTGGTCGTGCCAGACGAGCTCTCCAGACAAACCCCGTGGCAATGTGATCTCTGCCCCGAGTCCACGGCCGCCTTTCCGCACGAAACTCACTTCGATGTCGCCGAGCGGGTGTGGAATGCGTCCATCGGCGTGGCGCAGCGGCCCGAGTGCGGGCGCGATGACCACGGTGCGGAATCCTGGACTCGATGGACGAACGCCCAGCACGGTCGCGAGCAAGCCGTAATTCGGGTGCGCGGACCAGGCGTGGGTGTCCGATCTTGTCGGCTCCGGATTTTCGGGCGCGGATGTCAGGCCGAGCTCGAGCATCCTGTGCCACGGCGCAAGTTGTTCGATGTAGCGATCGGCAAGGCCGGATTTGCGCAAGGCTTCCAGCACGTAGAAGCTGAAATAATAGGAGGCAGGTGTGAGCGTCGTATCAGCGAGCACGCGCTCCATCACCGCGTGTTGCATTCCGTCGGGCACCGCATCGGCGAGAATCGCGAGCACGTTGGTTTGCTGACTGTACGTTGCGCTGGTGTCGGGCGCATCGCGATACAATCCGCGCACGGGATCCCACGCTCGTGCCCGTACGGCAGCGCGAACGGACTGAGCGCGACGACGATATTCGCTTGCCGCTTCCCGCGTTCCGTTTCCCGCCTCCAGCTCGGCCGCGCGCTCGAGTGCGTAAACGTAGAGCAGACTGATGGCCGCCGCATGACCGGCGTCAGCGCGCGGCGGAACTCCGCGCTCCCATCTCGGCGTCCAGTCGAGATAGTTCCAGTAAGGCATCGCCCCGAGCATCCCGGTGGAGTCGATGTGCCGCGCGTACCAGTCGAGGATGCCGCGAATTCCGGCGAGTCGCGCCCGCACGAATTGCGGGTCGTCCCGGTGCATGAAGTAGTCATGCACCATCGCGACGTAGATCAGAGAGAACGGAGGTATGATCTGCGTCAGCGACGACGGATACCGGCTGGTCGTCAGGCCTTCGGGAATCCGCGACAGGTCGAAATGCTCGATCGCCTGTCGCACCAGGC
>DATFHK010000046.1:0-17504 GCA_035248505.1 Gemmatimonadaceae bacterium | reverse complement strand
GTCGGCAGCGCGCTCCATGACCCAGCGATGGGTATAGCGAGCGTAGCAGTACGCGCAACCAAACGCGCAGCCGATGTAGGGATTGACCGACCAGAATCCCATCCCCGTCGTTTCGGGTCCGTTGAGGACGCTCTTGGCGTGGGAAGCGTAGTAGCGGATGTCCTTTTGCTCGCCGATGATGGGGAGCTGGCGGGAGCGGCGTTCGTAGTCAGCGCCGAAGAGGCTGGGGTCGACGCGCTTCATAGCCCCGAATATATACCGAAGCTCTAACGGCTTCCAGGGGTGAACTGCGTACTGCGAGCTAACGAATCAGTCCGAGCTGCGAGCTAAGTGAGAGTTGCGAACCTACTGCGACTTGCGAACCTGGTGCGAGGTAGGAGCAGCATGTTTTAGAAACGCAGTCCGGCACTGAGGCCTCCGGCCGAGGGGCCCAGGAAAAAGTGATCGTAGGCCGGATCGCGCCAGATTCTGAGGGCGTGGATCGCGTTGATCCCGCCAAAAATCAGGGAGATCTGCGTCTTGGAGAGGTTCGACGTGCGCGACATGAAGGCGACATCGCTCACCGCACCGTTGCGACCGAGGGTGATGTAAAAGAGCGTGGTGCCAATTCCCCCGGCGAGGATGCCGCGCTCGATGGCGCCGCCGCGCGAGTGCGGGATGTCGAGAATCAGTTCGTCGATCAGCGCCTGGGTCGTGAGCCCGGACGCCGAGAAGATGAATTGCTGGCGCGGATAGCGCTTGCTGTCGATTCCCGAGAAAATGGTTGGCCGCCCTTTGTCGAAGCCAATGGTGGGATGGAATCCCATCGCCAGTGAGCTCAGGATGTGTGCGCTTTCGTGGGCGGCGAGGCTAATGCCGAAACCGAGAGCGAGCCTTGTCCAGTAAGACGTCTGGTTGCTCTCATTGACCGAAAATGGCGACAGTTGTTGCGCGCCGAGTCCAGCTGGCGCGAGAGTGGCAACGTTCAGGGCAAGCGCGATCGTGATTGCGCGACGGTGCGGCAAACTTATCTTGGACGGAGTGTTTTCACGCGGAGCGATGTACTGATGACTGATCGTTTATCCGACATTGCAATCCAGCGTGAGCTCGGAAGTTTACCGGGCTGGAGCCGACGCGGTGATCTGATCACGAAGACCTATCAATTCAAGGCCTTCATGTCCGGAATTGATTTTGTCGTCGCGGTTGCCAAGGCTGCCGAAGCTGCCGACCACCACCCCGATATCGATATCCGCTATACGAAGATAGTGTGCTCGCTCAGCACGCACTCGGCGGGTGGAGTGACGCAGAAGGATCTCGATCTTGCTCGGGAGATGGAGAGGCTGTTCGGGAAAGAGGACTGAGGGCTCGAGGCAAAAGCGAACTACCTCGCTATTAGCTGCCAGCAGCTAATAGCGAGGTAGTGCGCTTTTAGGTCCCGGTCCTAGTTCCGACGATTGCCGAGGATGCGCAGAATCGCCAGGAAGATGTTGAGCAGGTCGAGGTAGATCTGCACGGCGGCGCCGACGTATTCATCGGGGCCGAAGACGTTGCGGATGCGCCAGGTGTCGAAGACGAGAAGACCGCTGAACAACAGCACCGTCACCGAGGCGAGCCAGAGGTCGATGGCAGCGCTCTGGAAAAAGAGATTGAGCAACATCGTGCCAATCAAGACAAACAGGCCGACCATCAGGAAGCTGCCCCAGGCGCTGAAGTCGCGACGGCTTACAAATGCGTACAGCGTGAGAATTCCGAACGCGCCGAGGGTGAGAACGGCGGCCTGCCCAATCAAACCGGGCTGTGTTCTGCCGTAGAAGTACATTGCGGGCGCTATGAACACGCCCATCACGAAATTGAAGAGAAGAACGAGACCAATATTGAAGGGGAAGTCGGTCTTTTTCGCCGATGCCGCAAAGAGCGGAACGAATACGGCGATCATCGCCAGCCACGGATGCTCGGAGACAGCCTGCAGCAGTCTCGGCTGAGACAGCGCGAAAGACGTTCCCACCATCGTCACGATCACACTGACCAGAACCAGCGCATACGTTCGACGAACGAGAGTCGCTCTTTCCTCGCCAGTGCGGACGAGAGTTCCAGTCTGATACGAAACACCCATTGGCTTAGCTCCCTGAGAGGTCAACCTGCACGAATAATATTACCCCGCTGCAACCGCGATGTGCGGGAGGCGAGCGGCGGCAAGCGGGAAGCGGGACACAGGAAGCGGAGGAGGTAAGCGGGAGAGGCTCTCTCGCTGGCGGTCTCACGCGCTTCCCGTTTCCCGCTTACCGCTTCCGGAGATGCGATCGATTAGCGCCGGCAGCTCTTTGATGTTGTCCAGCAGGTACGTCGGATTGTGCGGTGCGAGCTGGGAACGGGTGAAGAAGCCCCACAGTGCTGCGATCGTTATCACCCCAGCAGCGTTGCCGGAATTGATGTCGTGCGGCGAGTCGCCGACGAAAACGGCTTCGTGGGTTCCGTATTCCAGTTTCTCCAGCGCCGCCTTCACCGGATACGGATCGGGTTTGTGGATGTGCACGGAGTCGTAACCGATTGCCACTTCGATGTAGTCGTCAGCGCCGATGAACTTGAGCCCGCGCTCCATCATTGCGTTGCCTTTGCTGGTTACGATAGCCATCGGATGGCCGCGTTGGTATAGCTGGGCGAGGGTGTCGATCACACCCTCATAGCGAGCCATTAGCCGGTCGTGATTTTCGACCTGAAACGTGCGATAGCGATTGACCAGGCGCTCGCGATCTTCGTCTGATTCAACGTAGGGCGTTAACTGCTTTGGCAGCGGAGTGCCAATGCCTTCAATCCATTCCGCTTCGCTGGGTTGGCGGTTACGGCCCTGAAAAGTGTGGCGCATTGACGCGAGCAGCAGCGCGATGGAGTCGACGAGCGTGCCGTCGAGATCGAAGAGAACAGCGTATGGGCGTGCGTCAGTCATGATTGCCAAACTAAACTGGTAATGCCTCTGCCAGCACACAATATTAAGAGAAGCATGGCTACCACAGCGACAATTCGTTCGAGCTTCAACAAGCTATTCGATGAGATCGGCACCGTCGATCAGGTCGGTATCGAAGAGCGCGTCGCAAAGTTCACCACGCGCAGCATCAAGAAGGGCTCGAAGGTCTGGGGTCTGAAAACGGCGGTGTCGATGGTCGATCTGACCACCCTCGAAGGAAAAGACACACCGGGCAAAGTCGCATCGCTCTGCCAAAAAGCCCGGAGGCCGAGCGCCGATCCCGACATTCCGCCGGTAGCAGCGGTTTGCATTTATCCATTCCTGGTGAAATACGCCGCGCGCTGGCTGGCTGACACCCCAATCAAGGTTGCCTCGGTCGCAACTGCATTTCCTTCGGGACAGAGTCCGCTCGAGCTTCGTCTGAGCGAGGTGCGGGCTGCTGTGGGGGATGGCGCTGATGAAATCGACATGGTCATCAACCGCGGGCTGTTCCTCGCAGGTGAATTCAGCGCCGTTCAGGACGAAATCAGCGCCGTCGTCGAAGCGTGTGGCGACGCGCAGCTGAAAGTCATTCTCGAGGTGAGCGAGCTCGACACGTATGACAACATTCGCGCGGCGTCGTTCCTGGCGATGCAGGCGATCAGACCGGGCGACTTCATCAAAACGAGCACCGGCAAGGCATCGGGTAGCGCGACACTCGCCAACACCCAGGTAATGATCGAGGCGATTCGTGATTTCTATCTGGCGACCGGAATTCCAATTGGAATGAAGCCCGCGGGCGGAATCAGAAACGCGAAACAGGCGCTGCACTATCTCGTGGCAGTGAAGGAGACGTTGGGTGATGCGTGGCTCAACCCCTCGCGCTATCGTTTCGGCGCCAGCTCTCTGCTCAACGACCTGCTGCGACAAATCGAGAAAGAAAAGACGGGGGCGTATCAGGCTCCTTATTACTTCACGGAAGCTGCGGAGAGCTATTGATATGACTTCAACGAGGCCCGTCGCCGGGCGTTCGCCAGGAGGGGGAACCAGCTCGATACCGCAGCTCATTTTCGGTGATCTGTGGCAGTATGATCCGGCGCCGGAGAGCGCGGATCCGCGGCTGAAATCGCGCTACGACCTTTTTATCGGCGGCAAATTCGTCGCGCCAAAGTCGGGCAAGTATTTCCATTCGATCAATCCCGCCAACGAAGAAGTGCTCGCCGAGATAGCGCTCGCGAATCAGGCTGACGTCGACGCCGCGTACCAGGCAGCGCAGAAAGCGTTTGGCGCGTGGAGCAAACTGCCTGGCAGCGAGCGCGGAAAATATCTCTATCGTATCGCGCGTTTGATTCAGGATCGCGCGCGCGAGTTCGCGGTCGCCGAGACGATGGACGGAGGCAAGCCGATCAAGGAATCGCGTGACTTCGACGTGCCGATGACGGCCGCGCATTTCTTTTATCACGCGGGCTGGGCGGACAAACTCGAGTACGCCGTGCCCGGTGCGACCATTGCCCCGCTTGGCGTCGTCGGCCAAGTGATTCCGTGGAACTTCCCGCTGTTGATGCTGGCGTGGAAGATTGCGCCGGCGCTGGCGGTCGGAAATACGGTGGTCTTGAAGCCGGCTGAGACGACTTCAGTCACTGCATTGAAGCTCGCCGAGCTATTCCAGGAGGCAGAGCTGCCACCCGGCGTGGTGAATCTGGTTTGCGGTGCTGGCGAAACGGGCGCTGCCGTCGTCACACACCCGACGGCGGCCAAGATCGCGTTCACTGGATCGACTGAAGTCGGCAAGATCATCATGCGTCAGCTCGCGGGCACTGATAAAAAGCTGACCCTGGAGCTCGGCGGAAAGGCAGCGAACATCGTCTTCGACGATTCGCCGATCGATCAGGCGGTCGAAGGTGTGGTGAACGGGATCTTCTTCAACCAGGGTCACGTCTGCTGCGCGGGCAGCCGGCTGCTGGTTCAGGAATCGATTGCCGACATGTTCGTGGCGAAGCTGCGCAACCGCATCGACGTGCTGCGTGTCGGCAATCCGCTGGACAAGAACACCGATGTTGGCGCGATCAACTCAAAGGCGCAGCTGGATCGGATTTGCGAGCTCGTCGATTCGGGCGTGAGTGCAGGCGCCGAGATGTATCAGTCGGCGGTCTGTCAGCTGCCGACGCGGGGGTTCTACTTCAAGCCGACGGTGTTTACCGGCGTCACGCAGAGTCATCGCATCGCTCGCGAGGAGATCTTCGGACCGGTTTTGAGTGTGCTCACTTTCCGCACGCTCGAGGAAGCAGTCGAAAAAGCGAACAACACGATGTATGGATTGTCGGCGGGGGTGTGGACTGACAAAGGCTCGCGCATTCTCAAGATGAGCACGCTGCTGAAGGCCGGCGTCGTGTGGGCGAACACGTTCAACAAATTCGATCCATCGTCCCCGTTCGGTGGCTACAAGGAATCGGGTTTTGGTCGCGAGGGTGGACGTCAGGGTTTGATGGATTACGGGAAGGTGGTCTGACATGGCGCGCATTCCTGTAACGAAGACTCCGAAGGTTTACGTCGGCGGGCAGTTCATTCGCTCGGAGAGTGGGCGGGTGTTCCCGGTGCGAGAGGCGGCGCGCGGAGCGCGCTCGGGAAGCGGGAAGCGGGAAGCGGGAAGCGGAACTGCGGAAGCGCGGCTGCTGGGAAACATCCCCCAGTGCACACGAAAGGATTTACGCAACGCTGTGGAAGCTGCCGCGAAAGCCGGACCTGATTGGGCGGCGCGGACGCCTTATAATCGTGGGCAAATTCTTTATCGACTTGGCGAAATGCTCGAGTCACGTGCGATCGAGATGGCCGATGCACTCGTGATTTCGGGGGCCGCGGCGAAAGCGGCGGCGGCGAAGGAAGTTGCCGCGAGCGTGGACCGACTTATTTACTACGCCGGCTGGTCAGACAAGTACGAGCAGGTGCTCGGGAATACCAATCCGGTCGCGGGGCCGTTTTTCAATTTCACAGTCGCGGAGCCGATGGGGATCATTGGCATCATCGCCGACGATGCGGCGCCACTGCTTGGATTGATCAGTCAGATCGCGCCGGTCATCGTCGCCGGCAATACCTGCGTCTGTCTGGCGTCGCAGGAGTTTCCGTATCCGGCGATTGTGCTCGGTGAATTGCTGGCGGTGTCCGATCTACCTGGTGGCGTAGTGAACATTCTCACCGGGTTCAGAAAAGAGCTCGTGCCGACGTTCGCGACGCACACGCACATCCGCGGCGTCAACGCCGTCGTCGACCAGGAAGAGAAGAAACAGCTGCAGCTCGGCGCCGCGGAAAGCATCAAGCGCGTGCGCGCCCGCAAACGTGACGACATCGACTGGCTGAGTGTCAGTATGCAGGGTGCCTACGAGATTCGCGACTTTATCGAGTTCAAGACAACCTGGCACCCGATCGGCTCGTAGACTTCCATCAACGGAGGTGGCATGCGTAGAGTAATGCAACTCCTCCCTCTGGCAGCGATCTTCACGGCGCAACTTGCTGTTGCGCAGCAGCGCACGATCAACGTCGGCGACGCACTGATCAACTACGACGTGTCCGGACGTGGACCGGCGGTGGTCTTCATTCATGGCTGGACCCACAACCTCAGTGTGTGGGATGACCAGGTGGCCGCTCTCAAGAGCCGTTACGAGGTTGTTCGCCTCGACAGACGAGGATCGGGAAAATCGAGCGGTTATTCCGACCAATCGGCCGACCCGCAGGATATTCTCCTGCTCCTGGAAGCGCTGCATATCCCGAGTGCGTACCTGGTCGGACATTCGCGCGGCGGCGATGTAGCGTTGCGCTTTGCTGTCGCTTATCCGCAGCGCGTACGTGGGCTCGTGCTCTATGGCGCATTTCCAGAAGGTTTCCCCAGGCCGCCGCAAATAGATCAGTTTTTCGGATCGCTTCCCGACATCGCGCGAAGAAATGGACTCGACTCGGTCGGCAAACTCATCCTCGCGAGTCAGATCGCGTGGGTACCTCCAGGGCGAACCGATATCATCGAGCGCTATCGGCACTTGTGGGCGGGATACTCAGGAAAGGATTTGCTGGATCCACAGCCCGAATCACATCGTGTGGCGGAGCCGACAACCGAACAGATAAAGGCGTTGCACCTCCCGACACTCGTCATTATCGGCGATCATGAAGCGCCGTTCATCGCCGCCGCGGCTGATTCTTTGGCGAAATGGATCCCAGGCGCCAAGAAAGTCGTCATCCCGAACGCCGGACATGGCGCCCATTTCGCGCAGCCCGCTAGCTTCAACTCCGCCGTGATGGACTTCATCTTCGACGTCGAGCGCAGCAAGAAGAAATAGTGAACGCGATCGAGATGCGCGCGCTGCGCAAAGTCTACAAAGGCAGCGGAAAACAAAAGGGCGGAGGATCTTACAGCGCGCGCTGGGCGCCGCCGGGTGCGACGGCGCCGCCGGCAGGCGATGTGGTCGCGCTCGAATCGCTGGATCTCGACATCAATGCCGGCGAATTCTTCGGGCTGCTGGGTCCGAACGGCGCCGGCAAGACGACCGCGATCGGAATTCTCACCACGCGCGTTCTACCGACGTCGGGGAAGGCATTCGTCGCTGGAGCCGATGTGGTCGCGGATTCGGTGCGGGTGCGTCAGACGATCGGTGTCGTACCGCAAAGGCCTAACGCGGATCTGAGTCTCGACGTGCTCGAGAATCTGCAGTTCCATGCCGCTTATTTCGGAATTCCATCCGACGTGGCGACGAAGCGCGCGTACGAGCTATTGGAGCAGCTCGGTCTCGCCGAGAAGGCAAACGCGAAACTCACCGAGCTTTCGGGCGGACAACAGCAGCGACTGATGATCGTACGGGCGTTGATGCACGAACCGGACATCATTTTTCTCGACGAGCCCACCGTCGGTCTCGATCCACAGGCGCGACTTGGCCTCTGGGAGATCCTGCGCGACATGCACGAGCGCGGGCGCACCATCGTCATGACGACGCATTACATGGACGAGGCGGATCGCTTGTGCGACCGACTGGCGATCATCGACCAGGGCAAGTTGCTCGCGCTCGACACGCCGCGCGCACTCAAAGCGAAGGCGCCTGGTGGAACGTTGATAGAGCTGGTGCTGGACGGCGATTCGATGCCCGCTGCCGAGATCGCCGAGACGATCAGCGGGGTGAGCAGAGTGGAAGCGCGTGATGGAGTATTGCGCGCGCACAGCATGCGCGGCGGACAAATTCTACCGGCGTTGATCGAGGCAGCGGAAACGGCGGGGAGAACGGTGACCGACATCCATCTGCTGCCCCCGAGTCTGGAGACGCTGTTCGTCTCGCTGACAGGGAGGAAGCTCGGGTAGGACTGCGGGATGCGGGCTAACTGATCGGTGTGAGTTGCTGGCTAGTTGAGGGATGCGGGCTAACTGCGGGATGCGGGCTATTTGCCAGAGGGTGAATGAGTGCGATCGCGGTGGCGCCGCGCGCGGAGGTGCGGGCGTCTTCGGTGTTCTACGCGTTGCTGCGGCGGGACATGCGCGTGGCGAGGAGGGAGCTGCCGTTCTTTCTGCTGCGTACGACGCTGCAGCCGCTGATGTTTGTAATCGTCTTCGGCTATTTGCTGCCGCGAATGGGATTCATGGGGCGCGGATACACGACCGCGCTTCTTCCCGGCGTGTTGGCGATCAGTCTCACGTTCTCCAGCATTCAATCGGTCGCGCTGCCGATGGTGCAGGATTTTGGCTGGACAAAGGAGATCGAAGACAGGTTGCTGGCTCCGGTGCCGATCATCCTCGTCGCGGCAGAAAAAATCGTGTCGGGTGTGTTGCAGGGAATTGTGTCAGCGTTGTTCGTTCTGCCCGTTGCGCGACTGATCATGGGCCCCATTCCCGACCTCACCTTCGCACATTTTGGCAGCGTACTGCTGATCACCATCCTCGGCGCGGCGGCGTTTTCATCCCTCGGACTGTTCCTCGGCACAGCGATTCAGCCGCAGCAAATCGGCTTGATGTTCGGCGTCATCCTGGCGCCGATGATTTTCTTCGGCTGCGCCTACTATCCGTGGCAGGGGCTTAGCGCCGTACCAATTCTCAAATACGCAGTGCTGATCAACCCGCTTGTCTACGTGGCGGAAGGAATGCGCGGTGCGCTGACGCCGGCGGCGCCGCACATGCCCCTTACTGTAGTGGTAATTGCGCTGATCGTAATTACCGCAGTGTTCTGGATGTTAGGGATGCGCAGTTTCCTGAAGCGGGCGGTCGGCTAGTTCGGCTTTAGTTGTCAAAGGCGCAGTCGCATCGTTGCCGAGTGCGGCAGCGGTTGCCGCGGCAACGTCGGCGGGATCCATGCGCGGTGCGCGTGGCAATGACAGAGTAAAGGTCGAGCCCTTTCCAACTTCGCTATCGAGAGTGATCTCGCCTTTCATTGCCCGCGCGAGATCTCGGGAGATTGCGAGACCAAGTCCAACGCCCTGCGCCGGCTGATTGAGCTGGCGACCTGCCTGGACGAACGGATCGAACACTTTGTCGACCTTCTCCTCGGGGATGCCGACACCGGTGTCCTTGACGACGATATCGATGCAGTTGCCGCGAGGCGTTGCCGACACGGAGATAGCGCCGCCCGTGTCGGTGAACTTTACGGCGTTGCTCAGGAGATTGAGCACGATTTGCTGCATCTTCTCCGGGTCGGCGAGCACTGCCTCGGTTCTGCCGGCGCCTTTGTAAGAATACTTGAGGCCTTTGGCGAGAATCTGCGGCGCGATCATCGACTCGGTGTCCTTCAGCGCTTCATCGATGGGAACTGCCGTGAGCCGGTACTCCGCCCGACCCGCGTCGACCTTCGCAAAATTCAGCACATCGTTGATGAGCGTGAGCAGATGCTTCTGACTGCGGCGGATTCGCGCAATGTCCTGTGCCTGATCGGCATTGAGAGAGCCGCGCACGCCCAGCGCCAGTAGTTCGGCATAGCCGCCAATCGCGTTGAGCGGGGTGCGCAACTCGTGACTCATGCTGGCGAGGAATTCCGACTTTGCTCTGCTGGCAGCGAGAGCTTCCTCTTCGGCTCGCTTCCGTTCCTCGATGTCGATGGCGATGCCGAGCCACGAATTAAGCTTTCCTGTTTCGTCGCGACTGGCACGACTGCGCGCGAGGAACCAGTTGTAATCGCCATCGCCGCTGCGTAGACGCAGCTCGGTCTCGAACTCTTCGCCTTCCTTCACCGCGCTGGACCATTCGTTGATCACGCGCTGACGATCGTCGTCGTGGATGGCATTGGTCCAGCCGAAACCGGTCGTCTCGCGCTCGGAGAGGCCGGTGTAGTTGTACCAATAAGGATTGCAGTAAATGATTTGACCGCGCGCATCGGCAAACCAGACGATCTGGGGCGCGAGCTCGAGCAGGTTTTCGAATCTGCTTCTGGTAGCGATGCTCCAGCGCTCGAACCGCGTGGCGGTGATGGCAATCGCGAGCAGTACCGCCGTTACGATCGAGACGACCACGCCGAGCTGCACGCTGCCGCGCAGCAGACTGTACGATGCCGACGCTGCGAACTGCGAATCGAATGGATGCAGCCCCATCCAGATCGCGTACTGGACTCCTGCGATAGCAGCGGCGGTAAGAACCGCGCTGAGTGCAATGAGACCACGGCTGCGATCCACACGATTGATGGTGAGAAAGACGACGCCACCGGCGAAGAGTGCTGCGATGAATGACGCAGCGACGAGAAGCGGATCGAGAACGACGGGCAGCGTTTGGAAGGCAAGTGTGCCGGTGAGATCGATGGTCCAAATCGCGAGAGCGAGGGCGACCGCTCCGATGTAAGCCCAACGCAGGCGTCGACGGCCTTCATGGAAAAGCACGCGTCGCGCGAGCTCGAACGCTGCGTACGCGGCAATTAGTCCGACGATGATCGAAAGGATCACCAGCGGAACGCTATAAGACTGCGCGACCATAGAGCTCAGGTAGCGGCAAGATGCAGGCTCGTTCGGCCGGGAATTAACCCTCGGAGATCGCGGTGGACGGCTCTTGCGCCGATATATCGGAAGATATAGCTTAGCGGCTTAAGATATATCGCCAGTACTATCTGGGACGCCTAGTGGCGGCTCGCTGGCTCGATAGGGAACCATTGGAGGCGGTGCCATGCGCGAGTGGAGATTCGGAACTGGTGGGGCTGGGACGGCGGATTGGTCGTGCAAGCCGGGCTTCGCCTGGGCGTTTGCCGGACGCCCGGACAACTGGGGTTTCGACCCCGGCACATTCTGGGGCGCCTGGGGCGGACGAGGGCGGTCGCGTGGCGGCCCGTTCGGCGGCGGCAGGATGTTCGATCAAGGTCATCTCAAGTACGTCATTCTCCGACTCCTCGACGAGAAGCCGCGTCATGGCTACGAGATAATCAAGGAGATCGAAGACCGGTTCGGCGGGATGTATTCCCCGAGCCCCGGTACTGTCTACCCGACTCTAACAATGCTCGAAGACCTCGGCTACGCTCGCGCGATGCCGGAAGAGAACGGCAAGAAGATTTACGAGATCACCGACGAAGGCCGAAAGCACCTCGCGGAAAACCAGCCGCTGATCGACGACATCTTCTCGAAGATTTCTGATTTCGCGCAGAGCATTTTCGGCGAGCCGATGATGGAAGTGCATCGCGGATTCAAAAACGTCGGCCGCGCCGTCTACTCGAAGACAGGCACGCGAACCGCCGAGCAGATCAGGAAGATCAAGGAGATCCTGGATCGTGCGGCGACGGAGATCGATGCGGTCTGATTCTTAGGAACAGGACGGCGTGGATCTTCAGAGATTCGTCGTCTGATTTTCTGGTGATGGCTTGCTGCGTGCCCATGTCGGCGATCGCAGCAAGCCATTTTTCATCCGTCAGCTTTTCGCGCACTAAAGTCTCCAGCTCGCGCTCGATCGCTGCGCCGTGGGACCTTGTCACTACCGCTCGCGCTCTTTCGGCCAGTGCGAGAATGGCACTGCGACGATGTGGCGCCGCCGATTCAATCATGGAGTCGATACGGGCGATCAGTTCCCGGCGCCGGAGCGCGTGAGAGCCACTGATTCCGGCGGCGGAGGCGGCGCGTTGACCATCATTCCACCGTCCGATCGCCGAGAACGCCGCCGCTAGTTCGTTGGGATCCGCAGGTCCGTCAGGCTCCTGCACCGAGGAGCAGGCGCATAGCTGTGCGTCGAGATCGGAGTGTATCTCATTCTGGAAGTACACAACGAGACTCGGCGTGCCGTGTACTGAGACAGCGGCGATGAAGCCGTCGGCATCAGCGAAGGCTGTCGCGGTGACGAGATGTGAATTGTCCCGGCGTGCCGACGGTCGCCAGGCTCGTCGCCACGACCCGAGGATTGCGCGGAGCCGTTCGACTTTGCGCGGCAGGCTTTCTTCGGAGCTGGCCAACTTCCGTTTTCGGTCTACGATAAGCTCGCTGTCGAGGATTTGCGCGGCGCTCGGTGGTGTACGCAGCAAGTGAACGTGGACCTCCTCGTGCAGCGAACCCAGTCGCGCAACCCGGCCGACTCTCTGATCCATTCGAGCCGCAGTCCACGGGGTATCGAGATGAATGACGGTGTCGGCGTCCTGCAGATTTACTCCTTCGCTCAACAGGTCGGTCGTAAGCAGGAGATGAATTGCCTCGGCCGCCGCCGGCTTTTTCGAAAGGGTCGCGATGGGAGCAAATCGGGCGATTGCCTCGTTCCGCCTCAGCGAGCCTCCGGCGACACGCGCGCCATGCGACGTGAGCATTGCCACATAGCCGGTTCGTGCAAGCCGGCGATAAAGCATCGCGACGGTCTCGCCGTATTGAGCGAAGGCGACGATGCGGGCGTGACTTCGGGCGACGCGGATCGCCGACACAACCTCAGCGCGACGTCGGTCGATGTTGGATGATGTGAATCGCGTCTTTACTGATTGCAGCGCGGTAAGGTGCTTTCGGACGCCGTCGAGAAGCTCGGCGCGACTGGCGATTGGCGCCGAAAGCAGCTCGGCGAATCCAAGCTGCAAGGCGCCATCGTCGTAAATCCAGCTCTCCAATTCCGCAACGGTCGGATACGTGCCTGCTTCGAGTGACACGCAGAGCGCAGTGGCTTTGGCGATTCTGCGCTGAATCGCTGCGCGCAGCGCCGCTTCGCTCGACGCCCACTGGTGAACCAACCCGCGACCGATCAATGCCCCCGCGACACCGCCGTCTCGCGCAGATACTGGCGGAGGAAGGTTCATCAGCGCTTCGACGATGCCAGAATCATCGCCGACATCGTGACGTGTGGCTGGGCGGATCAACGGCAAGCGTACCGACCATTCAATCTGGCGCTGCTCTCGCCGTACGACGCACTGCGCCAGCTCGGACGACGTCATCGAGCGTGCGCATGACCCAAGAAACAGCGAGAGCAGCGCAATCAAATCGTGGCGCCGATTGTGAATTGGTGTCGCGCTCATGAGCAGCACTTTTGCGCCACGAACCAGATTCTCCAGAGCGAAGTATCGGTTGGTGCAAGGATTCCGCGCGTGGTGTGCTTCGTCGATGACAACGAAATCGTAGGTCGCCGGTGGACGAGCGGTGCCGCGCCAGGCTTCGACGTCCATCCGACTGAGTGTCTCGAAGGTGACGACGTCCGCGTTCGCCGCTGTAGTCTCCAGTGCAGATTGCCACATGGAAAGAAGCGCCGCCGGCGTGACGACTAATGGCTGTGAGAAGCGGCGTGCGATCGCAATCGCGACATAGGTCTTGCCCATACCGACTTCATCGCACAGCAACGCTCCGTTGAAGCGCTCGATCGCGTTGCTCAGTCGTTGCACCGCATCTGCCTGATGATCGTAGAGGGTGACATCACCGATGGTTGACGCTGTGGGAAGCTCGCCAAGAATCACTTCGGCGATGCGCGATTGAACCTCGGACAGGGATGCTCTCTGCCAAACCGGTTCGGTCAATCGCACGCGATCCCCCAGTCGAGCAACGGCTGCACTTTGTCGAGTTTCAGTCTGTAGGCGTACAGCGCAGCTTCGAGTAGTTCGGCGTCTGATGGCACCTCGCCCTCCATCGCACGCTCGCCGAGCGGCGCCAGAGCTTTTCGCACGCGGCCCCAACGTGCGGGAATGGGCAACATTGCCATCGTCCAGCCGAGGTACCGGCGGTAGCCGCCGCGCGCGGGCTCGGCGATCGCGTTCAGCCAGGCCGTGGCAAGCGGACCGTTGAGGATGGCTGCGAGTGCGCACGCATCGGCGATTCGCTCGATGTGGACGACATAGCAGGTGTTGAGTGGGACGAAGCGCTCACGGTCGGCGAGGACCATCGCTCGCGGTCGCAAACCAAAGTCGGCCCAAATGACACGAGGCTCATTAAAAGCAGCGCCTTCGGTGCGGAACAGCGACCACCAGCTTCGCGATTCGTGGAGGTCGGTGCGCTGGATCAGTACGTCGCGAAAAGGCTCAAACCAGGCGCGCGCCCGTCGAGGCAGCTCGCGCAGGGGCTGACCGCTCTCTCCGTATGGCCAGACGATGTACTCCGATTGTCCGACGATTTTCCACGGTCCGAGCGTTTCACCGCGCACCACGGGACGAAGCAGGGTACGTTCGATGTCACCTGTTCGGCCGGTGGTCGATATCCGCGCGATGTCATCATCGACGGAATCGACTCGAACTATGTACGCATCGTTGCAGCCTGTTTTAACACCGAGCTGAGGTCGGCCGAACGGAGTCACGCGCAGCGGGACGCCGGCGCGCGTTACGCGGTCAAATGCTTTGCGGACGGCTCCGGGCAACAGCAGCCACGGACTTCCGGGTCCATCGATGGAGAGTCGGCGCGCGGAGCAATGCCACCGTTTGCCACCACGCGTGGTCCGCACCGTGAGAGTAATCCGATTATCGTAGTCGAGACTCTGCGCCGCAGGCTGGGGCGCGGAATGATCCGTTCGTTTCCGTGCTACCAACAGCGACGGGTAAACTGCGGCGTCGAACTCGCGATGCGCTTCCGAGAGATCTTCGATCAACACGATGTCAGTGTGGTCGAGCAGCAGCTCGCGCACCCCACCGCCCGCGAGTGATCGCCACAGTTTGGTCGGCAGCAGGTACGCAATGACGCCGCCGCCTTTGACCAGACCGCATGCGCGCTCAACGAAGAGTGCAGCAAGATCCACCTGCGCTGCGAAGCCGCGACCGGCGCCAGCCTGTTCGGCACCCCTGCGCCACGCTGCATTCCGATAGACGCGAAATTCCTGGCGGAGTTTCTGTCGACCCGCTGCATCGATCTGGTGAATGCGAACCCACGGCGGGTTACCGATGACGACGTCGAATCCTCCCGCAGCGGCGATGTCTGGGAAATGCGCGTCGAACGAGAATGGAAGCGCGGCGCCCAGACGAAGCTGCAGGATACGATTGTCGATTTCGCGCGTGTCACCGCGTAGCCACGCCAACCGCAGCTGAGTCTGACGGTCGGGTGGATGCCGCAGCCCAAACAGATCTCGACCGCGCAAGAACAACAGCATCTCTTTGCGATCGACGGTCAAACGCACTCGTCGTCGCAGGAGAACATCGATGGCCGAGGCTCGCTCCAGCCGGTCGAGCTCGCGAGCGAGGGTGCGCTTACGCGGACCGACTGCGCGCATGTAGCGCGTGCGTAATGTTGCCAGTTTTCGACTGCCGAGCGCGGTGCCGCGATCGTCGAATGAGCCAGCGGCGAGTGAATCACCAACGCGAATGTGCCGATCGAGGTTTGGCAGCGGTGCGACCCGCATTGGGTCGGTCTCCTGGCTCTCGATGACAATCGAGAGCCACAGTCGCAGCTCGCACAGCCAGACGGCCGTCGGGTTGACATCCACTCCAAAGATCGACGACGACAAGACGCGGCGCCGAATCTGAGCGATCGATCCGTCTTCGCCGAGCGCCCTCAGTCGTGCGGAAAGCCGCTCGAGGAGGTGGACGAGGAATCCGCCCGACCCACACGCCGGGTCGATGATTTTCAGCTCGCGTAAACGATCGAGCTCTGACTTGGTAGACGACGGCTGCAAAGCCGTCTCGAGGGCGTGTTCGGTGAGCGACTCGACGAGACTCTGTGGCGTATAGTACGCACCACTGCGCTTGCGCTCGCCGGTCGCCATGAGTGCCTCGAACGCTTTACCCAGTATCTCCGGATCGATCGACGCTTCGGACCAATCGGTTGTGTCTTCACGCCCGCTGAAGCGATAACGCGTGAGCAGGTCGCCGAACGCATTACCGAACGCTTCATCCGAGAACAGACGCGCGCGATGCTTCTTCTCGATGGGCGAACGCGCGAACAATCCGCCGTTGAGAAACGGTATGCGACCGAACTCCTTTGCGCGCGAGGAACGCGCGCGGAGTCGGGTGTTGAGAGTGCCGAAGAACAGCGGCTCGAGAACGCGACGCTGGTAGTTGCCGCGATTCGCGATGCAATCGGCGTAGGTGTTGGAGAGAAAACAGAAGTCACCGTTGAGCCAGCCCTTCGATTCCAGAAACGACAGAAAGACAAGACGCGACAGATACAGCAGTGCCAACTCTCGTCTGTCCGCCGGCGTGATGCGGCCACTGAGCGACGCTGCCAGCTCGATCAAGGTTTTCTCCAGCGTGCGGAAGAATCGACCGGTGATTGCTTCGCGGCCGAGCACGTCGAGCCAGCGGGCGTGGGTCAGCAAGTCCGATTGGCCGGTAACAGCTGACAGCATGCAGAGCGTCTCGGCGTCGCTTTGCACGATCTGATCGATCCGGCAGACGAGCGAAGCGACGCGAACGCGATTGTTCGCGGAACGCCAGCAGACAACGGTGAGCTCACGCGCGGCTTGCCGCACCGCGATCACGATCCAGAGGAGCTGCGCTGCTGACCGCGACAACGCGTTTGCAACGCGCGTCAACGTGTCGCGCGGCTCGGCGGCGCCCGAAATGTCCAGCGCCAGGCCGCGCAGAGCGCCAGGCCCCTGAGTGATCTTCGCGACGCGCACCTCGGCGGGGAGGCCGAGTGCCGCGATCGAAGACGCGTCGAGCGGTAGAAGGGATGACGGCAGCCCGAGCTCGCCAAAAACTGGCTCCAGACCGTCGACAGAAATTGCATCGCGCAGCAACGACGCCGCGCGCTCCAGGGTCTTCACGCACCGAGCCTACGCTCGGCGGCGCGTGTCACTTACATCGTTTGGCGGCTATGCAGCGCGAATCACCGCGCTCGTGTAATCAGTGCCGGAGGCGCGCATTCAAGCTGTCGGCCAGTCGTCGCGCGCGTGTCTTCGTCGAATCGAGCTCCGTGGCGCGGCGATAACCATCACGAGCCGCGGTGCGGTGTCCGCCGGCCAGGTATGCGTCGCCGATTGCCTCGTACACGTCCGGAGATCTCGGATAGGCGGCGATGTTGGCGCGAAAAGCTCTGATCGCATCTTCGATGCGCGACTGATCCAGGAGGTAGTAGCCGAGGTCGTTGAGCAGACTTTCCGGTGTCGCCGTCGAATCCGAATCAGCGAGCTGCCGGTATTCCGCCAACGCCGCATCGATGCCTTTCGCTTTCACAACTCTGGCAACCCGGGCACGAGCAACGAAGTACGGCGAGTTGTACCTGGGGTAGTTGAGCAAAGCCAGAGCCGGATGATTTCCCGGCACCAACGCCGCGACTTCGC
>DATFHK010000045.1:0-3040 GCA_035248505.1 Gemmatimonadaceae bacterium | reverse complement strand
GGACTAGGAAATCCAAAGAATCAGCTACGGCGAGTCCGGGTTCCCGTACGCGACACCAGTCGTCGCAGTTTGTCTGTAATCCGCGGACGAGCAGGAACGTCCGCTAAAGGAGACCGCTTCTCCACGCCGCGAGGATAGGCTTCCCGTCTCGCAAGGCGCCTGGCCAGCCCTTTGACGTTCTGCGATCGTCGGCGTCGTGGTCCTAGTCCGGGTCCTCAATTAGTCCGCAATTGTCGATGCAGTTGGTCCGCGTCCTCAATTCGCCATACTTGCGCAGCTGAGGTCCGATTTGTATGTCTGGCCTCGTCATCCAACGACGAGGACGGATGCGGCCCACCACTCTGTGTTCGGCAGCAGGACTGATTTTCTCACTCACCTACGCCACTGCTGCACCGGCGCAGACGCACGTACGACTGGGAGTCGATCGACTCGAGGATAGTCTGCCGAGGGTGCTCGCCGGCAAGCGGATCGGCCTGATCACCAACCATACCGGCCGCGATCGCAACGGTAAATCGACGATCGATGTGTTCGCATCGCGCGGCGACTTGAAGCTGGTCGCGCTGTTCGGTCCCGAACATGGCATCCGCGGCGAGTCGACGGGTCGCGTCACCGATGCCAGGGATGACGAGACCGGCGTCCCGATCTATTCGCTGTTCGGTGAGACGGACAAGCCGACCGACGTCATGCTGCAGAATGTCGACGCCCTGGTGTTCGACATTCAGGATGTCGGCGTGCGTCAGTACACCTACCTGTCGACGATGGCGCTGGCGATGCAGGCGGCCGCGCAAAAGAGAATCCCATTCGTGGTGCTCGACCGCCCCAATCCAATCGGCGGCGAGATCGTCGAGGGCAACATTCGTGAGCCAGGCATGGAGTCGTTCGTCGGTCTCTATCCCATTGCTTCGCGACATGGGATGACTGCCGGTGAGCTCGCCCAGCTGTACAACAAGGAATTTGGGATCGGCGCCGACCTGCACGTCGTCCCGCTCGAGGGCTGGAAGCGGAATCTGTGGATCGATCAAACGGATCTGCCGTGGATCAAGCCGTCACCGAATCTGCCTACGCTCGCGGGGATCATCAGTTATCCCGGCACCGTTTTCTTCGAGGGGACCAATCTCTCCGAGGGCCGCGGCAGCGATTTTCCGTTCGAGCAAGCCGGCGCGCCGTGGCTGCGCGCGCAGGAAGTCGCCGACTCGATGAACGCGCGGCATTTGCCGGGCGTCACGTTCACCGCCCGCGATTACCCGATCCTTCCGACTGGGCGCAAGTTCGGCGGCCAGACGATTCACGGCGTGCGGATGGTGATAACCAATCGCGAGACATACCGTCCGATCTCGACAACGCTGCGATTGATCGACGTCATACGCCGTCTGCATCCGAACGATTTCCAGTTTCGACATTCGACGGCATCGCCTGGCCATCCCGAGAGCTACTACTTCGACACTCTGACCGGATCGAAGCGTACCCGCGCGGCGATCGAGAACGGAACGCTGGAGACGCTGCTCGCAGAATGGGATCGCGACGCCGCGCGCTTCCGTGAGATGAGAAAACCCTACCTGCTCTACTGAGATGCGGCGTCGCGCGCTCGTTCTGCCAGTAATCGCGTCGCTGTCGTGCGCGCATCTGCCTGCATCCGGATCCGGTATTCCGCTGCGGGTGATGACGTACAACATTCGCTCTGGCAATGGTGACTTGAACGGGACCGCTGCGGCGATCCGCGCGTCCGCCCCGGATCTCGTCGCGCTGCAGGAAGTCGATGTGCACTGGGCCGAGCGAAGCAACTTCGTCGATCAGGCGACATCGCTGGGTCAGCAGCTGCAGATGCAGGTGCGGTTCGCGCCGATCTATCACATCGCCAGCGCCGACGCTTCAGCGCCACCGCGCGAATTCGGCGTCGCGCTGCTGAGCAAGTTTCCGATCACCAGCTTCACCAATCACATCATCACTCGGCTGTCGACGCAGGAAACGAATCCAGTGCCGACGCCGATGCCGGGGTTTCTGGAAGCGAGCATCGATGTAGAGGGACATGCCGTGCGAGTTTTCGACACTCATCTCGACTATCGCTCCGATCCGAGTGTCCGCCAGCAGCAAGTCTCCGACATGCTCGCCTTCATCGGAGATGTGTCATCGCCGACGCTTCTATTCGGCGATCTCAACGCGCCGCCCGACGCGCCGGAGATTCAGCCTTTGCTGGCGCGCCTGCACGATGCCTGGCCGGCGGCAGCAGGACCCGGCTTAACGGATCCCGCCGATGCGCCGCGCAAGCGGATCGATTATGTGCTGGTCTCCAAGGATTTTCGGGTTCGGGATGCGTCGGTTCCGAATACGGTTGCGTCAGATCATCGGCCGGTGGTGGTCGATCTTTTTTTCACGCCATGAACCCTTCGTCCTTTCGCACTCTCAACTGCGCCGGCAGTTGCTCCTATGTCCCCGCCAAGGAGGTCGAATGTCCAACTACAAGGTAAGTCTGATCGGGTTCCTGATGATCATCGCCCCACCTCTGTTCGCCCAAACCGGCACCATCACCGGCCGCGTCACCGACGCGCGCAGCGGTGTCCCGATCACCACCGCGCAAGTTACCGTCACCGGCACTTCACTCGGCGCCGCCGTCGATGCCGACGGCCGATTCAGAATCTCCAACGTGCCGCCGGGTACGCACGAAGTCAGAGCAAAGAGCATCGGCTACCAGCCGGTGACGGCGACTGTAACTGCGACTGCCGATGCCAGTGCCACACTCGACCTCAAGATGAGCGAGAGCGCGACCTCGCTGGAGGCGGTGTTGATCACCGGCGCGGTCGGCGACACCAGACGCCGCGCAATCGGCAACGCAGTGTCCACTGTCAGCGTCGCCGATGTCGTCGGCAAAACATCGGTCAACAACGTCACCGAAGTGCTGCAGTCAAAGGTGCCGGGACTGACGCTGATGCCTGGCTCGGGCGAGGCGGGCACGTCGACCAATTATCGACTGCGCGGCGCCGGCTCACTTTACGCCGGAAACAATCCGACCATCTACGTCGACGGCGTGCGCGTCAACAGTCGC
>DATFHK010000044.1:0-61666 GCA_035248505.1 Gemmatimonadaceae bacterium | reverse complement strand
ACTGAGTTGCGCGGCTTGATGAACGGCGCCGTCCACATCGGCGCCCGATCGTGAGCTTCCCGCCCGATTTGCCTGGCGCGCGCGTTTTCCCGATCGATGCGAGCAAGCGTTGCCGGGCTCAGTGGTCGAGTGAATGAGCTGCCGACGTTGAGCGGCTGCGCTTCCGGTGGTGGAATTTTTGGGAGATCGAATCGAACGCGCGTGATCTCGGTCTTCCCTGACGCGCGTTGAATCACCGCGTTCGCGTACAGTGCTCCTTCTGTATCCACTGGAATTCCACCAATCGCGTGCCAGGTGTCGCCGGCGGCGCGATGGAAATGCAACGGCTCCTCCGCCAACGCGCCACGAATCGAAACGACGGAATCACCGTGCGATGCAGCGGTGACGGTGAGTCGTACGATCGCGCCGGGTTGCGGTTCCAGGGGCTGCGCCGTGATCTTGGCGGCCTGCGCCTGCACCACCACCGGCAACAAACAAGAAGCGGCAACGAGTGCCGCGATATTCGTTCGGAGTGTCATGATGTTTCGAGTGGGTGAAACAGAAGCTAACGTATTGGTACAACCAGATTCGCACGAAGTTCTGTCTAAGAGTTTGCCCTTACGGAGAACCTGATGCTTCGCGCTTTCACACTCGCTGTGATCCTCGCCACCAGCGCCGGTGCGCAACAACTGCAGACGTCGGCGCCAATCACGAACATCAACTACGAAATCACCGCCGATTCAGCCGCGGTGCGACAGCGGCAGCTCGGGGTGTCGATGACATTCAACGTCAGCGGAACTGCGCCGGTGGTCCTCGCTCTTCCAGCGTGGTCGCCGGGTCACTACGTGCTGCTTTGGTTCTCGCGCCGTGTCTCGAACTTCACTCCGGAGCAAAACGGCGTCGCGCTCGATTGGCGAAAACTCGATTACCAGACGTGGGAGATCAGGCCGCGGGGTGCCGGCACCGTGCGCGTCAGCTTCAAGTATCTCGCCAACGCCGTTGATCGCGCGGTCGCCTGGACGGCTCCCAATTTCGCATTCTTCAACGGCACCAATGTTTTCCTCTATCCGGTCGGTCGTGGATTCAATTGGCCCGCGCGGGTGACGATTCGCACCGAGCCGAGTTGGCGTATCGCGACGGGAATGGATCCCGCAGGACTCAACACTTTCACCGCCGCCAATTATCACGACCTCACCGACATGCCATTCTACGTCGGCAGATTTGCGATCGACAGCACCCAGATTGCCGGCAAGTGGATAAGACTCGCTTTTTATCCCGCCTCTTCACTCACACCCGCGCGACGCGATCGTACCTTCGCCGCGCTCCAGAAATTCCTTCCTCACCACATCGCTGTCTTTGGTGAAGCCCCTTTCAGGAACTACACGATCTTCCAGCGATCGGACACGCTGGTCAACGGCGGCGGCCTCGAGCACCAGGCGTCGCAGGTCGACGAAGTGCACGTCAGTCAACTCGATGCTTCATATCTGCCGGGTCTCTACTCGCATGAGTTCTTCCACGCCTGGAACGTCAAGCGATTGCGTCCTGCCGATCTCGTTCCCTATCGCTACGACGACGCGCAGCAGACGAAATGGCTTTGGGTGAGTGAGGGCGTCACCGATTATTACGGCGCGCTCGGGCTCGTACGCGGCGGCGTCAATGACAGCACCGGCTTCTTCGACTTCATCGCCGGCGAGATCGCTTCAATCGCATCCGCGCCGCCAACCGCGTTGAGTGATGCTTCGCTCGATGCATGGATCGGTGCGACCGACGGCAGTGGGGGCCTCTATTACCCAAAGGGCGGTTTTGTCGGATTCCTTCTCGACGTCATGATTCGGGATGCCAGTGACAATCGCCACTCGCTCGATCAGGTGATGCGCACGCTCTACGACCAAACCTACAAACGCGGTCGCGGATTCACACCGTCGGATTGGTGGGGCGAAGTGAGCCGTGCTGCCAACGGGAAGTCGTTCGCCGATTTTGCGCGGCGATACGTCGACGGGCGTGAACCTCTGCCGATCGATTCAGTGCTCGCTCTCGCCGCTCTGCGCGTGAAATCCGATACCCTGCGCGAGCCGAGGCTGGGCATCGGCACCGCAACGGACAGCAGTGGGATAACGGTTACCGATCTGTCGCCAGCAGGTGCTGCCGCCGCTGCGGGATTGAAGAGCGGTGACAGGCTCGTCTCGATCGGCGACATCACCATCACCAACGACAGCTCGTTCGACGCGTTCCGCGCCCGCTACAACAACACCACCGCCACGACGCTGCCGCTTGTCGTCAGGCGCGGTGCACAAACCCTGACTTTACAACTCCCTGTCCGACTGGTGGCTCGCGTTCAAACGGTGGTCTCGCCGGTCCCGAACGCATCGGGGAAGGCCGTGCGCATCCGTACCGGCATCCTGAGGGGAACTACCTCATGAAGCGCGCAGCGGTGCTGGAGCTGCGCGCTATTTCACCTCGATAATTCGCGTTGTCGAAGTACCACCAGACGCCCCGACCTCGAGCTTGACCGCGTACTTCCCGGCTGGTATCGCGGACAAATCCAGAACCACCGACCGCGGCGACATCACGCCTGCCGCTCCATTCTCCTGCCAGCGAATGTTGAGCGGCATCGCCTTGGGCACGATACGCAACACGCGGAACGCGCGGCGGAGCAGGCTCTCATCGACCGGAGTTATCGTGAGCGTAACAGGCAGGGCGCTGTCGGCTGGCGTGCTCCCGTAAAGCTCCCAGAACAACCCGACCTGAACCTTGCGATTGAACCTCGTGCCTCCATGCGCACGGGGTATCGCTTCTTCGAGGCTTCCGGGCAGCGAGGGTGCGCCGTCGACGAACAAGAGATCCGACACGCTGATCTTTCCCGAGTCCAGTGGAATTTCCGCGAAGCCGGCTCTCCAGCGAGCGGCGGCGGTGCTGTCCTTCGCCATCAGCTCGACACCAATGAGCTGCTCCTTCCATGGCGTAGAAACGGTGAGGACGTTTTTCGTCGGCGACGAATCGAGCTCCGTCATTGAGGGTGTCGTCGCTTCGTCACCCATTGCGATGACTGCCGCCGCGAATTTATGCGAACCGAAAATCGTGTCGGTAGTGACGTCGTAAGCAGCGACGATCTTTGTCGAGTCGCCGCGACGGAACCGGGCAACCTGCGCGTCCAGTCGCACGAAACCGTTCGTGTAAGCAGGTGAGTACTGTTCGCGCGGCGGGAACTGGAAGATGTCGAAGATCGAATCAGCGATCTGCGCCAGGCTGTCCGGCGGACGCTGAGTCAAAAAGAAATGGTAGCCCGGCTCGCGCTCGTGTCCGGTGATCGACGGTTTGGCGTCCGGATACATGCTGTGACTCGGCTCCTGCGTCCATTTCTCGGCCCAGCCAAAGCGCAGAATCAGCTCCGCAAGATCGCCGCCCCACGTCGAGCCATAAGTGTTCACCGAATTCTGCTGCAGCATCGTCTGCAACACTCGCGAGTAATGCTCGGTGCGCCGTTCGTTGCCGGGCGTCATGTACAACGGGTCAGACACCCACCAGATGCGTGCGTCTGCTGCCTCTCGCTGAGCGCACGTCATCTTGTGATAGGTGCCGCGCAGGTCGTCGTCGAGGAGCGGGGAAAGGTTCTGCCAGTGACAGCGCAAAGGCGACGGCATCCCGTCGAGCGCGAGCTCATACGCGCTGTCGGCAGCGAGAAAATCGCCGCGAACGTGCAGCGCCAATCCGAGCAAAGCATCACACCACCACTTCGTTGCACGACACGCGCGGGCAACGGTGACGGTGCTCGTATCGTGTGACTCGAGCATATAGCGAATGCGCTGACCCATGATCCAGTCGTCGCCGGGAATTAGCGCCGACGCTCGCTCGAGGTCGCGGAGCAGGTCGTTACGCGCGCGGATGATGTCGCGGCCTTCATCCGGAATCGTGTAGTCCTTGAGATTGGGATGCCATTCGCAGAATCGACCGACGATCAGGCAGTGATTCTGATCGACGGTGCCGATATAAAAGCGTGGCAACATGCGGCGACGGCGAATCTCGAAGCTTGCCTGGAGATCTCGGGCGTGATCGCTGATCTCGGCCGAATCGATTCTCGGCGGTTCGTCGCTGGAGATGGATTTCACCAGCTGCTGCTGTGCGCTGCCGCGAGCAGGAGCGATCGCGATGATCGCCGTTAGGCCAACCGCAATTCGCCAGGCGAGTCGGTGACTCATACCCGGGTTTGACACCGGATTTCGTCTAAAAGATGCGGCGCAGGACGTATGACAGCACGCTGAGTAGAATCGAGATCAGGAGCATTGAGACAATCGGCACGTACACACGTACGTTCGGACGCTCTATACGTATGTCGCCCGGCAGATGGCCGAACCAACCGAGCCATCCTCTCATCGTCACCAGGCCGATGACGACGAGAACCAGGCCAACTACGACGATGAGCTGGCCGACTGATTTGCCCACGCTAAATAGTTACCTCCGGTGCATTCAGTACGCCACCGAAGACAGGGCGCGCTAAGTCGCCGCCTGAACCGCCGCCGCGTTTTCCACGGCCGCAACCTGTCTGCGCGCAACCCACAGTCGCCAGGCGAAAAGCAGGTAGAGGATAAGCGCGACCGGGATTCTCAACTGCCCGCCCTTGAACTCGAAGAACCAGCGAACCGCGTCGAACGCAATCGAATAGATCGTAAACCAGAACGCCGGCGTCAGCACCGACCGCTTTCGCATGATGATTCCAATACACAGCAGCGCCAGCACGACACTGATGATTTGCTCGATCCACCACCACGCTCTCGATTGAAACAGCAGCGCTGCGCGCAACGGCGGTTTGACGAACACGTTCAGCCAGCCGGCAATCGTCAACAGTGCGATCAATACCGCGATGATGGTTCTGAAGATGTCGGGAGGCAGACGGTCGGTTCGAGTGACGGTGGTCGTCGGAGCGGTCATGGTCTCAGGGCTGGTTTGTTCACGCTTGCAATCAAGTTCCGTGCGCGACCGCTGTGTTCGACAGGAAAGTCAAACGTTCTTCCACGGCGTTGGCCGCGGAATCCAGCGTGGAACTGCGGCTTTGTAGCGCCGATATTCCTCGCCGAACCTCTGCTCCAATCCTGGCTCCTCGAGCAATCTGAAGTAGATCGCGTTGATGATGAAAAACGCAATCGTCCACGACGCGAGAACCCGCGACCCGAGATACAGTGATTCCCCGATGAGGATGATCAGCACCGCGCTGATCATCGGATTCCGCACGAATCGGTACGGCCCAACGACAACGAGGTGCTTCGTCGGGTCCCACGGCGCCAGAGTTCCCCTGCCTACGCGCCCGAACAGCAGCACGCACCAGATGAAAAGCGATACACCAAGAACGAAAATGAGCGCGCCGGCGAGATGGCTGAACGCGGCAGTGAAGGTGCCGTCGATCCAGCGCGAATCGGATTGCGCGAATCCGCGCATCAGCCAGCGCGGAACCAGCACCGTCATCACGAACGGCAACAGCAGGATCGCGACGAAATGGCGGATGATCGTCACGAGCCCCCGCCCACGATCGTTACGACCTCTTCGGCATCGGGTGCTTGTCGCGCCCGAACGGATCGCCGAGCAGAGCCTCCGTATGCATCGAGCAGACCCACTGCCCGTCCCGCCGCACCCAGGTCGAGGAATCGGACGCTTCGACGGTGACTGGTTTGCCGTCTACCGTCAGCAGCTCCTTCACTTTGTACGCAACGATTGCCGCGTCGTCGCTGACGAGTCTGATCTGGACATCTGAAAGAGTGAACTCGTGCAGTGTCCAACCTCCCGCTTGCAACATCTTGGCGAAGGTGTCCTGACTGATGCGCGCGACACCGGATGCGCCGACGATGATGCACGGATCATCCGTAAGCCTCATCGCGGACTGCACGTTCCTGTCCCTGATTGCGGTCCAGTACTGCTTTTCCAGATCGAGTAACTGATGTTCGATCGGGCCTTCGGCCATCGGATCGTCCTCGCGCGGGGCGTTGGTGATACATTGGGGCCGAAGCCTGCCCGCATCAAGCGGTTGTAATTGCGGCAACAGCTCGGCCACAGTTACAGCAGCAACAGCCCTCGCTTTACCCCGGTTGCCACGGCTTCAGCACGCGTCGCGACGCCAAGTTTTTCGAACAGGAGCTCGAGATGAGTCTTGACGGTGTTCGTCGAAATGCCAAGACGCGCTGCGATCTGCTTGTTGAGAAGGCCGTCGGCAAGCAGTGCCAGAATTTCCTGCTCGCGCCGGCTCAGGGATCCTCCGCTCGCGTCGCCGCCGACGTGAGTTGATCGCGTCTGCGCGGGTGCGGCGCGCGCCACCAGCACCAGCTCGGTGTCGGGTGGTAAGTCGCTACTGGAGTCCGCAACGCCGACGATCTCAAACTCTTCGCTCGATCTCAGAGCCGCTGCGATCGAGGCGCGAAGTTTTTCAGTGGGCGCGACGATGGCGACGCGCGTCATTGCCGCGCGACGGTCTTATGCTGCGCGCTGCGCCAACGCCCGATCGACGAATCGCTGGACCAGCGTCGATGGGATTGCAACGCCGAGTCCGTTGACGACCATGCTGTTGATGCCGACGAGTCTGCCGTCGGCGTCCACAAGCGGACCACCGGAATTTCCCGGCGCCAGTCGCACGTCGGCGACCACCCAGCGCGGTGATTTCGATCGGTCGCGGGCGACGGTGTGAATGACGCCCATCGCCAGGGCGTCGCGCACGCCGAGCGGATGCCCGTGTGCGAACACCAGCTCGCCGGTACGCAGCGATTCGGGGTCGCGTAGCTCCAGCATCGGACCGCTGACTGACGGAGCCGCGATGAGCGCCAGATCATGTTGAGGATGGTACGCCAGTGCGCGCGCTTCGCGCCACTTGCCGCTCGCGTCGACCTCGAGAGATGCGCCGCGCCTGATACAATGAGCGTTGGTCACGACCAATCCGGCGCCGCCCCAGATAATGCCGGTGCCGCTGCCCATTTCACCGCTGCGTACTTCCACGACGGATTCCCGCAGCAGCTCCGCAAGTCCGTTGAGATTGGACGACGCCGCACGCGCTGAACCGAAGATCGACCCGTTCATTCGCGTTCTCCACGGTCCGCAGGTGTGACCGAAACCGTTTTCAATGTTCCGCCACGGAGGACTTTGAGGCTGACGGCTGCTCCGTGGGCCGTACCCGAAAGCGCATCCAGCAGATCGTCTGGTCGCGCGACACGATGGCCACCCGCCTCGAGCAGCACGTCGCCTAACAGCAGGCCGCCCTTTTCGGCTGGTGAGTTGTCGGCAATGGAAATCACGAGCAACCCGCCATCACCAGACAGCTGGTGTTGTTTCGCCACGGCCGTCGAGAGAGCGACCGGCTGTACCGCGATGCCGATGAACGGTCTGCGCACATGGCCGCGTTCGAGCAGCTCGTCGACCACCCGGTCGACAGCCTGCGCCGGTAGTGCGAGTGGAGTGCCGCGCGCCAGCGCAGAATTGTTGATGGCGAGCACTGCGCCGCCCGCGTCCACGAGCGGACCGCCCGAGAAACCGTCGTAGACGGCGAGGTCGAGCCTCAGAACGCGGTCAATTCGCGCACCCTGCCACGTGCGCCAACCTTCGCCAACGGCGCTGATAATCCCAAAGCTCGCCGAAACGTTTTTGCCGGGACGGCCGACGGCAAGCACCAACGACCCCACGCGCAAAGAGCTGGCGTCAGCGCGCGCTGCTGCCGTCGTTCTTGCCGCGCCTTTGACGCGTAGCACGATCAGATCTGTTGCCGGGTCTCGGCCCGCGATTGTCGCTTTGGCTGATTCGCCGCTGGGAAGACTGATCACAATCTCTCCCTCGCTGCGCACGGTGTGACTGGCGCTGACGATGACGCCGTCGCGCCAGATGATGCCGCTCGATGGAATCCGGCGTCGCGCGTGAATCGCGACTACGGAATTGCCGGCGGTCTCGACCGCTGCTGCCAGTTGGGACGACAGCTCTGAGAGAGCGCCTGGTCCTGATACTGCCATGTTGATCCCGAGTGAGGTTGTAGCGAAGAATCACTCCTGCCGATCAATGCCGGTATCGGACGAATGGGTGAGTTGTCTGGCCGACGTCTGATGGGCGAGCGATACTTGTGTCGCCGACCGGAGCCACGAGGAACAGTATGAGCATCGCCGACGCACTACTTCCCGAATTCGATCAGGAGATGGCGACCACTCGCCGAGTGATCGAGCGCGTTCCAACCGACAAAGGAAAGTGGAAACCGCACGAGAAATCATTCTCACTCGGCCACCTCACCCAGTTGGTGGCGGGCATGCCCAGTTGGATAACGAATGCGGTCACGCAGACTTCACTCGACCTCGGCGGCTATCCGGGCTACAGCTACGAGAAGACCGAGGATCTCGTCAAAGTCTTCGACAAAAACGTGAAGGATGCGCGCGCGGCAATCGCGAAATCAAAGGACGCTGATTACGCGGTGCCGTGGTCCCTGAAGCGCGGCGATCAGGTCTTCTTCACCGCGCCCCGCGGAGTGATCGTCCGCCAGACCATCAATCACCTGGTTCATCACCGCGGTCAGCTCACCGTGTACCTGCGACTGATCGATGTGCCGGTGCCCTCGATCTACGGCCCGACCGCCGACGAGCCGATGCCCGGACTCTCGCCTAAGAAGTAGCGCTTTATTTGTTTTGTCGAGCGGAGCCAGTCTCGCGCAGCGCTTCCTCGACTTCGGCGACGTGACCGGGCACACTGACTTTCGGGAAGATGCGTGCGACGCGGCCGTCTGCATCGACTATTACGGTCGTGCGTTCGATCCCCATGAACTTGCGGCCGTACATCGACTTTTCTTTCCAGACGCCAAAGGCATCCGCGAGCTCGTGCTTCTCGTCGGCGAGTAGCTGAAACGGCAGCTCGTATTTCTTCTTGAACTTCTTGTGCGACTCGACGCTGTCAGGGCTGACGCCGATGATGCGAGCATCGGTTCCGCGAAAACGGGGAAACGCGTCGCGGAAATCGCACGCCTCCTTCGTGCAGCCGGTGGTGTCGTCCTTGGGATAGAAATAAAGGATGGTTTGCTTGCCCTTGAGCGAGTCAGTGCTGACCACGCTGCCGTCGTCGGCGGGCAGTGAAAAACGTGGCAGCTTGTCGCCTTCTTTTATCCTGCTGTTCTCAGTTTGCTTTTTGGTCGCCATTTCAAGGAGCTCCGGCCGAAGATACGATGGGTGATAGAAGTCCGCGCCAGATGTCATAGCCCTGACGAGTCATATGCAAGCTATCACTCACGAAGAGCTCGGGGCGCGGCCTGCCGTCCGCCCCAATCATCGGCGTGAAGACATCGACGTAGGTCAAACCAGGCTGCGTCGGGATGTAGCGCGCGATCATCGAGTTGGCTGCTTCCATCTTATCGACCAGCCCCCAGCGCGACGGACTTGGTTTAATCGAGACAAACGCAATTCGGGAATTGGGCAATGCGGTGCGGACATGTCTGACGAACGCGCGAAAATCGGCGAAGACCTGCTGCGGCGTTCTCCCTTCGGCGATGTCGTTTTCGCCGGCGTACAACACCACCAGTTTCGGTTTATAACGCAGCACGATGCGTGGCGCGTAGTACACGACTTCGTCGAGTCGCGAACCGCCGAATCCGCGCTGGATCACGTTCGAGCCGGGGAAATAGCTGTGGATATCAGGCCACAGCCGAATCGAGGAGCTGCCGACGAAGACGATCCCACCCGGCGCCGGCGGGTTGACTCGGTCGCTGTCCTCGAAGGCCACTATCTCGGATTCGAACCGTTCGGCGGGTGCGACCGTGGCGACGGGTGCCGGCACGCTGCTTCTCGCGCATGCTTCTCCGGCGAGTGCGAGGAAGATGGCAGTGACGGCAATGCGGCGGATAAGAATTGGCATTAGCTGCTCTCTTTTGCGCCGCGACTACGCAGCTCGTCGGCGATTTCAGGTTGTTTGCAGTAGACAGCCCAGTCCAGCGCAGTTCCCTCGTAGATCTTGTCTCTGAAATCGGTGCGCGCTCCGCGATCGAGCAGGAGCTTGACGACGTTCGCTTTGCCTGACGAGATCGCGTTGTGCAGCGGCGTCGCGTGCGAATGAAATCCCTCCGGGCAGAACCGGTTCGGATCCTCGCCTGCGTCCAGCAAAATCTCGAGTACGTCAGTGTGGCCATGTTGCGCTGCGAGCGCAAACGCGATGTGTCGACTCCGCTCGTCCGCCGTCGGAAGCAAACGCGCTGTGTCTTGCGCTCGACCAAGTCCGGCGGCCGCAGGAAGCGTATCCGCCGGCGCGCCGCGTTCCGCCAGACGTTCCGCGGTTTTGCCGTAACCGAATGCGAGCGCGGTCATGACGTCCGACTGCCACTCTGACCCTGGCCCTTTGTGGCGAGCACCGTAATCGACCAGCAACTCGGCGAGGTCTGCCTGCACGCCTGCCTCTGCCGGATGCGCGCTCGAGACAAGCATGCTCATCGTCGTGCAGAGATTGTCGTACATGATTGCCAATGCATCCGGGTCTGAGCCGGCGTCGAGGAGAAGACGCGCGACGTCGACTGCGTTCGGCGGAGTCTTCTGTCGAACGCCTTCGACGCCGTTTGCCGCGATGTAATGCAATAACGTCGCGCGATGAAAGCGCGCTGAGCGGGCATGAACGAGCTTTGGATCATCGCGGATCATCGCCTTCAATGTTTCGGCATCGCCGGCAATGACTGCCTCCACTGCCTTCTCGAATTTCGCGGCTGGTCCACCCTGTGCCACCTGGTCGGCGAACTCCATCAGGTTGAACCAGGCCGGAAATCCGTATTCGTGCGCTACGACCAGCCGTGCGTCATCGAGATCGAGCGTGGTGGGATCGACATCGGTGACCGTCTTCCCGCGAAAGTGCGGATGCATCCACTTGAAGTTCCACAACGCGGCGTTGTCACGCGCCTTCAACGCATTGTACAACTCCGCCGCTTCGCGTTCGTAATCCTCGCGGGAAGCCGTCCACGGCAGGTTGTGACTCATGCTGATCGATCGGCGAGCACGTCAGCCAGTGCGTCGAGTCGGTTCGACCAGTATTCCTTCAATCGGTTTGCCGTTTCTCTATCGGGCAGCTTGGTGTGCTGAACCGCGACCGAGCTCTTCGAGCTGCCCTTGGGCGTGAATCCAACGGCGATGATGGAGTTGTTGTCGAAGTCGAGACGCATCGACTTGGGTTCAGTGGCTGTGCGAATTCTCACTGCCGTTCCATCGAGCCAGCGTTTGCGAGTGCGATCGTCTGCCCACGCCTCGAACAACGCCTTTACCGGTACGTCGAACGTCCGCGATTTGCTCGCTTCGTACGTACCGTCGCGACGCTGACCCCTGGCGCGCAAGCCTTTGATGCGCTCGTAGCCGACCGTCACCGTCTGCGACCACCAATCTCCGACTTTGTAAGTCTTCTTCACGAGCGAAGCAATCTCGCGGTGCGACATTTTGTCGGCGCCGTGGTAATCGAGCGAGCGCACCCACCGTTCCCAGGTGCAACCGGTCTTTGCTTTGATGACGTCGTCGCTCATTCCGGCGATGGCGGCATAGTCGACGAAGAAATTCGATTGCTTGGTCGGCTTGGCGGATGCGCGCAGCGCCGTCGGGCGTTTTGATTTTGGTTTTCTGAGGATTTGTGCGCGGGCCGCCGTGTAGGCTTCACCCGTCTTCTTCATGCGAGCGCGAACGAGGCGCTTGAAATCCTTATTGGAAGGCATCGTCATTCTCCTTTGGGCACACCACGGTGCTCTCCCCAGCAGCGCCCCGCGGTGACGCAAAGGATCGACGACCTAATCCGGGAGTCTTCCCCCCTTTGCCTCGCTACGGACTCCGGCTGGGGCGGAGTCTCAAGAGGTTGGGCGCGGATCAGCGCCGACCTCACGATGCTGCCTCCCGATTTCGCCGTCAAGTGCGATAGTTAAAGGGGGGTCCAATGTCAGATCAAACCCACGAATCAGGCTCGCCGGCCCTGACAATCGACCTGCAGCTGTTCGAGGCTGCCAGCAGCGGAGATGTTGGCAAGCTCCGTTCTCTGCTCGACGCGCATCCGGAAAAGCTTTACGCGCGCAATCAGCCGTACGAACACACCGCGCTTCATCTCGCCGCGTGTCATGGACATCTGGAAGCGGTCAACTTCCTGCTCGAGCGCGGCATCGATCCGAACACGCGAGAGAAGGGTGACAATACTTACCCGATGCACTGGGCGGCCGCCGCCGGACACCTCGACATCGTTCGCAGACTGGCCGATGCAGGCGGCGATGTCGTCGGCGACGGAGACGACCACGCCCTACAGGTGATCGGCTGGGCGACAGGCTGGGAAGGCTGCGATGATGCAACGCATCGGGCGATCGCCGATTTTCTCGTTAGTCGCGGGGCGCGTCACAATATTTATTCGGCGATGGCGCTCAACGATGTCGATGAGGTTCGTCGACTCGTTGCTGCCGATCCGTCACAGCTCAAACGGCCGCAGAGTCACAACGAAGACTTTCGTCTGCCGCTGCACTTTGCGGTTCACAAGAAGCTGCGCGGCATGGTAAAGGTTTTATTGGATCTGGGAGCCGATCCGCTCGCCACCGACGGGCGCGGTTTCATTGCCTCGGCCTGCGCCACCGAGTCCGACATCGATCTGCCTGTCCTCGAATCCATTCGGCAAAAAGTCGGACCTACACTTCTCACTTCGCTTGGACTAGCCGATTGGCAAAACGCTGCGCGGATTCTGAAGCAGGATCCGAACACGTTGAATAAGGACGGTGTGCTGCACCTCTTGGCAAAGCGCGGAAACCTACCCGCAGTGAAATGGCTGCTTGACCATGGGGCCGATCCGAACGTCTTGTGGGATCACTGGGGCGCCTCGGTGACGGCCTTGCATCTAGCCGCGCTGGCCAATCATGTGGATGTCGCTCGGGCACTGCTCGACGCCGGCGCTGATCCCACTATCCGTGACAGCATGCACGATAGCGACGGCCTCGGCTGGGCGACTTTCTTTCAGCGTCAGGAAATCATCGATCTGATTGAACGCTCAGGTCGGGCGCGAAACCTTCCGCAGTAGCTGAAACGCCCAGATGCAGAATGCGGCGGAGATAACCGTGATGGCGATGAACCACGGATCGCGGCCGCCATGAAAGCCGCTTTCGGAGAAGGCTCGCCAGAGGTGCAGGATTGTCAGCAATCCGAAAATCACACCGGTGGTAATGAGATACGCTTTCATTGTAGGACCTCCCCATTAGCACCTGAGTGTGGCGGTCTCGCTTCCCGCGCGCCGCTTTCCGCTTCCCGCATCTTCGCGCCAACACGAGTCCGCACCGCCTCGAAATCGCGTATCGGCCGCACCTCGATCGATCCAACGTCCGACCACGGAAACTCCGAGGCGATTCTGACAGCTTCGTCGATGTCCTCGGCTTCTATCAGGTTGAAGCCCGCCAGAATCTCTTTCGTCTCGGCGAACGGGCCATCGGTGATCGTGAGGCGGTTATTGCGACGACGCAGAGTCCTGGCGGTCTTCGGGCTCTCGAGTTGCTG
Organism: Gemmatimonadaceae bacterium; assembly: GCA_035248505.1. GTDB lineage: Bacteria > Gemmatimonadota > Gemmatimonadetes > Gemmatimonadales > Gemmatimonadaceae > UBA4720. The sequence goes on along the minus strand of DATFHK010000044.1, from coordinate 48,215 downwards.
GGATTCGATCAGCCGACCTTCGGTCTTCAACTCGTCGGCGTGCTCAATGCAGCCACGCATGGTTTTATCGAACTCCGGCTGCGGCATCGCGTCGAGCAGAGCAGGATCGTTATAGATAATCACGAGAAACTTCATGCTATACCTCGTTTCGTTTTACGGAGCTGCATATGTCCAGACTGACAGTGTTCAACAGCATTTCCGTTGATGGTTACTTCACCGACAAAAACGGCGACATGAGCTGGGCCCACCAGGATGATCCCGAGTGGAGAAAGTTCACCAATGAAAACGTAAAAGGCGAAGGCGGCGTGCTTTTATTCGGGCGCGTCACCTATGAGATGATGGCCAGCCATTGGCCGACGCCGCAAGCGAAAGAACAATTACCCGAAGTGGCGCGCAGAATGAACGACGCTCAGAAAGTGGTCTTTTCCAGAACGTTGAACAAGGTCTCGTGGAACAACACTCGCCTCGTCAAAGGCGACCTGCCGAATGAAGTCCGGAAGATGAAAGCGACGATACAGGAGGGCATCGTCGTTCTCGGAAGCGGGACAATCGTCGCCCAACTCGCCGCAGCGAATCTCATTGATCAATACCAGCTGATCGTCAACCCGGTGGTACTAGGCGAGGGGCGCACGCTGTTTGAGGGGTTGAACAACAAGATCAAACTCAAGCGGACTCAGTCACGTACTTTCGGAAATGGGAATGTGCTGGTGACCTACGAGCCCGTCGCCGCCTAAGGTCTCATCACCTTCTCGCGACCGCTCCGGTCAACGATGCGCACCAGACTTCCCGTATCGTGCGCGAAAATCTGGACGCCGCGATCAGCGCCGTCGGTTAGTCCAATTGCGCCACCGTTGATCGCGGCGCCGATTTTCACTACTGGCCCGCTTGTCGGATCAATCAGGCGAAACAAGACGGCCGCCGGATAGCGCTTCCCATCCACCGTCGACGGCCCATGAACGCCGATTTGGGCACGCACGCGTCCCTGGTCGTCGACGATCTCGAGCGCGCTGCCACGAAGGACGGGTGATCCGTCCTTCGCGAATGCCGGTTGCGTTCGCTCCAGGAGAATTCCCGCAAGCATGACCAGGTTGACACACGTGAGGACGAGTAGAAATCGGTGATTCGTCATACGACGCTCCATCGGTGTTGTCTAATTGGATGCCGCAAAACGTAGCGGCGGCAAGTCATCTTCCGCCCCACACTGAATTCCGTACTTTTGCGGTAAGCTGAGGCTCGAATGAGTCCGTGCCCACGACGAGCGCATAACCTGATGGAGGGTGCGAAGACGTAACAACGCAGGAGGCAACATGCTGGAGAAGCTTGCAGCAGTGGCGGGCGTGACCGCACTCATCGTCGGATGCGGACCGGACAAGCCAATGCCCACCGCGGTGCTCGAGATTCACGCGCCGTTGTACGCAATGGGTGGCAATGGTGACATCAACATGGGTACTCATATGACCGGCGCGGAGGAGGTCTTCACGCCAACGCCTCCGAGCACAGCTACACCGGCAGATTCACGCGGGCAGGGCGAAGCGATTTTCCGTGTGAATTCCGACGGCACCGTCGACTTCCGCGAGATCGCTTCCAACATCGACAACGTCATCATGTCGCACATTCACTGCGGCCGGCCCGGCGTCAATGGCCCGATTCGGATGTGGCTCTACCCAGTCATTGGGCCAACCGGCGCGCAGGGCCCGAATGGACAAGGTCCACACGATGGCGTGCTCGCCAGCGGCAATTTCGATCCAACCGGCGTGATATGCCCGGCAAGCGCAGTTGGGACCGACATGCCGCTGCTCGATGCGATGCGCGCTGGCCTGACCTACGTCAATGTGCACACCAACGATGGCGTCGCCCCGACCAATACCGGGCCCGGCGATTTCCCCGGCGGAGAGATCCGCGGCCAGCTGGATCACGGCCGCTAGTCGCTATTCCTGAGTCTCGTCAAAAAAAGCTCTCCAGTGAATGAACTCGCTGGAGAGCTTTTTTGATCGAGACCTCGCTACTGCTTGATGGTTACATACTGCTCGAGCCGCGCGACTTCGGCTTTGTCGACGTATTTGCCGATTTCGCGACGAAACTGATCCATTGAGGTGTAGGGTCGGTACTCCTTGAACTCATGCAGCATGCGCTGCCCGACGCCCGGTATGCTGAGGATCTGCGCGTCGGTCGCGGTATTGAGATCGATGCTGTGATTCGGCTGCGCAGCAGCGACCGCGCCTGTTGTCGTGGTACTGGCAGCAGTAGTACCGGCTGCGCCAGTCGTTGATGGAGTGGTCGCGGACGCCGATGTCGAGGCGCTCATCGTAGTATCCGATGTCATGGCCATGGTGTCCTGGGTCGTGTTATCGGACTTGGCGGTGCAGGCGATGCCGAGGGCGGTGGCGCATACGAGGCCGGCCAGGGTGCTGACTCGATTCATGTAACTCTCCGGTTTGTGGTAGTTAAATGGCGTGAGATCAATTCGATTTACTCGAGAGACTCATTTTCAATTCGACCGTTGTCGGTCAGCAATGGGTGACGATAGGTGTAAATCAATCCAAGCAGTCCGAGCTGCGACATCGCGCCGGGAGCCAACGCAGGAGTAGCGCCGCGTAGCGCTTTCCAGATAAGCCTGAATCCTCTCAGCGTCGGATCACGCTCGACCGCGAATTCGATGTTGCCTTTGTAATGGAAGAACAAGCCGAGCAAGCCGACGGCGACAAACAGCCACATCATCCCCTGAAAACTCCGCATCGTCGTCACCGTGGGATGGACCGCTACGAGTACTGTGATGACCAGCCCTGCCAGCAGTACGATGTGCGGGATCCATTGTGAAAACGAATCGGCATGGCGGAGCAGGGCCAGCTCGATCTCGAGACCGACGATGCCGATAAACACCAGTGCGAGCACGAGCTGACGTAGCGATAACTGCATGCGCTGCGCGCACTCGCACGCTTTGAGCCAACTCCGCTAGTCGGTCCTGTTTGACAGCGCCGACTCCAGTGCGTTCCAGGCAAGCAACGCGCACTTCACGCGAGCCGGGAAACGCGCGACACCCGACAACGCCCGTAACGGTCCCAATTCGTCCGTGGCTGCCGTGTTGCCAAGCATCAGATCGCGGAAGCGCGTACGAATCGACTCGATCTCGGCGCGGGTCTTTCCTTTGAGCAGCTGCGTCATCATCGACGCCGATGCCTGCGATATCGAGCAGCCGCGACCGGAAAATCTGACATCGCTCACCTGATCACCGTCGAACGCCACCTGTAGCGCGATCTCGTCACCGCAAAGTGGATTTTTCATCTCGACGCTGGCGTCCGCGTGCTCGAGCGTGCCCTTGTTCCGTGGCCGACGATAATGGTCCAGGATCATCTCCTGGTACAACGCCGACAACTCCGCGGATTCAGGACGCGGCATACGAAAAGATCTCCCGCGCCTTGATGATCCCTGCTACGAGGGCGTCGATGTCGCTGTCCTCGTTGTAGACGTAAAAAGAAGCGCGCGCCGTCGCCGGCACATCGAGACGCCGCATCAGTGGCTGCGCGCAGTGGTGACCGGCGCGGATACAGACTCCTTCGCCGTCCAGAATTGTCGCCAGATCATGCGGGTGAACGTCGGCCATCGTGAACGAGACGACTCCACTGCGCTCGGCGGGTGGCGGACCGTAGATGCGCACGCCGTCGATGGCACTCAATCTCTCCTGCGCGCGCGACATCAGCCCTCGCTCGTGCGCGATGACCTTGTCCATCCCGATTCCGTCGAGATAATCGACGGCAGCCGCGAGTCCAACTGCGTTCGCAGCGTTGGGCGTACCCGCCTCGAACTTGTGCGGCAGCACGTTCCACGTCGTGCGGTCGTCGTGGACGAACTCGATCATGTCGCCACCGGTTTGATACGGCGGCATTTCCTCGAGCATCTCCCGTCTTCCAATCAGTCCACCGATTCCCATCGGCCCCAGCATCTTGTGCCCGCTGAACGCGTAGAAATCGATGTCGAGACTGTCGAAGGAAACGGAGAAGTGCGGCGCACTCTGCGCTCCGTCGCAAACCAGAATCGCATCGCTGTTCTCCCGAACGATCCTGACAATGTCAGCGACCGGATTGATCGTTCCAACCGCGTTGGAGACGTGATTGAAGGCGACAATTCTGGTGCGCGTGTTGACGATCTTCGACAGATAATCGAGATCGATTCTTTCGTCGGCTGTCAGCTCACAGACCCGGAACTTCGCGCCTTTGCGCGCAGCCAGCACCTGCCAGGGGACGAAGTTCGCGTGATGGTCGAGCGCCGTGACGACGATCTCGTCGCCCGACTCCACGTTTGCCCAGCCCCATGATCCGGCAACCAGATTCAATCCTTCCGTGGTGCCCCGCGTGAAGATCAGGCAATCTGAGTCGCGCACGCCGAGAAACTCGGCGATGCGCACGCGCGATTGGTGATACAGCTCAGTCGCGTGCACCGAGAGCGAGTAGGCCCCTCGATGAGGGTTTGCGTTCGACGTCTCGTAGAACTCGCGCAGTGCGTCGAGCACTACCGACGGCTTTTGCGAAGTGGCCGCTGAATCCAGATAGTGCAGTCCTGGATTGCGGACGAGAAGGGGAAAGTCCGATCTCACGCTCAAGGCACACGCACCGTCGACGGTTCATATTTCCCGTCCACACGCTTACACCGAGGCCCGACGAGGATCTGATCGCCTTCCAGCCGAATCTCAAACACAGGCAGCGGGCTCGTCGCCGGAACCTGTTTCACTTCGCCGGTCCGGCAATCGTAACGCGCGCCGTGCCATGCACACTGCAGCGTGCCATCATGCAGGAGGTCGCCGAGCGACATCGAAAAGTGCTGGTGGGTGCAGATATCGCTCAGTGCGGAGATCTCGTTCTGAAAGCGCACGAGGCAAACTGCATCGCCACTCGAGCGCACGCGTTGCAGAACCGTTCCCTCGGTCAATTCGCTAACCGTAGCGACGGTTTCGAACTCGGAATTTGCGTCCATCGACCCCCAAACGGGCTGCGCGGAGCCGCTCATTTGACTATCCCGACAGGATTACTTTAGATTCCAATCTACGAAGGGAAGTTGAGAAACGCCAAGGAGTTGGAATGAGTTCGGGAATTGAAGCGCTGGTCAACCGCGAGTACGCGTACGGGTTCGTCACCGACGTCGAGACGGACACGGTTCCTCCCGGACTCAACGAAGACATCATCCGCACGATCTCCAGCAAGAAGAACGAACCGCAGTTCATGCTGGAGTGGCGGCTCAAGGCATATCGCCGCTGGCTGACGATGAAAGAGCCGCACTGGGCCAACGTCCACTACGACCCGATCGATTACAACTCCCTCGTCTACTACTCCGCGCCGAAGAGCGTCAAGCCGCTACAAAGTCTCGACGAAGTCGATCCCGAGCTGCTGAAGACCTACCAGAAGCTCGGCATTTCACTCAACGAACAGAAAATGCTCGCCGGCGTTGCCGTCGACGCCATCTTCGACAGCGTTTCCGTCGGCACGACGATGAAAGACGAGCTGGGCAAGCTCGGCATCATCTTTTGCTCGTTCGGCGAAGCAGTGCAAAATCATCCAGAGCTCGTCGAGAAGTACCTTGGCACTGTCGTTCCACACAGCGACAATTTCTTCGCTGCACTGAACGCAGCGGTTTTCAGCGACGGATCGTTTGCCTACGTGCCGCCGGGTGTTAAGTGCCCGATGGAGCTGTCGACGTACTTCCGCATCAATAGCAGAAACACCGGACAGTTCGAGCGCACGCTGATCATCGCCGACGAAGGTGCTTCAGTGAGCTACCTCGAGGGATGCACGGCGCCGAAGCGCGATGAGAATCAGCTGCATGCTGCCGTCGTCGAGCTGATCGCGCTCGACAACGCGACGGTGAAGTACTCGACGGTCCAGAACTGGTACTCCGGCGACGCCGAAGGCAAGGGCGGCATCTACAACTTCGTGACCAAGCGCGGCAAAGCCGCGGGCGTCAACTCGAAGATTTCGTGGACGCAGGTGGAGACCGGCTCGGCGATTACCTGGAAGTATCCGAGTGTGATTCTGCAGGGCGACAACTCGACGGGCGAGTTCTATTCCGTCGCGGTAGTGAATCGAAAGCAGCAGGCAGATACCGGCACCAAGATGATTCACATCGGCAAGAACACGAAGTCGACCATCGTTTCAAAAGGAATCTCCGCTGGAGAAGGCAACAACAGCTATCGCGGCCTCGTTCGGGTGCTGCCGAAAGCGTCAGGAGCGCGCAACTACACGCAGTGCGACTCGATGCTGATCGGCAACAAGTGCGGCGCGCACACATTCCCGTATATAGAAGTGCAGAACAACTCGGCGACTTTGGAGCACGAAGCTTCAACCTCCAAAATCGGCGAGGATCAAATCTTTTATCTGAAACAGCGCGGGCTGAGCGCCGAGCACGCGGTGTCGATGATTGTGAGCGGTTTCTGTCGGGAAGTTTTCAAGGAACTGCCGATGGAATTCGCGGTTGAGGCGCAGCAGTTGCTTGGCATCACGCTGGAAGGAAGCGTCGGTTAAGATCAACAAAACGTCGCCAACACCGGCTCATGCTGCTCAGAAATATCCGCGAAAAAATCTCTGCTGCATGGAACTGGCTGCGTGCGGGCCCGCGTACCCCGGGGTATCCGTTCACGGCGAACTGGACGCTGTTCAGCCAGGCGATTTACGGGATTCAGACAACATTCAATCACTGGTTTCGTGCTCGAAATAAATGATCTCCACGCCGGCATCGGCGATCGTGAAATACTCCGCGGCATCACATTGAAGGTGAACGCAGGTGAAGTACATGCAGTGATGGGCCCCAATGGCTCTGGCAAATCGACGCTCGCACAGGTTCTCGCGGGAAACCCGTCCTATGAAGTCACGCGCGGTATTGTGACGTACAACGGCCAGAATTTGCTGGAGATGGATCCGGAGGTCCGAGCGCAGAACGGAATCTTCCTCGCCTTTCAGTATCCGGTCGAAATTCCCGGGGTCTCCAACGCGTACTTCCTGCGTAGCGCGTTCAACGAGATCCGCAAAGCGAACGGCCAGGAAGAAGTTGATCCGCTCGAGTTTCTCGACCTGGTGCAGGACAGACTCAAGCTCGTCGACATGGACGAGTCGATGCTGTCCCGCTCAGTGAACCAGGGATTTTCAGGTGGCGAGAAGAAGCGGAACGAGATCTTTCAGATGGCCGTGCTCCAGCCGCGGCTGGCTATACTCGATGAGACTGATTCGGGTCTCGACATCGACGCGCTGCGCATTGTCGCGCAGGGCGTGAACAAGCTCCGCTCACCCGACAACGCGACGATCGTCGTCACCCACTATCAGCGGCTGCTCAACTACATCATTCCCGACTATGTGCACGTGCTCGCCAACGGCAGGATAGTGAAGTCGGGTGGCAAGGAGTTGGCGCTCGAGCTCGAGGAGAAGGGTTATGACTGGATCCAGAGCTCGACAGACGCGGTTGCGGGAGCGGTCGCTTGACCGACACGGCGATTAGAAAGAGCTCTCGAGAAAGCCCGGCCAAGGACGTGACGAGGGCGTCCGCGGCTACGACGCGCGCGCCAGGATCGATCGAGACTTATCGCGAGGACTTTCAGCGACAGGCCGGTGCGCCTGAGTGGTTGCAAGCGTTGCGCAAGCAGGGCATGGCGCGATTCGAGGCGCTCGGTTTTCCGACCACGAAAAACGAAGACTGGCACTTCACCAGCGTTGCGCCGATCGCCGAGCGCGTTTTCAGTCTGGCTTCGTCATCGGACAACACGAGCGAGACGGAACGCCGCGGCGTGTCGAGACGCAAAGGCGATCCAACCAACGCTGCCGGAGTCACGCTTTCCCATCTGAAGCCGTTCAAGTTCGGCGAGAGTGACTGGCACACTCTTGTCTTCCTGAATGGAATTTTCTCGGAAGACCTTTCGTCGTTCGCTGGCCTGGGCGGGGACGTGCGCGTTTCGAGTCTGGCGCGGGCGATCAAGTCGGGCGGGGAAAGCCTGCAGCGCCACCTCGGCAAGGTCGCGAAGTTCGAGCAGCACACTTTCACCGCGCTCAACACCGCCTTCATTGCTGACGGTGCGTTCATCGAATTGCAGCCGAACGCGGTAATCGAGAAGCCGATTCATCTGCTGTTTGTATCCGACGGCCACACCGTTTCGCATCCGCGCAATCTGATCGTCGCCGGCCGGCATTCGCGCGCGGTCATCATCGAGAGCTTCTTGTCCGTACGCGATAGCGAATACTTCACCAACGCGGTGACGGAGCTGGTAGTCGGTGAAGGCGCGCGCATCGATCACTACAAGATTCAGCGCGAGAGCGAATCCGCGTTCCACGTCGGTACGGTGCAGGCGCGCGAGGCGCGTGACAGTCAGCTGCACTCGTTCTCCTTCGCTACCGGCGGAGCGCTGGCGCGCACGAACATCTACACGTCGCTCGAGGGCGACGCGGCCACGTGTACGTTGAACGGACTCTATCTCGCCGACGGCACCCAGCACATCGACAACCAGACGAGCATCGAGCACATCGCCCCCAATTGCCCGAGCCACGAAGTGTACAAGGGTGTCCTCGACGGCCGTTCGCACGGAGTGTTCAACGGCAAGGTGTACGTGCACCCGGAAGCGCAAAAGACCGACGGCAAACAGAGCAACAACAATCTTCTGCTCTCGGCGGGGGCGCGTGTCGACACCAAACCGCAGCTCGAGATTTTTGCGGACGACGTGAAGTGCACCCACGGAGCGACAGTGGGTCGGCTGGACGAAGTTGCGATGTTCTACCTGAATAGCCGCGGCATTGGGCGGGAGACCGCGCGGACGTTGCTGACGTACGCTTTCGCTGCGGACGTTTTGGAGACGATCGAGCTCGAGCCGCTCAGGAAAGACCTCGAGAAAATAGTGCTCGCTCGGTTCACCGAGTAAGGATCGCGGCGCCTAGCTGACGTCCACAAAACCAAAGCCGGCAGCTACCCGTCTAGAGAGCAGTTTACGGCGCAGCTAAAGTTTTGATTTTTTCTAAGCGCTACCCGTTTGCAAGCCGTGCTTCCAACCGAGCTCGGCGCTAAATAGCTGCCAAGCTGAGAGCTCCTGGCTTTTGTATTGTGGATGCTTTCGAAAGACTAAAGAGTCTCGACCTGCAGCCTAACGACCTAGCAGGTACAGAATCACCACAATTACGGCGATCGCCCCAATTATCACATTGGTCGGCACGCGACGCGGCGAGTCGGGATCCAGATCGCTCGCGAGAATCGGGTGCTTGATGGTGTTGCGACGAGTGCTGATGTCCTTCTCGCGCTTCGTCGCCGTTGCCGGCTCGATCACGGCAACACCAAGCGGCAAGCGCTTGGTGGTGAAAGTGAGCTTCGCCGAGCCCACTTCGACCTTATCGCCCTCGGCGAGCGATCGCGGTTCGGCCAGCGTCGTCCCGTTCACCAGCGTCGGGTTTACTCCGCACGGATGCAGGACAAACTTGCCGTCTTCCAGTCGGAGCTCGGCGTGGTTGCGCGACACGGCCGGCTCGCGAATCAGTATATGGCTGGCCGCATCGCGACCAATCGTCAGTAGAGAGTTCCTGACGGGATAGGCGCGGCGCTCGAACTCGTATATGAGGTGGGCGCTGTCGTCGCCCGGGGCCTGTAAAGCCATTGCAGCCATTCGATCTCCGTGTTCCTTAAGACGAATGAGCTACTGATGAGGCTACATTAAGGCCTTGTATCAGGGTCCTAACCCAGACGGGGGGCTCGTTGGCAGAGCCCGCGACGCGTATTATACCGCAATCGACAAACTCAACTCCCCGGAGGGGGCATGGCTACAAAACTCGAAAAAACACTGAAACGGGAAATCGATATCGACGGCAAGCCCTACATGGTCGCGATCTCGCCCGAAGGAGTTAAGGTCACCCAGAAGGGGTTCCGAAGAGGGCCAGAATTGACCTGGCGTTCAATCATCAGCGGCGAAGCTGAGATGAGCCAGCAGCTCAAGTCATCCGTCTCGTCGACCGGAGACAGCTCCGGGGAGTAAGCGCTCAGGGGTTGCTTTGCGGCATGTTCATCCCGGGCATGCTGTCCTGCATTTGCAGATTGAGATTGCTCTGCACGTCGGACAGATGCTCCTGGATGATTACCCAGCGACCCCCGCGCTTTTGAAATACTGCCGTCCATGCACCGCCGATGACGTGGTTCATCCCCGTCGGCGTCAGGTGCGGGACGCGATATGTGCTCGTCATCACCGCGGCGTCGGGGGCGAGCACATCGACGTTCATCGACGTCCATTCCCACTTGGGATTCTTCATGTTCTGGCCGACGTAGTGCCAGAACGCCTCGATCCCTTGCTCCAGCTGCTGGCGAGTCGTCGTGATCACTCCGCCGCTCGCCGAGATTACGCGACCAGAATCCGGATAGAGACTCATTAGCCTCTTAACGGGCTCCGGCTTCGACAGGTCATACGCATTGACGACGAGCTTCTTGAGCGAGTCGGCGATTGCTTTCCGTTCGACCGCAGTCATGTCAGCGGCGGTCCGCTGCTGACACCCTAGCAGGACACCGATCGCCACCGAGCGAAGGAGCGCGTTTTTCACCGCGGCGAACCTAAGCGTGACGACGCTTGGACGCGAGCCGCAGCCGTGGTGACATCCGCGCCTCGTGTGTCTCCGAGTTGCACGCGTCTCGCTAGAGAGACAACGCGTGTCCCTGACGGGTGACACGCAGTCGAGAAAAGTCGACTTAAGGCCTCAAAACGCGACTCAATCATGGGCGTCCAGGTTGCTTTTATAGTTGGCGCCGGCGCGAATCATATGTTTTTCACCGGTGTATACGACTCGTCAGAGTATACCCAGTTGTGGGAGAGGAGTTTTTATGAGAAAGAGTTATCTGTTGCTTGCCGGAGCTGCGGCCCTCGCTGCTTGCAGTACAGACAAGAAACCAGCGATGAATGATGATCTCAAACAGGCCCTGGAGCTTGCCTCCTCGTCCGATGGGATCACCCTTGCAAACAGCTCTCCGAACGCCGGTCAGCAGGTAGTCTCAGCGATCGAGCAGACGACTCCGCCCGCTCGTCAACAGACTCCGACGACGCGCGTGAGAACGCATAAAGCTGCGCCGAAATCGCCGCCCCATGTCGTGAAGACCAAAGCGCCTGCAACTGTCGCGCAGGCTACAGAGGAACAGTCAGTCGCTCCCGCTCCAGTTGATCCAACTCCGGTCTCGCCACGTCCGCAACCGGTCGCGGTATCCTATCCAAGCGGTAGGTCGTCAGGTGGTGACGATGGTCGTGTGAGCAGCGGTGGCTCGAGTGCCGGCGCTGTGCTCGGCACGATCCTCGGCGCGGTGATTCGTGGTGGTGTCGTCGGCGACGTCGACAACTGCGATCCTCGCACTGAAGGCACCATGCGCCGGCGTGGTGGCGGAATCTCGATTCCGATGACATTCCCCGGCTCGGGCCGGATGGGCAGCGTTGTTAGATCCGGTGTAGGTAATCCAGCTGGCCGCGTTCTCCCACGGATGTAACTCCTGAAGCGTAAAAAGGGATGCGGTCTGTGATGAGATCGCATCCCTTTTTTGGTTCCCAGAGACGACGATGATGACTAAGACGACTTTCTCGAGGATCGCTGGTTCGGTCCTCTTCGCATTTACGCTGACCATCGGCGCTTGCAAGCAGGGCGACAAGCCTGAAGACGCGCTCGCGCAGGATACTTCGCTCGCTCACGATCTCCAGTTGGCAAACGCTGATTCCGCGGCGCAACCAGAGCTCAAGGACGTTCCCGCGACTGTGGTCCCCGCCCAGACTCCGACCACGGAAACTCCGCGCGTCGCGAAGCGCCAGACGCCCTCTGAAATCCTTACTCCGAGCAGACGCCGCGTGGCGGCCAGGCCTGAGACGCAGCCGCAGCCTGAGAACAACACGCCTGTAACGACTGCGAATGGCAACACTGTCACGGAGAACGCCGCTGGCGGATCTAAGGAGGGCGCAGTCGGCACGATCGCCACGGGTTCCGAGATTGCGTTGTTCGCCGGTCAGCGTGTATGCACCAACACCTATCAGGTTGGCGATCGCTTTACTGCCAACGTCGCTGAGTCGGTGCAGGGTTCGAACGGCGTCGCCATTCCTGCCGGCGCTACGGCAGTCATCGAAGTGACCGCCCTCAAGCGCAGCGAAAATGCGAACGACAACATCGAGATGGAGTTTGCGGTGAAGTCGATTGCGTTCAACGGTAAGACTTACCCTGTCGCTTCAACTGTTACGACAGCGCAGGTCGAGAAGGTTCGTAACGGTGATGCCAGCAACGACGGCAAGAAGGTGGCGACTGGTGCGATCATCGGTGCGATCGCTGGCCAGATCTTCGGTCACAAGACCAAGTCGACCGTCATCGGTGCCGCAACCGGCGCCGCTGCGGGCGCAGTTGTCGCCGGCGCGACCGGCAAGTACGAGGGCTGCGTTCCCAGCGGCGGTCGCATCGCGATCAAGCTGACGCAGCCGATGGTGGTACAGCAGTCGGTCTGAGTCACCGGCGGATTCAGCGAAAAAGCGCGCTCGTTCGAGCGCGCTTTTTTTTTAATACAAAGAAGAACTACCAGTCTGCTGCTGACTATAGCTGCCGGCAGCAAGCTGGTCTTCTTTTGTAGTTACGCCCCGTAATTCTGCGCGATCTTTCGACCGTAGTAGATCCCGATGCCGGTGCCGACGAAGCTCAGGGCCACCGCCGTCGTGATGCCGACTCTCGCGCCGATGAACCAACCGGCGTAGCTGCCTACCGTTGCGCCAATAAATCCAAAGAGCTTCCCCATGTTCTTTGGACGACTGCACCGTGGCTGGCAGCAACATTACAGCGGTCCGACAATCAAACCGTAGGGGTTTCCTCGCTATAAATGGCTGCACCTGCCGTTGATGCAACGACGTAATTAATCAGCGCGATGACAGCGAGAGTCCACCACAGCCCGCTGGACACCATTCCCATCTGGCGATAGCCGGAATTGAAGATCAGACCGAGCAGCCAGAACAACAGGGCAACGTAAAAGGCTGTGCGTGGTCCGGGACCGAAGCGCGGACGCACCGCGGCGTACGTCCAGACGAGCGCAATTCCAATTACGAGATCCATGATCACGTAGCTGATTATCGAGGATCCCTGCATCATCTGGTCAGCGAGACCTGGCTTGAATGCTTCGCTTTCCGCTCTCATTCGCGCGCTTAGCGCGTACTGTGCGATGAAGTCGAAAGCATTGACGATAATTCCGGCAACCAATCCGCCTACTACGACCTTCTTGATGTTCATGGCCATAGCTACCCCACTCTAATGAGAGGTCTAACTTCCTTGAGCGCGTATATATTGAATACAGACAGGGGTGCCGCGCGATGTTCAGACGCCAACGGAGGCGGCGACGCGCGGCTGAGAAAGTCCCTCAGAACCTGATCCGGTTCGTACCGGCGTAGGGAGTCGAACGATGGAATCCGCAGCAACCGCGCAGGCGCCGCTGGCGTCTGCGACCGAAGGCACGAGCAATCTGGCCGCGCCGACCCGCCAATCTCTCGGATCTCCTGCACAGACGCAGATGTCGTTTGCGCGGCGAGGCGAGATCACCGACGCGATGCGGTTCGTCGCCGAGCGAGAGGAGCTCGCGCCCGAAGTCGTTCGCGATGAGATCGCAATAGGGCGCCTGATCATTCCGGCAAACATCTATCATCTCGCGGGAAGGCTCGAGCCGATGGCAATCGGCAAAGTCGCGCGCGTGAAGATCAACGCCAACATCGGCAACTCGCAGGTTTCTTCCGACATCAAAGGCGAGCTCGAGAAACTGAGCATCGCCATCAAGTACGGCGCTGACACCGTAATGGATCTGTCCACGGGCGGAAACATCGACGGCATTCGGCGCGCAATCATCGCGCACTCGCCAGTCCCAATCGGCACAGTTCCCATCTACCAGGCAGTGCAAGGCGGCCCCGACGGCAAGTGGGACAAGCAGCTGGAAGAGCTCACAGCCAACGACTTGCTGGACATGATCGAGCACCAGGCGAAGCAGGGCGTCGACTACATGACGCTCCACGCCGGAATTCTGATCGAGCATTTGCCGCTCGTGCACGGACGCATCACCGGCATCGTCAGCCGCGGTGGATCGCTGCACGCGGTGTGGATGATGGCCCACCGCAAACAGAATCCGCTTTACGAGCGGTTCGACGATGTCCTCGACATTCTGCGCTACTACGACGTCACTGTCTCACTCGGCGACAGCTTGCGTCCGGGCTGCATCGCCGACGCCAGCGATCGCGCACAGTTCGCCGAGCTCGACACACTCGGCGAGCTCACGCGTCGCGCGTGGCAGCGCGATGTGCAGGTGATGGTGGAAGGACCCGGTCATATCCCGATGCACCAGATCGAAATGAACGTTCGGCGTATGAAGGAGGTATGTAACGAGGCGCCGTTTTACACCCTTGGACCCCTCGTAACCGACATTTCGCCGGGTTACGACCACATCTCCAGTGCAATCGGCGCTGCGATGATCGGTTGGTACGGTTCTGACATGCTTTGCTACGTCACACCGAAGGAACACCTCGGTTTGCCGGACTCGGAAGACGTGCGCGAGGGCGTAATCGCCTACAAGATCGCTGCGCACGCTGCCGATGTCGCGCGCGGTCGCAAGGGAGCACGCGATCGCGATGACGCGCTTTCTCGCGCGCGGTATGCGTTCGATTGGAAGGAGCAGTTCCGACTGAGCCTGGATCCCGAACGAGCACAGGAGTATCACGACGAAACACTGCCCGCGGAGTACTTCAAGAGCGCTGAGTTCTGCGCCATGTGCGGTCCCAAGTTCTGCTCGATGCATCACTCGCGTACCATCGAGGAAGGCATCGCGCAGCTGGCACGCGAGGTGGAAGAACGCGGTACGGTCGTAACGAGCGCCTGATTCTCAAAGCCGCGATCGTCGTGCCGTTGACGATCGCTGGCTGTTTGAATCTGCGCTCGCCGAGCGACGCGACAACGTCCACCAGGCGATTGCCACCGGCGGTGGTGACGATGCCGGAGGAAGACGCACACGTACGGCCCGACATGCGACCGATGTCTTCCGCTGACTCCGCTTACTTCCGCATGCATCCGTTGATGGTGCCGGTCGAAGGCATATCACCGAGCGAGCTTCAGGACACGTATCACGAGGGGCGTAGCGGCGGTCGCATTCACATGGCGACGGATATCATGGCGATGCGGGGCACACCGGTGTTGGCGGCGGCGCCCGGTCGAATCATCAAGCTGGCGAACAGCGGCGCGGGCGGCATCACCATCTACATCGCCGATGCCAGCGGGCGGTACGTGCACTACTATGCGCATCTGATGGGATACGCGCCGAACGTGAAAGAAGGATTGGCGGTCGAGGAAGGCGATGTCATCGGGTTTGTCGGCACGACCGGGAACGCATCGCCCGACGCTCCCCATCTGCATTTTCAGGTCATGCGCAGCGACGCGAATTACTGGAACGGCACACCGATTGACGTGCGTGGATTCATGACCAAGCCGGGCAGGATGCGGATGTGAAAGGGAAGGAGCGGGCGGAGCTCAGAGCGGAGGCGCATCATCTCGATCCAACCGTGCACGTCGGGCAGCAGGGTCTGACACCGTCGGTGATCACGTCGCTCGACGATGCGTTGCGCACGCGCGAGCTGGTGAAGGTGAAGCTTGGTTACAAGGAAGACATCAAGCCGAAGGAAGTGGCCGAGTCGCTGGCACTGGCGACGAATTCGGCGATAGTGCAGGTAATAGGGCGCACCGCGACGCTGTTCCGCGAAAATCCCGACATTCAAAAGCGGCGCGGCGATCCGCCGCCGTGGCGCAGGTAGGAGACGATGGGAGCTGCAGCAGTAGCCGCGATACTGAGAAAACGCGAGCAGGAAGTCATCGACGATTTTCGCGCGGCCGGCGCGACGTCGCCCGATCGTGCGCAATCTTACACGGCGATCGGACTCGGCGACTCCCTCGCCATCAAGCGGCTGCGGAATCGGGCCGTCATCAGAGAGGCAGCCCCGGGCGTGTACTACCTCGACGAAGAAGTGTGGTCGGCGGTCGTGAGAACCAGGCGCCGGCTCGTCGTGACCCTTCTCTCCATGATCGCACTCCTCTCGCTGGGGATTTTGCTCGGCATTATCAAATGGTAGCATTCGTATTTGGGTGACTCTATTTTTCGCAAATGCCCTACGTCATAACCGAAGCGTGTAAGAACACCAAGGACCGCGCTTGCGTCGACGTTTGTCCCGTCGACTGCATCTACGAGGGACCTGAGCAGCTTTACATTCATCCCGACGAGTGCATCGATTGCGGTGCGTGCGAGCCAGAGTGTCCGGTTACGGCGATTTTCCCGGAAGAGGATGTGCCGGCGAACATGAAGGAGTACATCCAGATCAACCGCGACGTCTTCAAGTCTCCTACACCTCCGGGGCGGCCCAACCGGTAGCAATCGTCAGCGTCTGGCGCGCTTGGTGCCTGGGCCTCAATATCTGATTTCATGACCCCTCCCATCGTTCCTGGAAAAAACGGAATGTCGACGGTGCTGCTGTCCCATTCTTCGGGCAGCTCGGCGGACATTTACCTAAATGGCGCGCACGTAACTTCATGGATTCCCGCCGGTGGGACGGAAGTGCTGTTCATGGGCAAGACGGCGACGTTCGCTCCCGGAGATCCGATTCGTGGAGGGATTCCGGTGGTGTGGCCGCAGTTCGCCAATCTTGGTGGATTGCCGCAGCACGGATTTGCGCGCAAGAGCGAGTGGCAGCTCGTGGAGACACCCGACACCGACGAGCAATCGTCAGTGAAACTGCAGCTCACCGATGATCACCGGACGCGCGAGCTCTGGCCGTACCATTTTCGCACCGAGCTGACAGTATCGATCGACGACAAGTCGTTGACGGTGCAGCTCGAGGCGTTCAACACCGGCGATGAGCTGTTTTCATTTACCGCCGCACTGCACACGTACATCGGCGTCGCCGACATTCGGGAAACGGCGATTCGCGGGTTCACCGGCAAGTGGTATCTCGACAAGACCCAGGGCGGCAACGAGACGAAGGACGAAGCCAAGAAGCTGGTGATCTCGGACGAAACCGATCGCGTCTACCTCAAAGCTCCGAAAAAAGTCGAAGTCGAAGATCGCGGCAACGGACGTCGGATCGAGGTGCGCGCGACTGGATTCAAGGACGCAGTGGTGTGGAACCCGTGGGCGGAGAAGGTGACCGGCTTCATCGGGCTCGACAGCGAGGACTATCTGCGCATGGTCTGCATCGAGGCAGCGCAGGTCGGCTCGCCAGTCGAGCTCAAGCCCGGGACTTCCTGGAGCGGAGCGCAAACGCTCGCGATCGTGTAGTGCCGCCGGTTTTCCGCAAATCAGTTTACACCTGGCAGTGCGATAAATGCGGCGTCTTTTTCAGAGCGGGCCGGGGCGGAGTCTGCAGCAACTGCAAGCGCGCGTTGTGCGATACCCATCTCTACGGATCATTCTGGGACAAACTGCGCGCGAAATTTTCGAGCGAAAGACCGATTTGTGTGGAATGTCTGGCTCAACCTAAGAGCCAACCTTAGCTCAGATCGAGGGCCGACGACTAAGTGCATCGATCATTCGCGGACTAATTGCTGACTGCTGACCAAAGCACGCTTTAGTTTGCAATCCTCAATTAGTCCGCAATTGTCAATGCCGTTAGTCCTCGGCCCTCGGTCCTCAAAAGGTTTTGATAAACCCCGTTGCTCCCGCCTGCACGTACACCTTCGACTTGATCCAGAACGCGATCAGCAGCACCAGGTACTGCAGGAACGTGCTGATCTCGCTGCGCAATGCTTCGCCCCAGTGGTATTCGCCGGATGGGACGTCGCCTTTCGGCGGGCGCGGAATCCAGCGCGGCGTGGAAGTTTTATAATCGAGATACTCGCGACCGAAGATTGATTCCAGCACGCCCTCCTCATAACGCACGATCAGCTCGTACTCGAGCGCGAACAGCAGCACCGCGAAAGGCAGAAACCACAGAACGCCGGAGAGGGTCACGAATCCGATCCACACCAGAAAGTTGCCGATGTAAAGCGGATTTCTTACCCAGGCGAAGATTCCGTAGGTGACCAGTCTCTGGACGTTGCGCGAGCGTCGTCGCGTTACGGTCCCCGCGGCGGCGACACCAGCGAGCCGGATTAGTTCTCCGATCGCAATCAACGCCAACCCAACTTCCCAGCGGAACGGCGACATGGTGCCTGGCATCACCAGCGGAATGCCGAGGAAAAGGATTGGCAGCCAGCCGCGATGGCGGAACAGCACCGCGCCGATGCGCGCCGAGGGAGAAAGCTCGCTCGCGCTTAGCGTTGGTCGTACGCGTGTCGGTTCAGTCACTTACGTCCAGGGCCGGCGAATCAGGAAGCGCTGCTCGCCGCCGGCTCTTCCCAGGGTGAGAAGAGCGTCCGCCATTGATCGGGCACTGGTATGGGCTTGCCGTCCGTGGACACGGTCACGTAGACGATTGACGCGTCGCAGACAACTTGTTGGCGCTGGTTCTGCACCACCTGCCGAACGATGAAGCTGGTGTTGCCGACTGAGATCATACCGGTGCGGATGGTGAGATCGTCCCCGGGGAAAACCTGCGCTGTATACGAGGCTTCGACCTTGCGCACCACCGCCCAGAGGCTGGTGCGCATGTACTCGCTGTACGACATGTGTTGCTCGAGTGCCGACCAACGTGCGCGTTCCAGCAAAGTCAGCAAATGGGCATGATTGACGTGACCGACAGAATCACAGTCGCTCGGATAAATATGGACCTTGTAGTCAGCTGCCATCGTGAAAGGGTGCGGGTGAGTTCTGCGTCATAAGTTAACGCCGCTTTGCCGTTTGAAAGCTCCCCTCGTAGCTGTCGTGGATGAAAGGTTCGGCACCAATCACGCGCTAGATTTGGGTGATGCCCGCTGTGAAAGCTGAAGACGCGCTCTACCTGGACAAACCTGACAACGTCGAGCGCTTTCTCAACGAAATCTCAGCTGTGAAAGAGCTGGCGCTTGATACCGAAGGCGCCAGCTTTCACCGCTTTCTCGATCGCATTTATCTGCTGCAGCTTTCGACGCGCGACCGAAATGCGATCCTCGATCCGCTGCCGATCGGGTCTCCAGCCAAACTCGGTGAGCTGTTGCAGAGTAAGGACACCGAAGTCGTTTTCCACGATGCCGACTACGATTTGCGGCTCCTGCACCAGGATTACGGCTGGCACGTCACCAACATCTTCGATACTCGGGTTGCCGCGCAGCTCCTCGGAATCAAGTCATTCGGTCTGGCGGCGCTGCTCGAGCAATTCTTCGACGTGAAGCTAGACAAGAAACATCAACGCGCGGACTGGTCGATGCGTCCCCTGCCGCGGGACATGCTCGACTACGCGGTGCAGGACACGCGTTATCTGCTACAGCTGCGCGACCACATGAAGGGTGAGCTGGAGCGGCGCGGACGCTGGCATTGGGCTCAGGAGGAATTCGGGCGCCTGGAGGGCACGCGCTGGGAGACTGAAACGGAGATGGAAGGATTCCTTCGTCTCAAGGGCGCACGCGATCTCACTCGGCGAGAGCTGGCAGTGCTGCGCGAAGTCTCGAACTGGCGCGACAAAATGGCGGAGCAGCTGGACCGGGCGACGTTTCGCGTAATGGGCAACGAGGTGTTGTTCGAGCTGGCGCGCACGTGCCCGCGCAACGTCACCGGGCTGTCTTCGATCAAGGGCATGCCGAGGGGCATGATCGAGCGAGGCGGGGCCGATCTCGTTGCTGCGATTCGTCGTGGTCTCGAAGCGCCCGAAGCGGAGCTGCCGAAATTCCCACGCGGTCAACGCTGGAACAAGGATCGTGATTTCGATGATCGAGTCGCGCGGCTCAAATCCGTGCGCGACGCGGCGGCCACCCGATTGGAGCTCGACCCGGGTGTGCTATGCTCGCGCGAGCGTCTCGAGAATGTCGCACGCAGCGGAGCAAAGTCGCTCGACGATCTGGAGAAAGTGCCCGAGCTACGCCGGTGGCAGATCGAGGAGATGGGCGAAAAATTTCTGAGCGCGCTACGCGGCTCGGGTTAGGGCTGAACTCGCCAGCTGCGCGAGCAGTTTCATCGAGTGTCAGGCATCGTGAAGACGAACCGCTGGCTCGTTCTCGTGCTCACCGCACAATCGCCAAGACGCGCCGGATGGTACTGCGCTCGTTGAAGCGCGTCGAGAACCGCTGAGACAAAATCGCTGTAGCCCGCTTGAACCAGTTGCATCGACTGGGGTGCTACTCTGCCGTCCGCATCGATCGTAAAGGCAATCACCACGCTGTCGCCGACACCGGCGAGACGGGCATTGAACGGATAACGCGGCTCGATTCCCGCGGCCGGCATCGTGGCGTAGCGGAAAGGAATTTCGTAGTGCGGGACCTTGGCGCGAAAGATGTGTCGCAGCTCCGGGATCGTGTCCGGATTTTCTTCCGCTTCCAGGCGTATGACCAACGGCAGCGAGTCTTCCTCCGACGTCGGTGCCACTCCCGCCTTGCTCATTGCTTCGAGGGTCGCGCGAACGCTGTCGCCCAAAGTCGGAGTCAGCGTCGCGTCGACCACCTGAATGTCGGACAATTTGCCGTCGGAATGCGCAGTCGCGAACGCAACTGCCGCGAGATCGAGCTCACCGCCGAAGCAGCGCAATCCGACTGAATCGCAGGGATTGGTACCGACCACCACGCTTAGCGGCAGCTTGCTCGGCACTCTGAACCGACGATGAAATTCCTGGGCGAAGAATGCCTCGAAGTCCGGTGGCAGCTTTCGCGCAGTATCGACTGGCGCGACCGTCAGCTTCACAACTCGCCAAACCGAGTCTGCAGCACGCAGTGTATCCAGACAACCTACGTCAGCACGTGCGCGTAGCGGCTGTCGCTTGCTGGTCGCGGGGTTGGTGGCGCAAGCGGCGATGATCATCACACACGCCAACTTCAGAGTTGTATTTGCAGACCTCACCCGCGGGGTATCGTCAGCGCGGGACTCTAGAAGCCGAGGTAGGCGCGAACGCGCGGCTCCATCTTTTCAGGAGTCCAGAACGGCATCCACACCAGGTTCACTTCTACCTTTTCAACGCCGGGCAGCGTCATCACTTCCTTCTCTGCGTTGGTCATCAACTCGGGCCCGGAGGGACAGGCAGGAGAAGTGAGGGTCATGTCGATTTTCACCGTCGTGCCCTCGACCGCAATGTTGTAGACCAGCCCCAGATCCATGATGTTCAGCTGCAGATCCGGGTCTTTCACTCGACGCAACGCGAGCTTTACCTGATCCAGGCTGATGGCGGCTGTTGGAGCTTGGGTTGGTTCGTCGGGCATGGCGGGAAGCGGGATGCGGGAAGCGGGAAGCGGGACTAACGAATAATCACTACTTGGCTATCCAGCAAACAAGTAAGGGCACCGTTAAGTGCCCTTAGTCGCATTCCGCATTCCGCTTCCCGCTTCCCTACCTTTTCTTCGAGCTCGACTTCTTCGCAGTCGACTTCTTGCTCGAGGAGCTCTTTTTGGCGGAGCTGCGGCTGCGCGAGGTCGCGCTGGCGATGGTGTGGTGGCGCGACGTACCGTGGCGGCGTCTCGAGGCGCGCGGAGGCGGCGGGTTCCAACCGACTTCGCGGTCGGCGCGGAAAACGCGCTTGCCCGAAACCACGTTCGGGCCATCGACGATCGACAGCACTGCTGCATCGGACAGATCGGCGCGAACGTCCGAAATAACCTTTGCCGGACGCAGCGCACGCGCGGCGTGGACGCGGTTGGTCAGCAGAATGACGAACATCTCGCGCTCAGGATCGATCCACATCGACGTGCCGGTGAAGCCGGTGTGCCCGTACGCCGTCGGACCCAGATAACGGCCCGATCCGTAATCACCCTCGGCCGTATCCCAGCCGAGTGCGCGGTGACCGAACGCTCGCGAGGTGAACAGGTCTACTGTCGGCTTGCTGATGATCTGCACGCCGTTGTACTCGCCGCCATTCAACATCATCTGTGCGAAGACGGAGAGGTCGGCAGCGGTGCTGAACAACCCGGCGTGACCCGCAACTCCACCCAGAGCGTACGCGTTCTCGTCGTGAACTTCGCCCTGCAGCGGATAACCGCGAGGCGGAGAGACTTCGGTGGGCGCGATCCGATACTTCAGGGAGTCAGCCGGACGGTACATGGTCTCGTTCATCCCCAACGGCTCGAAAACCCGACGGGTCAGAAACTTGTCCAGCGGTTCGCCGGCGACGACTTCGACGATCATCCCAAGGACGTCCGCGCCGAGGTCGGAGTAGATGTACTGTGCTCCCGGACGGCCCTCGAGCGGGGTGTTGAGGACCAGCGCTCTGGCCTCAAGCGGAGTCTGAGCGATGCGCCATATGTCGCGCCCAGCCGGCAATCCTGATGTATGCGTGAGCAGCATCCGGATGGTGACTTTGTCCTTGTCCCCGCCGCCGAACGTCGGGATGTAGTTCACGACTGGATCGTCGAGGCCGATCTTTTTCTCGTCGTAGAGAATCATGATTGCCGTGGTGGTTCCGACGACTTTGCTTAGAGACGCGATGTCGTAGATGGTGCGCTGGGCATCGACGGGTGTGCTGCTCTCATTCCACGAGAGTTTGCCAAACCCTCTCTCGTAAACGGCAGCGCCCTTACGTCCGACGACGACCGCCGCGCCCGGGTATCCACCCGCCTTGATGCCGCGCTCGACTACGCGCTCGATAGCGGCCAGGCGACTGCTGGACATGCCAACGTCCGATGGTGACTTAACGGGTAAGCCATCGCCGGCACGTGTAACCGTCAGGGCGGTTAGAATGACTCTAAGCAACGCTAACTCCTTGAACTACACTTATTTATACTGGGCCGTACAAACAAGGTTCCTATCGCAGAGAGGGACCCCTTGCAACCGTACGGATGGACGAGACGTACAGTTTGCAAACGATTCCCCGCTGGGAACGTCACCGTTTTTTCAAAGCAACTTCTGTTACCACGACAGTGACTAATCCAACGTCCGAGATGCCATTCGATCAGCTCGACCTCAAGCGCGCAATCGCAGGCGACGAGAGGGCCATGCAGCGACTTTGGTCGCAGCACGCGCCCCACATCGACGCCGTCGTTCGCAGGCTGTGTGGTGATCCCGAGCTGGCCGCTGACATCTCTCAGGAGGTCTGGATGCAGATCTTCAGAGCTCTCCCCAGCTACCGCGGTGACTCGCAGTTCGGAACATGGGCTCACCGCATTGCGGTGAACCGCACGCTGAACGCTCTACGCAAGATAAGGCGCATTGCAAAATTGGAAACAGAAATCGAAGACGATTCGGCAATGACGGAGCTGGACTCGGACCGGTCTTTCGTTGCGGAGTCGATCGAGCAGGCGATGAACAAGCTGTCGCCGGGCGCGAGGGCGGTGTTCGTCCTCCACGACATCGAAGGCTACACCCACGGGGAGATCGGAGAGGAGCTCGGAATCACGCCGGGCGGATCAAAATCGCAACTGTTCAAGGCACGCGCGCGGCTACGGACGCTGCTCGCGCACCTCGTAGATGATTCACCAACGACCCGAGTAGGAAGAAAGGGGAACGGACATGTCGCATCTGTCTGAAGAACAACTCGATCAAATCGTTGCCGCGGAACGTGCCCGCGAGCATGAGCCGCTGAACGATTGGCGCACCATCGCAGCCCGGGCGCGCGAGGAAGGTCTCATTCGAGATTCCCGGGAGTGGCGAGGGTCAGGACAGCCGTGGCTGCAAGCCGCGGCAGCAGTACTATTGCTCGTCGGCGGTATCGCCATCGGTCGCACCACTATTGGATTGCCGACGACAGCCCAGAATCAGTCCAATATCGCGACCGCTACCAACCCGCCGGCGGCCGAAACCGCCAACCCAATCGCCGCACCAGCACAAACCGCGAACGCGCGCTTTGCCTCAATTGAGGAAGCATCTGCCGCGCTCGATAGCGCGGTCCAGGCGTATCAGCGTGCGTCGCAGTACATCGCCGTCAATAATCTCTCCACCAGAATTCAGGACAGTGCCGCCATTTACAGAGCGCGCGCCGAAGCTTTCGACAAGATCGTGGATGCAACCCAGAGTGCGCTGCAGACCGCGCCTCACGACCCCGTCCTCAACCAGTACTACCTGGCAACGATGGGGGCGCGTGCTGCCACTCGCCGCGTCGTCTCGACCGCCAGTCTGAGAGGGTTCTAGGCTGATGCGGCGTGGAAGGGAAATGATTGACTCAAAGGCCTCACTGCTGGCGGGCGCGCTGATGGCGTGCTGTTGCCTGCCGGTGTTTGCGCAAGCACAGGATACGGCGCGTCGAACGGTCATTATGAAGGAGCCAACGGGATGGTTTGGCGTACGGATTAACGACCAGGCGATGATGGACAACAAGGGCAACGCCTTCTTCGATTCCTATCCGGTCGTAGAACGTGTCGAGCCGAACTCGCCCGCCTCGAGGGCGGGAGTCAAGCCGGGCGATGTGCTGCTGACGTTCAATGGTCACGACATGCGTGGCGGATCGATGCAGCTCACACAGTGGCTGAAGGCAGGCGCTCCGTTCTTCCTAAAGATCAGGCGCAACGACATGACGCAGGTTCTGCGGGGGAGATTGGCGCGTCGTCCTGCGAATTGGGAGCAGAACATGGTCGTGGACCTGACGGTGCCACAAGCGCTCGAGCTCAGGGACCAATCAATGAGCCGCGGACAGGTAGAAGGGATGGTGAAGGTCCGTAGCCGCGTCCCAACCGCGGCGCCACTGCCGACTCTTCTTCCTCGCGCACTTGGTTTCGGCGGCGGGGTTTATCCGTTTGCCGGCGCCGAGTTCACGCGGCTGAATCCTGATCTCTGCGACGTGCTGGGAGTGAAACAGGATGGTGTGTTCGTGACGAACGTTCTCGACGGTTCGGCGGCACGCAACTCGGGGTTACGGGGCGGCGACATCATTCTCAGGGCCGACAACACCAAGATCAACGACCCGATCGATCTCGTGCGCGCAATCGCAGCTGCTGACGAGCGAGATCACAGTGTGGAATTGCAGATCCTGCGCAAGCGCCAGCCACAGACGCTGACACTGCGCTGGTAGCTCAGTCGGGAAGTTTTCTGGTTTCAGGAATGAGCGAAGCGTGGATTGCCACGGCTGCAATCGCGCCGCTCGCCGCTGCCGCGATCGCCAACTGAGGTCCGCCCGCCACATCGCCGGCTGCAAAGACGTTCTTAACTGACGTGTGATTGCGCTCGTCGATGACGACGCGACCGATCTTGTCGCGATCACACCCGAGCTGAGTTCCAAGATCGTCCGACGGATACTGTCCGATCGCGAAATACAATCGCTCGCAATCGAGAGACATTCCGCCCTTGAGCTCGACTCCGCGAATCTCCTTGTTCTGCGACAGCACGCACGTAATTGGTGAATCGAGCACCGGGATATTCAGAGGCTTGAGCACGTTGAGCAGCTCCTGATTCATGTCCGGAGCCTCGCCGTTGGTGCAGATCACGATTTCTTTCGTCCACGTCGTCAGCGCGAGCGCCATTCCCACCGCCTTACGACCGATTCCGATGACGACGGTTTTTTTGCCGCGCGTCTCGTATCCATCGCAATCGGGACAAACGTGCGCCGTCTCGCCGTAACACTGATCGAGCCCCGGGATGTCGGGCCAGACGTCGCGAATCCCGATCGCGAGCAGGATGCGGCGCGCTTCGATGGTTTTTCCGTCGCGCAGGCAAATCGCGAATAGCTCGCCGGTTTCATTGGTCGCGGTCTCGACGATGCCGCTGACGAACTGGGCGCCGTACTTCTCCCCCTCGAGTCGGCCGATTCGGCGCAGCTCCGGTGACCGAATACCCTGATGGCCGAGGTATCCGTTGATGCCGCGCGTTTCCCAGTTGCGCGGATCGCCGGAGTCGATGACTACTACCTTATGTAAGTAACGCGCCAACCAGAGTGCCGCCGATAAACCAGCGGGTCCGCCACCGACCACCGCGACATCGTATCGCTCGCCTGCCATGCGCGGGCGCGGTGCAAAATCAATTCCCCGAGCGTTCGCTCAGAAGTGCGTGATGAACGTCGCGCGCAGCGAACGCGGCGCACCGGGCGTGATGTTGTTGTTACCGTTGGCGAGCGGGTAGTAGATCGCGTTCAAAATGTTTTCGATGTTGACTTGCGCAGCGATGTTGCCGGGCAGGGTGTAATAGGCGGCAGCATCGAACCGGGTGAACGCGGGGAGTTTTACGGTATTGCTGACCGCCGCGTACATGTCCGCCTGACGAACGGCACCCAGGGCGAGCGCAAAGCCGGGGACGAGCTGATACTTATTCCACAACGACAGCGTGGCCGCCGGCACGAGCGGAACTGTCGTCCCCGATGGCGCTGCAGCTGTCGTGCTGGTGATGAAGGCTTCTTGCCGAGTGAACCCGCCGGCAATACTCCACGCCGTCGTCGGCTGACCAGTAATGCCGAGCTCGTAACCCCGCGATTGCTGGCGACCCGTTTGAACGGTGATGGAGGGATCGTCCGGTGATGGCGCCCGCGTATTCGTGCGGTCAAGTCGATAGACCGCCACGGTAAGAGCAAGGCGATCAGCGACATCCCACTTCGCCCCCGCTTCGATGTTGATGAACCGCTCCGGATCGAGGGCTTCAGTGACGTTGGTGAGGGAGGAGAATTGATCACCGGAACTGGGCAAATAGGAGATGCTGTAGCTCGCGTACAGCGATGCCTCTTCGGATGGCTTGATCACCAGGCCGAATCGTGGCGACGGCATTGCGTCGTTCCGAGTGAGAGTGGCGCCCGAGCGGTTGTCATGATACCGCAGGCTGAACGACTCGTAGCGAACACCCGTGATCAGCTTCACGTACTCGGTGAGGTCTAACTGATCCTGGACGTAGATCGAACGCGTTGTGGCTTTGACATGATTGTCTGCATCCGTCGCGTTTTGGCGGAAGGACACGGGCACGAGCGTCGTTGGTGCAGCCACTGGGACAATGAGCGTGGTGGCGCTGTCGTTGAAGTAGCCCGTGTTCCGGAAGTTGTCGGTAATCTGCCGACCGAATTCCGCGCCGAGCAGGAAAGTGTGCGCTATCGGGCCGGAGCGAGTTAGGTAAGTGAGGTCGGTCTGGTTGAAAATGTTGGCGCGGCGGTGCGCGTTGTTGTAGGCGGAGAGGCTGACACTTGTACCATCCGACGTGACTGCGCCCGGCAGTACGTTCTGGTAGGCTTTATCGTACCAGGCGAGCTGAGCTCGATTGTTCAGCGTCAGGCTGCTCGAAAGGACCCGCGTTGCTCCCAGCGACGCCGCGCTCACCCGCGTCCGTGAGAAGTTGGTTTCCGGGCTGCCAAAGAACGTGGTAACGTCGGTTGCGAGTGGCTCGGTACCGTAGGAAGGAATGCCGCGGTCCGCAGTCCGGTAGTCGAGGAAATTTTCGTATCCGACGCGGATACGCGTTCTGTCGCCAGGCGCGCCGATCGAGAAGGTGGGATTGATCCCCTGGCGTCGCATCCAGACGTTGTCACGGAATGTCCGCGAATTTTCGTAAAGACCGTTAAACCGTGTCGCCAACAGGTCATTCACCGTGGTGCCGATGTCCACGCTGCCGCGACGATTCACGTACGATCCACCCTGCAGGGTGACCTCGCCAACCGGAGACCATGTCGCTTCTTTCATCACGCGATTGACGACTCCTCCACCACCACCGCGACCGAAAATCATGGCGTTCGGCCCTTTCAGCGCTTCGACTCGATCGACGTTGTACAAGTCGCGGAAGTACTGCGCGTCATCACGAACGCCGTTCACATAAAAGTCGGCGGTCGTCGAGTTTCCCCTGATCGTCGGCTGATCGCGATTGCCTTCGCCCTGACCCATCGTGATGCCGGGGACATACCTAACTACATCTCCGATGTTCTGCATCGATTGGTCGCTGATCAACGACCGGTTGATCACGCTCATCGCCTGCGGAATGTCGCGCAGCAAAGTTGGCGTCTTCGTTCCCGTCGAGCTCTCGAGGCGCATGTATCCCGAGCGCGCCTGCGATGTGCCGGTAACCGTTACCGGCCGCAGTGTTGCGGAAGGCGTGTCGGTGATCGACGCTTTCGCGAAGGCGCTGTCGAGTGCGGTGCTGGTGGTGTCACGAACGGAGTCCGCCGTCGGAGTCGTCGGCGACTGACCAACGGCGGTACCAGCGATTATGAATACAAAAGCAGCAAGTGTGAGCGAGATGCGCATTATTTCGGGTTTTGGAGCAGTTTGAGCCAAAGTAGTGGCGGCCTGGAATCCAGACAAGTCTACTCGGAATTAAATTACACAGAATGAAAATCGCGATTCTCGACCCCGCCAGCGGAATTGCCGGCGACATGTTCATCGGCGCGCTGATCGACAACGGTCTCGATCGCGCGTGGCTTTCGCGACTGCCTGCTGCGCTCGGACTCGATGGCGTGACTGTGCGCATCGCTGGCGTGCAGCGGTCGGGCGTGAAATGCGTGAAGGTCGATTTCGACATTCCACCGCAGCCGCATGGACGCGCGGTGTCGGAAATCCATCGTCTGATCGACTCCGTTTCGATTCCTGACAAAGTGCGCGAGCGCGCACATGCCGCATTCGACGCCATCGCGACGATCGAGGCGGCGATTCACGGGGTGTCGCCCGATGATTTGCATCTGCACGAAGTCGGCGCCGTCGACGCCATTCTCGACGTCGTCGGATCCGTTTGGGGCATCGAGCTGGTTGGCGTCGAGCGCGTCTATAACACTCGCGTCGCACTCGGTGACGGAACCGTGAAAACGGCTCACGGATTGTTGCCGGTACCGGCGCCGGCGACGATCCGATTGCTGGAGGGCTTCAACGTCAGCCACGGTCCGCCTGACTCTGGCGAGCTAACGACGCCGACCGGTGCCGCCCTGCTGCGCGTTCTGTCGAAGGGAACGCCGCCGCGCGAATACATCGCGCGCGGCAGCGGTTATGGTGCAGGCACACGCGACATTCCCCATCAGCTCAACGCATTGCGCATCATCATCGGCGATGCGACTCTCGAGCGCGAGCACGATCATCATCATCGCCACGACCACGTTCACACCGAGCATCTGCATTTGCTCAGTGCGGACATCGACGACATGTCGCCGGAGGAGCTGGCCGGCGCGGCCGATGTGTTGCGAGCCAAGGGCGCACTCGACGTCGTGCTGTTGCACACGACGATGAAAAAGGGCAGACCGGGAACGCGCGTCGAAGCGCTGGTACAAAATGCCGACCTGCCGCGGATTGAAGAGACGATGTTCACGCACTTCACTACGCTTGGCGTCAAGACCTTCGATGTGCTGCGCAGCGCGCTGGAGCGTGAGTCCAAAGTCGTGCGGCTGAGCGGCCATGACGTTCGAGTGAAGATCTCGATGCTTCCCGACGGCACTCGGCGCGCGAAGCCCGAGTTCGATGATTTGCGTCGAGTTGCGGAAGAAACCGCGCGACCGATCAGTGAGCTGCGCGAGGAAGTCATGAACGCGCTTTGGGATGCAGAGCCTTCGCCTGTGGGTGATCCCTTTGGAGCTTGAGCAGCGTCTGATCGGCGCCGTGCGGGCTGCGGCTCAGAGTCGAACGGCATACGTCTGCTACTCTGGCGGTATCGACTCGACGCTGGTGCTGGCCGCGTGCCTGCGTGCGGGCCTGGACACCGTCGCCCTGCTCGGCGTCAGCGCATCGTTGGCGGTCAGCGAGCGTGAGGAAGCACATCGCATCGCGCGCGAGATTGGCGCGCGTGTCGAAGAGGTCGCCACTTCCGAGATGGAGCTGGCGGGCTATCGCGCCAACGCCGGCGATCGCTGCTATTACTGCAAGACGTCATTGTACGAGACGGTGCAGCAGCTCGCCGCATCGCGTGGCGATTCCGAGGTCGTGTTCGTGGGGACACACCTCGACGACCTCGGCGGGCATCGGCCCGGTCTGCGCGCGGCGATGGAGCACGGAGTTGTCGCACCGCTGGTCGATGCCCAATTCCACAAGGAAGACGTACGTGAACTCGCCCGCGCCTGGAATTTGTCGAACGCCGAAAAAGCAGCCGCTCCGTGCCTCGCCAGCAGAATTCCGGTAGGCATCGAAGTGACTCCCGAACGATTGAGTCAGATCGAAGAGGTCGAGGAATTTCTGCGTGCACACGATGTCTGGCCCGCACGTGCGCGGTGGCACGAAAGCGTCGTCCGCATCGAGGTGCCGCCATCACTGTTCGAGCGAGTGCTGTCCGATCCTTTGCGTGAAGAGCTTCGCCGCGCCTGCCGCAAGGCCGGATTCAGGTTCGTCGCGCTCGACCTTGGCGGACTACAGAGCGGCAGTCTGTCCCTGCCACTGGCGGCGACGAGATGAAGCAGGTGCGCTGGGACAAGGAGCGCGAAGCGCGCACCGGCGTACCGGAAGTCGTATTCGGCCCCGGAAAATCCGCGCTGCATCTGCGTGAGATCTTCGCCGATACGAATGAGCTGCGCATCGCATCGCGGCTCAGTGACGAGCAGATGGAAGTGTTGGAGGACTTCGCCACCATTCATCGCGAAGCTCGGATGGCGGTGAGAAACCCGCGGCCGAAGCGGGAAATTCCTGTCGTGCCGGTGATCACCGCCGGCACCGCTGACATCGCCGTCGCGCTCGAGGCAGCCACTACGCTCGAGGCGATGGGCGTCCCGACGTCCACACATTTCGACGTCGGCGTCGCCGGGATTCATCGCCTGCAGTCGATACTGCCGGAATTGGCGGCAGCGCGAGTCTGCATCGTGGCGGCGGGAATGGATGGCGCGCTGCCAGCCGTCGTCGCCGGATTACTGCGCGCGCCAGTAATCGGCGTTCCTACGTCCGTCGGCACAGGCGTTGCCCAAGGTGGCGTCGTCGCGTTGAACACCATGCTTGCCAGCTGCAGTCCTGGCGTTGCCGTTGTAAACATCGACAATGGTTTCGGCGCGGCTTGTCTGGCGCTCAAAATTCTGGGGACCGACGGTCCGGATTAGTCTCGCGCTGTAGCAGCAGAGTCCGGAGGGCGTTGACAGCCGCGTTAAGCATTCATTCAACGACTTGCGCGGAGCGCTCAAAATGCCAACAGATGCCATCGACATTCAGCTGTTCGATCTGGGACTTCTCGTCATCCGTGTCGTCTTCGGACTCATTTTCGCCGCCCACGGTGCGCAGAAACTCTTCGGCTGGTTTGGCGGCTATGGCATAGCCGGCACCAGTGGCTGGCTGGAGAGCAGCGGTTTTCGTCCTGGAAAACTTTTCGCCACTTTGCTCGGACTGACCGAATTCACCGCCGGTCTGCTACTGGCGCTTGGATTTCTGGGCCCGATTGGCCCCGCGATGATCATCGCCGTGATGATCGTGGCGATGGTGACTGTGCATTGGAAAAATGCTTTCTTCGTCGGCACGAACGGCATCGAGCATCCGTTGATGTTTACCGTCGCCGCGATTGGTTTGGCGCTGACGGGACCAGGGCGTTACTCGCTCGATTACCAACTCGGCTGGCAACGCTGGCTGACACCTGGAGTTACGTGGGTGATACTCGCCATCGGCGTCGTCGCCGGCCTGGCGAACCTTGCTCTTCGCCGAGCGCCGCCGCCCAAGCCCGCCTGATGGGCAAGGAGTAGCGCTGGCGTCCGCACTCACCGCATGACCGAAGCGTCATTCGTCGAAACATCATCCGCCGCGCCGGTGACCCTCGGTCACCGGCAGATACTGATTGCTTTCAGCGGGCTGGTGCTGGCGATGCTGCTCGCTGCCCTCGACTCGACGATTGTCTCAACCGCGCTGCCGACAATCGTCAGCGAGCTCGGCGGACTCGAGCATCTCGCCTGGGTAGTGACCGGCTATCTGCTGGCGCAGACGATCGTCACGCCGATCTACGGCAAGCTCGGCGATCTCTACGGCAGAAAAATTCTGCTGCAGTCGGCGATTGTGCTGTTCCTGATTGGATCCGCGTTGTGTGGACTGAGTCAGAACATGACACAGCTGATTCTTTTCCGCGCGGTGCAGGGACTTGGAGGTGGCGGGCTCGTCGTCACGACGCAGGCAGTCGTCGGGGACATTGTGCCGCCGCGCGAGCGGGGACGTTATCAGGGAATTTTTGGTGCTGTATTCGGCCTCGCCAGCATCGCCGGTCCGCTGGTCGGCGGATACTTCACCACGCACTGGTCGTGGCGCTGGATCTTCTACATCAACATTCCGGTTGGTATCGCTGCGCTCGTCGTGCTGGCGTCGACGCTGCCATCGCTGCCACGCCGCGCCGTTCGCGCGATCGATTATGCCGGCGCCGCACTACTGGCGGTGTTGCTGAGCGCGATCACCATTTTGTCCGACCTCGGCGGCACCACTTATCCATGGTCGTCGCCCTTTTCGATCGGGCTGATTCTGATTTCAGTGATCGCGCTGGTCGCGTTCACGCTCATCGAGAACCGGGCGGCGGAGCCGGTGCTGCCATTGCGGTTGTTTCGACAGCGCACGTTCGTCGTTACGTCCGCGGTCGGTCTGATCGTCGGCTTCGCATTGTTCGGGTCGGTGACTTATTTCCCGCTCTTCCTTCAGGTGGTGCAGGGCGCAAGCCCGACGGCGTCGGGTATCGAGATGCTGCCGATGATGGCGGGTATGCTGGTGACGTCGATCGGCTCCGGCCAACTGATTAGTCGGACTGGGCGCTACAAGGTCTTTCCAGTGCTTGGCACGATCGTGATGACCACGGGATTGTATTTGCTGTCGCGCATGAGTCCCACCAGCACGACCCTGACGGCATCCATGCTCATTCTCATTCTCGGCGTCGGGTTGGGAATGGTGATGCAGGTCCTGGTGATCGCCGTGCAGAACGCGGTGAATTACGAAGATCTCGGTGTGGCAACTTCGGGCGCGACACTTTTTCGACTGATTGGAGGCTCGCTCGGCACCGCGATACTCGGTGCGATCTTCGCTTCCCAGCTGACGAATAATCTGGCGAAGCTGCTGCCGAGTGCGGCGGGCGCGGCGCATAACATCACGGTGCAGGCAGTGCTGCAGATGCCGCCCGCGGCGCGCAGCACTTACGCCCAGGCGTTCACCTCTTCACTGAACGTGATGTTCTTCGTCGCGGCGATGGTATGCGCAGTGGGATTCCTCCTGACGTGGCTGCTGCCCGAGCGACCACTGCGCGCGACCGTAGCCGCTGCTGCTCGCGACACTGGAAACGAAGCCGGAGAAGCATTTGCGCGCCCTTCCGATGTCGATGCCGTCGCGTCGCGACTGTATGCCGTGCTCTCGGCAATGGCCGATCGCGATGTTCAGCGGGCGCACATCGAGCAGATCATCGCGCGCGCTGGCGAAAGCCTGACTCCACTCGCGGCATGGCTACTCGTAAAAGTCGAAGAGCAACCGGAAGTTTCACCCCACGATCTCGCTTACGCGCGTGGCATCAACCCGCTCAGTGCACAGGCTGCGCTGGAGGAGCTGCGCCGACGCGGCTTCGTAACGGTTCCGCGCAGCGATTCCACGAAACATTCCGAGCTCACGTCCGCCGGTTGCGAGGTCCTCGAGCGTCTCGTCGAAGCGCGGCGCGCGCATCTCGAGGAGCTGGCGGAGGAGTGGGATCCGACGCACGACAACGATGCCGCGAATTATCTGCGCAAGGCAGTGCGCGACCTCGTTCCGGATGTCCGCCACCTGGACAGCGGCGCAGCGGAATAAAAACGCCGACTGCAAATTTGCAGTCGGCGTTTCCTTGGGCCGCCTTGCCCGGCGCGACCGAGCTACTTCGCCAAATCTCTGACTGCCGATGCGAGCGCCTGCACCTTGGCAGGATCTGACGACGCCTTAACATCAGCGTCCAGGCTGCCGGCCAATTTATTGAGCGCATTCTTCCGACTGCTGCCTCTCAGTTTCTCGGCGCGATTCAGATCGCGCTCGATCTGCGCTGAACGATTCGCGGAAACCCCTTTGCTGCGATTGATCTGATCGAGATAAGCACGCGCCACCACGAAGCTGGCCGGCCAAACGAACTTCGGCTGGTTTTGCGGATTGAACAGATCGTAGTGGATCAGCTTCGCCGCGTCGATCTCGTTCTGCGACAGCTCGTCACTGGGCTTCAGATCCAGCACGTCGAGACCGCGATCGATCTCGGACGCGTAGATGTGGCCGTTGTACCAGTAGGTGCCCCAGTCGCCGCCCAGCTCGAGCTTCGTGGAGTCCATCGGTCCGCGATCGAAGAACGCGATTTCCTTCGGGTGAGCCGGATCGGTGAAGTCAAAAACCGACACGCCGCCCTGATACCACGCCTGCACCATGATGTCGCGGCCGGGAACCGGGATGAGCGAACCGTTGTGCGCTACACAATTTTCCTGGTCCGTCTGCGCAACCGGCAACTTGTAGTAGCCGGCGAGATTGAGGTTGTTGCCGGAGCGATAGAAGATCGCGTCGGCGCCCCAACGCGGGCTGTCCGTTGCTCGGCAGCGCGGGGCCATCCCGCCGCCCCACTCGTCGGTGAACAGCACTTTGGTTCCGTCGTTGTTGAACGTTGCCGAATGCCAGTACGCGAAGTTGGGATCCATCACTGCTGCGATGCGCTTCGGATTCGCCGGATCGCTGATGTCGAGCAAAATTCCGTTACCAGAGCAGGCACCCGCCGCGAGATTGAGGCTGCTGAACACGGTGATGTCGTGGCACATGTTGGTCTGCGACGTCGTCTGCGTGCCGGGACCATGCGCGCCGCCCTTCCACAAGCCCAGAACGGCGTTGGCGGAATCAGCGAAGATGCGCGGCGAGTTTACGATTCGCGCGTTCTGCGGTGTCGCGAGCGGAACCTTGATGACGTCGATTCTGAACAGCGACGTCGTGGTGTCATTGAGCGAAGCGTCGCGATTGCAACCGGCGAGCTCTGAGCCCGAGCGCACCGGTCCGGTGCCGGAAACGTAGATGTAGACGTTCGCAGGGTCCTTAGGGTCGAGCACGAGCGTGTGGGTGTGAGAACCACGACACGTCTGCACGGCCGCAACCTGCTTCGGGTGATCGAGATCCGTGATGTCGAAGATCCGCACGCCTCTGAAACGCTCGGCGCTGACCGTGTCGGTGACACCCTGGGCACCGCAGTCGATGCGGCCGCGCGTCTCCTCGACCGACATGAAAAGGAGATTCTTGTAGAGTGAGACGTCGCCTTGACCACCGGGGCATACCATCGATGTGCGCAGCGTCGGATGCGCCGGATTCGACACGTCCCACACCTGGAGGCCGTTGAATCCGCCCTGAAAGACATAGTTACCGATGAAGCCGAGATCACCATTCAGAAATCCAAAACTTCCCGGATCCTTTGGATCGGCGAAGTTCGCCAGACGATCCGCGTGGCCGATCAACTCGAGATTGCGTGCCGCGCTGCCTGCGTCGTACAAGCCAGGTTTGAGCCCGATGCGCGGGTCATTGCCGGTAGCGATGACTTCCGTTCCCATCTGCGCCATCGCGGTGCTTGCGGCGATCACCGACAGCGCAAGCAAAGTCGACAGGTTCTTTCCAGGCCATCTTCCTTTCATGTGCGATTCTCTCATCGTTTGCGGACTCGATCAACGAGTCGTTGGGGTGGGCTGCAGCGAGCTGAGTAGTGCCTTCATGCGCGCGATCTCGGCGCGTTGATCGGTGTCCACTTCCGCAGCGAAGCGGAACACCTCGGGTTCTTGCCCGGATCCAGTTGTGCCGAGCAGTCGTGCGACCATGGTCAGTGCTCCTTCGTGATGCTGGATCATGTCCCTGAGAAACAGGATCTCGAAGTCGGCTCCTTTGGCGTCGGCGAGCTCGGTCATTTGCTCTGGCGTGAGCATCCCGGGCATGAGAGTGTCGGACGTCGCCATCCCCGGCATTCGCATCTCGTGCCCCGGCATCGCGTGGTCGTGCGACATGTCGATCGAGGGAATTTCCTGATCCCGATCACGCAGCCACTGCTTCATCAGAGCGATCTCGTCCTGTTGTGAAACCCTGATGCGCTCGCCGAGCGCATGCAGGTCGGGCCGATTCGTGCGTGCAGGAATGAGAGCGACCATCGCCAGCGCCTGTGCGTGGTGCCCGATCATTCCCTGCATGAAGTGCACGTCTGCCTGAGTAAACGCCGGAACCGATTGGGCGATTACAGGCGTGGAAAAGGCAACGGTGGCTGCGAGCACCGCGTAACGAATTCGTCGTTTGTGCATGTATGTGGATTGAACGTACTGGCAGGCAGACTAGTTGCAAGTCGTCTGTGCAGAGTAAGCGAGTTGTAAGCATCGAGAGTAGATGACGAAACTACCCACGAGGCTCAGCGAGCCTTCACGAAGAGTATTGGCGGAGATCCGGCACGGCCCGAAGACGGTCGAAGAACTTGCTGCCGCATTGCATCTCACGAGTAACGCGATTCGCAACCAGCTGCGCACTCTCGAGGAGAAAAGATTCGTCCAGCGCAGAGGGAGTCGCGCCGGCGTGAGCAAACCGTCGATCCTTTACGCCATAACGCTGACTGGGCAGGTCCAGTTCTCAACTCTGTACCTGCCGGTGCTGACGGAATTCATCCAGGTGGCAGAAGGTCAGTGCGCCGGGAAGCAGCTGGTGACGTTCATGAGACAAACGGGGAAATCGCTGGCGAGGCATTATCCGAAACCGACCGGCGCATTCGCTACCCGTGTCGCAGAGGGAGCGCGGCTGATACACAGCTTTGGCGGATTAATGGACGTCGATCGTGAGAACGGATCGCTCGTTCTGCGCAGCAAAGCATGCCCACTTGCCGCACTCACCGCGGAGAACAGCGCGGCCTGCAGGGTGATCGAAGGATTGTTGTCGGAGTACTTGTCTGCCTCGGTGCGTACGTGCTGCGATGTCGATACCGACCCGCGTTGCTGTTTCACCCTGCACCGCAGCGGCGACTCGAAGACAAAAAACGGTTAACCGACGCGCTCTCCGACGGCATCGTCAAGCCGTACACGAATCGCTTCTAGTTCGACTCGATTCGCGAAATCGCCCAGTCGATGTGATCCCTGACCATTTCGTCCGCGCTCGCGCGAGCACTGCGTAACAGATCCAAATCGGTTTCAGCGCCGACGTTGCCAAGTGCAACGGCGGCGTTTCGCTTCAGTCCACGCAGTTTGGCGCGTTTCATTGGAGAGCCCTTGAAAGCGGTGCGGAAGCTCTCATCGTCGAGCGACAACAACTCACGCGCGATGTTGCGCGCATCTCCGTTGACGATGTTGCGCGCTCTAAACGACTCTTCCCGCAGCTCGCGCGAGAATCGCACGTTCCAGGGACAGACGTCCTGGCAGATGTCGCAGCCGTATACCAGTCCACCGATCTTCTCGCGCGACCCGAGCGGAATTGCGCCCTTTGCCTCGATTGTCAGGTACGAGATGCACTTCGTCGCGTCGAGAACTCGCTCGGCGACGAATGCATTGGTCGGACACGCGTCGAGGCATCTCGTGCACGTACCGCAGCGATCTGCCTCAAACGGCTCATCAGCCGCCAACACTACATCGACCACCAGCGCGCCGATAAAGAAAAACGAGCCCAGTTGCGGATTGACCAGATTCGTGTTTTTGCCGAACCAGCCAAGTCCGGCGCGGCGCGCGAGATCGCGCTCGAGAATCGGTCCGGTGTCAACGTAGGCTTTTCCCGAGATCGGACTTCCGAGTTCGCTCTCGAGCCAGCGATGCAGATCGCCAAGGCGATCGGTCATCAGATCGTGATAGTCGTCGCCGCGTGCGTATCGCGCGACAGGCCCGGATGGTTCGCGCCCACCGTAATTGAGACCGACGACTATCGCGCTGACGGCACCATCGAACGGCAGACGCGAATCACGTCGCTTGTCGGCGGCGCGCGGCAGGTATTCCATATCTCCCGCGTAGCCGCTGGCGATCCAGTCGTCGAATTTCTGCGCCGTCTCCATCGGACCCAGCGAAGTGATTCCGACGAGATCAAAGCCCAGTCCGTAAGCCTGCGCCTTGATCAGGCTTTCCACCGGGATTGACTCGGCGATCAGCGTACTCATTCGTTCTTTACCGCCCAACGCGCATAACGCTCGACGTCAGTGACCGGCGGCACTGCGTTGTAGTCACCATAAGCGGTATACATGCGCCAGCGCAGATAAGTGGAATCGGGAATCGGAAGAAATGGAAAGCGGCGGTACCAGTTGTTCGATCTGAAGCGCCAGGCAATTCGCACGAGATCAATGGCGAGCCGCGGATGGCGTATCGAACGCAGTGCGAGCCGCAATGCAAGTCGTAGCCACGGCATTACCCTCATAATATATAGAAGGAAGAATGCCGACTTCTTCCCATCTGATCGGGCTCATCTCCGATACGCACGGCCTGCTTCGCCCCGAGGTACACGAAAGGCTGAAAGGAGTGGAAATCATTCTGCATGCCGGTGACGTGGGCGGACCTGAGATTCTCGACGAGCTGCGCCTGATCGCGCCAGTGCGAGCGGTTTTTGGAAACACTGATCCGCGAGGAATCGCGGAACTGAGCGAAAGCATCGACATGGAGATCGGAGGCCTGCGCATCCACGTCAGTCACGGCGATGAGGTCGGCAGCCCGACGCCCGAGCGGCTCGCCGCGCGTTATGACAGTGACGTCGTGATCTACGGTCACACTCATCGTCAGCTCGTCACTCGTCTAAACGGGCAGTTGTTTATCAATCCGGGCGCTGCCGGACCGCGCCGCTTCAAACTCCCCGCCAGCGTCGGCGTGATGACGATTGCCGGCGGGCAGGCCGAGGTCAGCATCATTGACATCGCTTGAGTTAATGACGGAGGAGGTACAGGTGTGGGTCGCGTCGCTCGCGGTGAGCGAGGAGCGCTACGCACAGCTGGCGGCATTGATTCCAGACGATGAAAGGGAGCGGGCTGCATCGCTTCATCCGGTAGCGGCGCGACGTTACGTCGTGGCGCGTGGAATCCTGCGCAATCTCCTGTCCGGCTTCACCGGTGACGACGCGAAAAAGCTGCGCTTCAACTACAGCGCATCAGGGAAACCGAGTCTCTCCAACCGGGGCGACATTCATTTCAACATCTCGCACTCCGCGGATCTTGGACTGTTCGCGTTCTCGCCCGATCGTCCGGTTGGTGTCGACGTCGAAAACGAGCGCCCAGTGCGTCGACTGCTCGATGTCGCGCAACGATTTATGACTGACGAGGAGTTGCGGACACTGGCGGAGACACCCGCCGACAAACGCAACTCGGAATTTCTCCGCTCGTGGGTTGTCCGCGAGGCAAGGCTCAAAGCAGAAGGAAAAGGCGTTTGGGCCGGAGTCTCGGGTACGCCGTCCAACCACATTACCCACAAGCTCTTTACGCCACGGCCCAGTTACATCGCGGCGGTGGCGGCACCGGAATCGGACTGGCGGCTGTACACCTGCTCGATGAAGAACTAGCTGCGGAAAAAGTGCCGTTCGCCCCTTTTATGCTGCCTCTGGCCCGGCGAAGACATACGGTTGCCGCTACAACTTTGCGCCGACGGTGCACCGTGCTCTTATTAGATAGCGCCCACCCGCGCTTTGTTTGCCATTGCGGGTGGCTCCGAACCTGAGTTTCGATCGACGAGGAGGCAGGATGCGAAAAATTGCTGGTCTGTTCGGTGCCGTTATTCTCGGATTCATGGCCGCGAGCTGCGGTGGCGGCGACTCCACCGGTATCGGCGGCGGCGGAGGTGGTGGAGGCGGCGGTGGTGGTGGCGGTGGAGGAGGCTGCCCTGCCAACACGTTCTGTATGGGAGCGACGAGCTTTTCGCCAACCACCCTGAGCGTTCCATCTGGAACAACCGTCACGTGGCAGAACGATTCCGGTATTCTTCACAACGTGGTCTGGAACGACGCAAATGGGCAAGCCGCCGCCGGCGCGGGAGACGGAACAGGTGACATTGGCCAGTTTAGCACCGGGACACACACCCGGAAATTCGCCACCGCCGGCACCTTCGGGTTTCACTGCACGATCCACGCGGGAATGACCGGCTCGCTGACCGTTCAGTAGCGGCGACAGAAAAAGCTACAAAAAAGAATTTCCGTCCAGATTCCGTGGAACCATCATGCCGAGCGCAGCCAACGCGCTCGGCATTGTGTCAACGGTCCGGCGCGGCTGGCGATTCGGACGACGGTTTAGTAACAGCGGCACCAGCATGTGGTCACGGTGCAATGCGCCGTGCGAGGAAACGTGCGGAATCGGCTCGTAGCGAGCGCGATAATCCCAGTCGCGGGATGCCGACAGCACGATGTCTCCGCTGCGAGCCGACGCGAGCAGATGCGCGATCTGCACCAACGAATCGGGATAGTCGGTGTTGATCGTTGCAGCGTAAGCACTGTTGTCGTCAAAGGTCTTCTCCCCGCCAAGACAAAGTGGATCGCCGTTGATCGGTTGGTAGACATATCTCGATTCCTGCCACGAAATCGACGCGCTACCCCGCGCTCGGGCGTACACTTCACACGATCTCGCGCTGGTTGCAACGATTGCAAGATCGACCGAAGGTCTTGCCAGCAGCTGACGAAGGAGTTCCTCCCATTTGTCTCGCAGCACAGGCCACCACGCGCGCGTCCTGCGCTCCAGATCCAGGTACAGATGCGCCATCGCATTTCCACTCACCATCACTGCGACATCAGAGGTGGGATTGAACGCCCACGGATGTGCAAGCGTGCGATAGCCCCACTCGCTTATCAGCCCGGCCAGGTCCTCGTGCTGAGTAACGGCAGAGTGTCCGTGATCGCTGCCGATCCAGAGATGCATGTTGCGCCAGCGACCATCGCGTTCGGCGTCTTGGCGAATTTCCCCGACGGTATCGTCGACGATCGAGAGCGCGCTGGTGACGATCGAGTCCTGGTGACCTTTCGCATGTGAGGTTTTGTCGACGCCGGTGAGAGCGATGAATGCATACCGCGGCCGATCGGTGCGCAGCCGGTAGGCAGCGGCTTCGCCGATCGCGCGATCGATGGCGAGCCAGCCGCGCACGTCGCCGCGAAAATGCGTCGTCGCCGTGCGCGCGACGAAACCGGGATTTTGGCCGAGTCGATCGCGGCGACGCAAACCTCGGGTGATGACGCTCAAAGCGCCAAAGCTGGGTTTCGCCAGCTCGAAAATCGTCGGCGATTCGGGATCGATATCGCGATCGACGAATCCCATGCCGATGCCGACGTAACTGCGCGCGAATCCGAACAGTCGGCCGATGCGATGCGTGCGATCGAACCAGCGTAGTCCGGGAAGTCCGACACTGCCCGGATATCTTCCCATCAGAAATGGGGCGTATGCCGGACCGGTGACGGAAGGGAATGCCGAGGAGATCGTCGACAGGCTACCTTCGTTGCGTAGCGCGGCGAGCGACGGCAAATCACCGCGCTCGACAGCAGCGCTGAGAACATCTGGCCGTACCCCATCAGCGATGATGACAACGACCTGTGCGTCGTCGCCTGGCGGGCTTTGTGCAGTCGCACGCAACTTTAACTTTCCAATTGAGAGAGCAGACGCCCGCTATAGCGGCGAGAAATGAAGACGAGCAAAGATAAATCCAATCCTCGCGATGCCGCGCCTGCCCCTGGCTCGCGAACGAAGGCACGCACCGCCGGCGGAAAGAAGCTTACTCCCGAAGTGATGGCGTCCGCCGAACAAAAGGCGCTTCAGGGATTCAAGGAGCGAACGGAGGAAGGCCATCTCAAAGCCGGCCGTACTCCTCCGTCGCAGCAAGGTGGGCGGCGCGCCGGTGCAACACGCGTCATCGACGACGCCATTCGCGATGTGGCGCCGGTAACCGAAGATGAGAAGCTGCTCCAGCAGCCCGGGCCGCGGATTGATTTCACT
Organism: Gemmatimonadaceae bacterium; assembly: GCA_035248505.1. Classification (GTDB taxonomy): domain Bacteria; phylum Gemmatimonadota; class Gemmatimonadetes; order Gemmatimonadales; family Gemmatimonadaceae; genus UBA4720. The sequence goes on along the minus strand of DATFHK010000044.1, from coordinate 6,536 downwards.
CGCACCGATCCGTGGCGCGTCTTGCGCATCATGGGGGAAGTGATCGAAGGCTTCGATACCCTCGCCTCCGTCGAAAAGGCGGTCACGATCTTCGGCTCGGCGCGAATCGGACCAGACGATCACCATTACGAGGCGGCGGTCGAGACAGCGCGATTGCTGGCGGAGGCTGGCTTCGCGATCATCACCGGCGCTGGTCCGGGAATCATGGAGGCCGGCAATAAAGGAGCTAAGCTCGGTGGCGGGAGATCGATTGGCTGCAACATCGAGCTTCCATTCGAGCAGGGCGCAAATCCGTACGTCGATACGCTGATCAACTTCCGGTACTTCTTCGTTCGCAAGACGATGTTCATCAAGTACTCGGTGGCGTTCGTCATTTTTCCCGGCGGATTCGGCACCCTCGATGAATTGTTTGAGGCGCTGACGCTCATTCAAACCGGCAAGATTTACCGTTTTCCGGTAATTCTTTTCGGACGGTATTACTGGGCAGGACTGCTCCGGTGGTTGCACGCCCGCGTGCTTAGTGAAGGCAAAATCTCCGATGGCGATCTCGATCTCATGCTCGTCACGGACGACCCCGCCGAAGCCGCGCAGGCGATCATTACGGCCTACAAGTCGCTCGGAAAGACTGCCGGCGACCAGTACGACGAATTGGCGGACAACAGAGGCGATGGCAAAAAGAAATAACGGGAAGCGCAACGACGGGAAGCGCGAAGCGGGACGCGGGAAGCGGGACAGCGGCAGAGATCACGGCGGTCTCAAGGCATCGCGGCACGGCAAGGCGTCGGCTGCCGGGCCAAAGGCATTGCAGAAGCACGCTGCGGAAGAACGTGAGAAGCACGGCGAGCAACACACTGCGCACGAGTCGAGTCGCTTCCTGCGCGGCCAGAGAATAGATCCGCGACGCATCGATGGAAAAGAAAACGTCGCCGATCTGATCGATGGAACCTATCTGGCGTACAACGCGGCGCGCTTGCGCGAAGCGTGTCAGCTCTACACCGGGAAGATGCTGAACGAGGACGTCACTGTCGGTTTGTCGATCACTGGCGCGTTGACGCCCGCCGGCCTTGGCATGTCAGCACTCATTCCGCTGATCGAGGCCGGTTTCGTCGACTGGATCATTTCCACGGGCGCCAATCTTTACCACGACACCCATTTCGGGCTTGGGCTCGCGATGCACCGCGGCAACGCGCAGGAATCGGACGTCGTGCTGCGTGAGGAAGGTGTCGTACGCATCTACGACATTTTCTTCGATTACGACGTCTTGCTGTCGACCGATGCTTTCTTCAGGAAGATCATCACCGGCAAGGAATTCCAGCGATCGATGTCGAGTGCGGAATTCCACAATCTCGCCGGCAAATACGTGCGCGAGCGCGAGAAGGCGCTGGGAATCGGGCAGAAGTCGCTGCTGTCCGCCGCGTACACCGCCGGCGTACCGATTTATACATCGTCGCCGGGCGACAGCTCGATTGGGATGAACATCGCTGCGGTCACCCTCGATGGAAACAGGCTCGTGCTCGATCCAAACCTCGACGTCAACGAGACCGCTTCGATCGTGCTGGATGCGAAACGTGGTGGCGGAAGAAGTGGGGTGTTGATTCTCGGGGGCGGCAGCCCCAAGAATTTCATGTTGCAGACCGAGCCGCAGATCCAGGAAGTGCTCGGCATTGACGAGAAAGGCCACGACTATTTCCTGCAGATCACCGATGCGCGGCCGGACACCGGCGGCCTTTCCGGTGCTACGCCTGCCGAGGCGGTGAGCTGGGGTAAGATCGATCCGGACCGTTTGCCAGATGCGGTGGTCTGCTATCTCGATTCGACCGTCGCCTTGCCGTTACTCGCCTCATATGCTTTTGCGAGACACAAACCGCGACCATTGAGACGTCTTTTCGAGCGCAGGAAGGAAATGATGGACCGGCTGAGAGCGGAATATGAAAAGTCGTCAGCCGAGCCGGTTGCATCCGATCACACCGATTCCAAGTTGCCCCAGCACCGGTAAAAAAATCAAAAGAACGGGGTATCGGGCCTCAGATTAAGGGTATCGGGCCCGCGTTGTAACCGAAGCCCCGCACCCAGTACCCGATGCCCCACACCCAGTTCTTTTGCACTTCTCTTCTTATGGCTTGACCGCCTGTCCGGACTGTCTAGTTTGCAGGAATGCGCCCGGCCTCCGGTCGGGCGCATGTTTTTCCCCAAAACGGACCTGCGTAGATGCTCGACCAACTCAAGAAAAAACTTTCGGACGAGGCGGAGCGGCTTCAGCACGAGCTGAACGTCGTCCTGCCGCAGGAAATACGGAAAGCCGTCGAGCTAGGCGATCTGCGCGAGAACAGCGAGTACAAAGCCGCGCTCGAGCGGCAGCAATTCGTGCAGGCTCGGCTGGGTCAGCTGCGTCAGCGGCTGAGCAAGCTGTCGCAAATCGATATGTCGCAAATTCCGTCCGACAAAGTGGGGCTCGGATCGGAAGTAGTCGTGCAGGACGAAAAGACCGGCGAACGAGAGAAATACAATCTCGTATTCGGCGACTCGGTCGAGTTCGAGGAAGGCCACGTCAGCATGTCGTCCCCGATCGGGCGCACCCTCGTCGGGCGCAGCGTCGGCGAAACCGTGGTGCTCAAACTCCCCGCCATGACGCGACGATTGAAGATCGTCGAGCTCAAGACAATTCACGACGCCGCCTGACACAGCCCTGACTCGGTGAAGCGCGGAGCAGCGCTCACCGCCCATTAGAAGTCATTCACCGCGTATAGCGCGCTACTCTGCTTGTAGCGGGCAATTACCCGCACTAGCGTCTCCTTTTGCATCGTAGAAAAAGGAGAGGGTTGAGATGAGAACAGCTTTAGTCGTGCTGGCGGTTGTTGGTCTCGCTGCATGCGGTGGTGGCGGGGGAGGCGGCTCGCAGGTAACAAGTCCACCGCCGACCGGCAACACACCACCCGCGTCCAATGACATCACGGTGAGCAACAACGCCTACAGTCCGACGGCGAAGACCATCGCCGCCGGTTCGACGGTGAAGTGGGCGTGGAATACCTGCAGCGGCGATCCGTATTACGGTCAGACCTGTGCTTCGCATAGCGTGACGTTCGATGACGGCAGCACATCACCGACGCAGGATCAGGGAACGTACTCCAGGACTTTCGCGACGCCCGGCGTCTACACCTATCACTGCGCAATTCATGGCGCAGCGATGGCCGGCAGCATCACGGTTCAGTAGTACGCTTCGTTAGTGAGCGATCGCCCGGGTCGCGGTTCCAGGCTTGATCTCGAACCGGCACTTGGGACGGCCCGAGCGGTCGCAGCACTCCGTAACTTCAGCGCCGACGACGTCGGCGACCAGCGAAGTAACCGCGGCGCACACGCAGTGATCCTCTTCTACCGCGCGCGACAATGGACAGGCGCGGCCAACGATCAGATAGCCGTCGGCTTTCTTCTCGACGACGGTAACCCCACCCAGCTCGTTCAGCAGCTGCGAAGCGTGAGTGGCTCGGCTGCCAAGTGATCCGCTAGACGCGCTCGTGCTACGCGCGAGACGCTTTCCGATTCGCTTGAGCAGGCGCATCAGCTCGCTCGGCGCCATTCGCTCACGCAGCTCCGCTAGCGTAGCAATGAGTACCGGCGCGTAGGCCTTGGAAAACGCTTCTTCACCAGCAGCGCTCAACGAATACAAAACAGCAGGCTGACCGACTCCGGTACGCCGGACTCCGTTCTTCTCGACGCTGCCAGCCGCCTCGAGCGCGTCCAGATGGAAACGCACGGCGTTGTCGGTCAGCTCGAGCTGGCCGGCGAGATCGTCGACCGTCCACGAGCCCTCCCGCAAAAGCGCGAGCAGGCGACCCCGTGTACGGTCTCCGACAGAGGACTTTTTTGAACGTCTGTTGTCAGGCATTTACCCGTATTCTAACGCCATTTACCGAATAAGTCAAAGAAAACCTTGACTTATTACCACGCCCGGCATAGTCTCCTACCGTAGTCACTGACCGATCAATAATCCGGAGGACACGCAATGAGTATGTCTACTCGCCGTTTCGTCGCCAATGGTTCGCTTGGAATCATCCTGGCGCTCGCGCCGGCGATCCCCGCTGCCGCGCAGACCGCCGCCAAACTGGACGATGCGACGATAGTCGCAATTTTCGATGCTGCCAACACCTATGACATCGAGGCCGGTGTACTCGCCGAGCAGAAAACCAGGAATCACGATGTTCATGAATTCGCCGAGATGATGCAGCGCGATCATAAGGCTGTAAGGCAGCAGGGTCGCGATCTTGCAGCTTCGTTGAAGGTGACGCCAACGCCACCGTCCAATTTCGCTCTGGCCAAAGCGCACGCCGCCGCGATGCAGAAGCTGCGCGGACTGAGTGGGGCAGCGTTCGATCGTGCTTACATGCAGAACGAAGTAGATTTTCACAACGCTGTGATCGACGCAGTCACGAAGACGCTTCTTCCGGCAATCCAGAACGCCCAGCTCAAGGACCTGGTGACGAAAGTCGCGCCGGCGTTCGTAGCGCACAGAGACCGCGCGCAGAACATTCTCAACAAGCTGAAGTGAGCGAACACTCCGACGAATTGACCGGGCCCGACCTGACGAGCGGGGTCGAGACCAGCAGTGTCGCGCCCGGTCAGCTCGTCACCGGCCACGCGTTCGGCGAGCCGGTGTTGCTCGTGCATGCGGGCGTCAACTGGTTCGCCGTTGGCGCGAAGTGCACCCACTACAGCGCCCCACTCGATCAGGGACTGCTCGTAGGCGAAACCCTCCGCTGCCCGTGGCACCACGCCTGTTTTCAGTTGCATAACGGCGCTGCCACTCACGCGCCGGCACTCAATGATCTACCGTCGTACGATGTAGCCGTCGAAAACAATCTCGTGCGCGTGCTACGCAAGCGCGACCACGGCCAGCTCAAGAAGCGTTCGCTGACCATGCGCGGCTCGCGCGCGCCTGACCGCGTGATATTCGAGCCGAATCCGGTCAATGGTCCCAAGTCCGTTCTCATTCTCGGCGCGGGAGGGGCGGGAAATGCGTGCGCCGAGATGCTGCGTCGTGAAGCGTATCGGGGGCCGGTAACGATGATCGATCCGGATCCGGATGCGCCGTACGATCGGCCGAACCTTTCCAAGGATTACATGGCCGGCAATGCACCAGAAGAATGGTTGCCGCTGCATCCCCGCGACTTCTACGATGCGCAGCACATCGAGATCGTCGCTGGAGTGGAAGCAATCTCGCTCGATCCGAAGTCCCGCACCGTTGGGCTGAGCGACGGCTCCAGTCGCAGCTATGGATGCCTGTTGATCGCAACCGGGGCGACGCCGGTCCGTCTGTCGATCCCCGGCGCAGAGAAGATTTTTTACCTCCGTTCGCTCCGTGACTGCCGCGCGATCATCCAGCAGGCGAACCAGGGCAAACGCGCCGTCGTCATCGGTGCGAGCTTCATCGGCCTCGAGGTCGCGGCATCGCTGGTCGTGCGCGGAGTGAAAGTCGATGTCGTCGCGCCGGAAGCGCTGCCACTCGAGCGGGTGTTGGGCAAAGAGCTCGGCGAGCTGATCAAGAAAGTTCATGAGGACAGGGGCGTCACCTTTCACCTTGGTAAGAGCGCCAGCGCGATTCGCGACGGAAGCGTAGAGCTCAGCGACTGGAGCACGATCGACGCTGATTTCGTGGTCGCGGGCGTTGGTGTGCGACCGAACATCAAGCTCGCTCAAGAGTCGGGACTCACCATCGACAATGGGCTCGCCGTCAACGAATTCCTCGAGACGAGTGCTGCCGGCGTATTCGCCGCCGGTGATGTCGCGCAGTGGCCAGATGCGTATTCCGAGACGCGCATTCGTGTCGAGCACTGGGTCGTCGCCGAGCGACAGGGACAGGTCGTCGCGCGCAACATGCTCGGCCATCGCGATCGTTTCGACGACATTCCGTTCTTCTGGAGCGCGCATTACGACGCGTTGCAGATCGGATACACCGGTCATGCCAGCAGATGGGATGCGACGGAGATCGACGGCGACGTGATGAAGATGGATTGCGCAGTGTCCTACATGGTTGGTGGACGACGCCGCGCAATGGCGACGATCAATCGTGATCGTCAGAACCTCGAGACCGAGGTCGAGCTGGCAGAAAAGCTGTTGTTGAAGCCGCCTCCCCCGCTCTCAGTCGAAGCCCAAGAGGTGACTTAATGGCAATTGGACTGTATAAAGCTGATGCGCTCGATGAAACCCCAGACGATGAGGAGTCATCCGAATCGGAGTCGTCACGAGAGTTCGAAACTCTCGTGCACCGCGAGCTGCAGCTTCTCGGTGAGGATCCGCAGCGCGAAGGATTGATTCGCACGCCATATCGCGTCGCCCAGGCGATGAAGTTTCTCACGCAGGGCTACTCGCAGTCGGCGGAGGATGTGATCGGCAGCGCGATCTTCAAGGAAGAGCACGACAACATGATCATGGTGCGTGACATCGAGCTCTACTCGTTGTGCGAGCACCACATGCTGCCGTTCTTCGGCAAGGCTCACGTCGCCTACATCCCGAACGGGAAGATCGTCGGCCTCTCCAAGATC
>DATFHK010000043.1:0-7823 GCA_035248505.1 Gemmatimonadaceae bacterium | reverse complement strand
GTGCGGGCGTCGGGGGAGTGCGAGCTACCAGGTTACTTCACCCGCGCCAGAGAGGACGTTCGACAACCGCGCCAGCGTGAACAGCAGGTCGGAAAGTCGGTTCAGGTAGATCACGACCAGCTCCGGGATTTCTACGTCGCGTTGAAGATGCACGACTCGACGTTCGGCCCGGCGGCACACTGTGCGAGCGATGTGGAGTATCGCGCCCTTTTTACTTCCACCCGGGATGATGAAGGCTTTGAGGGGATCGAGGTCGCGATCGCAATCATCGATCGCCTGCTCGAGCTCACGGATGCGGCGGTCATCGATGTTCGCCTTGGCGAGATGCTTGTGCATCTTGTCTAGGTCCGGCGTAGCGAGCAAAGCGCCGATGCTGAACAGGTCCCGTTGCATCGGGACGAGAACTTCATCGATGCGCGGTAGCGGCTCGATCGCCCGCGCCATCCCGATCGCCGCGTTTAGCTCGTCGACATCACCATAGGCTTCGACGCGCGGATCGTCCTTCGGCACCCGACCGCCGCCGAACAATCCGGTGTCGCCTTTGTCGCCGGTCTTCGTATAGATCTTCATCTCGACAGCAAAAGTAACTGAGACTGAGGCGAATTACTCGCTACTATATATTTCGCTTGAATGAGTCACGAGATCGTCGATATCACCATCATCGGCGGCGGTCCAACCGGGCTGTTCGCCGCTTTTTATGCCGGGATGCGCGGGGCGACCTCGCAGATCGTCGACGCGCTGCCGCAGCTTGGGGGACAGCTCACCGCGCTGTATCCGGAGAAATACATCTTCGACGTCGGCGGTTTCTCGAAGATTCTGGCCAAGGATATGGTCAACGCCCTGGTCGAGCAGGCGGCGCAGTTCAAGTTCAAGTCGCATCTCAATCAGAACGTCACTGCGCTCGAGCAGAGCGGCGACCATTTCGTGCTGGTGACCGAAACGGATCGCTTTCCGACACGCGCGATCGTAATTGCCGCAGGGATCGGCGCCTTCTCACCGCGGCGGCTGCCACAGGCGTGCGCGGAGCCATGGTACGGCCGCGGCATCTTCGACCGCGTCTCCAATCCGGAGGAGTTTCGGGGTCAGCGAATTGTCATCATCGGCGGCGGCGACTCGGCGTTCGACTGGGCGCAGCAGCTGCGAGATCGTGCTCGCGCGGTGACGCTCGTCCATCGCAGCGACAGGTATCGCGCGCACGGGGCGACTGTTGCTGACGTCGTTGCCGCGGCGACAGAAGGCCGGACGACTCTGCTCCCGTTCCACGAGCTACACGATGTGCTTTCGCAAGACGATCGCCTGACTGGCGTCACGCTGCGCGATGTCAAAGCCAAGACAACGCGTGATGTTGAAGCAGACGCAGTATTGCCGATGCTTGGATTTCACAGCGACATCGGGGCACTTGGTGAGTGGGGCCTCAACTGTGAGAACGAGGAGATCGTCGTCAACAGCATGATGGAAACAGGTCGCCCCGGCATTTACGCGGCCGGCGACATCACGACCTATCCCGGCAAACTAAAACTGATCGCGACGGGTTTCGGCGAGGCGGCTACGGCAGTCAATCAGGCCGTGCACTGGATCTATCCCACGAAAAAGGTCGACCCGGGGCACAGCTCCAACATGGCGATCTTCGGCCAGAAGGACGATTAGTTCGGCTCGTCGAGTCGGGTTCTGAGCGCGGGGGCCGGCGTCGGTGCCACCGTAGCGCCGGACGTGAGCGGACGCTCCTCGCGCGAAGCACGAATGCAAAGAATCCACGTCAACATCGCCGTGCCGAGCGTGACTGCCAGATCGGCAAGGTTGAAAGTCCAGAAGCGGTGTGAGTCGATGCCGATGTCGATGAAATCCACAACGCCTCTCGGCGACTTGATCCGATCGAGCAGATTACCAACTGCCCCGCCGCAGATGAGAGCGATCGAAGCGATTTGCACGCGGTCTTCGCGCGGCGTCTGCCGGTACATATAAAGCAGCACGAACAGCGTGGCGACGGACAACAGTACGAACCACCAGCGCGAAGACGGGCCCAGAGAGAAGCTCATCGCGCCTTCGGGATTGTAGGCGAGGGTGAACCGGAGGATGTCGTCGATGATGTTGTGCGGGACGTAGGCGGGTGACAGCTGGCTGACCGCGAGTTTCTTGCTGACAACGTCGACGAAGACCGTCATCAGGAAAATCGTCCAGAAATTAGTTGCTCTTTGCGGCATGAATCTCGTTAGGGTGTTTCTCCCCTACGGCGCAGCGCACGGATGCGTTTCGTCGCGGGATCGACGTAGCCGGTCCGACTATTAGACAGCGCAATGTAGATTCCAGTACACCTGACATGAAGAAACCACTTCATTATCACCTGATTGGGATTGCCGGGACGGCGATGGCGTCACTGGCCGGGCTGCTCAAAGCCGCGGGCCACAAGGTGACGGGGTCCGATGAGAATGTGTACCCGCCGATGTCGACCAACCTCGAGCGGATGGGGATCGCGTACAGCCAGGGTTACAGGCCCGAGAACCTGTCACCGAAGCCTGACATTGTAGTCGTCGGCAACGTGATCTCGCGCGGGAATCCAGAGCTCGAGGAAGTGCTGATCAGGAAGCTCCGCTACACGTCGGCCGCCGCAACTATTAAAGAGGAGTTCATCTGGGGCCACCACTCGTTCGCAGTGGCCGGTACTCACGGAAAGACTACCACGACCTCGCTGCTGGCGTGGGTGCTGGAATCGGCTGGGCTCAACCCCAGCTTTTTGATTGGCGGCGTCGCGGAGAACTTCGGCAGCTCATATCGATTGACCGATTCGAAGTACTTCGTAATCGAAGCCGATGAGTACGACACGGCGTACTTCGACAAAGGTCCGAAGATGTGGCACTACCTGCCGGACACCGCGATCGTGAACAACATCGAGTACGATCACGCCGACATCTATAGAGATGAAGAAGCCTACAAGTTCGCCTTCGCCCGCTTCATCAATCTCGTTCCGAAGAATGGCGTAGTGGTCGCCGGCTGGGATTCGCCGATCACGCGCGAGCTGTCAGCGAAGTCGCCGGCGCCGGTGGAATCTTTCGCGTATGGCGATGACACAGTGACGCCTCCCGGTGGCCAGGCTCATTGGCATGCGCGTGATGTGGAGTTCTCGGAGACCGGCACCCGCTTCCGCGCGTTCCGCTCAAATGAAGAGTGGGGAAGAATCGACACTCCGCTCGCTGGTGCATTCAACGTGCGCAACGCACTGGCTGTAATCGCGGCAGCCGAATCGGTGAAGGCCGATCGCGACGGCGTGCGTCAGGGTTTCAAGACGTTCACGAGCGTGAAACGGCGGATGGAAGTGCGCGGCGAAGTGCGGGGGGTAACCGTAATCGACGATTTCGCACACCATCCGACGGCCATTCGCGAAACAATCGACGCGGTGCGACAGAAGTACAAGGGCCGGCGAATCGTCGCCGTCTATGAGCCGCGCAGTTACACCGCGCAACGCCGCGAATTTCAAGATGACTACGCACGAGCGTTTGGCGCGGCGGACGAAGTTATTTTCGCCTCTCTCTACCGGCCGGATCGCTACACCAAGGAAACGGCTCTGGATTTGGGCAAACTGGTTCGGGATCTCTCGACGAACGGCAGATCGGCGAAGGAGCTCAAGGACGCCGACGCAATTGTACGCGACGTTGCGCCGCGACTAAAAGAGCGGGACGTTGTGCTGATAATGTCTAATGGAGGCTTCGGCGGGATTCACCAGAAGCTTCTCGACGCTTTGGGAGCGCGCTGAGCTAAATCTTTTTTCTAGGCGCGATTGGTGTGAGGCGCGCTGAACCCGCTTTCGCCATCAGCCCGAGTTTAAGCACCGTATTCCAGTTTCGGCCGGTTCCACGACCGAGCCGTTTCTCCAAAATGCCGTGGGTCAGCTTCGATCGGCCCTGACCGTCGGGGAAGTAAATGTAGGTCTGCTTTCCTTTGGAGCGAACGACTTCACGGCCGCGAATGTCGCCTTGCAGTGCGACGAGATCCGCAATCTCCGGCTCGCTCTTCAAGAACATCACGATCAAATGTCCGGGATCGCGCTCTGCTTCCTTGCGAAACGGATTCTGTCGAATGATGGTCTTCCACTCGTTGGGAGTGCGAACGATGAAGTCGGCCTCGAGCGACATCCGATCCATCGCCTCGGTTTCCAGAAACCGCTCCAGCTCCGGCCCGGTTCTCACCTGGCTGTCGAACACCAGATTGCCGCTCTGCAACAGCGAGCGAACGTTCTCCATGCCGAGCGCGGTGAGGAAGTTTCGGAGGTCGGTCATGCCGACCTGACGATGGCCGCCGACGTTGATGCCGCGGACGAGTGCGATGTGGGTGGTCAAGCGGGAGGCGGGGAGGCGGGAGGCGGGAGGCGGTGTACGTGATTGGGACCGACTATTCGACGAATGAAGTGCGGCGACGCAATCAGCGTGTCTCGCTTTCCACCTCGCGGCTTCTACGCCTCTCGCCTTTCGCCTCTCGCCTCTCGCGCTTCGATTCCCGCTTGCCGCTCCTGTAGGGCCGCTCCCAGTCCCGCAGGTGGTCGAGCAGATAGTCGAGCGAGAAAATGTGCCTGGAATTATCCGCCTTGCGGCGGAAAATCACACGCGACCAGCCACGCATGCCCGTCGGTGTGTACCACTCGCCATTCATGTGCAGCTTGTCACCATTGATGGCGCGGATCAGCACGCGCTCGTACTGCGAGCGAGGGAGCACGCGCTCGGGGAAAAGATTGTCCCAGGTGCACAGGCGTCCAACATCCTCGTAGCCGGCGGGACGATCGTCCAGATCGAGCAGCGAGGGAGCGCGGCCCTTCATCACCGAGCCAATCAGGCGCAGCGTGAACGGATCGGAATAGCGGCGAATGTAGGGCCAGAAATGCTTCGTTATCAGCCCGGCCATCTCGCGCAGCGTCATGAACCGGCCGTCAGTCGTCGGCCACCTGTCGCTGTCGATATCGCAGGTGAACGGATTCTCCGGATAGCAATCGAACCTGGCCAGCCATCCTTTGCGCGTCGTATGCGGCATTGGATGGAATCCCCTGATCACCGGGATGTCCGTGTTCTCGAGCACGCCGATCTCATAACTCGGCCAGCGCATCACTTCGCGCACAATGCCAACAATCAGAGTCGCTGTCGCGATCATGAGTGGCGCATCAGGTGTGAAGTCGGCGGTGATCTCGATGCGATCTCCGCGCGGGCGCACGCCGATACCTGTCGAGCGGCGATTCGCCGCCAGCAGCATTACCGGAATGGGGAGAATGTGCGCAAGCAGATACGCCAGTTGCTCGACGGTGCGCTTCGTTCCCTGCTCGTAGCGCGGTAGCTCAAAAGAAATGTTGTAGTGGGTGCTGAAGCCGGCGAGCTGCACGTCTGTGTCGTGCGCCTGCTCCCACGCATCGAGCTCCTGGCGTACGAACAGAATCGCTTCCCACAGCGAGCGTCCGGCACGCGCGGCGCAGCCGCGTTCGATCTCGATGACAGGAGTAGCGACTTCGATGACCCCCGTATCGAAGTACACTGCGCCGCCAGTCGGCAGATGATACGACCGGCCTTTGCGGTGCATCATCTTCTCGCGAATTATCCGGCGCGGACTTCCGAAGAGATCCTCAGGCTTCACCTGCACGCCGTCCTGGATCACCGCGAATTCGGCTTCCATGCCGATCGCGGCGAGCTGGATTCGCTCGTGCGTAGATGACTTGTTTTCCGGCCCTTTCTTCTTCTTCAGCTCCGCCATTCTGCTTTACCCAAAATGCTCCAATCTCTTCGACTCTTTGCCACGACGATTTCGTCAACTCTTTACGTCCCTCGGCACTGAGATCACGTATCCCAGGTCAAGGTGCAGATGATCTTCCGCGTAGCCTGTCGGAGCTCCGTAAGGACGTGTCCAGACTCCGGGCAGCGTCTCTCGCGCGATCAAGCTGAAGCGCTCGATCGCACTCCGGTTGTCCAGGTAGGTGTCGCCAATGCGATAGATGTTGGCGGCAGTCCCCCAGGCGTGTGGAGTTGCGTTCTTGGAAAAACGGTGGGACGGCGACCGGTAGCCACCGTTCGCTGAAATGTGAACCAGCGTCCCCACTGCTTCCCGGAACCTCTCCAGGCACACGGCAAGAAGGGTTATTGCGCACGGAACGTACCGGGGGAATGTGCGCAAGGGAGCGGCTTCCCTGACGTCCACCTGAATAAACTCCCAAAGCAGGAAATGGGTGGACAACTCGACTTTCATTGCAGAATCCCAGGACGGGACTTCATAAAAATAGCGCGGCAACTGGCGGGCGAATCCGGTCGAATCCTTCCAGTCCTCGCCAGGTCTCAGGGCTTTACGGTAGTCCGGAGGCAGGCTTAGCCCGTCAACGACCCGAAGTGGGAAGTTGGGTGACTGGTGCTGGACTTCGGCAAAGCTCGAGGAAGCGCTCATTCGTCCGCCGGACCTTTCGTCAAAGCTTCATAAATCATGTGAGAGATCGAGGCGATTGTCCGGGATCTACCCGAAGTCGTCGGATCCCACTCGGTCAAAACCACCAGCGCGTAAGGTTTGCGTTTCGGCAGGTAGACGACGCCCGCGTCGTGGGCGACCGTGGAGATCTCCCCGGTTTTGTGAGCAACGCGCGCGCCCTTCGGCAGCCGCGCCGGAATCCCCTGATTGAATTCCTGACCGTGCAGGATGTCCATCATCCTTCGCGACAACGCCGGCGAAAATGCCTTTCCCTCGGCAAGCATCACCAGGATTTTCAGCAAACCGTTCGCCGTAACCATGTTGTTGATGCCCTTCTCAAACGCGAGCTCGTCCTCCACTCCGCGTTTGAGGTCGATGCCATCCTCGAGATGCAGCGCGCGTAAAGCCTCGTTCACCGATTGTGGCCCGATCACCCCCAACACGAGGTTGGTGGCGAGGTTGCTGGAGGTGGTGATCATGTGATACGCCAACTCGTCGACGCGCATCATCTTGCCGATCGCGTTATGCACGGCGGAATTCGCGTCGCGGCCCGATTCTACGCGAAATGGAATGTCTTCGACGACACTCAGGAATCGGTTGCGGACGTGAACACGCGAGTGAGGGAGCAGGTCGCCGCGATCGATCGCCGCAAAAACGCCAAGCAGGATCGGGACTTTGATGGTGCTGGCGGCGTGGAACCACCGATCCGCCTGATAGTGAAGCTCGAATCCGGTCTCGAAATCGTGTAGCGCGATGGCGATCGCCTTGGCGCCCGCTTCTTTTTCGATCTTCTCGATCTGCTTCTTCAGCGCGGATTCGGATGGCGCAGTGGCGCTCGTACCGGCCGGGCGCGCCGGCGACGTGGTTTCTTTGGTCGACATCGCCCGGCTCAGGAGTATGCTACGCGGGGATCCGCTTTGGCGTAGGCGAGGTCGGTGAGAAGATTCACCATCACGAAGACGACGCTGAGGAACAAGACCGAGCCCTGAATCGCCGGCAGATCGCGGCGGGTGATGGCGTTGACGACATAGCGGCCGAGTCCCGGCCAGCTGAAAATCGTTTCGGTGAGAATGCTTCCGGTCAGATAATATCCGAAATCGAGACCGAGCACGGTGATGATCGGGATCATCGCGTTCCGCAGCGCGTGCCGCACGATCACGCCCCGCTCCGAGACCCCCTTCGCCCGCGCCGTCCGGATGTAGTCGCTGTTCAGCACCTCCAACAAACCGGCCCGGACGAACCGCATCAGGATCGCCGCGTAGCCCGCGCCGATCGCCAGACTCGGCAACAGCAGGTGCTCGAACCAGGCACGAACTCCGTCCTCGCCGATCGACGAGTAGCCGATCGCCGGCAGCCACTGCAGCCGGACGGCAAAGACGATGATCAGGATGATCCCGAAC
>DATFHK010000042.1:0-3520 GCA_035248505.1 Gemmatimonadaceae bacterium | reverse complement strand
GGCAAGGCTCACGTCGCCTACATCCCGAACGGGAAGATCGTCGGCCTCTCCAAGATCCCGCGCATCGTCGATGTCTTTTCGAGGCGTCTGCAGGTGCAGGAGCGATTGACGGAAGAGATCGCCGAAGGGCTGTGCAGTGTTCTGCACCCGAGTGGAGTTGGCGTGGTGATCGAGGCTTACCACCTCTGCATGATGATGCGCGGGGTGCAGAAGCAGAACTCCAAGACGATCACCTCGGCGCTGCGCGGAGTGTTTCGTGAAGATCCGAAGACGCGAGACGAATTTCTCCGCCTCGCGCACAGCAACGGCGCCCACCAGTACTAGCGCGATCAGCTGATCGCAAAGATGCGCTCGACATCAGCATTGTATTCGCTGATGCGGGCGCGTTTTGTTGCTTCGTCCCACCCAAGCAGCGGCGCGACGATATCCGCCGCGCGAGGCGCGACACTTTGCCCGTGATCCCTCGTCTCGAATGCGACATGAGTCCGGCGAATCAACAGGTCGCTGAGAGTCTTCGCCATTTCGTGGCTGACGGCGTAGACGAGATCCGCACCGGTGTAGGACAGCGAGTCACTCAAAGAGTGAGCGAGTTGCGGGCTCTGGCGGGCAATTCGAGCAACCTCGCGCGCGCGGTCGCCACCAGCGAGGACGACTTCATCCGTCGGCGCCGACCTCGGTCGCTGACCAAGCGCCTCCTGCACACGATCGACCACTTCGGCTGCCATTGACCGATATGTGGTAAGCTTGCCACCGGTGACGCTGATCACTCCCGATTCATCTTTCGCGATGCTGTGCTCGCGTGATGCCGAAGTCGGATCGTTCGAGCTACTCGCAATGAGGGGCCGAATCCCGGCCCACGCACTCACCACATCGCCTCGCGTCAGCCTCGCTGACGGGAAATAGGAATTGGCCGAGCGGAGCAGATAGTCGACGTCGGCGGGCGCCGCGTGCACGTTCTCAGGCGATTCGTCGGTCCACGTATCGGTTGTACCGATGATGGTGTGAGCGGATGCGGGCAGACAGAACATCACTCTGCCATCAACAAAGGAAATCATCGTAATCGCATCGCGATTGCCGACGCGATCGCGTGGAACGGCGATGTGCACGCCCTTGCTGCCGCGCAGCCGCGTGCCGTGCTCGATTGCATCGGCGGCGTTTTGCCAGACTCCAGTAGCGTTGACTATGACTCTGGCGCGGACTTCTCCGCGCTCACCGGAGAGAGGTGACATAACCTCCGCGCCAATAGCGCGACCGTGCTCCCTCAGGAAACGGAGTGCACGGGCGTGATTGGCTAATGCAGCGCCACTGTCCATTGCCGACATCGCCGTCGCCAGCGTGAGACGACTGTCATCGGTCGCCGCGTCGTAGTAAACCGCGCTTCCGGTTAGCGCTGCCGGCTGCAGCGCCGACTCGCGCTCCAGCGTTTTTCGCACACCCAGGAACGACGGGCGATGGGATCTGCCCCGCGCCATCAGCTGGTAAAGCAGTAGTCCCGCGGCAAGCTTGGAACGCCCGACCCGTGCGCCGCGATAGATCGGCCAGGTGAATGCCAACGGCGTCACCAGGTGCGGAGCGATCCGCAACAGCGTCTGCCGTTCGCGGATCGACTCGTAAACCAGGTGCAATCGACCCTGCTCGAGGTATCTGATTCCACCGTGCACCAGCCGCGACGACCGGCCCGAGGTGCCGCTGGCAAAGTCGTCTCGCTCGACAAGAGCGACAGACAGCCCGCGCATCGCGGCATCACGGGCCACTCCGCAGCCAGTGATACCGCCGCCCAGTACGAGCAGGTCGAATCGTCGGTCGAACAGTTCGCGCATTAGGTGGCGTTTGGAGTCATCAAATGAGGCGCCGTACCGGGAATTTGACAGCAAGATTCGGATATCGACGCCGAACCACGGCAGGCATCCTTCTTCACAGTTAAAATTCCTTCAGCGGCGGAGCTTATGAGAAACATTGCATCTACCATGACCAGCGGGCGATCGGGCGTCGACGAAGCGACGGCCTGGAATTCCGTGCTCGCTCGCGATCCGGCTGCAGACGAAAATTTGTTCTACGGTGTCACGACGACCGGCATTTACTGCCGCCCGTCGTGTCCGTCCCGTCGCCCGAAGCGCGAGAACATCTCGTTCTTCTCTTCGACCGAAGCCGCCGAGCGAGCTGGATTTCGCGCTTGCCAGCGGTGCCGGCCGAATCGACCAAAAGCTCCGCACGCCGCTATCCAGCGGGCGCGCGAGTACATCGATGAGCATGCCGGTGACCTCGACGAGCGAATCACGTTGTCGCTACTCAGCGAGCACGCCGGACTGAGTCCGTATCACCTACAGCGGAAATTCAAGCAAACGGTCGGCCTCACGCCGGCGCAATACATTCGCGCCAGAAAGAGCGCCAAACTCAAGACTGAGCTCAAACGTGGCGAGACCGTCAGTCGTGCATCGTTTGGCGCAGGCTACGGATCCAGCAGCCGAGCTTACGAAGATGCAGCAATGCATCTGGGAATGACGCCCGCCGCGTACAAGCGGGGTGGTGCCGGGACGCGCATCGACTACGTGACTACGAAAACGGCGCTGGGAATCCTGCTTGTCGGCGCCACCGAGCGCGGCGTCTGTGCAGTCACACTCGGCGACACCGAACGCGGGGTCGAGGATGCTCTGGCGCGGGAATATCCGGCGGCGCAGCGCCGCCGTGTCGGCGCCAGCGACGGAATCCTGCAAGCATGGGTCGAAGCGGTGACTGCTGTCGTCGAAGGGGCACAGGCGCGCGTCGATATCCCGCTGGATGTGCAGGGTTCGGCGTTCCAATGGAAAGTCTGGCGTGAGCTTCAGAAAATCCCAGTCGGTCAGACGAGATCGTACAGCGATATCGCAACGGCAATCGCAGCCCCGCGTGCGGTTCGCGCGGTTGCGTCAGCGTGCGCCAGCAATCGCGTTGCACTCCTCATCCCATGTCATCGCGTCATAAGACAGAGCGGTGAGCTCGGCGGATATCGATGGGGACTCGAGCGCAAACGTCGCCTGCTCGAGAAGGAACGTGCCGCTGAAGAAGGCGTTTCATCCTAGATAGAAGGTTGGCGCCCGTCTAAGTTCCCTGCATGGCAACATTCGGGAACGGGCGCCGCGTCGCGATTGTCGCCGGCGTGCGAACGCCGTTCGCAAAAGCAGGTACCGCGCTCAAAACTCTCTCTGCAATCGACCTCGGCAAGCTATGTGTTGCCGAGCTCATGCAGCGCACGAACCTCGATGGCACAGAGGTCAACGGGCTCGTTTTCGGCACGGTGGTTCCGTCGGTTCTGGCGCCGAACATCGCCCGCGAAGTATCGCTGCTGCCGATATTTCCCAAGGGTGTGCAGGCATTCAGCGTCAGCCGCGCCTGTGCCTCGGCGAATCAGGCGATCACCGACGCTGCCGATCAAATCGCGCTCGGTCAGATGGAAGTCGCGATTGCGGGTGGATCCGAGTCGCTCTCCAACATTCCCGTTCTACACTCGCAGAGATTCGCCGAAACCCTGGTGCTCGCTTCA
>DATFHK010000041.1:0-44010 GCA_035248505.1 Gemmatimonadaceae bacterium | reverse complement strand
GACGGCGACAGTGTCTACCGCCTTTTTTACGACACCGTGAAAGGCGGCGATTTCCGCTCTCGGGAAGCGAACGTGTATCGACTTGCTGAAGTGAGCGTGAACATCATCGATCAATGTGTCGCGCAGGGCGTCCCGTTTGCGCGGGAGTATGGCGGTTTACTCGCCAATCGGTCGTTTGGCGGAGCCCAGGTCTCCAGAACCTTCTACGCGCGTGGACAGACGGGACAGCAGCTGCTGCTCGGCGCGTACCAGGCACTCGAGCGACAGATAAAGCGTGGTGGTGTGACGATGTATCCGCGCACGGAGATGCTGGATCTGGTGGTGATCAACGGTAAGGCGCGCGGCATCGTCACGCGCAACCTCGTCACCGGAAAAATTGAATCGCACGCCGCGGAAGCCGTAGTTCTGGCAAGTGGCGGCTACGGAAATGTGTTTTTCCTTTCGACGAACGCGCAGGGATCGAACGCGACCGCGATCTGGCGTGCATACAAGAGAGGCGCGGCGTTCGCCAATCCCTGTTTCACGCAGATTCATCCGACGTGCATCCCGGTCAGCGGCGAGTATCAGTCGAAGCTCACGCTGATGAGTGAGTCACTGCGCAACGACGGAAGGGTGTGGGTTCCAAAGACCGTCGGGGACAAGCGGAAGCCGCGTCAGATTCCGGAAGCCGAGCGCGATTACTATCTGGAGCGCAAGTATCCGAGCTTTGGAAATCTCGCCCCGCGCGACATCGCTTCACGCGCCGCGAAGGAGGTCTGCGACGAGGGGCGAGGCGTCGGCGACACGGGCCTCGGCGTTTATCTCGATTTTGCCGACGCGATCAAGCGGCTGGGCGCCGAGGTGATCAAGGAGCGTTACGGCAATCTGTTCGAGATGTATGAGCGCATCACCGACGAGAATCCCTATGAAGTGCCAATGCGGATTTATCCGGCTGTGCACTACACGATGGGGGGCTTGTGGGTCGACTACAATTTGATGAGCACCATCGACGGACTGCACGTCACCGGCGAAGCGAATTTCTCGGATCATGGAGCGAATCGCCTCGGGGCCAGTGCACTGATGCAGGGACTTGCCGACGGTTACTTCGTGATTCCCAACACCATCGGCGACTATCTGGGCTCGAACAAGCCCGAGCGAGTCGACGCTTCCCATCCCGAATTCCGCGCCGCGGAAGCGCAGGTCGCCGAGCGCACGAAGAAACTGCTGTCGATCGATGGCAAACGTACGGTGATGTCCTTCCACCGCGAGCTCGGCAACATCATGTGGCACTATTGCGGAATGTCTCGCAATCAGCGGGGGCTGGAGACCGGGTTGTCTAAAGTGCGTGAGCTGCGGGAACAATACTGGAGAGATGTGAACGTGCCCGGCAGCGACGCCGAGCTCAATCAGGCATTGGAGAAGGCCGGTCGCGTCGCCGATTTCCTGGAGCTCGCCGAGCTGATGGTGATCGACGCGCTGCATCGGGAGGAGTCGTGCGGCGCCCATTTCAGGGAAGAATACCAGACGCCCGACGGCGAGGCGCTGCGCGACGACGAAAACTTCGCCTACGTCGCGGCGTGGGAATACGCCGGTGACGGCAAGGCACCGATTCTCAACAAGGAGCCGCTGGTATTCGAGAACGTCAAGCTCTCGCAGCGGAGTTACAAGTAATGCAGTTCACATTGCATGTGTGGCGTCAGGCCGGTCCCGATCAACCGGGGGAAATGGTGCGCTACGAGGCGACTGACGTCAGCCCCGACATGTCGTTCCTCGAGATGCTGGACGTCGTCAACGAAGGATTGACGGAGCGCGGGGAGATTCCGATCGCGTTCGACAGTGACTGTCGCGAAGGCATTTGCGGGATGTGCAGCCTGATGATCAATGGCATCGCACATGGCCCGATGAAGGGAACCGCGACGTGCCAGCTGCACATGCGCAGCTTCAAGGACGGCGCGACGATCTACATCGAGCCCTGGCGCGCGCGCGCGTTTCCCGTCATCAAGGATCTGACCGTCGATCGCTCGGCGCTCGATCGGATCATTCAGGCAGGCGGCTTCATTACCGCGCCGACCGGCGGAGCCCAGGACGCCAACTCCATCCTCGTAGCCAAGGAAAGCGTCGACACGGCGATGGATGCAGCCGCGTGCATTGGTTGTGGTGCGTGTGTCGCCGCGTGTCCGAACGCGTCGGCATCGCTATTCACCGCTGCAAAGATCACTCATCTCGGACTGCTGCCGCAGGGTCAACCTGAGCGCTATCGGCGCGCGCTGAGCATGGTCGAGCAAATGGATCTCGAGAACTTCGGCAGCTGCACGCTGCACAGCGAATGTCAGGAAGCGTGTCCGAAAGAGATCAGCATCGATACGATCACGCGGATGAATCGCGACTATATCCGGGCGGGAGTGCTGGGGACTCGTTCGTAGCGCTGGCGTAATTGATGCGCCTGGAGCATTGCGGCTTGCAGCATCAACAAAAGGCCGCCAGCGAGCAGTTTATACTCAACTGTCGAGATGCCGCCACAGGATAGAAATCCTTCCGACCTGACTCCGAGCACGCTGAACGACCCCACCAGCGAAGCCAATCGCGGCGGTGCCGACGCTGTAAACGACACGCCCGGAATCGCCGCTCATGGCACGACTCCGGGCTACGAATTCGATGTCGTCAAGCCGCGTCAGGAATTTCGCGGCCCTGGCAAAGTGGTTTGGCTGGCCGCGATCGTTGCGCTCGGAATCATTCTCGCCTACGCCGCCGGCATGCTTCGCTAGGGAACGGCGGTAACTCACCCCGTCCCGGGCAGAAACTCCTCATCATCCTGGCCGCGTCGCTCGAGCTCGCGATGCAGGCGTGTCTTCTCACTCTTCTTTTCCGCCTCGTCATGCTGCTGCCGATCGCCAAACAGACGCGGCGTTGAGTTGTGCTTTGCAATGTGGTGGCGCGGCTCGTCGCTGGTTGGCGCATCTCCCGCAACGTGATCGTCGTTCATGCGGGTGTGAAGAGTTTCGATGAACTTGCTATGGGTCTTTGAACCGTGCTGGCCTTCGGCGTGGTGCTGAGGGCCCTTCTGAAATCCGTCTTTATTCTGCATCAGCCCTGGTTCCTCCCAGTGAGGTTCGTTCTCACAGCAAGGGCAAGCCCGAGGCCACTCACAGACGTGGCAGCGTTACACCTTTTTGTCCTTGATATTTTCCTTTCTTGTCCTTGTAGGACACCTCGGGTTCTTCTTCGCCCTTGAAGAAGAGAACCTGAGCTATGCCCTCGTTGGCATAGATTTTCGCCGGCAGCGGCGTGGTGTTGGAGATCTCCAGCGTCACGAACCCTTCCCATTCCGGCTCGAACGGCGTGACGTTGGTGATGATGCCGCAGCGCGCGTAGGTGGATTTGCCAACCGTGATCGTTACGACGTCGCGTGGAATGCGGAAGTATTCGACGGATCTTGCCAGCGCGAAGGAATTCGGCGGCACGATGCAAACATCACCCTCGAACTCGACGAACGATTTCGGGTCGAAGCTCTTCGGATCGACGATAGAGTTGAGAACGTTGGTGAAAATCCGAAACTCGGGTGCGACCCTCATATCGTATCCATATGAGCTGACGCCGTACGAGATGACGCCCGATCTGACCTGACTGCTCTCGAAGGGCTCGATCATCCCGTGCTCCCTGGCCATGCGGGTGATCCAGCGATCCGATTGAATTGACATTTTGCGGGAAGGGGAAGTGAGGAGGGAAGCGGGAAGAGGGAAGTGGGACGCGGAACCGCTGACCGATTTACCGCTCGCGGCGGTTTTGGTCGCGCACGTTCGCGCCTTTTCGACGGTGAATGTACGATTTTCGCTCTGTCGTTTCCACTTAGCGGAGCCGTTGAATTAGAAGATTGCCGTCGGTAGATTCCGAAAATCGCATTAGTGAAATTTTTCACGAAGTCTGAGACGCCGTGTATCGCGCCTATTTTCCGGTACTGATGCTGCTTGGTTTCGTGGCGATCAATGCGCTGGCGATCGTTGCGATCTCGACACTTATAATCCGTGCTCGGCCGACGCCGGTGAAACAACAGGCGTATGAGTCAGGCGTGCCCACCCTTGGCGACGCGAGAGAGCGTTTCTCCGTTCGTTTTTATCTCATCGCCATCTTGTTCATCATCTTCGATATCGAGACGGTGTTCATGATTCCGTGGGCCGTCTACTACAAGCAGCTTTCCTGCTTCGTGCCGCTGGTGAACGGCGCGTGCCCCGTTGGCCACATCGCGTTTTTTGGACTTGGTGAGATGCTTGTCTTCATGATAATTCTGTTTGTGGGACTCATTTACGTGTGGAAGAAAGGAGCGCTGCAATGGGATTGAGCGCTCCGTCTGAACATCGGACCGTTGCCTACGCGCCGGAGTCGCAGGAAGGTTGGGTCGCGACGCGACTCGACTTCCTCGTCAACTGGGCGCGCGCCAATTCATTGTGGCCGATGCCGTTCGGCACCGCCTGCTGCGCCATCGAATTCATGGCGACTGCGGCAAGCGATTTCGATCTTGCGCGCTTCGGCATGGAGCGGATGAGCTTTTCGCCGCGACAGGCAGACGTGCTCATCTGTGCCGGCCGAGTTCCGTTCAAGCTGGCACCGATTCTCCGCCGCATCTGGCAGCAAATGCCGCAGCCCAAATGGTGCATCTCGATGGGCGCGTGCGCGTCGAGCGGCGGCATGTTCGACAACTACGCTGTAGTGCAGGGGATCGATACCATCATCCCTGTCGATGTCTACGTTCCTGGCTGTCCGCCGCGGCCCGAAGCATTGCTCTACGGCATCCGCATGCTTCAGGAGAAAGTGAAGAGCGAGCGCGCCGCCGACAAAGGAACTCGGGACGAGATGGAGCCGGATCCTTCGAGTCAGCTCTACATCCCGCCGTCTCTTATCGACGAGTTGGGCGAGCCGTTTGGCAACTCGGTGAATCAGACCAGGTCCGGGTTGTGAATCGATTCGAGATCTTTCGCACTGGCAGCGAGTCGACGGATCCGGCGCCGACGACGCAGAAGTCGGTGACGCATCGCAACGCGCCAGCCAATCCATCCGCTGCCGCGCTTGCTGAAAAATTCGGCTCGGCGATTCAGCGCCGCGAAGTCATCTGGGGCGAGACAACGGTCTACGTTGATCCCGCGTCATTGCATGAGGTCATTCGCTGGCTGCGCGACGATCCATCGCAGCGCTACGATTTTCTCAGCGACGTGACCGCGGTCGAATACCGGGATGCGGAAGTGCCGATCGAAGTCGTATGGCATCTTCGGTCACTGCCGTATCGTCGATTTCTGCGCGTCAAGGTACAGCTGCCCAAAGGAAAGCCGCTCGAGGTCGACAGCGTCTACGACATGTATCGGAGCGCTGATTGGCTCGAGCGAGAATGCTACGACATGTTCGGCATCAAATTCCGTGGTCATCCCGACCTTCGTCGCATTCTGATGTGGGAGCAGTACAAGGAAGGATTTCCGCTGCGCAAGGATTTTCCGTTGCGCGGACGGTTCAGTCGCTCCGAGCAGTTGCGGCAGTCGCTGGCGCAGAATCCGGAAGCGCGCTACTCGATGGAAGAGCTCACTATTGCCGACGCCTTCGCCGAGCTACCCGAAGACATGAAGCGTCGCCTCAGCACGGGTGAGAGGACCGGCGAGTAATGGCTGACAGACGAACCGTCGAAGTTGAGCTCTCCACGACCGGTCTGGATGCGCAAGGACGTCCGCAGCGTGTTCCGATTCTTACGGACGATGGTGGAGGTGGGCTCGCGCTGCAGGCGCCGCCAGCGCTCGAGCCGACACTCGAAGGCGAGCACATGCTCATCAACATCGGTCCTCAGCATCCGGCAACGCACGGGGTGCTGCGGCTGGTCCTGGAGCTCGATGGCGAGACGGTTGTCCGCTGCATTCCGCACATCGGCTATCTGCACTGCGGGTTCGAGAAGATGGGCGAATACCGCCAGTACAATCAGATCATCCCGTGGACTGATCGCGAAGATTATCTGAACTCGATCGGCAACAACGTCGCGTTCGCACTTGGCGCCGAGCGACTGTTCGGCATCGAGATTACGGAGCGGTGCAAGGTGCTGCGCGTGATTGCGTCTGAGCTCTCGCGCATCATGTCGCACCTGGTCTGGCTCGGCACGTTCTGCATCGACATCGGCGCGTTCACGCCGTTCCTGTGGGCGTTCCAGAGACGCGAAGAGATCTATCGCCTGCTCGAGAAGTGGGTGGGCGCTCGCCTCACGACGTCGGCGACCCGCGTTGGTGGAATGGCAGCTGACATTCCCAGCGGCTGGATGGATGGCCTCCGCCAGTTCGTTCGCACCTTCCCGCACACGCTCGACGAGATCGATCGAGTTCTCACCAAGAACGCAATCTGGGTCGGGCGCACCGTCGGACTGGGCGTGATGTCGCCCGAAGAAGCGATCAACTGGGGATTGTCGGGCCCGATGCTGCGCGCATCAGGCGTCGATTACGATGTGCGCAAGGATTTCCCGTATCTCGATTACGAGACCTACGACTTCGATGTGCCGGTTGGCGCCAACGGCGACGTCTACGATCGCTATCTGGTCAGATTCGAGGAGCTGCGTCAATCGAATCGCATTCTGGCGCAGGCCGCCGATCGACTGCCCGACGGACCCGTCAACATTGACGATCCGCGCATCATCCTGCCCCCGAAGTCGAAAGCGACGAACGAGATGGAGTCGATGATCCATCACTTCAAGGTCGTGATGGAAGGACCGCGCCCGCCGATCGGAGAATCGTATTTCGCTGTCGAGAGCCCGAAGGGGGAGAAGGGCTACTATATGGTATCAGACGGAACGGCGAAGCCCGTGCGCTGGAGAATCAGGCCGCCGTCGTTCGTGAACCTGGCGGCGATTCCCAAGATGGTGGAAGGGCATCTGCTGTCCGACGTAATTGCGATCAATGCCAGCATCGACATCGTGATGGGAGAGATCGACCGGTGACGCCCGAGCTGGTTGGCGGCCTCGAGTCTCCCGACTACGCGTCGCATGATCGCGCGGGTCACGAAGCATATAAGCCGGTTTTCACCGGCGACGTTCGCAAAGAGCTCGACGAGCTGCTGACGCGCTATCCCACCAAAATGGCGGCGCTGCTCCCGGCGCTGTGGATCGTTCAGCGCGAACGCGGCTGGGTGCCGGAAGAAGGGATGGTTGAAGTCGCCGAGTTGCTCGAGCTGACGCCGGCATACGTAAAGGGCGTGGTGACGTTCTACACCATGTATCACCAGCACCCGGTCGGCAAATACTTCATTCAGGTGTGCACGACTTCGCCATGCGGAATCTGTGGCGCCGAAGATGTGGTGAAGGCTTTTCTTCGACACACCGGAACCGGCGAGCTCGGTGTGACATCTCCAGACGACAAGTTCACGGTCATCGAAGTCGAGTGTCTCGGCGCGTGCGGGTTCGCGACGCCGGTCATGATCAACGAGGAGTTCATCGAATCGGTGACGCCGGATAAAGTTCCCGACATTCTTGCAAAACTGACCTAGAATGGGTTTCCCGCATCAACCCCACCCGCGTGAGACCACGGTGTTGTCGAAATATTTCGGCGACCCGGAAGCGCGCACACTCGACGGTTGGAAAAAACGCGGCGGCTACAAGGCGCTCGAGAAAGCGCTGGGGATGGCGCCCGCCGACATCGTGAACGTCGTCAAGGAATCCGGATTGCGCGGCCGCGGCGGCGCAGGTTTCCCGACGGGGATGAAGTGGTCGTTCATGAAGCCAGGCGACGGCAAGCCGCACTATCTGTGTTGCAATGCCGATGAATCGGAGCCGGGCACGTTCAAAGACCGGGAGCTGATGCGATGGACGCCGCACGCTCTGGTCGAAGGCTGCGCCATCGGTGCCTACGCAATCGGCGCAGAAACCGCCTACGTCTACATCCGCGGCGAGTTCACGGAGCCTCTCTATTGGATGGAGAAGGCGGTGAAAGAAGCCTACGCGGCGGGGATCATCGGCAAGAACGCCATGGGTACGGGCAAGCGCATCGACGTGCACGTGCACAAAGGCGCCGGCGCCTACATCTGCGGTGAAGAAACCGCTCTCATGAATTCGCTCGAGGGCCGCCGCGGCAATCCGCGGATCAAGCCTCCGTTCCCGGCTGTCTCCGGCGTGTTCGGAATGCCGACCACGATCAACAATGTCGAGACGCTGATCGCGAGTGCGCCGATCCTGCTCAACGGCGCCGATTGGTACAAGAAGATGTCGCTGTCAAGTCCGAAGAGCACTGGCACCAAGCTCTTTTCGGTTTGCGGTAACGTGCAGCGTCCGGGTACTTACGAAGTCGTGATGGGCTTCCCATTCCGCGAGTTCCTCTACGATCTCTGCGGTGGGCCGCTTCACGGTCGGAAGTTCAAAGCGGTGATCCCCGGCGGCGCATCGGTTCCAATCCAGACGATGGACGAAGCGGAAGCGACGCTGATGGATTACGAAGGTTTTGTCGAGAAGGGGTCGATGCTCGGCTCCGGCGGCGTCATCGTAATCGATGATGCTCAGCCAATGGTGACCGTGATTGCGCGCATCGCTCGCTTCTTCGCGCACGAGAGCTGCGCGCAGTGCACGCAGTGCCGCGAGGGAACCGCGTGGACGACCAAGATCCTCGAGCGCATTCGCGATGGCGAAGGCACCACCGAGGATCTCGATACCTTGCTCGACATCGCGGAGCAAATGACGGGTAAGACGATTTGCGTGCTGAGCGATTCGTGCGCAGTGCCCGTGGTTTCGGGAATCAAGAAATTCCGGAATGAATTCGAAGCGCTGATTCAGGGCCGACGTTTCCATCCCGTAACTGCGGCGGTGGCGTAATGGCCGAGCAGAAGATGGTGAATCTCACGATCGAAGGCCGGCCGGTAACCGTCCCGGACGGCACGACCATCCTCGAGGCAGCAAAGACTGTCGGCATTCTGATCCCCCATTACTGCTACCATCCGGGCCTGCCCATCGCTGGTGTCTGCCGGATGTGTCTGGTGGAAGTCGAGAAGGCGCCCAAGCTCGCACCTTCCTGTGCGACGACGGTTGCCGAAGGCCAGGTCGTTCACGTTCACACCGACAAGGCGCTCGAGGCGCGCAAGGGCGTGCTCGAGATGCTGCTGATCAATCACCCACTCGATTGCCCCATCTGTGATCAGTCGGGCGAGTGTGAATTGCAGGACTACACCTATCAGGAAGGCCGCGCCGATTCGCGTTATCACGAGCCCAAGCGGTTCAATCCGGCGGAGGATTTCGGCGGCGATGTCATTTACGTGCCGAATCGCTGCATCCTCTGCACGCGTTGCGTTCGTTTCATGGACGATGTCGCGCAGGAGCCAACGCTCAACGTCAGTGAGCGTGGCGACCGCGCCCTGATTGGAAAGTTCGAGGGTCGCGACATGACGCACCCCTGGGCGGCGAACGTGATCGACCTGTGCCCCGTCGGTGCGCTGCTGTCAAAGGATTTTCTGAACAAGGCGCGGGCGTGGGAGCTCGATCGGGCGGCTTCCATCTGCCCGAACTGCACGCAGGGTTGCAACGTGATGATGGAGACGCGCGAGAATCAGATCGTGCGGATGCGGCCGCGGCCCAACGAGCACGTCAACGCGTTCTTCATGTGCGATTACGGCCGCTTGAACTATCGCTGGATGAACGAGAAGAACCGCGCCGAGCAGCCGATGGTGCGCGGCACCAACGGTCTGGTGCCGACGAACTGGGAAGGCGCCATCAGCGCTGCCGCTCGTTTGCTGAACGGCAAGAAAGTGTTCGTGGCAGCGTCGCCGATGCTCTCCAACGAATCACTGTTCCTGCTGACGCAGCTGATGCAGGGTGGCAGCGGCGCATTCAGAGTCGCGGAAGGCGACGAGGCGCCCCTGCCCGGCGTGAAGGATCTCGCGCTGCGTCGCGAGCGCGCCGCCAACGTCTATGGCGCGGAGAAACTCGGCTTCAGGAAGACACCGGACCTGCTCGGCGGACTCGCGCAGGGTGATGTACTTGTAGTCGCTGGCGAAGATCTCGATGGCATCGATGCCGCCGCGCTCTCGCGCGCGAGCGCGGTTGTCGTCATCAGCTCGGTTTTGCCCGAAGCGGCGCGAAACGCAGCGGTAGTGCTGCCGATCGCCAACTTCTCCGAGGAAGAAGGCACAGTCACCAATCTGCGCGGTCGTGTGCAGCGATTCACGCAAGCGCGCCAGGCTCCCGGGGAAACCAGACCGAGTTGGCTCGTGCTCGGCGACCTGCTCGGTGCGATGGGCAAGCAGACGAGCTTCTTCCTGCCGTCGGAAGTGTTCGCGAAACTCGCATCAACGCACAAGTCATTCGCCGGCTTGTCGTACGATTCGATCGGGCTGAAAGGATTGCCGGTGGTCGATGCGCCAGCGAACGGTCAGAGCGCGCCGGTCGCGGTAGGTGCCGCATGATTGGATCGCCGATCTTCGCGCTGTTGCAGGTGCCGATCGATCCCAACAATACGCCCGTGAGCGGCGGACCATTCTTCTGGTTTACCGTACTCAAGCTGCTCATCATCTTCACGGTCTACATGGTCGGCGTCGCGATGCTGACCCTCGCAGAGCGAAAAATTTCGGCGTGGATTCAGGATCGTCATGGGCCGAACCGCGTTGGCAAAGGCTGGCTGCAACCAGCGGCCGACGGTCTCAAGAACTTCATGAAGGAAGAGACCATGCCCGCCGGCGTGAACAAAGTGCTGTTCGTGCTGGCGCCGATGATGGCTTTTATTCCGGCGCTGACCGCGTGGTGTGTGATTCCGTTTGGAGCGCCGGTCGCCACCCGCTGGGGCCGTGTCGACCTCGTCGTCGCCGACCTGCCGATCGGCTTTCTTTTCATACTTGCTATCGCCTCACTCGGCGTCTACGGAATCGTGCTCGCTGGCTGGTCCTCGAACAACAAGTACGCGCTGCTCGGTGGACTCCGCTCCAGCGCGCAAATGATCTCGTACGAAGTATCGCTGGGCATGGCGACGATTCCCGTTCTGCTGCTCGCCGGCAACGTCACCCTGGACTCGATCATCACTCAGCAGGCGTGGGGCGGCTGGAACGTCATCAATCTCACCGTCGCGTTTTTCATCTTTATGGTAGCGGCGTTTGCCGAGACGAATCGCCTGCCGTTCGATTTGCCGGAAGCAGAGTCGGAGCTGATCGCCGGTTACCACACCGAATACAGCGCGATGAAATTCTCGCTCTTCTTCATCGCTGAATACGCGAGCATGGTGACGGCGAGCGCGCTGATGGCGACGCTGTTCTTCGGCGGCTGGGATGTGCCGTTCACCGCTCGCGACAATATCGGCCCTTACAGCGGATGGCTGTCGCTGCTGTCGATCTTCATTTTCCTGGCGAAGATCCTGTTCTTCCTGTTTCTCTACATGTGGGTACGGTGGACGCTGCCTCGCTTCCGCTATGACCAGTTGATGTCGCTCGGCTGGAAGTTCATGCTGCCGCTGGCGCTGACTTACATCGTACTGATCGGCGCAGTCTTGCTCGGACTGAGCGCGGCGGGAATCGGCCAGGGTATGATGCAGGCGGCAATCCTCGGCAGCTTCAACATCGCGTTCGTCATCGTGCTATTTGCGATCCTGGATCGAGGGCGGATCATCAGTCCGGCCTACGGACGAATGTCGACGAAGGAGATACAACGTTTGCGGGGCATCGACCGGCGACGCGAGATGTTCGCTCGGGCAGACGCCGCGACTCCGACAGTCGCGGCCGGAGGAAGTCGCTAATGGCGATCAACGTCAAGGTTGTCGAGCGGCCGACGGAGGATGTCAGCTACATTCGCGCGGCGCTGAAGGGCATGGCGCTGACGGTGAAGCATCTGTTCGACGTCAATGGCCGCGTGACAACTCAGTATCCGGAAGAGAAATCGCCGATCTCACCGCGCTGGCGCGGCACGCATCGCATGCTGACGACCGAAACGGGGAAGGCGCGGTGCGTTGCGTGTGGTCTCTGTCCCACCGTTTGTCCCGCGAACTGCATCAAGCTCGTACCTGGTGAGGATGAGGAAGGGAATCGATATCCGCTGGTTTTCGAGATCGATGAGTTCCGCTGCATTTTCTGCGGATACTGCCAGGAGGTCTGTCCCGAGGAAGCGATCCACGTCGGCAGACACTACGAGAATTCGGAATACAGTCGCGAAGGATTCGTTTACGATTTGCAGCGCCTGATGGATCAGACGCATCCCGTCTGCGAGATGTGGGACCCTGAAGATCCGAAAGGTCAGTAATGGAGCCGCATTACCCGCTCTTCTACGTCTTCCATTTTTATCTGTTCGGCGTGATCGCGCTTGCTTCGGCGCTGGCATTCGTCACGCGCAAGAGTCCGGTCGCCGCCGCACTCTGGCTCGTGAACACGATGTTCGCGCTGGCGGCGCTCTTCGTCATGCTCGATGCGCAATTCATTGGCGTGATGCAGGTGCTGATATACGCCGGTGCGATCATGGTCGTATTTCTGTTCGTGGTGATGCTGCTCAACCTTGGCGATCCGTCCGCGATCGCGGAGACGCGCGGCATTTGGTGGAAGCTCGCGGCCGGATTGGTCGGACTGGGCCTGTTGAGCGAGATCCTGATCATTCTCCGGGCAAAACTGCCGCAGCAGCTGGTGGTGCCGCGCGATTTTAGCGAGCAGCAGCTACAGAAGCTCAACGCGGTCGGCGTGATCGCCGAGCCCCTGTTCAAGGATTATTTGCTGGCGTTCGAGCTGACCAGTGTTCTGCTTTTGGTTGCCATCGCCGGTGCGGTCGTACTTGGCAGAAGTCGAGAGAGGGCTGCCGGTGCTCGCTGAGTCGCTCTTTTTTACCGCCGCTCTTTTCATCATTGGCGTGATTGGCGTGCTGGTTCATCGCAACGCGATCATCATTTTCATGTGCGTCGAGCTGATGCTAACATCAGTGAATCTGACCTTCGTTGCATTCTCGCGCTTTTACGGCGCTGCCGGTCAGGTATTCGTGGTATTCGTGATGACCGTCTCCGCCGCTGAAGCTGCCGTCGGCCTCGCCATCATCATTGCGATATTCCGCCACCGTCAGTCTGTGGATCTCAAGAACATCAACCTTCTCCGCGGATGATGCTTCTTCAAGCAGCGGCAGCCGCAACGCACCCGCTATCCGGCTCGGTGGCGGAGTACGTATGGCTGCTTCCCGTGCTGCCGTTGATCGGCTTCGTGATCAATGGCTTGCTGTCATTCAATAGCGCTCACCTCGGCCCGGCGGATCCGAATCGTCCGGGACATCATCCGCACTCGGAGGGCGCGGCTCAAGCGCCAGCGGTGTCGCACGCCGAGGAAACGGGCGCCGTTGGTGACGATCATCACGCCGTCCAGCGGCATCGCTGGGCGGGCGTCGTCAGCATCGTTGGCCCGGGCGTGCTCATCCTCGCGTTCGGGCTCTCGCTGGCGATCTGGCAGGCGATGGTTGGAGCGCATCCGACGACGCCGTTCATTCAGCGCTACTTCGCCTGGATGCCTGTAGGCGACCTGCAGATCGACGCCGCGCTTCAGCTGGACCAGTTGTCGATGGTGATGGTGCTTTTTGTCACCGGGATCAGTGCGCTCATACACATCTTCAGCGTCGGCTACATGCGCGATGACCCCGGATATGCGCGCTACTTCTCCTATCTCAACCTGTTCGTGTTCTTCATGCTGATGCTGGTATTGGGCGCGAACTACCCGATCCTGTTCATCGGCTGGGAAGGGGTTGGCCTTTGCTCGTATCTGTTGATCGGGTTCTGGTTCAACGACAAGGCAAACTCCGACGCCGGCAAGAAAGCGTTCATCGTCAACCGCATTGGCGATTTCGGATTCCTGGTCGCGATGTTCATGCTCTTCGCGAACATCGGCGTGCTCGATTTCGTCGGGGTGAACGCCAAAGCAGGCGAGTTGGCGACGAACGGCGCGCTGGTAACGGCAATTTGCCTGTTCATGTTTCTCGGCTGCACCGGCAAGAGCGCGCAGATTCCGCTCTACATCTGGCTGCCGGACGCAATGGCTGGTCCGACTCCAGTGTCGGCGTTGATCCATGCTGCGACGATGGTGACGGCGGGCGTCTATCTCATCGCGCGCAGTGCAGCGCTGTTCTCGCTGTCGCCGGTCGCGTCACTCACCGTGGCTGTCACCGGCGCGCTGACGGCGATCTTTGCGGCGACGATCGGTCTCAAGCAGTGGGACATCAAGAAAGTCCTCGCCTATTCGACGATCTCGCAGCTTGGTTACATGTTCATCGCCGTCGGCGTCGGCGCCTACGTCGCGGGCATGTTCCATCTGGTGACGCATGCGTTCTTCAAGGCGCTGCTGTTCCTCGGTTCCGGCTCAGTGATCTATGCGATGCACGCGGCGTATCACGCGACCGGAAGTCACGAGGACGCGCAGGACATGCGCAACATGGGCGGTCTGCGCCGCTATTTGCCGATAACCTTCGTGCTGATGTGGATCGCGACGCTGGCGATCTCCGGCATTCCGCCATTTGCAGGATTCTTTTCGAAGGACGAGATCCTTGGCTCGGTGTTCGCGCGCGCGCAGGGCTCCACACTGGCGTCGGCGAGCTGGCTCGGAATTCCAGGCAACATTCTGCTCTACATCATTTATGGAATCGGTCTGGCGGCAGCGTTTCTAACCGCGGTCTACATGACGCGAATGATGCTCTACACTTTCCATGGTCCGACGCGCACTGGTCAACGCGAGCAAGAAGTGCTGCGCGAAGCGCCGTGGATCATGACCGGGCCGCTGGTCGTGCTGGGCATTCTCACGATCGTCGGTGGCTGGATGAACTTGCCCGAAGCAATCACCGATCTCGTGCCCATCGGGCCGCGCGAGCTGCTGGGTAATTGGTTGGAGCCGGTTGTCGGCGCTCCGACCGAGCACATCATCGCCGGTGCGCCGCCAACACCCGCCAATACGGAAGAAATTCTGATTGGCGCGGCCGTGATCATCGCTGTAGCGGGTATCCTGTTGGCGTGGCTGCGCCTCAAACCCGATCGTTTGCCCAAAGCAAGCGAGGCAGTTCCTGACACGGGCTTCGAGGGAGTTGTCGCGCACAAGTACTACGTCGATGAAGGTCTCGATTGGGCTGTGGTAAGGCCGACTTACAGAACGTCGCGCAGTTTCCTGTGGCGCATCGTCGACAATGGTCTCATCGACGGCTTCTTCGTGAACGGTAGCGCTGCGCTCGCTCGCGGATTTGGCTGGATTGGCTCGCGATTGCAGTCAGGCAACGTCGGTATTTACGCCTGGGTTCTGGTCGTCGGAGTGCTGGCAATGCTCGGCGCACTGACGCTTCACCGATAGCAATGGCCGCTTTCCTCGATTCGATCTCGTACAACAACTGGGTGCTCCCAGCGCTGCTGGTCATTCCGTTGATCGGCGCAGTGGCGGTGCTGCTCGTTCCCGCGCGCACCACCGACGCCGGTGGAGTGGAAACCCCCGCGGCGCGCCAGATCGCGTTCTGGTTCTTCGTGCTCGAGTTCATCGTCTCACTCGGCTTGTGGTGGTCCTTCAACCCGAACGACACCGGCTGGCAGGCCTCGGTCGACACGCAGTGGATCCCGACCTGGGGAGTGCGGTTCACGCTTGGTATCGACGGCATCGCGTTGATGATGATTCTGCTCACGACGTTCCTGATGCCATTGTCGGCGCTCGGAAGCTGGACAGGGATTCGCACCAAGGCGCGCAGCTATTACGCGCTGCTGATGATTCTGACGAGCGGGATGCTCGGCGTTTTCATGGCCCGCGACTTATTCCTGTTTTACGTGATGTGGGACGTGATGCTGGTACCGATGTATTTCATCATCGGCATCTGGGGCGGCGAGCGACGGATCTACGCGAGCATCAAGTTCTTCATTTACACGTTCCTGCCGTCACTGCTGATGCTGGTGGCGATCATCTACCTGGCCGTGCACGCGCGCACGCAGGGAGGTACGCCGGATTTCAGCTACGACCACCTGCTGATGTCGAGCGCGCCAACAGCGCGCGCGGCGCTGTGGTTATTCGCCGCGTTCTCGTTTGCGTTCGCCGTCAAGGTACCGATGTTCCCGTTCCACACCTGGCTGCCTGACGCGCACACCGAAGCGCCGACCGCGGGCTCGGTGGTTCTTGCCGCCATCATGCTGAAGATGGGGACATTTGGTTTCCTGCGATTCGCGCTCCCGCTTTTCCCGGGCGCGGCGATGAATCCGACCGTGCGCCTGATAATTCTGATTCTGGCAGTGATCGGCATCATCTATGGCGCGCTGGTGGCAATGGTCCAGCCCGACTTCAAGAAGCTCGTCGCGTATTCGTCGGTGAGCCACCTCGGGTTCGTGATGCTTGGCATCTTTGCGCTCACGCTGCAGAGTGTGCAGGGCGCGTTGATGGTGATGATCAACCACGGCATCTCAACGGGCGCCTTGTTCCTTCTCGTCGGAATCATCTACGAGCGCCGTCACACGCGTCTGATCGAGGCTTATGGCGGCATTGCCAGGGTGGTACCGATGTTCGCTGCAGCGCTGACCTTCGTCTCGCTGAGCAGCATTGGGCTTCCCGGCACCAACGGCTTCATCGGCGAGTTCCTCGTCCTGGTCGGCTCGTTCCGCACGTATCCGGTGCTGGCAGTGATCGCGGCGACCGGTGTGATTTTCGCCGCCGCGTATCTGTTGTGGGCGATCCAGCGAATCCTGTTCAACCCGCTCGACAAGGCTGAGAACACGCACGTGCCGGACTTGAACAAGCGCGAGCTCGCTCTGCTTCTGCCGTTGATCGCCGCCATCATCTGGCTCGGCGTTTATCCGGCACCGGTGCTGCGGCGCATGGAAGGCTCCGCGCAGCTGCTCGTCAATCGTGTTTCCGGCGTCAGCGAGAACCTGCCGAGACTGACGATGAACCAGCCCGCGCGATGAATTTCGATCTCAGCCAGCCGGCACAACTGAGCGGCGCCCTCGGACCCGATCTCGTGCTGATGGGCGGTGCGATGTTGCTGCTGCTGTGGTCAGCGTGGAGGCGTGAGAGCGACGCGCACCAGCGCAACGTTGGCATCCTGAGCATCGTGCTCTGCGTGATCACAATGGTCGTCGTCGGCTATTACGCCTATACCGGGTATACCGCGAGTAACGGAGCGGTCGCGGTCGACAATTTCCGTTGGGCAGTCGACGAAATCCTGTTGATCGCGACCGTCGGTACGATTGCGATGTCGCTCGACTACAACGTACGCGAAGGCATTACCGCGGGCGAATCGCACGTGCTCATATTACTCGCCACATCGGGAATGATGATTCTCGCCGCGGCGCGTGACCTGATCATCGTGTTCCTTGGGATCGAGCTGATGTCGATTGCTATCTACGTTCTGACCGGCCTCAATCGACGTCACGAGCGATCCGCGGAAGGCGCGATCAAGTATTTCCTGCTCGGCGCTTTTTCGACGGCTTTCCTGTTGTACGGGATTGCGCTCGTCTACGGCGCCACTGGGGCGACCAACTTCGCCGCCATCAAGGCGAGCATCGTGCGATTCAATCTCGCCGACAACGGATTGTTGCTCGTCGGCATTGGTTTGCTTGTCGTCGGCTTTGGATTCAAGGTTGCTGCCGCGCCATTCCACATGTGGGCGCCCGATGTCTACGAGGGCGCGCCGACGCCGATAACCGGCTACATGGCTGCCGCGGTGAAAGCGGCTGCGTTCGCGGCGTTTTTCAGGCTCTGGCTCGAGGCATTTCCAACTCTCCTCGCGACGTGGCATCTCGGAATCTGGTGGCTGGCGGTAGTTACGATGGTCGTCGGCAACGTCGTCGCGCTGGCTCAGCGCAATATCAAGCGACTGCTCGCGTACTCGAGCATTGCGCACGCCGGCTACATACTCGTCGCGCTCGTCGTCGGAACCACGCTCGGCAGCTCCGCGTTCATGTTCTATCTGTTCGCCTACACAATGGCGACGCTTGGCGCCTTCGCCGTGATCGTGGCGCTCGGTCGTGCGGGCGAGAACGACATGACGGTGGAAGGCTATTCCGGATTGTGGAATGTGCGGCCCGGTCTGGCAGTGGCGATGTCGGTGTTCATGCTCGCTCTGCTTGGGTTCCCGATCTTTGGCGGCATTGGATTCTTCGCCAAATGGTATGTCTTGCGCGCGGCGCTGCAGGGGCCGTTCCCGCAGACCAAGCTGGCGATCTGGCTGGTCATCACCAGCGTTGTCAGCGCCGGCTACTATCTCTATGTGGTAATGGTCATGTTCATGAAGCCGCGCGCAACGACGGCAGCGGTTCCCGAGCGCGCCGGCGCCTGGACCCGCACCGTCGTCTGGGCTTCGGTCGTGATCATCCTCGTGTTCGGATTGTTCCCGGACGCCATTGTCTCATTTACGCAGCGCAGCGTTCCCGTCGTCAGTCAGGATATCGCACTTCAGCCGCGCTGACAGATGGCGCTATCCCGCGCAATTTTTCGTGAGTACGACATTCGCGGGGTCACGGGCAAAGACCTAACCGAAGATGTCGCTACCGCCGTTGGCGGCGCCTACGCGGCATTTCTTTCAGAAAAAGGCGTCAAAGGCTTCGTCGCAGTCGGGCGCGACAATCGGCCCAGTGGGGAAGCGCTGCACAAGGCACTCGTCGCGGGACTGCTGGCGTGCGGCGTCGATGTCGTGGACATCGGTATCGTGCCGACGCCGGTCGCCTACTGGGCGCAGCACAATCTCGACGTCGTTGGCGGAATCCAGATCACCGGCTCCCACAATCCGCCTGAGTACAACGGATTCAAGCTGGGGCTGGCCACGAAATCCATTTACGGCGGCGACATCCAGCGTCTCTACGAGCTCGCGTCCGCGGCAAAGTTTCCGCGGGGAAGCGGCGAACTTCGCCGGCAGTCAGTGATCGATGATTACGTCGACGACGTCGTGAATCGAGTTGGCAAGCTGTCGCGGAACCTCGATGTGATTCTCGATTGCGGGAACGGCGCTGGTTCTCTGGTTGTCCCCAAACTTTTCCCGCGACTCGGCATCCAGCCGCGGTTCTTGTTCTGCGAGAGCGATGGCACCTTCCCCAATCACCATCCCGACCCGACCGTTCCCAAGAACCTCGAAGCGGTGATCGGTGCCGTCAGAAAGAATCGGGCTGATATCGGCATCGCTTTCGATGGTGACGCGGACAGGATTGGCGTGATCGCCGATAACGGCGAGATCATCTGGGGCGACTATCTCCTGATCATTTACGCCCGCGATGTGCTCGCCCGAACCGGAAAAGGGCAGCCGATCGTGTTCGATGTAAAAGCGTCACAGGCGCTTCCTGATGCCGTCGAGAAAGCCGGTGGCGTGCCGGTGATGTGGAAGACCGGTCATTCGGTCATGGAGGAGAAAATTCACGAGATGCATGCGCCGGTCGGCGGTGAGATGTCCGGTCACATGTTCTTCTCGGAGGGGTTCTACGGTTTCGACGACGCAATGTACGGCGCCGCGCGCCTGCTCAAGATCGTCGCCGACTCCGGCAAGAGTGTGCACGAGCTCCTTGCCGATGTGCCACGCTTCGTGTCGACGCCGGAAATTCGCGTCGACTGCGCCGACGACAGGAAGTTTACTATTGTCCGCGATGCAGTGACCTACTTCGGATCGAAGTACAAAGTCAACACCGTCGATGGCGTGCGGGTACTGTTCGACCGCGGCTGGGGCTTGATCCGCGCATCCAATACCCAGCCTGTGATCGTGATGCGCTTCGAGGCGCGCAGCGAAGCGGAGCTCGACAAGATCGAGACAGAGATGCGCAGTTGGCTGCGCTCGAAAGGCGTAAAGGTGTGAGATGACGGCTTCATCCCGCCGGCGTGTCTTCATCGGAGTAGTCATCGCTGCCGGTGTGCTCGTTGGCGGACGAGTTCTTTCAGCGATCTATGCCGACTACTCGTGGTACGCCGCGCACGGCGCCGGGCCGCTGTGGAACGAGCGCGCCGGTGATTCGTTGCTCGTCTACGGACTTGGGTTCGCGCTGGCAGTCGTGATCGGGTTCGTCAACCTCTCCGCGCTGGGAAGGAGCATCGGTGTGCTGACCCTGCCGAGGCGTCTTGCGAACGTCGAATTCGGGGAAGCGGTGCCCCGTCGCTACATCGACCGGTTTGCGTTCGTATTGGCCGTGGCGATTGCAGGAGCGGTCACGCCGGCGTTGCCGCGCTGGACGGCGCTGGCCCTCGCCCGGCTCGACGTCAATTTTCGCGAGAGCGATCCGTACTTTCAGCACGATCTCTCCTTCTACACGACGTGGCTGCCATTCGAGAAATCGGTGTACGCATGGGCGATGCTGCTTATCGTCGTCATCTCTGTTTTGGTCGTGATGCTGTACTCGCTGACGCCGGGCTTGCGCTGGGAACGAGCCGGCTTGCGTATGAGTGCGCGTGTGCGACGTCACCTCAGTGTGTTGGCCGCTCTGCTGCTGTTGATGACGATGTGGAGCTATCGCCTGCAGTCTTACGATTTGTTGATCAACGGCAGCGGCGAAGACGGAGTCTTCTCCTACGTCGATCATCAGTGGCTGCTGCCCGGCTTGCTGCTGTTGTCGATCGCCACGGCCGCTGCCGCAATCACGGTGCTCCTCAGCGGCTGGACCGGTCAGCTGCGCACCAGCTTCGTCGCCGTGACCGTCGTCGTCGTGCTGTCGGTGACAGTCCAGGAGATCGTGCCGCTGGCGGTCCGGCGCTTCACGCCGGCGCTGGAGCAAAGCGTGCGCGAGCGTCCATACGCCGCTACGCGTGCCAA
Organism: Gemmatimonadaceae bacterium; assembly: GCA_035248505.1. Taxonomy (GTDB): domain Bacteria; phylum Gemmatimonadota; class Gemmatimonadetes; order Gemmatimonadales; family Gemmatimonadaceae; genus UBA4720. The sequence continues at coordinate 23,357 of DATFHK010000041.1, read as the reverse complement.
CTACAATAGTCGGGCGTACGGGCAAAACGCCGCCCTCTACGATACTCTGCGAAAATCGGGCGTCTCCGCCGCGCTCGACAGCGCTGTTACCAGCGCCGCCGGACGACAACTGCTACGGCAGGATTCGCTGGTGTATCCCGGGGCGCGCGGCCTGGTCGTCGTATCGGATCCGCAACTCGATGTCGCCGGCCAGCGCGTGGGAGAGGGACTCGCGCGGCTGGGGCTCGCGTGGGCATACCAGTCATTCGACCTGCTATCCGATTCCATTCCGCGTCGAGCGCGCGTGGTGGCAGTCCGAGATCTGCGGACGCGGGTGGGTGCGCTCGCTCCGGTGTTTGCGCAGGGAACAATGGTCGAGCCGGTATTCCACGCCGACACTTTGTACTGGAAGCTCGAGTTGTATAGCGCCTCCGACAACTATCCACTTAGCAGGCACCTTATGCTCGCCGGTGAGGACCGCAGTTATTTTCGCCACGCGGCTACCGCGCTCGTCAACGCTCGTACGGCCCGCGTTTCCATCGCCGCGGATCCGGCACCGGACCCAATCGCGCTGGCCTGGATGACGGCGTTTCCAAATTCTTCCGATTACCGCGCGCCTGGCATAGCACGCGAGCTGACCGCCACTCCCTGGCAGCCGTTGAATCCGCAGGCGGAAAACGCGAATGCGGATTCTAGTTTCCGCACCGCCGTCACTCGGCTCTACAATCGCATGCGTGCAGCGCTCGCTGCCTCGGATCTCAAAGCCTTTGGCGCCGCTTATGATTCGCTCGGCGCTCTCATCGGAGCCAGTCATCGATGACCGAGAGAACGGCTGTCATTGCGATCGGAGGCAACGCTCTTTCGCCGCCCGGCGAGCGATCGACGATCGCCGATCAATTCCGGCATACGCGCGAATCTCTCGGACCGATCGTCGATCTGGTGCTCGACGGCTGGCGTGTGGTGGTCGTGCATGGCAACGGCCCGCAGGTTGGCGACGAGCTTCATCGCAACGAGAAGGCGCGCAGCGAAGTCTCGCCGCTGCCACTCGGCGTGCTGGTCGCCGCCACCGCCGGCTGGATCGGTTACATGCTTCAGCAATCGCTGGAAAACGCACTGCGCAAAGCGGGGAATTCCCGCGACGTCGTGACCGTGCTCACCCAGGTCGAGGTCGCGCACGACGATCCCGCCCTAAAGGATCCAAAGAAGTTCATCGGACACGGGATCTCGGCGGCCCGTGCGCGCGAGCTGCGTGGCGAAGGTCATCCCGTAAAGAAGGACGCGAAGGGAAATTTTCGTCGGGTTGTCGGCAGTCCGCGACCGCTATCCATTCACGAGCTCTCGACCATTAAAGTGCTGCTCGATCACGAGGCGGTTGTGATCGCGTGCGGCGGTGGCGGGATTCCCATTTACCGCGACTCGGTTCTCGGGCTCGAGGGAATCGACGCTGTCGTCGACAAGGACCTCGCTGCTGCGGTTCTTGCGAGGGAACTGGGCGCCGAATTGTTCCTGATTCTCACGGATGTTGATGCCGTTTATACTGGCTGGGGCACCGATCAGAAACGCGCCATCGATACGATGACGGTTGCGGAAGCCGACAAGCTTTTCGGCGAAGGGGCGTTCGGCGAAGGCAGCATGGGGCCGAAGGTCGCTGCGGCAACCGATTATGTTCGGCGAACCGGCGGCCGCGCGATCATCACCGAGTTGAGCAAGGGAAGGGCGGCAGTTGACGGTGAAGCTGGAACTGAGATTGTGCCATGACCAACTGCAGACAAAAAAATGAACTGAAAGTGGAGATCGAGTGAACATTCACGAGTACCAGGCAAAGGAAATTTTTCGCAAGTACGGCATTCCAATTCCGCCGGGCGAAGTCGCAACGACAGCTCAGGAAGCCGACGCGATTGCACGCAAGTTTGGCGGGACAGTCGTGGTAAAGGCGCAGGTTCACGCTGGCGGGCGGGGCAAGGCGGGCGGAGTGAAGCTCGCAAAAACACCCGAAGAGGCCAGAAAAGTCGCTGAACAGATTCTGAAGCTCAGTATCAAGGGTCTGCCGGTTCAGAAAGTTCTCGTCACTCCAGCTGCTGACATCGCGACCGAAGCATACGCGGGCATCATCGTCGATCGCGCGTCAAAGCGTCCGGTGTTCATCGTCAGTCCCGCGGGTGGTATCGACATCGAAGAGGTGGCAGCGAAGACCCCGGAGAAGCTGCTGCGTCGGCCAATCGATCCGCGCTATGGACTGCAGATGTTCGAGGCGATGGAGCTCGCGTTTTTCCTGTACTCCGATCTCAGGCAGGTCCGCGCCGCAGCGAAGATTCTCACTCAGCTCTACAAAGCGTTCAGCGAGAACGGTGGCTCGCTCGCCGAAATCAATCCGCTGGTGACGACACCGACGGGCGATGTCGTTGCGCTCGATGCAAAGATGGTCATTGATGACAACGAGCTCGATCGCAGACCGGATCTCGCCGCACTCCGCGATGAATCGGCGGAGGCACCGAGCGAAGTCGAGGCTCGACGTGCGAGCCTGACCTTCATCAAACTCGACGGCAACGTCGGCTGCATTGTCAACGGCGCCGGTCTGGCAATGGCGACGATGGATCTGGTGAAGTACTACGGCGGCGATCCGGCGAACTTCCTCGACATCGGCGGCTCATCGAACCCTGACAAGGTGGTAGCCGCGCTCAAGATCATCACCGGCGATCCAAACGTGAAGGCGATCCTGTTCAACATCTTCGGCGGCATCACGCGCACCGACGACGTTGCAAACGGAATCGTGACCGCGACGAGCAAGAATCCACTCAAGGTTCCTCTCGTCATTCGTCTCACCGGCACCAACGAGGAAATCGCGGTCAAGATTCTCGAGAAGAACGGGATGTCGGCGATGACGGACATGGACGAAGCGGTGCAGAAGGCGGTTGCGCTCGCGACGGGAGGGAAGGCGGCGTGAGCGTTTTCGTCGATAAAAACACGAGGCTGCTCGTCCAGGGCATTACGGGTCGCGATGGTTCGTTTCACGCCAAGCAGATGATGGCGTACGGAACGCAGGTCGTGGCGGGTGTCACGCCGGGCAAAGGCGGGCAGAAATTCGAGAACAGCGTGCCGATATTCAACACGGTTGCGGATGCCGTGCGGGAAACCGGCGCCAACACTTCCGTTATCTATGTTCCGCCGGCGTTTGCGGCCGATGCAATGATGGAAGCCGCTGACGCCGGCATCGCATTCATCGTTGCCATCACGGAGGGCGTGCCAGTTCTCGACATGACGCGGGTCTATCCTTTCATCAAAGACCGTGGACTGCGGCTGCTGGGACCGAATTGTCCGGGATTGATTTCACCGGGCAAAGCGAACGTCGGCATCATTCCCGGCCGCATTTGCAAGCCGGGTAACGTCGGGCTCGTCAGTCGGTCCGGGACGTTGACCTACGAAGTCGTCTATCAGATGACGCGCGCGAATATCGGCCAGACCACTTGTGTCGGCATCGGTGGTGATCCGATCAACGGCACGAGCTTCATCGACTGCCTGTCCGCTTTCGAGAAGGATCCCGATACCGTCGCTGTCGTGATGATTGGCGAAATCGGCGGCACCGACGAGCAGGAGGCTGCTCGCTTCGTGAAAGAAAAAATGAAGAAGCCGGTCGTCGGCTTCATTGCGGGACAAACGGCGCCGCCCGGTCGCCGGATGGGACACGCGGGCGCGATCATTTCCGGATCCGCCGGAACCGCCGCCGAGAAGATGCAGGCGTTCGAAGAGAATGGTGTGGGCGTCGCGAAGCGGCCGCGCGACGTCGTGGATTTACTCAAACGCGCGCTGCGCTAGGAAAGGAATGGCAGGCAACAGGACTCTCACGATCATCAAGCCGGATGCATTCAACTCCGGTAAAGCCGGACTCATCATCGCCCTGCTGGAGAAAGCGGGCTTCAAGATCGTCGCGTCGCGTGTGATGCGACTTTCCGAATCGCAGGCGCAAGCATTCTATGAGATTCACCGGGAGCGCCCCTTCTTTGCGCCTCTCGTGCGCTTCATGACTTCGGGCAAGTGCATGCCGATGGTGCTCGAGCGGGCAGACGCTGTCGCTTCACTGCGCAAAACCATTGGCGCCACCGATCCCGCGGAGGCTGAGGCGGGGACGGTGCGGAAGCTGTATGCGGAGTCCAAGGAGCGGAACGCGATTCACGCGTCGGATTCGGATGAGAATGCCGAGAGGGAAGCGAGGTTTTTCTTTCCGGAAGCAGAGTTGGTTTAACCACAAAAAGAAGACTACCAGCCCGCGGCTGTGTGCTTTTGCAGCCGGCAGCCCCGAGCTGTCTCCGGCGCATTTAGTGACTTCTCGGGGCCGCCGGCCCGCGGGCCCACGGCCCTGGCTGGCAGTCTTCTTTTTGTAGTTACCGACTGGAATCGAGACCCTAAGCCCGCTAAGTTGAAGGGCTTATGCTGTCGTTTGACATCCGCTCGCTGGAGACCAAAGCCGTGCAGGTCGACGGCTCAGTCAGCCCGGACGACCCCATTTGGGAAAAAGGCGACGTCCGACCGGCCGAGCCAATCCATGTGAAGGGCCGGCTGTCATCGGCGAGCGAAGGCAGGTTCTACTTCACCGGACGGATGGAAAGCCGCATCCAGCTGCCGTGCCGTCTTTGTCTGGAAGAAGTCGATGTCGAGATCGACGACGATGTCCACTTTCTGCTCGCCGGAATCGGCGCTGAAGAAGCGGACGATCCCGAAGTTTTTCTCTACGATCCGAACGCACCCATGATCGATTTGCGTCCGGCAATTAGAGAAAACTGGTTGCTGTCCGTCCCGGCGTACGTCCAGTGCAGCGAGGATTGCAAAGGACTGTGTCCGAGCTGCGGCACCAATCTCAACGAAGGCAGTTGTAACTGTTCGACAACCGAAGCTGATCCGCGCTGGGACGCGTTGCGCAAGATCCAGGGCAAAACGCACTAGCTCGTCAAACAACCTAAGGAATAAGAGAAGATGGCCGTCCCGAAGCGACGCACCTCCAAGCGGAAGAAGCGCGCCCGCAACACCCACAAAATCGCGCCCGCGATCGTCATTCAGAAGTGTCCCCGCTGCCAGGCGATGAAGCGCCCACATCATGTCTGCGAGGAGTGCGGGTACTACGCGGGCGAACAGCGAGTAGAGCCGAAGGAAGCGTAAGTTGGCGCGCATTGCGTTGGACGCGATGGGGGGTGATTTCGCCCCCAAAGCAACAATCGCCGGCGCATTACTCGCCCTTCAGGAGCTCGATGGCGTTCACCGCGTTCAGCTCGTTGGCCAGACTCGCGTAATCGAAGCGCAGCTCGACAAACTTCTGTCTGAAGAAATGCCGACGGCGACTTCGGCACGCCCACGCATCGACGTCGTCGAAGCGCCGGACGTCATCGAGATGAACGAGAAGCCGACCGCCGGGCTGCGCAAAAAACCGAACAGCTCGATGATCGTTGGTCTCAAGCTGCAGGTCGAAGACAAGTCCGATGCGTTTGTTTCGGCGGGGAATACCGGCGCGCAAATGGCTTCGTCGGCGATGCTTCTCAAGCTGCAGCCGGGACTCACTCGGCCCGCGATCGCCACCGTTTTTCCGACGGCGCGCAACCCTGTCATCGTCGTCGATTCCGGCGCCAACGTCGACTGCTCGAGCAAAGAGCTCCTCCAGTTCGCATGGCTTGGCGCGGTTTACGCGGAGTGCGTACTCGGCCGGAAGAACCCGTCGATTGGCCTGCTCTCCATCGGTGAGGAAGCGGAGAAGGGGAACGCCGTGGTCAAGGAAGCACACGCACTGTTCCAGAAAGCCGGATTCAATTTCCATGGCAATCTCGAGGGACGCGATCTGCCCGCTGGTGCCAGCGACAGGGGTCCGTTCGATGTCGTCGTCTGCGACGGCTTCGTCGGCAACGTCGTGCTCAAGTTTTACGAGGCGGTTGCGCCACTCATGATTCGCGTGCTCAGCGAAAATCCGAATCTGAATCCTGAGCACATCAAGTTGGCGCTCAAAGGTTTCGACTCCACTGCCTACGGTGGGGCGCCACTGCTTGGCTGCCGCGGCGTCAGCATTATCTGTCATGGCAACTCGCCGCCGCGCGCAATCAAGAATGCGATCAAAGTCGCGGTGCGCGCAGTGGAGACGAACATGAACGATCAGATCGGACGGAAGCTCGAGGCCGCCGAGCCTTTGATCAACGCAGTCGCGGAGTCGGCATGAAAAGACCAGTAGCAGCCGTCGCCGGCACGGGGCGCGGACTGCCCGCGCACGTGATGACCAATCACGACTTCGCCTCGATCGGGATCGAGACGTCGCACGAGTGGATCGTCGAGCGCAGTGGCATCGTCGAGCGCAGACTCGCACGCAATGGCGAAACGACGTGCTCGATGGCAGCCGATGCGTCGAAGGTCGCGATGCAGAAGGCAGGCGTGCATCCCGGCGAGATCGACGTGATCGTGCTCAGCACCGCCACTCCTGACCGGCTTCTCCCATCGACCGCAGTCGACATCCAGGCCGAGCTCGGCGCGACTCGGGCTGCTGCGTTTGACGTCGGCGCCGCCTGCGCCGGTTGGCTCTATGCGATGAGCACCGCGGAAGGTCTCATCATGTCCGGCACTGCCGAGACGGCGCTGGTCGTTGGCTCGGAAAAAATGAGCGCCATCGTCGACTGGAAGGATCGTTCGACCTGCGTGCTCTTTGGCGATGGCGCCGGAGCAGCAGTTCTACGCCGCAGCCGGCACCACGGGAAGGGAATTCTCTCTTCCTACATGCGCAGCGACGGCAAACTTGCCGATCTGCTCTATCGCCCCGAAGGCGGCGCGACCATTCCGATGTCTGTCGAAGTGCTAGAAAAGCGCTCGCACCTGGTGAAGATGGCCGGTCGCGAAGTGTTCAAGCACGCGGTGCGCTCGATGGCAGATGCCGCCGACCGCGCGCTCGACGGCGCGAAACTGACGGGCACTGACATTGACCTCCTGATCCCGCACCAGGCGAACGTCCGCATCATCGAAGCGACCGCCAAGCACGCAGGAATCTCGATGGACAAGGTCTACGTCAACGTCGATAAGTACGGCAACACGTCGTCGGCGTCGATTCCGATCGCGCTCGATGAAGCGATCGAAGCGGGCAAGATAAAAGAAGGTACAACAGTGATGATGGTCGCATTCGGCGCCGGATTCACCTGGGCGTCGATGGTCATCCGCTTCTGAGCGGTGGATATCGTACTACTCTTTCCCGGCCAGGGCTCACAGAAGCCGGGAATGGGCAAGGATCTCGCTGAAGCATTCCCGATCGCGAAAGCAGTTTTCGGTGAGGTCGATGCCGCGCTGGGCGCGGATTTGAGTCAGCTTTGCTTCGAAGGACCCGCCGAGGAGCTGACTGCAACTCGCAATGCGCAGCCGGCCTTGTTTGCTCATGGCGCGGCGGTGTGGGCGCTGGTGCGCGATTCGGTTTTCCCGCACGTGCGCGCCGCGGCCGGACACTCGCTCGGTGAGTTCACCGCCTACCACGCTGCAGACGCGATCAGCCTCCCCGGCGGAGCGCGACTTGTGCGGCGCCGCGGCGAACTGATGTACGATACCGGTAGTTCGCGACCCGGAACAATGGCCGCAATACTCGGCACCACCACCGTTCCCATCGAAGAGATTTGCGAGCGGGCGAGCAAGGAAGCGGGCACAGTCGTGCCGGCGAACTTCAATACCGACGAGCAGATCGTAATTTCGGGAGAGATCGCCGGCGTCGAGCGCGCGATGGAAATTGCCAAGGAGGCAGGAGCCAAGCGCGCGATCAAGCTTCCTGTAAGCGGCGCGTTCCACTCGCCGCTGATGGAGCCCGCGGTCGTCGGCCTTGCCGATGCAATCGCGACTTCGGCGTTCATGGAACCCGTCTTTCCGGTGTTCTCGAACGTCACCGCCGATGCCAACACGACGGTAGTCGGCGCAAAGGAGCTGCTGCTCAAACAGCTAACGTCGCCCGTGCGCTGGGCCGCCGAGATGCGGGCGATCGCATCGCACCTTCCTGACGCGCTGTACGTGGAGATGGGGCCCGGCAATGTGCTGACTGGTCTGATGGGCCGCCTCGTCAAAGGGGCTAAGACTTTCGCGTGCGGCAACGTGGGCGAAGTCGAAAAACTCTTACAGATGGTCGCCTGATGAACATCGATCTGAGCGGCAAGAATGCGTTGGTCACCGGTAGCACGCGCGGCATCGGAAGAGCGATTGCCGAGGCGTTCGCCCAATCGGGCGCGCGTGTCGCCGTCGTCGGACGCGATCAACAGCGCGCGGACGAAGCAGCAACGGCGGTAGGGAACGGCGCCAAAGGATTCGCGGCCGATGTCACGGATACCGCAGCCATCGCCAAACTGATTGACGACGTCGAAAAGGCTTTCGGTGGGATCGACATTCTGGTGAACAACGCCGGTATCACGCGCGACAATATCGTGATGCGTCTCAAGGACGAAGACTGGGACATGGTGCAGAACGCGAACTTGCGCGGCGCATTCGCCTCAATTCGCGCTGTTTCTCGCGGAATGATGAAAAAGCGAAACGGCCGCATCATCAACGTCGCCAGCATCGTCGGTCTGATCGGGAACAAGGGCCAGGCGAACTACGCCGCCAGCAAGGCCGGCCTCATCGCCCTCACCAAAACCGTCGCCAAGGAGCTGGGCTCGCGCAACATCCTCGTCAACGCCGTCGCACCAGGCTTCATCGAGACCGAAATGACCGCCGCCATGACCCCTGAAGCCCGCGAAGCGCTCGGCAAACAGATTGCACTCGAACGTCTGGGGACGGTTAACGATGTCGCGGCGATGGTGACGTTCCTGGCGTCCGATTTGGCCTCGTACATCACGGGGCAGGTGTTCGTAGTCGATGGTGGCCTGGTTATGTAGAGGTTGATTGAGGACGCGGACTAACGGCATCCACGATTGCGGATTGATTGAGGGCTGGGACTAGGACAAACACAGGATCGAGGACGTCCCGGGTTCTCAGTCCTGCTGAAGGTCCGCGTCCTCAATCAGTCCGAACTTGTCGATGCCGTTGGTCCGAGTCCTGAGTCCGCATCTAACTTTGTACGCTACTGTAGCTTAGCTATATTTCCGGTTATTCCCTTAACGTGAGGAAAATCCATCAATGGCCGACAATTCCGACAAGGTCAAAGACATCATCGAGAAAGAGCTCGGTGTGGAGCGGGAAAAGCTGACCAACGAAGCGAGCTTCATCGAAGATCTCGGCGCCGATAGCCTGGACATCGTCGAGCTCGTGATGGAGTTCGAGAAGGAATTCAACATCGACATCCCTGATGAAGATGCCGAAAAGCTGCGCACCGTCGGTGACGCACTCGGGTATCTGAACCAGAAGGTCGGAGCGTAATGAAACGAAGAGTCGTCGTCACCGGCATGGGCGCGATAACCCCGGTCGGCAACGATGTGGCGACGACCTGGCGGTCCCTGATCGAAGGGAAGTCGGGCACCGCCCCAATCACCAAGTTCGACGCATCGAATTTTCCGGTTCGCTTTGCGGCGGAAGTAAAGGGCTTCGATCCGCTCAACTACATGGATCGCAAGGAAGCCAAACGGTCCGATCAGTACACGCAGTACGCGGTCGCGGCCGCCCGTCAGGCGATGGAGAACGCCGGTCTCGGCAACGGCAGCAACGGGATGGATCCCGATCGCATCGGTGTCATCATCGGCAGCGGCATCGGCGGGCTGAAAAGCTTCGAGGAGCAACACGACATCTATCGGGAGCGCGGCGCGGGGAAAATCTCACCATTCTTCATCCCGATGTTCATCGCCGACATCGCCGCTGGCATCGTCTCGATGCGGTTCAACGCCAAGGGCCCAAACTACGCCACCGTATCGGCTTGCGCCACCAGTGCTCATGCAATAGGTGATGCGTTCCGCACGATTCAATACGGCGACGCCGACATCATGATCACTGGCGGTGCCGAAGCGACGGTGACGCCGATGGCAATTGGTGGATTCGCCAACATGAAGGCACTCTCCGAGCGGAACGATTCGCCGGAGACCGCGTCGCGTCCGTTCGACGCAACACGTGACGGCTTCGTGATGGGTGAAGGCGCCGGCATTCTGATCCTCGAGGAGCTCGACCATGCCTTGGGACGCGGAGCAAACATCATCTCCGAGGTGGTTGGCTACGGTGCCACCGGCGACGCGTACCATTTGACAGCACCAGCCCCGGACGGCGAAGGCGCTCAGCGCGCAATGAAGCGTGCACTCAAGGATGCGGGTCTCGCGCCGAAAGATGTGCAGTACATCAACGCTCACGGTACCTCGACGCCGGCCAACGATCTCAACGAAACGCGAGCAATCCAGGCGGTGTTCGGCGATGCTGCCAAGGACATCAACGTCAGCTCAACCAAGTCGATGACCGGCCACATGCTCGGCGCTGCCGGCGCGGTGGAAGCTGTGATCAGCAGCATGGTAGTGGTCGAAGGAATCATTCCTCCAACCATCAATTACCAGAATCCCGACCCTGAGCTCGTGCTTAACTACACTCCCAACAAGGCTGTCAAACGCGATGTCGACGCCGTGTTGAGCAATAGCTTTGGCTTCGGTGGACACAATACCACCCTCGCCATCAAGCGCTTCAGCAACAACTGAGCGATGAGCGCACCGCTCGCGCTGGACCTCGGACGAATCTCTGATCCCGAACTGAGAAAAGTCGGTGAGAAAGTCGCGTCGCAGACGCGTTTGTCTCACCAGGATGCTGCGCTCCTTTTCACCACGCCCGATCTGCTCGGAGTCGGTCTTCTCGCCGATTACGCCAACCGCCGCAAGCACGGCGACGTCGTAACCTTCGCGGCGAATCAGCACATCAACCCGACCAACGTCTGCTATCTCAGGAAGACCTGCGTCTTCTGCTCCTTTGCGCGGCTGCCCAAAGAAGAGGGCGCGTATCACTACACGATGGATCAGGTCTATGCCGAGGCCGACAACGCCCTCAATGGCCTGACGAAAGAGTTTCATATCGTGGGCGGCCTCGATATGAAGGCGGGACTCGAGTACTACAAGGACATGTTCCGCGGCCTCAAGTCGCGTTATCCGCACGTCCACATCAAAGCACTCACGGCAGTCGAAATCGCACACATCGCGCGGATCGACAAGATGTCAGTCGAAGACGTGCTGATTGCGCTGCGTGAAGCAGGGTTGGACACACTCCCCGGCGGCGGTGCGGAAGTCTTCGGCAAGGGCGTGCGAATGACGATCGCCGACAAGAAGCTCGCCGGCGAAGACTGGATCAACGTTCATCGCACGGCGCATCGCCTCGGCATTCGCTCCAACTGCACGATGTTGTACGGTCATGTCGAGTCGATCGACGACCGGATCGAGCACCTGACGATGCTGCGCGATCTGCAGGACGAGACCGGGGGCTTCCTCGCCTACATCCCGCTGGCCTATCATCCTGACAACAACGAGCTCGGCATCGAGCTGGGACGACAGGGCACCGCGACGACAGGCTTCGACGATCTTCGCAATCTTGCCGTCGGCCGATTGTTCCTCGACAACTTCGATCACATCAAGTCGCACTGGATCATGGTCACGACCTTCCTGTCACAGACCGCGCTCTCCTTTGGCGTCAATGATCTGGAAGGCACGGTCGTGCGCGAGAAGATCTATCACGAGGCGGGCGCACATACCGCTCAGGGGTTGAGCCTCGATGACATCATCACGTTGATCCAGTCGGCCGGCAAAACTCCAGCCGAGCGCGACTCGTTTTACAACATCCTCCGCGTCTTCGACCGTTCGGCGCCGCCGGTGGCCGCGTGATGAGAATCGGCCGCATTCCTTACATCAACTGCTATCCGGTGTACGGAGCGATTGACCGCGGCGTGGTGACTCTGGACGCGCAGCTGGTCGACGGTGTTCCGACTGATTTGAACCGGCGGATGTCGACGGGCGAGCTCGACATCAGCGTCGTTTCCGCAGTCGAATATGCGCGAGATTCGGCACGCTACCTTCTGCTCCCCGATCTGGCCATTTCGTGCGACGGACCCGTGCGTTCGGTGATGCTTTTCTCCCGACGTCCGGCGAGTGAGCTCAACGCGCGCAAAGTTCTCGTCAGTCGTAGCTCGATGACGAGCGTCGCGCTGCTGGAGCTGCTATTCGAGAACGTCTGGCATGGATCGCCGGTTTTCGTTCCCGGCGATGCTGAGGTTCGCGACGTGATCGAGTCGGACGACGATGGAACTGACGCGCGACTCGTCATTGGGGACGCCGCGCTCGTTCTCGGATCGTCTCGCCGCGATCGCTATCCGTTCGTCTACGATCTGGGCCACATGTGGAAGGAGTGGACCGGCCAGCCGTTCGTCTTCGCGGTTTGGGTAGCGCAGCGCACGACGAACGTGCGTGAGGCGCTGAACGCGCATGCCGGATTAATTGCGTCCCGCGACTGGGGCCTGACGCACTTGCCGGAGCTGGCCGAGCAGGCTCATCGGGCAACTGGTGTTAGCCGTGCCGTCTGCGACGAATATCTTTCAGGTCTCGATTACGGCTTGTCCTATCCACACCTCGCGGGTCTGACCGAGTTTTATCGCCGACTTGTCGAGCGTGGGCGCATTCCCAACGGAACTCTGACTTTTCTTCCAGCAGCATGAGCGAGACCAGCGATCTTCTCGATTTCTATACGAACGCTCCCTTACTCGAGCTGGGGATGGCAGCGGATCGTGTGCGCCAGCAGAAGCATCCGGGAAACACGGTCACCTATATCATCGACCGCAACATCAACTACACCAACGTCTGCGTCGCAGACTGCGGCTTCTGCGCCTTTGCGCGCCGCCCGAAGCACGGCGAAGGATACACGCTTTCCTTCGAGCAGATCGGCGCCAAGATCGACGAAGTAAAAGCGCTCGGCGGCGTCCAGATTCTGATTCAGGGCGGACACAACCCGTACATCCCGTTCGACTGGTATCTGGATCTGATGCGCTACATCAAGCGCAATCATCCGATCCACATTCACGGCTTCAGTCCCAGCGAGATCGATTTCTTCTCCAAGGTCTTCCGCATGGAAGCGATCGACGTCATTCGCGAGCTGAAGAAGGCCGGGCTCGATTCGATTCCGGGCGGCGGTGGCGAAATCCTCGTGCAGCGTGTGCGCGACATAGTCGCGCCGAAGAAAGCCGGTGCTGATCGCTGGCTCGAGATCATGGAGCTCGCGCACGGCGAAGGAATGAAGACGTCAGTGACGATGATGTACGGCATCGGCGAGACGCTCGCCGAGCGGTTGGAGCATCTTCAACGCGTGAAGGAAGTGCAGGCGAGAACGGGCGGTTTTACGGCGTTCATTTGCTGGCCGCTCCAGCCCGAGAACACTCCGACGATGTCGCATCAGCCGAAGACCGGCGCTGTCGAATATTTGCGTACCGTCGCCTTTGCGCGGGTAGTGCTCGACAACGTACCCAATCTCCAGTCCAGCTGGGTGACGATGGGAATGAAGATCGGGCAAGTCGCGCTGCGTTTCGGCTGCAACGATTTCGGATCTTTGATGCTTGAGGAGAACGTCGTTTCCGCCGCGAACACGACATACCGCACATCGATCGCCGAGATGGAGCGGTTGATTCGCGATGCGGGCTTCACTCCGGCACGCCGAAAGCAGGACTACACATTGTTGGAGCCGGCAACAGTCGCGGCTCCTGCCGGATTGGCATCGAGCGCTCCCGTCGCAGCAGCCGCCGTGCAAGCGGATGCCGCGTGAGGCCGGCGTCGGTTTCCGCGTCGGCGTAGGCTACGATTCCCACCGCTTCGCCCCCGGCCGGCCGCTAAAGCTCGGCGGCGTGGTCATTCCGTCTGATGTCGGACTGGCCGGACATTCAGACGCAGACGCGATCTGTCACGCACTGACTGACGCGATACTCGGTGCCGCAGGGCTCGGCGACATTGGCGAGATGTTTCCCGACTCCGACGAATCCAATCGCAATCGGGATTCGATCGAGATGCTTGCCGTTGCCGTGGAGCGCGTGAAAGGATCCGGATTCCGTGTCAACCAGGTCGACATCGCGGTGGTGGCAGAGGTGCCAAGGATTGGACCGCACCGCGAAAAGATGCGTGCACGGTTGGCGACGGCTATTGGTATCGATTCAGCGAACGTAAGCGTCAAAGGGAAGTCGAACGAAGGCATGGGTTGGATCGGGCGGAAAGAGGGAATCGCCTGCATCGCCGTTGCAACTCTGACAAAGACTTCCTGACAAATGCTGCACTCGGTCACGGGCTGGCTGGGCGACCTGCCACTCGGCTCACTGTATATCGCGATTGCCGCTTTGTCGGCATTCGAAAATTTCTTTCCGCCGTTTCCCTCCGACGCGGTCATCGCGCTTGGCAGTTTGCTCGCGGATCGCGCGCACGGTTCAGCGTTCACTGTTTTTCTGCTCGGCTGGGCAGGTAACGTCGCCGGCGCCGGAGTGACCTACACGCTCGGGCGTAAGTTCGGGGCAAAGGTTTTCCTACGTCGCATTGAGCGCTTCGCCGGACCTGATGCTGAGGAACGCATCAAGAAGTTGCATAAGAAACATGGTGTTTACGGCCTGTTCGTCAGCCGATTCCTTCCCGGTGTTCGAGCCATAGTGCCACCGTTCGCCGGTGCGATGCGGTTGCCTGCCTGGAGGGTGATGCTGTCAATCGGCGCGGCGTCGGCGGTATGGTTTGCGCTGATTACGTTTCTGGCATTCCGTGCCGGCGACAACTGGGATCTGCTTCAGAAGTACCTGATCAGGTCGGGTAAGATCGTTGGAGCGGTGGCGGTCGCCATCGTCGCAATCGCGGTTGGCATCTGGTGGTGGAGGCGTCGCAGATCCAGAAATGAGTAGCGCAACCATCGACGACGCGGTGAGCCGCGCCTTCTACGTCGAACGGTTTGACGATTTCCTCGCGCTCGAGCAAGGCGCGTCGGTTGAGACAAGTCGCGCCTATAAGCTGGATATTGCGCGCTTCGTAACGTACGCGAACGTCAAAGGCGCCAAATCCCCGGCTGACATCGGCGCTCGCACATTGCGCGAGTACGTCTATCATCTCAAGGATCTCGGACTCGCACCGGCGTCGATTCGTCGCAACGTCTCGGCGGTCCGTACGTATTTCAAGTTCCTGCTCGGCGAAGGTCACGTCGTCCGTGATCCAAGCGAGCGACTGGAAACTCCACGCAAGTGGCGGACGCTTCCAGAAGTTCTCGGCGTCGAAGAAATCGAGAAGCTGCTGACGGCGCCGTCACTCGATGAACCTTTCGCGTTCCGCGATCGTGCGATGCTGGAGCTGGCCTATGGCGCCGGCCTTCGCGTTTCGGAGTGGATCTCGCTCACTGTGCGCGATGTGATGCTGCAGGACCATCTGGTGCGGGTATTCGGGAAAGGCGCGAAGGAGCGACTGGTGCCGATCGGTCGTCGGGCGATTGCAGCAATCGCGATCTATCTGCGCGAGCTGAGACCGAAGCTGGAAAAGGGCGAAGGCAAGGGGGTGCTCTTCCTCAACGCGCGTGGTCAGCCGATGTCGCGCATGGGCGCGTGGAAGATTCTGCGCAAGTACGTCGACCAGGTCGGGATCACCAAACCGGTCACGCCCCACACGCTAAGACATTCCTTTGCGACGCATCTGTTGGAGGGCGGCGCGGACCTAAGGGCAGTTCAGGAAATGCTCGGCCATGTCGATATTGCGACAACCCAGATCTATACGCACGTCGACCGGGAGTACCTCCGCACAGTGCACAAGCAATTTCATCCGCGTCCGTAAAGCAGTAGACTTGTCCCCAGTCGCGTTTCTCGCCACCCGCCTCTCGCCTCCCGCCGATGCTTCTCGTCATCGATAACTACGACTCGTTCACCTACAATCTCGTTCAGTACCTGGGCGAGCTCGGTGAACAGCCGGTGGTGAAACGCAACGATGAAATTTCGGTTGATGAGATCGGCGCGATGGGCGTCGATCGGATCGTCATCTCGCCAGGACCGTGTACGCCCGCCGAAGCAGGCATCAGCGTTCCACTCATTCGCAAATGGGGAGAGACGATTCCCATCCTTGGCGTTTGCCTGGGGCACCAGGCAATTGGAGAAGCGTACGGCGGGAAAGTGGTGCGCGCGCGAAAGCTGATGCACGGCAAAACTTCGCAGGTTACTCACGATGGCGATGGCATCTTCGCCGGCGTGCGTAATCCGCTCAACGTGATGCGGTATCACTCGCTGGTGATTGAGACCTCGACGATGCCGGCCGAGCTGGATGTCATTGCGCGGTCCTGTGACGACCCAACAGAAGTCCACGGCGTCAAGCATCGCGAATATCCGGTATGGGGCGTGCAATTCCACCCCGAATCCATCCTTACCGAATGCGGCAAGGACATTCTTCGCAATTTTCTCTCGATCGCATGAAGCGCACTTCACTCGCATTGATCGCCGTTGCCTTCAGCGCCTTTGCGGCAAACGGTCGCGCGCAGGATACGACGGCAATCGACACGTCGTACGTCGAGTACTCCGAATCGCCAATCTCGCTGCCGCTTGGCGTGGGTCTGCGCATTCCCACCTACGATCGTATCAACGGCGTTACCCTTCCGTGGGGGCCCAAGATCGAGACCGCGAACGGCAGAATCGACATGGATTTTCTCGTTCGCTACCGCTCGCACCTCGGGGACTGGGATCCGTCGATTGAAGGCGTGCTTCGTCCCGGCGATGCAAACGAGCTTCGACTGTTCGTTGGCCGTGGAACGTTTTCCAACGACACCTGGATACGTGGTGATCTGATGAATTCGCTGGCGGCGCTGTTCGTCGGAAGCGATGCGAGAAACTACTATCGGGCGGATCGCGCGACTGCGACCCTGTCCCACGCATTCATGAACGGCGGAACGGTTCTCACACCCGCAGTTGGGTTGAACTTTGAGCGCGATTGGTCGACCGGTGATCTGGTGCCGACCAAATCGCCGTGGAGCTTTTTTGGACGAACTGGTCGCCTCCGTATGCGGCGCGGCAACCCGCCAATCGATCGCGGTCACATCGCATCGTTCACCGTTGGCACCGGATTGGAGTTGGCCTCTGGCGATGTCGCATCGAAGCTCAACGCTGTGCTCGAGCGATCGATCGACACCCAATACGATGCGATTAATTGTTTAGCGAGCCCCGGCGGTCTCTTCTGCACCGTTCCGCGGGATGCATTCACTCAGGCAACTTTCGACGGAACCGTAAAGTTTCCGACGTTCGCCTCTCAAACCTTCACATTCACCGGCCACGGCGTCTGGACCGCAGCAGCCGCCGTGGCGCCCGCGCAGCGATTCTCGTACATGGGCGGCGCCGGGACCTTGGCAACCGTCGATTTGCTGGCACTTGGGGGCGATCATCTGCTCTTCGTGCAGGGCGACTACATGATTCCGATCGAGAAGATTCAGCTGCCCTACCTTGGCAACCCATTCGTCGCGCTGCGCTACGCCGCCGGGAATGCCGGTGTCGGCGAGTTGCCGTCCTTGATTCAGAACCTGGGCGTCGGAATCGGCGCCAGCTTCTTCAGAGTCGATTTTAGCTTCGATCCGGCGAAGAACCGCTCGCCGTTCTCCCACAGAACAGCAGTCACTTTCGGGCTCGATCTCGGTCTCTGACGAGCAACACAAAGTTTGCTCGGAACCATCCCCGTTGGTATATTACTGAGCGTGACTTTTCCGACTTGTCGCGCGAAAACCGGTGGGTAAATGGGGCCGCTAGTAGTCATTCCAGCTCGCCTCGGCGCCATGCGCCTCCCCCGCAAGCCCCTCCGCCTCCTCTCCGGACTCCCCCTCATCGTCCGGGTCTGGCAAAGAATCTCCCAAATGAACGTCGCTGACGCTGTCGTCGTCGCCACCGACGACGAGTCAATTGCTTCGACTGTCCGTGAGGCAGGCGCTCAATGCGTCATGACGAGTCGGGAGCATAACTCGGGAACGGAGCGCGTGGCTGAGGTCGCCGAAAACCCGCGATTCCGCCAGTACGGCACCATCGTCAACGTGCAGGGCGACGAGCCGTTCATCGGCAGAGAGGCTATCGCGGGCGCGGCTCAGCTCGTTACCAGCGGTAAGTTTCCGCTCGGCACCGCGGCTTCTCACGCCAGCACCGAGATCCTCGACACGCCGAGTCTGGTTAAAGTGGTTGTTGGCGACGATGGGCGCGCGATGTACTTCTCACGAGCGCCCATTCCTTTTTTGCGGGACACCGGCGACAGCGCCAGGCTCGCCGAGCGCACATTACAGCACATTGGAGTTTACGCCTACTCGCGTGAGGCTTTGCGCAAGTGGGTTTCGCTGCCGCCACATCCGCTCGAGGAGATCGAGCGGCTCGAGCAACTCCGGCCGTTGGCCGCCGGATTGCCCATTGGAGTGGCTGTCACAAGGGAAGCGCCGGCTGCCGGCATTGACACCGAAGAAGACCTTGAGCGCGCCAACGCGCGATGGGATGCCTTTATGGCGGGAGCGTTGACGAATGCAAGGTAGTGCCCAACAAACGCGATACATCTTCATAACCGGCGGCGTGGTTTCCTCGCTCGGCAAGGGAATCGCCGCCGCGTCTCTGGGACGACTTCTGGTCGAGCGCGGCATGCGCGTAACGATCATGAAGTTCGATCCATACCTGAATGTCGACCCCGGTACGATGTCGCCATTTCAGCATGGCGAAGTGTTCGTAACCGACGACGGCGCCGAGACAGATCTCGATCTCGGACATTACGAGCGGTTCATCGATCGCTCCTTGTCGCAGGCGAACAACATCACCACCGGTCGCATCTACCTGAGCGTCATCACCAAGGAACGTCGCGGTGAGTACCTCGGCTCGACGGTGCAGGTGATTCCGCACGTGACGGACGAGATCAAGGCAGCGATGAAGCGTCTGGCGCCGGAGAGCGATGTCGTGATCGTCGAGATCGGTGGCACCGTCGGCGATATCGAGTCGCTGCCATTCCTCGAGGCGATTCGTCAGTTCCGCCACGACATCGGCCGTGAGAACGCGATCTTCATTCACCTCACCCTCGTACCGTTCATTGCCGCGTCGGGGGAAGTGAAGACCAAGCCGACGCAGCACTCCGTACGCGAGCTGATGGAGATCGGAATTCAGCCGGACATTTTGATTTGCCGAACCGAGCGCGCGCTGTCTGAGGAAGTGAAGCGCAAGATTGCCTTGTTCTGCAACGTCGAATTCGGTGCCGTGATCGAGAGCAGGGACGTGCCGACGATCTATCAGATTCCGCTACTCTTCCACGAGCAGGGACTCGACGAGCGGGTCATGCACAAGCTCGGCTTGCTTGGACGCAAGGCGCCGGATCTCTCGAAGTGGCGCAGCATGGTCGAGCGCATTCTCCATCCACATGGCCGCGTCCGAATCGCCGTCATCGGCAAGTACACTGGTCTCGTCGATAGTTACAAGAGCGTCCAGGAAGCGCTCATTCACGGCGGAATCGCAAATGACGTCGGCATCGAAATCTCGTGGCTTGCCAGCGATCTCTTTACCACGCGCGAGAAGACCCGCGAGCTGCTGGCTGAGTTTCACGGGGTGCTGGTGCCCGGAGGATTCGGCGTGCGCGGAGTGGAGGGTATGCTGGAGGCGATTCGCTACGCGCGCGAGTCGGGACTGCCGTTCTTCGGCATTTGCCTCGGCATGCAGACGGCGATCATCGAGTTCGCGCGAAATGTCGTTGGGCTTTCGGATAGCCATTCCAGCGAATTCGCACCGGAATGCGGCAATGCAGTTATTTCATTGATGGAAGATCAACAACACGTCACCGACATGGGTGGCACAATGAGGCTGGGCGCGTATCCGTGCCGGCTTGGCTCGGGAACGCTCGCTGGCCAGATCTACGGCGTGCCACAGGTCAGCGAGCGTCATCGACATCGCTACGAAGTCAACAATAAGTATCGCGACACTTTCATCGAGCACGGTTTGAACCTGTGCGGTCTTTCGCCTGACGGATCCCTGGTGGAGATGGTCGAGCTGCAGACACATCCGTGGTTCATCGGTTGTCAGTTCCATCCAGAGCTGCAATCGCGTCCGACAAGACCGCATCCGCTGTTCGCGAGCTTTATCGGTGCGGCGGCACAGGCCAAGTCGCCCGCGCGCAGCACGCGGAAGCGCGCGCACAGCGAAGCCGAGTGACTGTGACGGAACACTTTCCGGCGGATAAGCTTTTTCTCATCGCGGGTCCGTGTGTTCTGGAGAGCGATGAGCTCAACCTGCGCGTCGGAGAAGCACTGGCGCGTCTCGCGGAAAGAATTCCGGGTGGCATCATCTACAAAGCGAGCTTCGACAAGGCGAACCGGTCGAATCGTGGCGCAGCGCGCGGACCTGGTCTCGATGCCGGCCTCGAAGCGCTCGCTCGCGTTCGCAAGGCGACCGGACTTCCAGTCCTGACCGACGTGCACACGCCCGATCAGTGCGCTCCCGCCGCGGAAGTCGTCGACGTGCTGCAGATCCCCGCATTTCTCTGCCGGCAAACCGATCTCCTCGAGGCGGCAGGAGCGACTGGCAAGCCGGTCAATGTGAAGAAAGGGCAGTGGCTCCAACCGGAGGGAATGCGAGGCGCCGTACAAAAAATCCGAGGGGGCTCGCAGTCGAACGGCCGTTCGCGGGACATTGCCGTGACTGAGCGTGGTACATTCTTTGGTTACGGCGATCTCGTGGTCGACATGAGGTCGTTCACGCGACTCCGCGACGCCTGCAACGCTCCGGTCGTTTTCGATGCCACGCACAGCGTGCAGAAACCGGGGCAGGGGCCTGAAGGAGCCAGCGGTGGCGCCCGTGAATTCGTGCCTATTCTTGCATTGTCGGCCATTGCTGCTGGTGCGCAGGGATTGTTCATGGAGACGCATCCCGATCCAGACTGCGCGCCAAGCGACGGTCCCAACATGCTGCCCCTGTCCGAGATCGACGGCTTGATGGAACGCGTCGTCGACGTCTGGGCGCGCGTCAATCGATGACTCGCAAGGACATCGTCGAGCGTGGGCGACGTGTCCTCAGGATGGAGACTGACGCCCTCGCCGAGGCCGAACGTCGGATCGGAGATCAGTTCGCCAAGGCAGTGGAGAGCATCGCGCGGTCAGATGGTCGCGTAATTGTCTCCGGCGTCGGCAAATCCGGATTGATCGGCAGAAAGATCGCGGCGACGCTGACGTCGACGGGCACGCCGGCGACGTTCCTTCACCCTGCTGACAGCGTTCACGGTGATCTTGGAATTGTCGGTGAATCGGACGTTGCAATTCTCATTTCCAAGAGCGGAGAGTCAGCAGAAGTGCTCGGTCTGCTCGATCACCTGAAGCGCCTCGGGGTATATACAATCGCGCTGACGGGCGAAGCGAAATCGTCACTCGCCCGGCACAGTGACGTATCGCTCGATGCGTGGGTCAAGGAAGAAGCGTGTCCGCACGATCTCGCGCCGACTACGAGCACCACAGTTGCGTTGGCGCTCGGCGATGCGCTGGCGATCGCATTGCTGGAGGAGAAGGGCTTTGACGCTGATGACTTCGCGAAGATCCATCCAGGCGGGTCGATCGGTAAGAGGTTGTTGACAAGAGTGTCTGACGTGATGGAGACCGAGCGACTGCCGGTTCTGCCGGAGACGGCAACAATGCGGCAGGCTGTCGTGCAGCTCGCTGAGCGGCGCGGCATCGCTGTCATCACGGACAAGGATGGAATGGTTTGCGGCGTCATCACCACCGGGGACTTATCGAGATTGATGGAGCACGAAGAAGACGTTTTCCACATTCCGGTGACGCGGGTGATGAACAAGAACCCGAAGATCGCGCGCGCCGACGACTTGGGCAGCGTGGCGGTCCATCAGATGGAAACCCATGGCATCATGGCGCTACCGGTCCTCAACGGCAAAGATGAGATCGTGGGCGTGGTTCATCTCCACGACCTGATGCGCGCCGGTGTGGTCTGATGCGATTCACTCTGGTCTTTGCTGGATGCGTATTGGTGGCTGCGTGCAGCGAGAAAAAGCAGCCGCCTGTCGCAGCGCACTCTCCGCTCGCTGACTCCGCCGATCAGGTGATGTATGGTTCGCGATTCGTGCTTGCCGACGAAGGCGTGTCCCGCGCGCAGATGCACTCGGACACGGCCTATTTCTTCGACGACAACACGCGAATGGAGTTTGAGAATCCGGTCGTAACGTTTTTTACTTCGACGGGTGCCAAAGATGCTGTTCTCACAGCACGTCACGGCACTTACAACAGCCGCACCAGCAGCATGATCGCGCGAAAAAACGTCGTTGTGGTGTCGGAAGATGGGCGGCGGCTGACGACGCCCGAATTGCTCTATAGCCAGCAGCGCAACGAGATCTCGAGCGATAGTGCGTTCCTTCTCACCGAGGCGAATCGCCAGGTGTCGGGCATCGGCTTTCGCTCCGATCCAAACATGAAGAACATTCTGATTCTGAAAGGCGCGAGTGGTATTGCGAGAGGTGTTTCGACGGAGGCGACGACGCCGACTCCGCCGCGTCCTACACCTAGCGCTGGAACATCAGCGCCCGCGACAGGCGTTCCGAACGCGGCGTCGTCTACGCCGCCACGCCCCTAGTCACGTGTCACGAAGAGCCGTTGCGTTCATCGCTCTGATGTTGGCGCTTCCCACCGCCGCCTTTGCGCAGGAGGTTCCCCGGAACTGCGACCTGGTATTTCCGACCGGAACTAACACGGTGGCTCGCTCCGTGGAGGTCTCGCCTGGAAATCGAATCGCCTATTTGGGCAGGGGCGTCAGAGCCTACTGCATGGGTCAGGGCAACAACCTGACCGCCGATAGCGCCGAATATTACGAGTCGCAGGGCAGACTCTTTCTCATCGGGAACGTGCGTTACACCGAGCCGCGCGCAACGGTGACTTCGAATACGATGACGTACTACCAAAACGACAACCACCTTCACGCCGAAGGAAACGTCGTCGCGGTCATGTCGAACGGCAGCGTGTTGCGCGGACCAAGTGCTGATTACTATCGCAGTACACCCTCTCGGCCGCTGCAACATCTTTATGCACCGGGACGTCCGACCGTCACCCTAGTGCAAAAGGACACCACCGGTCGCGGACGCCCACCTGACACCGCGCACGTCGTCGCCAACGCCATCACCATGGACGGCGACAGTCTCGTGTACGCATCAGGACGCGTCCAGATAACCAGGCCGGATCTGCAGGCCACCGGCGATTCCGCCTTTCTCGACAGCGGTCGCGACTTCGCGCGATTGATGCGCGAGCCGCAGGTGCAGGGCAAAGGCAATCAGAACAACCGCAACTTCACCCTCACCGGCGGTATCATCGACGTTTACTCGCGCAATCGACAAGTGGAGCGAGTCATCGCTACTCCCACCGGTCACGCGTTGAGCCAGGACCTCGAGCTCGTCGCCGACTCGATCGATTTGCGCGTGCAAGGCAATCAGCTCCAGCGCGCAATCGCGTGGGGCAAAACGCGCGCACGCGCAGTCTCG